>DJQB01000007.1:0-49360 GCA_002439875.1 Bacteroidales bacterium UBA6397
CGCATCCTCTACGCTGACTGCGAGGGCCGGACCAAGATCGCCCTCGCCTTCAACGAGGCCATCCGCAAAGGTGAGATTTTCGCTCCGATCGTGCTTGGCCGCGACCATCACGATGTGTCCGGAACCGATTCACCGTTCCGCGAGACTTCCAACATCTACGACGGATCACGGTTCACCGCTGACATGGCCGTCCAGAACGTCATCGGTGACGGATTCCGTGGAGCCACATGGGTTTCGCTCCACAACGGAGGCGGAGTAGGCTGGGGCGAGGTGATCAACGGAGGATTCGGAATGGTGATCGACGGATCAGCTGATTCGGACAGGCACATCACCCAGATGCTGTTCTGGGACGTGAACAACGGAATAGCCCGCCGCAGCTGGGCGCGAAACGAGGGCGCTGAGCACGCCATCTTAAGGGAAATGGGCCGCACCCCTGAACTCAAGGTTACAGTACCGAACATTGCGGACGAAAACATTGTCAGAAAAGCGATTGAAGAACTATGACACACATCATCTCACACGAACATCTCAGCCTCGAGAGGCTGAAAACCATACTTGAGAACCACGAGAGGGTCGAACTCGGCCCAGAGGCTGTGGCGGCCATCGAGAAATGCCGTAAGTATCTGGACAGCAAGATGGAGGACATAGGCCGTCCGGTCTATGGAGTGACCACGGGATTCGGCTCGCTGTGCAACGTCACCATCCCCGCCGACCAGCTTTCCCAGCTTCAGCACAATCTGGTGATGTCCCACGCCTGCGGAACCGGAGAGACGGTACGCCCGCAGATCGTGAGGCTGATGCTTTTGCTCAAGGCGCAGTCCCTGTCCTACGGGCATTCCGGAGCGCAACTAGTTACAGTCCAGAGGCTTCTGGACATGTTCAACAACGACATCCTTCCGATTGTCTATCAGCAGGGTTCCCTTGGCGCGTCCGGAGACCTCGCTCCCCTCGCCCACCTCAGCCTTCCGCTGATCGGACTCGGAGAGGTTCTCTACAAGGGCAAGGTAAGGCCAAGCAAGGAGGTGTGGGACGAGATGGGCTGGAAGCCGATCAGCCTTCAGTCCAAGGAAGGTCTCGCGCTTTTGAACGGAACGCAGTTCATGAGCGCGCACGCCATCTGGTCTCTGATCCAGTGCCACAGGCTTTCGGAGTGGGCGGACAGAATCGGGGCGATGTCCTTGGAGGCTTACGACGGGCGCATCGAGCCGTTCCTGCCGCTTACGCACCTGCTCCGTCCGCACAAGGGACAGATAGACACGGCGGCCAGGTTCATGGCCCTGCTTGAGGGCAGTGAGCTGATCAGGAACCACAAGGAGCACGTTCAGGACCCATATTCATTCCGCTGCATTCCGCAGGTCCACGGGGCGGTCAAGGACAACATCCGCTACGTTGAGTCGGTGATCGAGAACGAGATCAACAGCGCGACGGACAACCCTAACGTCTTCCCTGACGAGGACATGATCATCTCCGCCGGCAACTTCCACGGGGAACCTATCGCCATCCCGATGGACACGCTGGCGATCGCGATGTCCGAACTCGCAAACATCTCGGAGAGAAGAATATACCGTCTGATTTCCGGTCAGCGAGGCCTGCCGAAATTCTTGGTGGCTACTCCTGGCCTCAACAGCGGATTCATGATCCCGCAGTACACGGCGGCATCGATCGTGAGCCAGAACAAGGGGTTCTGTTGGCCGGCGTCCGTGGACTCCATCCCGTCCTCACAGGGTCAGGAGGATCACGTGAGCATGGGCTCGAACGCCGCCACGAAACTTGTGCGTGTGGTTGACAATTGCGAGGAAGTCCTTGCCATAGAATTGTTCAACGCGGCTCAGGCTCTCGATTTCAGGCACCAATTGGCCGGCAACAAGTCCTCCGAGACCATCGAGGGAATATTCAATGACTACCGCAAGGTCGTGCCGTTCATCAGCGACGATGTCTATATGCATCCGCTCATCCAGAAATCCATCGAATTCATAAGATGACCATAATCACCAACATAGGCGAACTCATAGGAATCGTTCCCGAAGGTGTCCCGCGCAAGCGGGGCGCCGAAATGGACGAGGTCGGTTCGTTGAAGGACGCCTATCTCACAATCGAGGGCGAAAGGATCTCCGGATTCGGGAATATGTCGGAGTGTCCCACGTCAGGGCCACAGGATGAAGTGATTGACGCTGAGGGCGGTATGGTGATGCCGGCTTTCTGCGACTCCCACACCCACATCTGCTACGCCGGAACGCGTGAGCGGGAGTTCATCGACAAGATCAACGGCCTGAGCTATGAGGAGATAGCCGCCCGTGGAGGCGGAATCCTCAACTCCGCCGACCTGCTCCACCGCACGAGCGAAGAGGAATTATATTCACAGACAATGACCCGCGTCCGGGAGATGACCGCCAAGGGAACCGGCGCGATCGAGATCAAGAGCGGCTACGGCCTCACGACAGAGGACGAGCTGAAGATGCTCCGGGTGATCCGCCGCATCAAGAGCGAGTCTCACACCACCATCAAGGCGACTTTCCTCGGGGCGCACGCCGTCGGCAGAGCCTTCAGGGGCCGGCAGAATGAATATGTCAACCTCGTCTGCGAGGAGATGATCCCCGCTGTCGCCACCGAAGGGCTTGCCGAATATATCGATGTGTTCTGCGACGAGGGCTTCTTTACCGTTGACGAGACGGACCGAATCCTCTCAGCCGGTGAGCGTTACGGCCTCATCCCGAAAATCCACGCCAATGAGTTGGCCTGTTCGGGCGGCGTTCAGGTGGCCGTGAGGCACAACGCCCTTTCGGTCGATCATCTTGAGCGCACCACCGACGCGGAGATCGAGGCTCTAAGGGACTCACGGACAATGCCGACGATGCTCCCCGGATCTTCATTTTTCCTCGGAATCCCCTACGGCAGGGCCAAGGAATATGTCAGTGCGGGTCTCGGACTGGCCCTGGCCTCGGACTACAACCCAGGTTCATCCCCTTCCGGCGACATGCGTTTCGTGATGGCCTTGGGCTGCATCAGAATGCGCCTCACCCCGGCCCAGTCCTTCAACGCCTGCACCCTGAACTCCGCCTACGCGATGGGTGTCGCGGACATCCTCGGTTCTGTGACCGTCGGCAAACTCGCCAACCTCATCATCACGAAACCCGTTCCGTCCCTCGCCTTCATCCCGTACTGCCACCAGACACCGTTCATCAGTCGGGTACTTCTAAAGGGTACTCTTAGCTGAATAACTTATGGAAAACGCCGCGGCAACATAGCGTCGGCCACGTTGTCGACCGGATGTCGCTAACATTTGAGGTTCTTTGTGCAGCAGTACTGGGAGAGGACTATGCCAAGGACGGCAACTAATACTCCAAGCCACTGGAGGACAGAAAGGTGCTCGCGACCGATTACTTCGGCGACAAGGGCGGTGGCCACGCACATCATGGCGAGGAATACGCTGGACTTGCCCACGCCAAGTCTCTTGATGGTCATTGCCCAAAGGGAGAAAGCGAGGCTGGAGCAAAGAACGGAAAGACAGATAATCGGTTCAAGGACATCCCATGAAAGAAGTCTGGCATCGAAATTCTCAATTCCTTTCGTAAGAAAAAACGGAAGGAAATACACGGAGCCTATCAGGAACTGGTACATCACTATGACCTGCGGTTTGTAACCATCCGCAAGAAGCTTTGTAAGCGAGGCGTGCCCGACTTCCGAGAAGACGGCAATCATCAGCAGAATGACACCAAGAATGAGGTTGTGAGGCGTGCCATTATCACTTCCTTGATTCAGAAGGACAAGGCAGATGCCGCACAGAGTCACTGCGATCCCGAAACAGTTCAAGACAGAAATGCGTTCCTTGAAGAGCAATGCGCCGGCTCCTACTGAAAAGATCGGTACGGAGGCGATGATCATCGCGCTGATGGTCGGCGATCCAGTCTCTTTGATGCCATAGGTTTCACAAAGAAAATAGATCAAGGGTTCAAACAGAGCCAAAAAAGCAAACTTCAGCCTGTCTTTGCGGGCGATAGATCGTAATGACTTTGTGAATATGTTGAACAAAAGGAGTACTATGCCCGCAAGAAAGATTCTGATAGGAACGAAATAGAAGATCGGAACATTCAAGGCGATCAGTTTGTCGCTCCAGATATAGGACATTCCCCAAAGCACAATTGCAAAGACCGACAGCAGATAGACTACCGCCTTGTTGTCACATATACTTTTAGCAGCGCTCATAAAAACCGGACTATAATCAGTTAATCATCTTACATTTTTACAAAGATAGTGATTTTTTCGTTTCGGAAAGAAATGTTATTCAAATATTCACTAACATTTTGATATACAAAAGTCAGATGAATGTGCGCACGACAATGATCCTTCCTAACTTCCTATGAGCATAAAAAAAAAGGAAGCCTATTTCTAGACTTCCTTTTTTCTCTGCTTACAGATCCATATTACTGCTCGTCAGGACCTTGATCGTCCGGACCGTTCTGTGGACCCTGCGGACCGGCCTGTGGACCATAAGGGTTCTGAGGTCCCTGCTGGGCACCGGCCTGTGCGGCGCGGTTCATATCCTCAGAGGCGGCGTTCCAAGCCTTGTTGAGTTCCTCGATGTAGCGGTCGATGTCAGAGATGTTCTGATTCTTGACAGCCTCCTTAAGAGAGCCGAGGGCGGATTCGATGGCTGACTTCTTGTCAGAAGGAATCTTGTCGCCATAGTCCTTGAGGTTCTTGTCAGACTGGAAGCAAAGAGCGTCAGCGTTGTTGATCTTGTCAACTTTCTCTTTGACCTCCTTGTCAGCCGCCTCGTTGGCTTTCGCCTCGTCACGCATCCTCTGGATCTCAGCCTCGGACAGGCCAGATGAAGCCTCGATTCTGATGTTCTGCTCCTTGCCTGTGGCCTTATCCTTGGCGGACACATTCAGAATACCGTTGGCGTCGATGTCGAAGGTAACCTCAATCTGAGGTATTCCTCTCGGAGCCGGTGCGATTCCGTCAAGATGGAACACACCGATTTCCTTGTTGTCCTTTGCCATTGGACGCTCACCCTGAAGTACATGAATCTCAACTGAAGGCTGGTTGTCAGCCGCGGTGGAGAACACCTGTGACTTGTGGGTAGGGATGGTCGTGTTGGACTCAATGAGCTTCGTCATCACACCACCAAGGGTCTCGATTCCAAGTGACAGCGGAGTGACATCAAGCAGAAGCACATCCTTCACATCACCTGCGAGTACACCACCCTGAATTGCGGCTCCGATAGCGACTACCTCGTCTGGGTTGACACTCTTGTTAGGCTCCTTGCCGAAGAACTCCTTGACAAGTTCCTGTACCTTAGGGATACGTGTGGAACCGCCCACAAGAAGTACCTCGTCAATGTCGGAAGCATTCAGACCAGCGTCCTTGAGTGCCTGACGGCAAGGCTCTATTGATCTCTGGAAGAGGTTGTCGCAAAGCTGCTCGAACTTAGCTCTCGTAAGAGTCTTTACAAGGTGCTTTGGGATTCCGTCAACCGGCATAATGTAAGGCAGGTTGATCTCGGTCGAAGTCTGGTTGGACAGTTCAATCTTAGCCTTCTCAGCGGCCTCCTTCAATCTCTGAAGAGCCATCGGGTCTTTCTTCAGGTCAATTCCACCGTTGTCCTTTGCGAACTCTTCCGCAAGCCAGTTGATGATTTCCTGATCGAAGTCGTCACCTCCAAGGTGTGTGTCACCGTTGGTTGACTTAACCTCGAAGACTCCGCCACCAAGCTCAAGGATGGAAATATCGAATGTACCACCACCAAGGTCATACACAGCGACCTTCATATCCTTGTTCTTCTTGTCAAGACCGTAGGCAAGCGCGGCAGCAGTCGGCTCGTTGATGATTCTCTTGACATCGAGTCCTGCGATCTTACCGGCCTCCTTTGTGGCCTGACGCTGTGAGTCAGAGAAGTAGGCAGGCACTGTGATGACAGCCTCTGTGACTTCCTGACGGAGGTAGTCCTCAGCAGTCTTCTTCATCTTCTGAAGAATCATGGCTGAAATCTCCTGAGGAGAGTAGAGTTTGCCGTTGATTTCAACACGTGGAGTGTTGTTCTCGCCTCTCACAACCTTGTAAGGAACTCTGGCGATCTCCTTCTGAACCTGATCATAAGTCTCACCCATAAATCTCTTGATGGAGAAGACTGTGTTCTGCGGGTTTGTGATGGCCTGACGCTTTGCAGGGTTACCGATTTTTCTTTCTCCGCCATCGGTAAAGGCGACTACAGAAGGGGTGGTTCTTTCACCCTCATTGTTGATTATGACGGTAGGCTGGTTGCCTTCCATGACCGCAACGCACGAATTCGTGGTTCCAAGGTCGATACCAATAATTTTTCCCATATTCTTTTATCTCCTATTTTCTTTTTATCGTCTGGCTCCGTTTCCGAAACCGGACATTGTTTTTTGGTCCCGCTCGTTCCGAAACCTAACGTTCTTTCGTTCGCTGGTCTCGTTGCCGAACTCGGACGCAAGGAGTATTATCGAATGTTATGCCACATTCTTGAATATGCCAATTTGGCAGGAAAGCCCCGTTTTGGCAGCCACGTACATTGACACGCTGCCGACAGAACGTCACCCTGCGGCAAAGCTTTATCTCCTTTTCCAACCTTATCGCCTTTGCCTATTGGATTACCGGAATATCCCTTTAATATATTACCCATTCTCGTTTTTATCCCACGCTCATATTCATGTTCCATATTAATATTCATGAACAAAAGTTTGGCTCTAAGGAACATAATGCCTATTTTTGACATTATTTCAAACAACGAACTTCAATGAAACGATTCTTCCTTATCGCACTGATGTTACTGGGGATCACGGCAGGTGCGCAAAACAGGCAGCAACGGCTGAAAGACCACGTTTACATACTTGCGGCGGACTCTCTCAAAGGGCGCGCGGCAGGTTCTGAATATTCAAGAAGAGCGGCCTCGTACATTAAAAAGCAGTATGAGGCTATCGGCATCAAGCCATTCTTCGATGATTGGTCCCTCCGTTTCGCTGCCGGGGGAATGAACTCGTCATTCGATGCGAGGTATTTTGATGTTGTCGGAGTCATCGAGGGAAGCGACCCGGTGCTAAAAAATGAATATATCGTCTTAGGCGCTCATTATGACCATCTTGGAGTACGAAACGGGAAAATCTACAATGGAGCTGACGACAACGCTTCAGGATCCGCCGCACTGATTGAGGTCGCTCGTGAGCTTTATTCCAGACGCGACAGTCTTAGAAGAAGCGTGATCATCGCGGCGTTTGATGCGGAGGAACTCGGTCTTTGGGGTTCCAAAGCCTTGGCAGATACTTTGGTAAAGGCTGTCGGTCTGGATAAGATCAAACTTATGATGAGTCTGGACATGGTCGGTTGGTACAAGGCTTCCGGAAAGCTGAAGCTGGAGGGAGCCGCTACCATCAAGGACGGCCAAAGGATTCTGACGGAGGAGGCCGACAGGTTCTCTATCGTGGTGGATCCGGTCAAGTTCGAGAAATCCATTTTCACGGCCACGGACACAGAAGGGTTCGCAAGCAAAGGCATCCCGACACTTGCCGTGACAACGGGGATCAAGTCTCCGTACCATAAGCCAGAGGATGACGCTGAGATCATTGACTATGAAGGACTCGACAAGGTAGCAGGTTACATCTCTGACGTCACGTTGACGATAGCCTCGGACTCATCGTTCGAGAAAAGCGGGCATGTGGCCAGAAAGCATGCGTTGAATGCTCCGGCTTTCGAGTTCGGGCTTGTGGCCTCGGTTGACAGAGCGGGCATGAATTTCCACAAGTCTGCGTTAATCACAAAAGAGGGGTACGGAGGAAGCGCCGGAGTCCAGATGCAGGTAAATTCAGGAAACTTCGGGTTGAATGTCAGAGGTCTTTATGAATATGGCAGCGCAAAGTTTCCTGACGACACCGACCCTTACTCGTCTTTCGTCAGAGTCCACCATCAGGCGGTAACGGTTCCGGCCATGGTAATGCTTCAAACCGGGGGCGGATTCAGAGGATTTGTGGGATTCGGAGGCTATTACTCCCGCATTCTGAAAAGCAACATCGAGGATTTTACCTTGTCCGGCAAAGCTCTGGAAATCAACAAGAATCAGTATGGACTTAATTACAGTATAGGGTTCGTTATCGGACAAATTATCTTTGACGTCAGCGGTCGCAACCAGGTCAACAATTTATTCAAAGGAGGAGACCTCAAGGCCCGCTCCCAGACATATTCAGTAACGCTTGGCTACATTTTCTAAGTAACAAGGATTCAGCTCAGCTTATTTCAATGCCAGCAACAGTGCATTGCCCACTTACTAGTCATTTATTGACTGGGCTTATAATCAGCACGTTAAACAAAATAGTCTATCTTCAGATAGCCGCGCGGAGAAGGTGAATGACATTTCGGGGCTTAAGTGTTGCCGAAGGTGGCCGCGCGGAGGACTTGAACGACATTATAGGAATTAAGTGTTGTCGAATGTCGCGGAGTGGAGAGGAGGGCGAAGTTATAGACGGGAATTTAGACGGATTAAAGATGATGGGAGATCAGTTCCGCGAAGTCTTGGACCCTGACGGTGTCCGGGGTGGACTCTGAGAAGGTCTTTAGGCAGAGAGGGCAGGCGGTTACGATTGTTTGTGGGTTGTTTGCCAACAGGTTAGCGACAGAGGACTCAGTGATCTTGGCGCGGTCACGGGCGTCGAGGGTGAGACTGCCTAGGCTGCCTCCGCAGCAGATGCTTTCATCGCCTTCTTTGGAGGCTTTCACCAAAGTGCCGACCTTACCTAGAACTTCACGAGGCTCTTTGTAAACTCCACAGCCGCGGCCAAGCTCGCATGGATCGTGATAGACTACGCGCTCGTCTCCAGCGACTGGCTTCAGTTTGCCCTCTTCGGTCAGACGTTTGATGAACTGGGTGTAATGAAGGACATCAACGCCTTCGAGGGCATATTCATCTTTAAAGATTTTGTAACAGATTGGACAAGAGAGGACTAGGGTGCGGCAGCCGGAAGAGAGGATCATACTTCGGTTGGCGGAGATGGTCCCGTAGGCGGCATCTGCCTTGCCGGCCAGCATCAGAGGGCGGCCGCAGCATATTCCTCCATCGCGGTCGGCGAAGATGTAACCCACTCCAGCGGACTTGAAGACTTTTTCGACGGACTTGATGATCCTTGGGGTCAGGTGGGTCATGCAGCCGGCGAAGTACATTACTTTCTCTCCAGATGATGATTCTTGAATATCAGAGGTCACTTCGACAGGCTCAAGGACCGGGAGGTTAGCCTTCAAATAGGAATAGTCATACGGCAGCGAATTGTTAACCGTGGCACGTTGGGCTCGTCTGAGCGACGGGGCGTCAACCCCGACGGGACAAAGCGCATGGCACTTGTCGCACATCAGGCACTTGTCAGCGATGTCATTGATCTTCCTTTCGTTATGCCGACGCAGGAAGCGGATGAAATAGACCGATGAATGTTTCAGATTCTTCTTCCGCACGTTCATAGGGCAGGCATCCAGACACAATCCACAGCTGGAGCAGGCGTAGATTTCCGCCTCAGCGACACCTTTGCGAGGATGACGGGGCTGGATGCCGGCATTGCGCAGCAAAATCCACAGAACCTCCGTCAGGATGTGCATGTAGCGGCTGAATGGCATCGCGGCGAAAAAGAGACCCAAACATATTGAATATGCCCACCACACCGGCATGAAGAACAATTTGTTTCCGAATATCCAGTGCCACAGATGGTTGACGGGGACAGTCAGGAAACTTCCACCGCTTAGGTCTGCCGTGAAACTCTCGGCCAGAAGCCTCAACGGGAAAATCATCCAAAGACTGTAGAGAGCCACCCGGTCGGCCAGCGATGGCTTCGTGGTGTGGCGCATTCCAAGCACAATGGATCTGAATCTTTTGAATATAGCCAATCCGACTCCGGTAAGCACATAGAGCAGGAAGAAGTCCATCAGGAAAAAGAAGAACAATCCCCTTAACGTAACATGCCCGGGATTGATCCAGACAAAAAAGCGGTAGAAAATCGGGTAGAAAAGTCCTCCATCCGGGGCGGCCGATGTCCTTGCCGTTCTTGCCGAGGAACTTGCGGGCGGGGTCATATTCAACACCCATCTTGTCCAGGAGCGGCTCGACGCTGACCTGGTGGGTCTGGAGTCCAAGGTCCCAAGGGTCGTAGCCGAGCACGAGGCCAGCCACTTCTTCGTAGGTGAACACTGGGATTCCGTGCCCCTGCTCTCCGTATGTCTTGCCGGTCGATTCCGCGATCACATATTGCCATCTGTCAAGGAAATACGGGCATCCTGGGCAGTTGGTGATGATCATGTCCGGGTGGAACGGCTCCATGCTCTCGAACTTCTTGTGGGTGTTGGAGATGGAGTAGCTTCTGTTGCCCTTGATGAGGTACTGGCGAAAGCCGAATCCGCAGCAGTGCCGGCGCTCCGGATAGTCAACGATCTCGCCACCCCACGCCTCGACCATTCCGACGAGGACGTAAGGATATTCAGCGCCCCCGACTCCCTTTGACGGGAACATCTTCGAATAGTGGCAGCCGATGTGCTCCACCACACGGAGCGGGCGGCCGGTGTGAATATTCACGAGCTTGTGTTTCGCCTGAGCCGCGATGAGGTTGCGGTACTTGTAGATGAGGTCGCTGGCGTGCACAAGGAATTTCGGCTTGCTGAACTCCAATTTGCAGGACTTCCAAAGGTTCTAGCGCACCTTTGCCTCCAGCTCAGGGAACTCCCGCCAAGTCTCCATCGTCTCGCAGTAGAGGCCGAAGGAGGTGATGCAGGAGCAGACGTAGTTCTCGTAGCCGTTCTTCGTCATGAGTGCGAACTGGCGCGCGATGATCGTCATCACGGTCTCTTGCGGGATGGTGTCTGAGTGGTAGGCGATGCCACCACAGGTGGTGTGATGCTCAGTCTCGAATATATCCTTGCCCAGTTCCTGCCTTGTTATCCTCAGGAAAGTCGCCTCCGACGCAGGAAAGAAACTCTGCCTGATGCAGCTGCGGACGTAGAAATAGTGATCGTCCGGTATCTCTTTCTGGTAGTCTGACCAGATTTTCTGTTTGCCTTCGTAGATCATTGAGGGCTATTGATTTAAGTGTTTCGGATCACTGTCCGTGTAGATTTTCGCTATGAACTCGTCCTCGGTAAGACCCATCTCCGCGGCCTTTTTCAGACCAGCCTCCCGAACTTTCTCCATCCTTTCGGTGGCTCCGGTCTCGTCAAAGATCCTTTTGAGCTGGTCACGGTCCTCCTGTGGGATGCGACGCATCGCTCCTGGTCCTTCTCCGTCCAGATTGGCACCGAGCCTTTCGAACACATCGTCCAGATGCTTCTCCTCCCATTCCCAGACCTTTCCGGCCTCCGGGTGCCCGGCATAGTCAAAGCGACGTGGATAGACGCAGTAGCCGTAGTCCAACACGTTGGCGCACAAGTCCTTGGTCAAAAGGAACTGCTGACGGCCTTTCTCCGATTCGATGAAATAGCCAAGCTCGATGGAAAGGTTGCGCAAAGCCATGATGATGAGCCCCGGAGCGTTCTTCCGAGGACATCTCGTCACGCAGCTCATACACTCACCGCAGTACCAGATCGTGTCGCTTTTGAGCAACTTCTCAATCTCGTTCTCATCCTTGCTCTGGACGATGCCACTATCCTTCTCGGATCGTAACGATAGAACTCCGCCGCCGGGCAGATGGCCGTGCACGTGCCGCAGTTGATGCATGCGTTAAGGCCTTCCTTCAGGCGATAGTCCTTCATCAGGAGGTCATACAGTCTGCCCACCGCCTTTCTTTTTAGTCGGATATTTCTTCGCGAGTCCCTCAAGATCGGACTTAGGGTTCATGTTCCTTTCCATCTGCGCAAGTGTCTTGACGAAGGTCTCCAGTTCCTCACGCGGAATGTCCCCGGCAATCGTGGCGACCGCCTCAAGCGAAAGTTCCGTCACCTTGTCCTTGATTTTCCGGGAATATGGCGTGACCTCGATGAGGTTCTGCCTCCTGTCCTTTGGATTGCTCATGCGGCGGACAAGTTTCCTGTTCTCCAACCCGTCTATCAGTTTCACAATGGAGTTTTTGTCCCTCATCGTGATGTCGGCGATCTGCTGCTGGGTCAGCACGCCCTCGTCCCAGAGCGTGTCCATCACAAGAAACTGCTCCGGTGTCAGGTTGAACCCGCCCCTCTGGAACACCTCCGACATACACTGCTTCACGCTGTTGTGCGCGATGTTAAGAAACATCAGTATCTGCTTTTCCAGTACCATATCTTATAGTAGGACCTTTTACTCTTTTTGCAAAGGTAACACAAAAAGACGGAAGAGCAATCAGTCGCGAAAATAATAGGTCAGGAGAAAATAAATTTTCAAATTTTGCACGTTACCAAAATTTGAAAATTTATTTTCTCCTGACCCGAATTATTGAACCCGCACTTACCGGAATTTCTTGTCCTCTTCGAGCATGCCGAGGTAGGAATTGTAGCGCTCGGGGGAGATTTGGCCATTATCAACAGCCTGCTTGACAGCGCAGCCTGGCTCGTGGGTGTGGGTGCATGGGGCGAAACGGCAGTCGCGCGAGTACTTGAGCATTTCAGGGAAGTAGAGGGCGATCTCTTCTTTTTCAAGGTGAACCAGGCCGAAGCCTCTCAGGCCTGGGGAGTCAATGATGAATCCGCCGGAAGCCAAGGGGTACATCTCATACAGAGAGGTTGTGTGACGACCTTGAAGATGAGCGAGGGAGATGTCACCGACCTTCGGATTCAAGGACGGATCCAAAGCCTTGATTATGGAGGACTTCCCTACTCCGGACTCTCCGGAGAAAAGGCAGATGTGCCCTTCCTCGGGACCTCCGATGGCAGCCTTCAGTTCATCAATCCCTTCTCCAGTCAAAGCGGAGGTCTCTATCACACGATAGCCGGCACTCTCATAGATCCTGTGAAAATCAGCGAGTTGCTCAGGAAATTCTTTTCTGAATATGTCAACCTTGTTCAGGACGATGGTGGCCGGAATGCCATAGACCTCGCAAGTCACCAGCAGCCTGTCAAGGAACGGCAGCTTGATTTCCGGGAAAAAAAGAGTCACAACGATGAACGCCCTGTCCAAATTGGCGGCGATCACGTGCGACTGCCTTGAAAGGTTGGTCGAGCGGCGGATCACATAGTTCTTGCGGTCCAGCACCTCTAAGATAGATGCGGGATGAGTGGCGGAAGGTTCTTCTGAATATTCATAAGTCACCCTGTCGCCCACTGCCACTGGATTTGTCGCCTCGCTGCCTTTCAGGCGCACCTTGCCTTTTAGCACCGCAGGAAAAGGCCGCCACTCCGGCAACCTCGAAAGCAGGAAATGGCTTCCCGCGTTTTTGACCACTGTCGCTTGTCCTTTCATATTCAGCGACAAAGATAGTCATTCCTTTGAATATAATAGCAAAAATACGGAAAGGCACTTCGATAAGATCAGCGACCGAAAGCATCACTCATGCGTGGCGAAACGCTGCTCGGCGAGGGCTTCGTACCTGGTGCCGGGACGTCCGTAGTTCGCATAAGGGTAGATGGAGATGCCGCCGCGCGGGGTGAAGAGGCCGGTAACCTCTATGTACTTGGGATCCATCAACTTGATGAGATCCTTCATGATCTTGTTGACGCAGTCCTCGTGGAAATCCCCGTGGTTGCGGAAACTGAACAGGTATAGTTTCAGGCTCTTGCTCTCAACCATCCGCACGTCTGGAATATAACTGATCCGGATCTCAGCGAAGTCCGGCTGGCCCGTGATCGGACACAGGCTCGTGAACTCCGGACAGTTGAACCTTACCCAGTAGTCATTGCCTTGATGCTTGTTGACGAATGTCTCCAGAACCTCAGGAGCATAGTCACTTTTATATTCAGTCTTCTTTCCGAGGGACTGAAGGCCCTCCAATTCTCTTCCTTCCGCCATTGTATTTTTACTTAATTCTCAAAAGCAAGCGATCTGCTGTCAAAAAACTTGTCCCGCCCAAATAAGATAAGATCGCACTATAACTTTCTCCGCCGGCCATGGAATATGCACATGAGTATTCCAGAATCAGCCGCCATAGCTATATTTCATTAACCTTAAATGGATTGTAAGAAATATTATTGTCATAGGTGTCAATCCCTTCGTGCGCCTTGACTTTTCTGACTACCCAAGAGGTGACTGGCAGGATCACAATCTCGTACAAGGTTTTAGCCACAACCTGAGTGAACATCAGATTGATTACTGCCTTAAATGGAAGCAAACCTCCGAACGCTATCGGGAAGAAGATCAGGGAATCTGTCGCCTCGCCCCCGATGGTGGAGATGATCGCCCTCCAGCCGAAGCCCTTGCCCTTAGTCGCCACCTTCATCTTGGACATGATCCATGCGTTGACGGTCGAGCCTGCGATAAAGGCCAAAAGAGAACCTATCATCGACCTTGGGACCAGCCCGAAAAGGGAGTTGAAGCTCTCCGCGGCTGCGTAACTGTCCTCGAACATCGGTTTGGGCAACTTCGTGACGATGAACGATGCGATGGACACGAACAGACACATCGCGAAGCCGATCCAGATTGTCAGACGGGCCTTTTTGTAACCATAAACCTCTGTAAGACAATCGTTCAGAATGTACGAAATCGGAAACAGAAGTACCGCACCAGTCAGTTGGACGGGAAGAGGCCCGACTTGCCAGAGTCTTGGGATGAAGATATTGGAAACTACCAGACACACGCAGAATGTCACTGACATCCAAACGTAGGTAACAGACAGCGTCTCACGCTGTTGATTAACTGAATTTGACATTGTCTTTCTTGTTTTTAACGTGGTTTCAAGAACACAGGGCCGTTCCTTTGTCAGAGGGCAGGACCCTTTTTGCGACCGCAAAGATACGAATATTCCATAAAAACACCTATCTTTACATTTCTTAAATAACGATCAAATGCTTAATCCGGAAACAATCGACGCGGCGGTCAAGAATCTTTTCAGCGAAATAAAATTCACAGACAAGCCTTCTGGACTATACGATCCTCTCAGGTACATGATAGAGATCGGGGGAAAACGAATCAGGCCCACTTTGTGTCTCACGACATATTCACTCTACAAGGATGAGTTTACTCCAGAGATTCTGGAGCCGGCGGCGGGAATCGAAGTATTCCACAGCTTCACGCTGATCCACGACGACATCATGGACCGCTCTCCTCTTCGCAGAGGGGTGGACACGGTCTGGAAGAAATGGGACTCCGACACGGCCATCCTCTCGGGGGATGTGATGTGCATCGACAGTTACTCACGCATCGCCCATGCGCCGGCGGCACTCTTGGGCAGTGTGATGGCGTTGTTCTCCAAAACCGCAGCGGAAGTGTGCGAGGGACAACAGTTCGACATGGAGTTCGAACGGCTTCAGACAGTCCCGATGGCGGATTACATGAATATGATAGGTCTGAAGACAAGTGTCCTGATCGCCTGCGCGGCTAAAATGGGGGGTCTCATAGCAGGCGCGCCTGAAAAAGATCAGGATTGTCTCTATGACTATGGTTACAACCTTGGTTTGGCGTTTCAGGTTGCCGATGACTACCTCGACGCTTATGGCGACGTGAAAGTCTTCGGAAAACCCATCGGGGGCGACATACTCAACGAAAAGAAGAGCTGGCTGACCGTCAGGGCATTCGAGAAAGCCGACGATAAAGTCAAGACTGAACTTCTGGAAGCCATGTCAATGAAAGTGGAGACCGACAGGGAGAAAGCCTACAAAATCAGCAGGGTCAAAGACATCTACAACGCTCTTGAGGTAGGAGCAGATGCGAGGAAAGCCATCATTGATCTGACCGGAAAGGCTCTCAGATGCGTCTCCGGCATCTGTGACAGAGAGCGTTTCGAGATACTGCGCGGTTTCGCCGACCGTCTTGTCGGGCGCACCAAATAGTACAAGAGGGATACCGCATGGACAGGCGCTATAGGAATCTCAAGGATTTTTTCATAAATTTACAGACAAAGCCAAGTAAGCGTTAATAAAAGTACGGGAAAATTATGGAGACACATGTTGTGATTATGGCAGGAGGTGTCGGCAGCAGACTGTGGCCGGTCAGCACTCCGGAGAAACCCAAGCAATTCATTGACTTGCTCGGGATAGGAAAGACATTGATTCAGCTTACGGTAGACCGGTTCACACCAGTCTGCAACCCTGGGAATTTCTGGGTTGTCACGTCCGAAAAGTATGTGCCTATTGTCCGCGAACAACTTCCCGAGATCCCGAAGGGGCATATTCTTGCTGAGCCAGAGCCTCGCAACACAGCTCCATGCATCGCCTACGCATGCTGGAAGATTTCGGCCGCATATCCGGACGCAAACATCGTGGTTACACCAGCGGATGCATTGATAATCAATGAACAAAAGCTCTCGAACATAATCCGGAAAGCTTTGAACTTCACGGCGGAGGGAGGGCGGATAGTGACAGTAGGCATCGAGCCTTCACGCCCCGAGACCGGCTACGGGTACATATTCGCTGATAAAAGACGCACTGACGAGGTTGTCAAGGTTCGGGAATTCAAGGAAAAGCCGGATCTTGAGACCGCAAAGGAATATCTCGCCGCCGGCACATATTTCTGGAATGCAGGTATCTTTGTCTGGAGCGCCGGGACCATCATAAGCCAGATGCGCGCCCACGCTCCTCAGATCGCCGGGGTCATGGACCGGATCGCCTCATCTTTCGGCACAAGCGAAGAGGAAGCGACCGTCAAAGAGTTGTTCCCGACCTGCGAAAAGATTTCCATTGACTATGCTGTCATGGAGAAATCGGACGAGATCTATGTCATCCCTTGCGATCTGGGATGGTCCGACCTCGGCAGTTTCAGCTCAATCAAGGAGCACATCCCTGCACCGGAGGACGATCCTGTACCTGACAGGGTCACGCTAAAAGAAAGTTTCGGAGACAAGGTGATAGGCGGTGACGTGCGCCTTTTTGACTGCAAAGACTGCATCGTGTATGCGGAAGACGCGAGGACTGTTGTAGTCAAAGGACTTGAAGGATACATTGTGGCCGTCAAGGATGGCAATGTACTCGTCTGCCCTCTCGCTGACGAGCAGAAGATCAAGGAATATTCAGCCCCTAAGAAAGGCTGCTGACCGTCAAGAATCTTAATGCGATGAGGTACGTATTTATCGTACAGGGAGAGGGGCGTGGGCATCTGACCCAAGCCATTTCAATGGAAAGGCTGCTCCGTGAGCATGGCCACGAGGTGTCGGCCGTACTGGTCGGCAAGAGTCCAGCACGTCAGCTGCCGTCCTTCTTCGCTGAGACTGTACAGGCTCCTGTGGAGATGTTCGAGAGCTTCAATTTTGTGCCATCGTCCTCGAACCGCAAGGCAAGCGCGCTCAAGACAGGACTTTACAATGTACTTCACATAGCCGGATTCTTCCCGTCAATCCGTTTCATCTCAAGAAGGCTGAGGGAGACAAGACCGGATGTTGTGGTCAATTTCTATGACATCCTCGGCACGATGGGCTACCGGTTCAGCCGCCTGAAAGCACCGATGGTCTGCCTGGGGCACCAGTTTCTGTTCCTTCACAAAGACTTCAAGTTCCCCGCGGCGGGGTATTTCGGACACTACGCCCTGAATTTTTTCACGAATATGGTAGCCGGTGGGGCGGCCAAGGTCCTTGCCCTCAGTTTCAGACCGATGCCGGACGATCCAAGACATAGGATAAAAGTAGTGCCTCCTCTGCTTCGCCCCGCGGTGCTCGGTCTGCGCCGTGCTTCAGGAGATGACGATCCTTCTGTTCACGATGGAGGCTATGTCCACGGTTACATGCTGAACGCAGGATTCTCAAAAGATGTCATGGATTGGCATGCCGCCCATCCCGATGTTCCATTGAGGTTCTTCTGGGACAAAGCCAACGAGGCGCCCGTTAAAGTTGTGGACAAGAACTTATCCTTCTATTATCTGAATGACGAGGAGTTCCTTCGCCAGATGTCCGGCTGCCATGCCTATGCCTCCACGGCCGGGTTTGAGTCAGTCTGCGAGGCGATGTATCTGGGCAAACCGCTGCTGATGGTACCGTCACATATTGAACAGAAATGCAATGCTTACGATGCAACGGAGGGTTACCGGATGACATTGCGGCATTCAGATGTCGGCTTTACCGATGGAGAGATGCCACGGCCAGCGATTTCTTCTGACAAGTTCGATCTGGATCTTCTGCTGCATTTCGCTGATAATGAGTTCGTAGCCGACAAATCGTTCCCGGATTGGGCCAGAGCCGCTGATGCGGTGTTTTTGAAAGAGCTGACTTTTTCGTAAAATTTTCTCGAAAAAGTTTGGAGAATTAATTCAAATGCCCTACCTTTGCAATCCCAATCAGGAAGACCACTTCTTGAAGAGGTTGGAAAGATTCGTTAGCTCAGTTGGTAGAGCACAACACTTTTAATGTTGGGGTCTCGGGTTCGAGCCCCGAACGGATCACAAAAGGAGCGTCGCCTCTTTCCAGAGTAAAAGGTCGCAAGACCAACGCTCAAGACATAATGCTTTGCTAGCTCAGTTGGTAGAGCAACTGACTCTTAATCAGTGGGTCTAGGGTTCGAGTCCCTAGCAGAGCACAAAAACTTCGGATTTCTTCCGAAGTTTTTTTTGTATCCATAGGTCAGCTTTCCCCCGCTGGATTCCTAACATCTGCCGTTCTTCAGTCGAAGGCATCATAGGGCCTGATCAAAATCTCAAGAATATAATAGATATGGTATGAAGCTTAAGGCCTATTATTTTTTTTAATAATTTAAAGAAAATTTTGGCGGTTACAGATTTTTGTTTAACTTTGCAATCCCAAAACAAAAACGCTGGGTTCGTATAACGGTTAGTACTCAAGATTCTCAATCTTGCAATAGGAGTTCGATTCTCCTACCCAGTACAAGGGTGCCGGCAACGGTGCCTAATGATTAGAGAAAAGAATCATCTTGCAGATGATTCTTTTTTTTATTTCAGCTTGTACCAGCATTGCCGAGTCAGAGAGGGAGGGGATGCCCGATCAAGTCAAAAAGCCGAGTTGTAGGAGACTGTTTTTTGGCGTGACCACAGAGGAGTTCCAATCAGATCGAATCGAATCAGCCACGGGTGGAGAAGTGAGACATAGACAAATAGACAAAGGAGACCAGCCATCCGGCCAGTCTCCATCTTTATCGCTTCCGTGGCAGAAATTACTTCTGACGGTTCTTGTATCTCTGGTAGAATTTGTCAACGCGGCCGGCGGTGTCAACGAGCTTGACTTTGCCTGTGTAGAATGGGTGAGATGTGTTGGAGATCTCGACCTTTACAACCGGATACTCAACTCCGTCAACCATGAGGGTCTCTTTGGTCTCGGCGCATGAACGGGTGATGAACACGGTGTCGTTCGACATATCCTTGAAAGCTACAAGGCGGTAGGTTTCGGGATGAAGTCCTTTTTTCATTTTCTTATTGTTTTTAAAGTTGTTTAACTTCTTGCAAATATTTCGCAAATTTAATCCTTTTTTGAGGATTTACAAGCGTTTTGCCTCAATTATTTACCGGACGCAGTATGAATGTGAACTCACGCCCGGCGGCCGGGATGAGGTACTTGTCCAGAGGAAGTCTGCCCCAGGAGTCAATTCCTCCGACACCCATCTGCAGAAGATCAAAGTTCACGTAGGTCGTCCCGTTCGTCCGGTCGTTCTCGTGGGCTTTGGCCTTGAGGTTCAGTGAGTGACGGGCCTCGCCGTTCTGGGTGTTAGTCTTGTTGGCCCTGACAGGAGTGCCGTTCTCAAGGCAGTCCAGATCCCTCATGGAGAACGGAAGCGCGGACGCGGAGAACTTGCTCTCGGCGGTGACCTCAAGACCGGTTCCGTTCGAGTCGAGAACACGGAAATATCTCAGTCCGGTCTTCGTGCCCGACTCCTGCGTACGGACATAACCGTAGTGGTACTGTTCGTTCACACTTTGGGTATAGTGTCCGACGATAGCCGATGTGTTCCTGTCGGAGTAGTTCTCCCAAGGTCCCTTGCCATAGAAATCCACAGTGGAGAACCGTCCGGGCATCGCCAGTTTCATTCCGAAACGCATAAGGGCCGGAGTCTGAGCCAGTTTGCCCGCGTCCTTCATCTTCTCTGTGACCTTTATGGATCCGTCAGGGAAGATTTCGTAGAACATCCCGACGACAGCCGCGCCGCCCGCTATCGGCTCATATTCGGCGGACAAGGACATCAAGCCGACACCGTCGGTAGCCTTTTCGACAACCAATGAGCCGGTCTTGAGTTTGTAAGCCGGGTAACGCCAGGTGTTGTACATCTCGCGGATCGTCTTCGCACCCATATCGTTCTCCGTAGGGGCGCGTGCGAACTCCGGAGTCAAAGGTTCGGAAAGCATTTGGACACCATTAACAGTGTAACTGGAAAGAAATCCGGTAGTCTTGTCGAATGTCGCTGTCCAATCGGCAATCCTTTCTGCTGTGGTGCCTGCAAAAGCGAAAGAGCCGGAGAAAACATAATCATCGGCAGTTTCACTTTGAGCCAAGGTCTTGCCGCTGACCAAAGCGGAACCTGCCCTAAACACAGAGCCCGATCTCTTTTTCAATTCAAACTGCTCATAAGAAACCTCAGTACCAGCAGGAAGAAGCCCGTCAGCGGTCTTAAGGACATAGGAAATGTTAAGGAATATGTCAGCGTCTGTCTCAGGAAGAGAACCGATTGGCAAGTCCATAGTGACAGTTTTCTGAGGTGCGATGTTCAGATTCTCAACAACGCCAGAGGCGACGGCAACACCGTCAACAGCGACGTTCCAAAGCATCCGGTATTGGCTCAAGTCCTTGAAGAAGTGCTCATTATAGACGCTCACCTTTCCCTGCCCGGCAAGTGACGTAAGAATATTCCTGTGTTGGTAACGGACTTCATAAGCATGTGGATGCAGGGTTCTGTCAGCGGCAATAACGCCATTGCAGTTAAACGACCCGTCCGAAGGGTCATATTCATTGAAATCGCCACCGAAGGCGAAGATGTGGTCGGTGCCGCCGTCCTTGGAAGGCCAGCGGAGAGCCTGGTCCACGAAGTCCCAGATGAAGCCGCCCTGGTAGGTAGGATACTTGCGGATGAGATCCCAATATTCCTTGAAATTGCCTATGGAGTTCCCCATCGCGTGGGCATATTCACACTGGATCAACGGCTTGCCGCTTTTGCGCAGGACGATCGCCTCGCATTCGGCCGGGGAAACGTACATCGGGCAATGGATGTCGGTGTTCTTGCCTCCGCGCGCCCTTTCGTACTGAACCGGCCTTGAAGGGTCGTTCTCTTTCATCCATTTGTAGCAGGCCGTGAAGTTGTCCCCGTCTCCAGCCTCGTTGCCCAGACTCCAGATGATCACGGACGGGTGATTGAAATCCCTGCGCATCATCCTTTGGTCGCGGATGAGGTGAGCGGCCTTGAAATCAGCCCTATGCGCGAGAGACTCCTTCTCGTACCCCATTCCATGGGACTCGATGTCGCCTTCGTCCACCACATAAAGACCGTACTTGTCGCAGAGGGCGTACCAGCGTGGGTCATCAGGGTAGTGGCAGGTGCGCACCGCGTTGATGTTCAGTTCCTTCATGATGCGGATGTCCCGGATCATGTCCTCTTCCGAGACCACATAGCCCTTTTCGGCGCTGAGCTCGTGACGGTTGGCTCCCTTGACGAGGATCGGCCGGCCGTTGACAAGAAGTTGGCTGTTCTTTATCTCTACAGTGCGGAAGCCGAAATCTATCGATGTGCTTTCAACCACATTCTTTTTGTCAGAGGCGGTCACTTTCAATGTGTAAAGGTTCGGGATCTCCGCGCTCCAAAGTGACGGGTTCGGGACGTTTCCGTTCAGGATCGCCTCGCCTTTGACCGGAGAGACCTCCCTGTAGGCAACCTGGTTCCCGTTCTTGTCAATGACAGCGACACGTACGTTCCTCACTCCTTTGGTCACCTTCGCTTTCACAGTGAAATTTCCGTCCATACCGGCGGTGACGTTCACGTCCTCGATGCGATCCTTCTCACGGGTGTAGACATAGACACCGCGGGCGATTCCGCTTAGTCTCCAGAAGTCCTGGTCCTCAAGGTAGGAACCGTCGCACCAGCGGAAAATCTCAAGGGCTATGAGGTTATCCCCCTCCTTGACGTACTTGGTGAGGTCGAAACGTGCCTCAAGCTTGCTGTCCTCGCTGTAGCCGACCATCTTTCCATTAACCCAGACGCGTACGTTGGAGGTGGCGGAGCCGATGCAGAGGCAGATCTGTTTCCCGATCCAAGACTTGTCAACGTTGAAAGTGCGGCGGTACTGGCCGACATAGTTGTGCTCGGTCGGAGGGTAAGGCGGGTTGTTCGTGTAGTGGCCTCTCCACGCGTAGCCGACATTGACATAGAGCGGATCGTTGTACCCGTTCAGCTCCCACATTCCCGGAACCGGAATCGTGCCCCAGTCCGCATCGTTGTAGTCAACGGCCTCGAAGCCCTTCGTACGTCCCTCGATGGTCTCGTTCCACTTGAACTTCCAGACTCCGTTAAGAGTCAGAGTCTTCTGTTGGTCTGTCACGAACGTGGCAGACATAGGCAAACGGCTCTCCTCGAACACGTTCGGATCCTGCCACGGTTCCATCTTGTTGTTTTTCTCCGCCAATAGCGGGGTCGCGGCCAGAGCAGCCGCAAGAATCAGTAGTAACTTTTTCATATCAAACGCATTGCTTTCATCAATCAAGTGGTCTTTGTAAAACATTGGCACATTACAAGCCAATAGATTTCAAAGATACGGAATTATTTTGACTCCAGCATTATTGCGGATTCAATTTGTCCTTATCTAATTGCATTATCTGACCTTTACCGAATTCAGCTTTACCCAGCCACCGGCAGTCCCAGAGTCAACCGCAAGCCGAATCCCTGGTCTGTCATCCTCCAATGTGTCAACAATAGCCACGTCCCAGGTGTAATCTCCCGCAGGGACGCCGTCTATTTTCACATTGAACAGATAGTCCACATCATTCCCCTTCAGGAACGTACCTGGATCGGATTGCGAATCCACGAACACCCTTAATGGCTGGTCTTCAACATCCAGCAAAGCGAAAGCGACACGATACTTTCCTCCCCAACGCTTGTTTGAATTCGGGAATATTCCTGACGCAAGGTTTTCCCAACGATGCCCGATGCTGACCAACGATCCGTTTCTGACTTTCACAGGCAACGAGACAATCTCCGGACAAAGCCTATACCCTCCATTACGGACAAAAGCCTCGACCAGATCCGGGGCTTTGGAGAGCCACCGCCGCGCCTCAAGAGGTCTTCGCAGATCCAGCGTGTTGAAATGATAATCTATGGCATCCTTGTACGTAGCCTCAAAGACCTGTCGCCAATTCTTGAAATGATATTTGGGATCATCAAAGCCAAGACTGTCTGAATCGTCACCCTTCCAATAGCATGATTCTCCTATCAAAAGGGTTCCGGGATAAAGGCTTGACACCGTGGCTTTCTCTTTATCGGTAAACCATTTGCTTCCCAATCCGTCCCGACGGAAAGCATAACCGTCGCGATCCACGGCAATGCCCTTCTCAGAATCGAAGCCAAAACCGCTGCACACCGGCATGACAAGGGGAACGCGCTTGAATCGACGGCCATAAAGATTTGTAAACCATGCAAGCACCTCATCCTTGTCACCTTTGTCTGTGATGTTCAGATGATGGCACTCTCCCCACCAGCCAGCATTGACTCCATCAACAAAGTCAACGATGTCCGGGTTGTCATATTCCTCAGCAAATGCGGTCACGAAGTCAGCCAGTTTCTCTCTGAACACGGGATCATCAATGTACGGAGTCCAGAGACCATCCACGATGCGTCCTTTCGCTCCTGCCTTCCTGACATAGTCGGGAGTGGCTTGCCTGAGATTGTCCTTGCTGTCGTAATAGATTCTGAACGTAAGTCTGAGTCCACGATCCAAGGCTCCTTTAATGAGTTTCCGGTAATTCTCGTCATACTTCCATGCATAATGCCCTTCCTCTGGTTCCATGTCAGACCAACGCCAACGCACATAAAAGAACGAGGCGTAAGGGACAAAGTCATCCAAGGCTTTCCAATAGCTGTCAGCTTCGGCCACCTCTCCGTCAGCGTCGTCGTAGAGCCCCCAGCCACAGCATGGATTTCGAAGTACAGACACAGTGTCAGCGGTCAATGAAACCTCAACATTGCCTTTAATGGAGAAAACCGACGGTTTACTGTCACAACCGACAAAGGGAATGACCACGATGACGGCCAATAAAATATTCTTGACCAGACTCATTTGCTCTTGGTTTGCTTCGGGACTCCATTTTTCATACACGACACAAGTTCCGGGAGATATTTCTCATACACGTCCGATGGGCAGGCCTTGTGACGGGTACAGATTCCTGCCGCCATGCCGATGACCTCTCCGGCCATTCCTAATGTGGCCATCACGCGGACCGTACCTAATGCAACGTGAGACACGCTCATATTCCTTCCTCCGATGAACAGGTTATCGAAGTCCTTTGAATACAAGACTCTGTAAGGTACATGATAAGGTCTTATCCAAGTGCTCTTGTCTGTGTTGTGACAGTACGATTGCCATTCCCAGCCAGGAAAATGCAGACTGTTGTCAGGACGGGCATAATGCAGGTCAAGCGTCCAGGTCGTCGTGAAAGAAGCGTCAGGGTACTCGACCTGGTTCCTTATGTCATTTTCGGTCAAGACAAAATCACCCATAATGCGCCTTGATTCCCTCTTTTGAAGAATATGGGCGACATCACACAGTTCCAGATTCTTGTAGTCTGAACGATTGTTCTTTAGCCAAGCCCAGTTCCCGAATATGGCTCTCAGCATATTGTCACGGACCAACTCCGGCTCAAGGGCGTTGTCTATCTCAAATCCCGTCTCCCATGTCCACTCATAATGCTTCACCGGCACGTTGTACTGTTCCGAGCATTGGATCGCCCAAGGAATGTCTGACGGGGATGGAAAGGATGAAGGCGACTTGGTTTCCCTTGACGACCAATTCAATGTTCCGCCAAGTTTCTTCTGATCCCCCACCTCCGGTGCGGAAGGCTCCCCGGCGAATGATCTGGGTTCCCGCCCGATGTGATAATCAGCTCCGAGAAGATAGCCCACTTCTCCATCTCCCGTACAATCAGCGAAATAAGCACCTTTGAAGACATATTCCTTCTGAGTCAGAAGATCCTTGCCGGTCACTGATGTCACCGTTCCGTTTTCCGAATCAGTGGCGAACACATGAATATTATGGAACACCCTCACGTTTCCGTCCCTCATCAACTCATCGCGCAGGTCCGCCAACTCATCGCGGCTCTTTGTCACAATCGCCGATCCGTTGCCGTTGCCCACCCTCTCAATGTTGTAAGCCTGATGATAGGCCTCCGGGATGCCGTTAAGTTCCCGGACTACTCGTCCGATGTTCGGGTACAGGTTATAGCACATCAAACCCGACATCGTGACTCCAAGCCAATTGTTGCCCCCGAGCCTCGGCAGGTTGTCAACCAGAACGACATTCAATCCATACCTCGCGGCTGACAAGGCCGTCGCGCATCCGGCTATGCCTCCGCCCACAACCACAAGATCCGCGTCTTGGATTTCCTCCGGTTCAGTGAGTCCGTGCTGCTCGTTCCGGAACTTTCTCAAAGCGTCAAAGTCAGATGGAGGGACGGATTTCTTCTTCGAGAAATACACCGCGTCGACACGGCCGTTGAACCCCGTGAGGTCATGCAGCGCCACACGTGTCTTTTCAGTCAACTCGGCACGCCCGGCGTACTGCCATTCCCACCGGTCACCTTCAACGCCAAGATTCACAGGCAGAGTCTTGCCATTGATTATCACATTGAACGCACCAGGACCGTTCCCGTTGTACCAAGGAGATGTCCAATTGTATGTACTCACATACACGTGATAGTTCCCGGGCTCCTCTACCTCGATGTCCGTAAAAGCGTCCGCGACCGGAAACCCAAGTCCATGGGCATTCAGGTAGGAAGACCCGATCTTGTTGAAAGCCTGATGGTCTACGACCCATCCGCCTCTATGGCCGAAACTTTCGGCCTCGACCAAGATCTGAGCGTTCATGGCCAAGGCGGAAAGCAACGGCATGACTGACGTCAATACTGTTTTCAAATATCCCATCTTACAACAAGACTAATAGCCAGGATTGTTAGGTTTCATATTCTCGTTGAGTTGGAGGTCAGTTGTCGGAATAGGCCACAGGTACTGCCTGTCGTTCCAGTTTCTTTCCGACAAAGCCATGATCTTGCCCTGTTTCTCAAGTTCAGTGAAATCAGGAAGCCCGTTCTCGTCAATGATCGGGGTAAATGCCCAGAACCAGTCCTTCATATATTCCTCAGACTTTGACATCGGGTATCTCATGCCATAATTCTTCCTGTTGAGAGAGACGGAAGCCAGTTTCCAACGAACCAGGTCCATATAACGAAGCCCTTCCATAGCGAATTCCATCCTTCGCTCAATCCTGACAATCCGACGTAACTCAGTCTGGTCCTTGGTTGTGACAGCAGGATATTTGTCGGTCATGTCCTTTGTGACTTTATATGCCCTGGACCTCACCGTGTTGATGGCGTCGAGCACACTCTGGTCGATGTCTCCCAGCTCAATCTTCGCCTCGGCGTAGGTTAGGTACATCTCGGCGAACCTGATGATGATGTAGTCGTTGGCCGCAAGGAATTTTTTCCATGTCTCATCGACTTTCTTTCTCCAGATTAGTCCGTTGAACGAAGCATACTGCTGGGAAATCCTCGAATCCTTGTTCTTTGTGTCATACTTACCGGTGTCATAATTGTACAGATCCTCGGCAAGCGGTGAAGGATTGTACTCTATCCCAAGATAGTTTGATCCGAACCTGACGATGGTTGCCTCACATCTTGGATCACGGTTCTCAAACGGATTGTGTGGGTCAAACTTAGGGGATTTGTCTATCGTAAGTCCATCGGTGCAAAGGAAACTTGCCAAAAGATCCCATGACGGAGTGTATTGGGCATAACCGCCGAAAAGACGCGGCATATAGTCCCTCGTGGAAAAATGGTTGATCTTCAACTCCACAGACCTCGGCAGTTTGAAGATAGCCTCATCGTTGTTGGATTCAACAGGAGACGACACAAACATGTCAGAGAAATCCTTGTGCAGACTGAAGACACCGCTCTCGATGAGATTCTTCGACACCTCGGCCGCGGTCTTGTAATCACCGATGTAAAGAGCGTGCCTTGCCTTGAATGCCATGGCGGCATATTTCGTGGCCCTTTGTTCTCCAGAATATTTCTCCGGAAGAAGCTTGATCGCCTCGTCAAAGTCTTCGTAAATATGCTGGTTCACTTCGGCTACTGGAGTTCTGCCGTAAGCGAAAGCCTGATCGATTGTCAGGACATCATCTACATAAGGCACATCACCGAATTTTTCCGTGAGCCTTGAATATGCGCACGCCCTCAAGAATCTGGCCTCCGCGATGAACCTGTCGTACTTAGCCTTCGACAAACCGTTGTCCAAAGCCCTGGATGAATATTTCAGAATCGAAGTGGCACGGCATATCAACTTGTACTGGGTACTCCAATAGTCCGTGACGACACCAGTCTGGCCATTGAGAGTTCCATCCAGGACAGCGCCCGTCTTGTCGCGTTGTGTATAGTCATCCGTCCAGCTCTCATCGTCAACAGGCCAGAAAGGAGCGCGGTACAAATCCCTTAAGGCCATCACAATCTCGTCCTCATTCGAATACCAATTGCCAGAGGAGCCGGATGACAATGGATTCAGATCCAGATTCTGGCATGCGGTCATAAAGAACGCAAGAATAATCACCAATATATTGTTTTTCATTTTGTCAATCATTTAAAAAGTTACGGATATTCCTCCCATTACTGATGTTGTGATCGGATAATAGATGCCACCGGCCTCCGGATCCCACCCCTTAGGATAACCATTGATACAGAAAAGATCACTGGCCGACGCATATACCCTTATCTTCTTCACGAATCCTCCGAAAGCCTTGTTTGTAAGGTTTTCCGGCAAAGAATAGCCCAAAGTCACATTCTTGAGCCGCAGGTATCGCCCGTTGAAAAGCCAGTAATCCGACATCGCATAATTGTTCGACGCGCTCTTGCTGGACAATCTCGGGTACAAGGCCGAAGCGTTCTCCTCGTCGGTGTTCGTTGAACTCCAATAATTGCCTTTCAGGATGGCCGGAGCGTTCAACCAATTGTTCTGCAAAGGTTCGATCATGGTCCTTGTCATACGTACATTCTGCTTGCCTACACCCTGAAGCATCATGGAAAAATCAATCCCCTTCCAACCAAGTCCGATCTGAAGTCCGTAGGTGTAACGAGGCAGCGAGCCTCCCAGCTTGACTCTATCATATTCAGGAGATATCTTCCCGTCCGGAACCCCGTCCGGTCCTGAAATGTCCTTGTATTTTATGTCGCCAACCTTGACGTTCGCATTAGTCTTCGGGGATGCCGCAAGATCCTCCTCCGACAGGAACAGACCATCGCTCAGGTAGCCGTACCACTCATTGAACTGGCCACCTTCAAGATTCACAAGAGACACCTCCGAGCCTATGTCCTGTCCTTTCAGATATGTGATTTTGGAGATGAAATCCGAAAGGTTGGCTGAAAACGACCAATTGAAGTCTCCGGAATAATCACGATAACCGATCTCGACCTCGAATCCGTTGGTCCTCATCGTACCGGCGTTGACCTTCGGATCACTGTAGCCTATGTACCTTGGAATGGTGAGTTCCATCAGCATGTCCTCGGTCATCTTTTTGTAGACATCGGCGTTGACCCAGATTTTATTGTCAAGGAAAGCCGCCTCGACACCGACGTTCCACGTTTTTGTTGTCTCCCAGGTTATGTCCTCGACCGCGTAGTTCCACTGTGCGGCGCTCGCGAAAGTCTCAGGCCCTTTCTGACCATACAACAGAGCCTCGCTGACGTTGATGGCGGCCTGATAAGGGAAGGTTGAGCCTATCTGCTCGTTTCCAAGTGTTCCGTACGACGCTTTCAATTTGATCAACGATATCCAGTCCTGACGCAATTGCTTGAAGAAAGGTTCTTCTGTCAGGACATAACCCACCGAAGCTGATGGGAAATTTCCCCAACGGTATTTCCGGGAGAATCTCGAGGAGCCGTCACGTCTGAAGTTGACCTGAACCAAATAACGTCCGTCATAGTTATACATCAGACGACCGAAGAAAGAACGGTAAGCGTTATGGTCCGCATTTCCGGACATATCCTGATAACTGCTGTTTCCCCTGTCAAGATAAGGGAAGGATGTCATGGCGAAACGGTCTCTCATCGCCGTGAGGCTTTCTGAGAAATTGTAGAAACTCTCGTAGCCGGCCATGGCTGAGACTGAGTGACTGCCGAATGACTTGTCATAATTGGCGACAAGCTGGTAAGTGGAGTCGTAGAAATCATCGCGTCTTTCGGTCAGGTTGGTATAGACATGGCCACTCATCGGCTTAGGGTTGTCCGGATAGTCATAATCCGTGTAAGTCAAAGCCTTTGAAAACTTTTTGGCTTTGTTGAAGTAGAAGTTGTATGAAGCCACGGCGGAGACCTTAAAGCCGTCAAACGGTCTGAAGTCTATGCTCGCCTTGCCACTTGCGTTGTTATACCAAGATGTGTGGGTTCCTCCGTCATAAAGACGCGGGAATATGTTGCCTCCATCTTTCACATCAGCGTATCTCCCGTCACTCCACTTGATGGCGTAAATCGGCGGTATCATCCTGGAAGACCAAGGCGCGTCGATCGGAGACACCGACTCGGATCGCTTGAGATTCAGATCCAGATGGGCGCCAAGATATTTATTGATGTTGATGTCGTTGTTGATCCGGATCATGAAACGTTGGAAAGTCTTGTTGACATAAAGAGCGTCTGACTTGTCGTAGCGGAGAGACGCCTTTGTCCTCACCGTCTTGTTTCCCGCCGTGATCAGAAGAGAATGTGTCTGATGTGACGTGGACTTTTTGAAGGCGGCGTTCTGCCAGTCCGCGATAGGGTACCTGTCCGGATCAGACTCGTTCAATGTAAGATAATCAGTCACCAGATCTTCTGGATATGTCTGCCACATCCCGGCTGAGGGATTGTCGTTGTAGCGAAGCTCATTGGCCATCTTCATATAGTCAACCGCCCCTACATATTCAGGCAACTCGGTCGGGAACTCCAGATTATACTCATAACTGTAGTTCAAATCCAGAGAGGATTCCTTGGCTCGCTTGGTCGTGATGACAATCACACCGGAAGCCGCACGCGCGCCGTAGATAGAAGCAGACGCGGCATCCTTAAGCACAGTGATCGATTCTACATCATTCGGATTGACAAGATCGATCTTGGCAGGAACTCCATCAACGATGACCAGAGGGCTCGCATTGCTTATGGACGTGATTCCACGCACACGGAGGGTACCGCTGTTTTCCGGATCTCCACCTGAGCGTGTCACAAGCAGACCAGGAGTCGCTCCCTGAAGCGCCAATGAAAGATTGGTCGTCTTTCTGGACTCAACGTCTTTGCCGCTGATGACAGATGTCGCACCGGTCAAGTCCTTTCTTTTCATGGTTCCATAACCGATCACCACAACCTCGTCAAGGGCTTCCTTGTCCTCCTGAAGGACAACAGAAAGCGATGTCCTGCCTTTCACGGCCACATTCCGAGTCCGGAATCCCATAAAACTGACGTTCAGGGAAGCCATGGCACCGACTCCAATCTCAAACTTACCATCAGAGTCTGTAATGGTTCCGTTGTTCCGTGATCCGCTTTCCTGAACATAGGCGCCGGCCACCGGCGCCCCATTCTCATCTGTCACGACACCTTGGATCCTGACAAGTCCATCCGCCGCTGCCTTTCTTTCCCTCAGATAGATTTTGTTGTCACGAATCTCGTAGACCGTCTCCGTACCGGAGAACAGTTCATCCATGACATCCTTCAATCCGGCGTTTTTCACGTTGATGGTCACCTTACGGTTCATGTCCATAGTCTGGTTGCTGTAGACCATACGCAGACTGGTCTGTCGCTGGATGGACCCCAACACGGTCTCGATTCCGGTGTCCTTGCAGTTCAAGGTCACCTTTTGAGCCATCGCAGGAATCAGGCTCGCAGAGACCAACAAGACTGCGATCACTGCGGCCACTCTTTTTGAAATACTCTTCATTTTGCTAATAATATTTTAATTGGTTATTTCATTTTAATATTATTAACACTTGCAAGCCCGAAAAGTATTATCGCGGCCATTCTATTTTCTTCTCATTGCCTCATCGGGAGCCAATGAACGACTAATCAACGGTAGAGGCAACCTGCCATCTCCCGTTTCCACATTCATGAAAAGAAACATAGGAGACAGTCTCGATGTCTTTCAACACGTCCTTGACTGGGGTGCTGTCAGGGAAAGACAAGGTGAATCTGCCGTCCAACACTTTCGGATCCTTCACGTCAAAAGAGACTCCATACTGGCGCTCAAGCGTGTGCAGTATCTCGTCAAGCGACGCCATGCTGAAACACTGCCGGTTCTCCCGCCAAGACGAAACCGGCTCCATGTCGATTGGACGGCTGATTCTGCAATCACCGGTGATTCTATTATATTCAGCGGATTCGCCAGGCTTGAGACTATAGTTCAAGAGTCTGTGGTCGTCAAGTAAGACCGAACCTTCTTCAAGGGTCACGCGTACAGGTTCTTGACGATAGGCCTTGATGTTGAAGCGTGTACCGGTAACCATGACGTCAAGATTGTCGGACTCCACAGTAAAAGGCCGCCCCGAATCCTTTGCTACAGAGAAATATGCTTCACCCTCTAGTTTCACACGTCTGCTGAAAAGTCCGAACCTTGTCGGATATGTAAGTTTGGACATCGAGTTGAGCATTACAGAAGTCCCGTCAGACAATAACACCTGCATTCTTTCCCCGACCGGAACCTCCACATTCGAGTACATCACAGGAGCAAACAACTTCATTCTAGCCGTCAGAAACACAAGCGATGACAGAGCCAGCACCAACGGAACAACCAACGAAGCCGCAACCATGATTCCGAGACGGCTCCTTTTCTTTTCCTGACGGATCCCGCTAAGCAAGCGTTCCTTCATGCGCGTCTGGGTTTCATCATCTTCATGTGAGGCTGTACACATGTCAGCCTCCGATATTTTTTTCCAATCCTCAGACATTCGGGCTGACAGACACTCCTGCCCTTCATCGGTTGAAAACCAGTTGGCGACCTCACGAGCCTCCTCAGCCGACGCCTGATTATCCAGCACCCGTGAAACCAGTCTTTCATCATACTCTTTTCTCATCGCTTCCATTATGTATCATTTTTTATCAACATCGTCAAAATTCCAATAAGAACACTATCAGCAAGAATCCGAGAATATTCTTTTTCAATATTTTAATAGCTTGATTATAATGAACTTTTACCGTCGGCACGCTAATATTCATGACCTTGGCTATTTCTTTGTTTGACATTCCTTTCATCAGTTTGAGCAAGCAGATTTCCCTTTTTCTTTCCGGAAGATCTGATATTCCGGAAAGCAAGCGCCGCCATTCATTCCGTCTTTCAATCTCGTTTATCAACCTCCCGTCATCCTCTTCTGTCTGAGCCAAGGCATAATTAGCCTCAATCACTATGGTGCGATGCCGCAATTCGTTGAGTATGTGATTCTTCATAATCGTATATAGAAGATTGAACACATCCTCATCTAAACTGACACGGTTCCTCTTCATCCATAATCTCATAAATGTATGTTGCACTGCATCCTCAGCATCCTCCTCGGATTTAAGAAAACGGTAGGCGAAAGAGTACAGAGCCCTTCCATACAGGTTGAATATCCTAGCATAGGCATTCTCAGTTCCCTTCTTCAATTCCGCAAGCAATATGTTATCAATTTTAATGTGCATTATGTGTTACTATAAATACCATAATTATTATAAACACTTGAGGATAGAGAAAGTATTATACCTCAATGAGAAAAATTAAGGTGTAAAAAGAGGGTGACCAAAAGTATTTGATCATCCTCCTTCACCGTCACTTCTCCTTAAATGCCGTTATTCTCGAAGCAGCGTCACCGCCCCGTCCATGGTTGAGGCAAGAATGTAGGTGGCGCCCCCTTCGCTCCAGACCTCCATAGGATTCACAAGCGCGATGGAAATCTTCCTCGCCCAAAGCCTGTGACCGTCCTCAGCATCAAATCCGATGATGTTGCCTTTGTCGGTCGGCATGATAACCTCATTCCCAATGCGGACGATCGAGGTCGGAGAGATCTCATAGCCGGCGCCCGTCTCCGCACACCAATCCACCTCAAGGCTCGCGGCATCCACGGAAGTGATTGTGTGCCACATTGATTTGCAATAAACCTTCTTCCCGTCAGGAGAAACCCCGACCGCCTCCCGGGCTGATTTCTCATAATGCCGGAGTTCCTTCCCTGTCGCGGCGTCAAGAGCATAAAGCCGCCTGTCAGGAACCGCTATGAATATCTTCCCGCACGCCTTGACAGGCCACACGGCCGCCGGCGAGTACATCCTTGAAGGCTTTTCACACCTCCACTCCCATTGGAGCGCACCGGTTTGAGGGTTCAAAGAATATAAGCGATTGCCCCAACTGCCAAAGACAACCTGCTCATTGTCAACGTAAGCGCGGCACTCAACGAACCCCTGCACGTCTGAATATGTCCACACCGCCTTTCCTGTCTTCAAATCAAGCGCCCTGAAGCACCCGTCCGAAGCACCGACATAGACCTTGCCATTGAATATGACAGGGCTGCCCAGCACGGATTTCCTTGCGGCATATTTCCAGACAGTCTTTCCATTCTTGGCGTTCAGAGCGTAGATGTTGCCGTCCGTGCAGCCAAAGACCAGATACTTCCCTTTTACGGCAGGGGTTGAAAAGATCTTGCCCGGAAACTTTTTCGACCATATTCTTTTACCATCTTTGACGCCTATGCAGCGGATGTAGCCCGAAGCGGTTGAATACCAAGCCTTTTCTCCGTCTCTAGCGAATCCTGCAACGATATTGCTGTCATCCTTTAGCTTCCACACTTCTTTGACAGGGCTGTCGTTGTTGACATCGTAGCGCATCCACGGATAGCTGGCAGGGAGGCCATCGGCATCGTAGGTGACAGTGTCTTTCACTTCTGCCAGTTTCTTTGTGTACCAAGGTTCAAGTTGGACCGTTGTGGAGCCGTAAAGTCTTCTTTCAGAGACTGTAACGCTATCATTCAGAATAGTGAAGAGGTTGTAGCCAGGCTGCTTTCCAGCTGTCAAGGTCGAACGGTTCAACACTCCTGGGATTCCATCGTAGTTCAAAGCCACGTTGCTGTGCCAATGACCTCCGACCTCGAAACGTGTGCCAATTCGTTTAAGTTCACGGGTAACATCGAAGTAGTTCAGTACCGATGTGTCCTGAGGGTAATGATTAACAAAAACCGTTTTCTTTCCCGGCTTGAGCCCTTTGAGCCATTCCATACTCTCCTGCGGAATCAGTGCGGGAGCCATCCTCATGTCAGGACCGCAGTTACAGCCGATGAACCGCCACCCTTTGCACTCAAACTCATAGTTCTCGTAGCCGAAGACTTTCAAAAATGTGTTGCACCCGCTCTCGGACCACTTGGCGTCGTGGTTTCCGGCCACGACATAGTACTTGTGCCTGAGCGAGTCAAGCATCTGTTTGACAGCCACAATCTCCTCGTCCGTCCCGAAGTCAGTAAGATCGCCACCAATCAGCACGAAATCCAGACTGTCCAAAGTGTTGACATCCTTGATGCAACGGCTCAGATCCTTGGCTGAGCCGCTGCCGGCCGAATAATGAAGGTCGGTCAGGAAAGCGAATTTGACCGGCAACTCCTGCGCCACAGCCACCACAGCGGACACGCACACGGCGGCCATCAAAGATACTATCTTTCTAATATTCATTTAAGCACAATAAATTTCAATTCGTTTCCCGGCCGCAGAGCCTGTCGAAGCATCCGTCACCGACTTTCTTAAATTATTGTCACTTCGACAAACTCAATGACCGGGCACATCGCTCCGGCTGACGCTATAGCCGAACCAGCAACGTATTTTCAGCACGTCCGCCAGCAAATTTACATAATAATAAGGAAAATCCCGTCAATCCGCCGGCATATTCCAAAGTATTATTCCAACCGTTTTAAGCGTTTTAGGGAAGAAATATTTGCGGATAACAGAAAAAGCGTTATCTTTGCAATCCATAACAATGGTGCTTTGGCCGAGCGGTTAGGCACAGGTCTGCAAAACCTGCTACAGCGGTTCGATTCCGCTAGGCACCTCTTCATAAAATCATCTCTGATGGGTCTTCAAGATGATGCCGCAACCTCCAAAAGCAAATAAAATGAATATCAACGCATCTCTTTTAACCAAGACCATCGCATTGCTTGCGACGGGGGTACTTGCAACAAACATCGCATTGGCACAGGGGAAAAACATCCCGGCGAATTCAGGCAACACGTCAGTGGACACAATGCATCCGTGGTACGGAGCGAGAGTCGGTATCATAGGGGATTCTATCTCGGATCCGCAGGTGGCGAACGGGCCGGAGAAGTACTACTGGTACATGGCGCGTGAAATCGGGATCATTCCTTGCGTGGTGGCTCAAAACGGGCAGCAATGGAATGAGGTAGTACCACAGGCGAACAGGCTGAAAAGCGAGTATGGGGACAATATCGACGCGATTCTTATCCTGATGGGGACCAACGACTTCAATGCCGGGGTGCCTATCGGGGAATGGTTCACCGAGGAATATGTCCAAGTGGAGGCCGCGAACGGAGAGCCTAAGTCGATGCAGACGAGAAGGCACAGGATCCTCAACCTCGATCAAAGCACCTTCAAGGGGCGGATCAACATGGCGCTTGATTCGCTTAAGAACATGTACCCGCATCAGCAGATCATCCTGATGACTCCGCTGCACAGAGGCTACGCGAATTTCGGCAAGACAAACATCCAGCCGGACGAGAACTACACCAACAGGTGCGGAGAATACGTTGACGCTTACGTCGACGCGGTCAAGGATGCCGGCAGCGTGTGGGCGGTGCCAGTGATCGACCTCAACGCCATCTCTGGAATATTCCCGCTCAACCGCTCGCAGAAGGAATACTTTCCACGTGACATGGACAGGCTTCACCCTACTGACGAGGGACATGAAAGAATCGCACATGCCCTCATCGCATGGCTCAGGTGCCTGGCACCCGATTTCAAAGCCGAATGAGAGTTTCCCCTTGGGGCATCCTTCACCCGGATAGGGCGCGAAGCATAGATGCCACAAGGGGACTCTCATTCATCCGATCAAACAAAAATAAATCCTACTCCCACTCGATGGTTGCGGGCGGTTTGGACGAGATGTCATAGACTACGCGGTTGACCCCCTTGACCTTGTTGATGATGTCATTGCTGACCTGTGCGAGGAAGTCATACGGGAAATGGAACCAGTCAGCGGTCATGGCGTCGGTGGAGACCACAGCGCGAAGTGCGACCGGATTCTCATAGGTGCGCTCATCCCCCATCACTCCCACGCTCTTGATAGGCAGCAGAATGACTCCGGCCTGCCAGATCGCGTCATAAAGGTTCTTCGCCTCGATGCGGGGATCCGAAGCGGACGGGAAATGAAGAGACGTGCAATCATATTCCCGAAGACCTTTTATGAATATGTCGTCGGCCTCGCGGAGAACATTCAGTTTCTCCTCGGTGATGTCGCCGATGATTCTGATGGCAAGCGACGGTCCAGGGAAAGGATGTCTGCCCACAAGCTCCTCCTTGATGCCGAGTGCGCGGCCTACCCTGCGGACCTCATCCTTGAACAAGGCACGCAGCGGCTCGACAATCTTCAGGTTCATCTTCTCGGGGAGGCCACCGACATTATGGTGGGACTTGATCTTCGAGGCGATGCCCTCGATGCCGGCGGACTCGATCACATCAGGGTAGATTGTTCCCTGAGCAAGCCAACGGGCGTTCTCGATGGTGCGGGCATACTTGTCGAAAGTCTCGACGAAAAGCCTCCCGATGATCTTTCTCTTGGCCTCAGGCTCCGTCACCCCGGCGAGAGCGTCAAGGAACTCCTTGGATGCGTCCGCACCTATGACATTGAGGTCCATGTCCTTGTACGAGGCAAGGACATCCTCATATTCATTCTTCCTCAGCAGACCGTTGTTCACGAATATGCAGGTGAGATTGTGGCCTATGGCCTTGTTCAGCAGCACTCCGGCGACAGTCGAATCGACTCCACCGCTAAGTCCGAGGATAACTTTCTCATTCCCAATCTGTTCTCTAAGACTGGCAACGGTCGTCTCAATGAACGAGGCCGGAGTCCAGTCCCCCTTGCATCCGCATATTCCCAAAGCGAAATTGCCGAGGATTTTCGTGCCTTCCGTCGTGTGGAACACCTCCGGGTGGAACTGCACGGCGTAGGTCTGCTCACCCTTGAAGTGGAAGGCCGCGTTGGCTACGCTCTCTGTCGAGGCGATCACCTCAGCACCCTCCGGGAGACGGGCTATCGTGTCCCCGTGAGACATCCAAACCTGCGAATGAGCCGAAACGCCCTTGAGCAGAGGAGACTCAGGATCAACGACATCCATCATCGCGCGGCCATATTCACGAGCCAGCGAGCCAAGCACCTCGCCCCCGAACTTGTAAGCAAGATACTGTGCGCCATAGCATATTCCCAGAAGAGGGAGCCTACCTTTGATGCCGCTCAGGTCGATCTGCGGGGCGTTCTTGTCGCGCACCGAGCAAGGGCTTCCGGAGAGGATGACTCCCTTGACGGTCTCGTCCAGCACCGGCACCTTGTTGAACGGATAGATTTCGCAATAAACGTTCAGTTCGCGGAGCCTGCGCCCGATGAGCTGCGTCACCTGCGAACCGAAATCCAGAATGATGATTTTTTCTGTCATAGACGGACGGGGAATTTAGATTTCAAAATTAATCCAATTTTTCCAATGTGGCAAAAAAATGTACAAGAGCACCGGTGTGCGTGATTTCCCGTGACTCGAAAGGATGCAGAAGGCTGTCGATGATGACGGCATATTCCCCACGGGTGAGTGAGTCTAGTGGCGGAAGTCCAAGATCTGAAAGGGTCTTTCCGGGGTAATAGTCTTCAAGGAATATCTCCTCCTGCCTGACCTGATCATCAATCCGGAACCAGGTCTCGTTGGACCAACCGACGGAGCGTCCCTCGCCACGCATGATCCCGGTCGCTCCGATTCTCTGCAATGCAGCAAAACGAGGATCTGTCACAGGGATGTCCAGATAGGGCAGCAGATAACCTCCGGAAGCGAGGATGCCGGACTGAACATCCCTGACCGAAACATCTTTCAATGAATATGTCCCTGAGGCCTTCCGCCTGCCGGCTGCCAACGCGGCAGCGATTCCCGCAGCCTGGCCGATCTCCATCACGACCGGCTGCAACCGGGTCGCACCGTTGGCGATGCAGGTCACGGACACGGCTTTCTCTATGACCAGAAGATCCTCAACGTCCTTAGGCACCATGACTCCGAACGGAACCGAGAACGACGGAACAGGATGAAACTCCAGCTGAGGCAGGTCACGCCAGTCCGGGTTACGGTAGTGGTGATGATCCACGGGATAATCCCCCACCGCGACAGACGTGCGATAAAGATCATTGGAATATGGCCGGTCGATGTCAGCGAGGGTGAATGTCACCTCTCCCTCAATCCGCCTTGAATCCCTGTAGTACGGAATCATCGGAAGTCCCTCCTCGGTCGGGTACTCCCCCTCAGCGATTCCGATGTTCTTTCTTCCCAACTCAGTCTGAATATAATACAGATAGCCAAGGGCGATCCTTTTGGCGCTGTCTATCGCTGCGGCCCGCTCTGCAGGAAGCATCTGGGTGATGTCCTTCACATAGCAGTCATTGCCGGAAATAGGCCAGTTGAGCATGATCTTTCCGCCAGGCAAAGCCCCATAGGAAAGCATCTGATCAACGGAATGGCCTCTGGACAGGCAATCAGAATACAACTTTGGATCGTAACCGTCCGGACACTGGATGGTCATGTCGGCATCCGGTCCGAAATCCTGCACGGTAATGACATAGGTCAAATCCTGAACAGCGGCTATCGTGTCAACGGGTGTACTGTTGCAAGGCACTCCACACTGTCTTGCGATGTCGCCAAGCTCTGTTCCGTCAATCAGGATTCCGGCCTTCACGGCACAGCGGCCTTCCGGACCGTGCAAAGTAAGCCTCCATCCATTCCGAAGCTTCTTGACGGCAACGCATTCAGTCTCCAGAGCAAGGGACAAGCCTTCAAGCGGAAGGGACATATTCATGAATATCTCCGCTCCGACCTTCGGTTCGAACAGAATGTTGCTCACCCATCCTGTCTTCAGCGCGTCATACCCTCCGTAGCGGTTGGCCAAAGAATCGCAGAACTCCCCGAACAAGCCTCCCCTTAGACGGTAGTTGCCGTCTATCGCTGAGACTCCGGCTGAAGTAAGCATGCCTCCCAGCCAAGGAGTCGGTTCGATTACCAACGTGGATGCCCCTGAACGGGCCGATTGTATGCCGGCGGCTGTACCTCCTGCGCCGCCACCGATGACAACAACATCATAAAAAACTTCAGTTCCACCGCATGAGCGCAGCAGAACCGAAGCAATTATAATAAACAGTATCCCAAAGGAATAAGATGACCTATGCATCAAACGTGGGCCTCCCGTCCCTTTGCGATGTCCTCCAGCATGGTACTGATCTGGTAGAGGCCTCTCGGCACATGGAAACATCCCTTCCATTTGCCTCCCTTAAGAGGAAGAAGGACCTCGCCTCTGCGGTTGAGATAGCCGAACCATTCAGGATATTCCTTGTCCTTGAAGTGAGTCCAAAGATATTCATCCAGTTTCAGAAACCAATCGAGACACTTCCCGTTGCCGGTCAGCTGGTAGCCTTTCAGCATCGCGATGGCGGATTCGATGTGGACCCACCACAGTTTCTGATCCCACTCAAGTTCCTGTGTAGGATAGCCCTTGCGGTCCATGAAGTAGAAGATTCCCCCGTACTCCTTGTCCCAGCCGTAATCGATGACCCTGAGGGAAATCTCCACGGCCTTCTCGATAAGTGCTTTGTCTTTGCGCCTGATTCCGAGGTTCATCAGGAACCACATCGCCTCAAGATCATGTCCAGGGTTGATCCTGCGGCCTTCGAAACAGTCCACAAGGGAGTTGTCAACAGCGGAGACATTCTCCACCATGACCCCAAGGTCCGGCTGGTAGAAAACGTCAAGGACCTCATGCAGACAGTCGTCAATCAGACGTTCCATCATCTGGGGGTCATTGATAATCCTTTCGACCTCCAGGGCCATGTTGCAGATGATCATCGGAAGCGCGAAATCCTTCATCGGACGGGTTCCAGGCACAGCCTTTGACCATCTACCCTTAGGATTGGAACGACGCTCCAGGATCCGGCGGAACGTCTCCTTGGCGAAACGGGCATATTCCTCATTCCCCGTGGCCTCGGCAAGCTGGGCGAAAGCCATGCAGGCGAAAGTGTTTGAGAATATGTTGTAAGGCTCGATTATGGGCTTTCCCTCCCTTGTCAGGGAAAAATAAAAGTCATAGTCACCGGTGTATCCATATTTCATCAGGAAACGGGCTCCCTGCTCAGCGCACTTCAACCATTCCTCGTTCTTCGCGAGCTTGTTGTAGAGCATGGCGAACATCCAGACCTCACGTCCCTGAAGCCAGACAAACTTGTCTTTGTCATAGACGCTTCCGTCACGGTTCAAGCACGTGTAATATCCTCCGAATTTGGTGTCTTGGGAATGTTCCAGCCAGAATGGCAGGACATTTCCAAGAAGTTCCTCCTTGTAACGTGACGCCATCGCGCCGAAATCGACATTTTGAATATTCATGATGAGAAACTATTGAGCGGTGAATCTTATGCAGGTCAGACAGTCATAGTTGCCGTCAGTGACGAACAGGTCCATGGTCTTCCCGTCTGATGAGGTCTGGAGAAGCACATCGCTGCACGCTCCGGTTCCGGTGAAGGCGTTTTCTCCAGCCACCGCAGCGCTGTCCACATAGTATGCCTCCTTGACGGAACTCATGTCTGTAATGTCAAACAGGTAGACTTCAGGAGATGGTCCGTAGTTGAAATGCGCTCCTCTCTCCACCGCGCAGAAGCGGATTCCGTTAAGGGTGGCCACAGAGATGCAGTTGTAGTTCTCGTTTCCGGCGCTGTCGGTGTGGAACACGGACAGCCACTCGTTCTTTGCCACGTCCTTGCACCAGTTCAGGTCGTAGTTGCCGTTGGCGTCAGCGGAGTAGCCTATGAACAGGAGCCCGTCGCCCAGGTCATCCGAAACAGGGGCAACGCATGCTCCGTAAGGATTCCAGACAGTGTTGGGTGCCGGAGAGATGGAACCGAAACGGGCCTCACCGGCCTTGCCATCGGTGATCTGCCATGCGACCCAGTACTGGCTCACGTCCACGAAAGCGGTGATCACAGCCTTCTTCGTCACATCACCACGCACACGGATGTTGCCCATAGAAGAGCTCCAGATGGCATTGTGGGCATATTCCACAACAAGTTCAGGAGCGGCGTCAAGAGACTTGAACGAATAGATCCGGCATGTGCCCATGAACGCCGCCTGGGCTGACACAAGGACATTACCGGCATCATCATTAACGAGGGAATAAACCGAAAGTCCTTCAGGGATAGCAACTTCCTGCATGAGCTCACCGGTCTGACGGTTAAGGGCGTAAAGCTTGTTTCCACCGTTGCCGACCAGAAGGATGTCATCCTTCACCGCGAGCCTGAGAGGGCCGCCCGCAACAGAGATAGCGCTAAGGTCAGCCGAATAACTCTTCCTCCACAGCACATTCACATCAGCCGTGCCTTTCTGCTTGAGTTCGATTGTGGCCGAATAGTCCTCCAGACCGGTCGTGACACTGATGCTTGTCGCCCTGGATCCAAAATCCGGGTTGGCGCCTACCTTGAACGTGAAGACATCGTCCTTGCCGGAGACCATGCTGACCCAATCCACCTCAGGGCCGGCCACCTCGTAAGGGAAGTTCGCCTCAACCTTAAAGGAGACATCGCCGCCGTTCTTCTCAGCGACCAGCGCTTCAGGGGTGACATTGAATATTCTTTCGTTAGGAGCCTGGTTGACAGTGATGTCCTCGGAGCCTTCCTCACTGGTGAAGGTGATGACTCCCTGACGGGCCTCGAACTTGTTGTAAATCTCGTTGGAAGCCACGGCAAAGGTCACAGTGTTCTCGACAAGGCCTTTGGTCGTGACAGCGCTGATCCAGTCCTTGGCCTCGTCAGCGATCTTGTAGTCGAAGCCGATGTTGGCCATGACCTTGATTTCAATCGAGCCACCCTCCTTTGGAACATCAAAGGTTCCCGGAGTCAAGGTGATGGAGTTCAGCTGCTTCTGGCTGACCTTTATGGTCTTTGAGTCCGTGCCGCAGCGAAGGTCGAACGAGTACTCGCGGCCATCGTAGTCCGGGTTCTTCAAGACCGTCACGTTGATCTGGTTCTTGCCGGATTCACCACTGGTAGGGGTAATTGAGCTCCAACTGTAGTGGTTGGTGTTCGGAACCACTACTTTCCAGTCGTTGTCCGCCGTGAATTCTATGGTGTAGGTGCCTCCGGCAGAGGAAAGCACTGGATTCAAATCCGCTTCTGAGGACAAAGTGATCCTGCCGGCGTCATTAGACTCATCTTTGCAAGAGGCGAATGACAGCGCCATCGCCGCCGCAAGAAAAATTATGGATATTCTTTTCATCTTAAATTATTGTTTCACAGTCTTTAGATAGTCATCAAATCCTTTTTTGAAGGCATCCCAGTAGTTGTACATCTTGATGTGGCAGAGATCGAACACGAAGAATCCATCACTGTCATTGATGCACGCGCTGATGGCGTCAGGAATCTTGGAAGCCTGACCACCGTTGGTCCAACCGGTCGAGTTGCCGATGTCCGGTCCTCCGCTGAACTCCACGTCTCCTTTAAGAAGTTTTTTGCCCTGCTTGCAGAAGCCCTGCATCGTCCACTCACCGCTGCCCCAGATGCTGTCGGTACCGGCATAGGCGCCAAGGAACATGAAGTCACAGTGATCAGCGTAACCGCAGTTCTTGTAGTTGGCGGAAGCCCAGTAATAGCCGTCAGCCTTAGGGTCATACTTAGGGCTCGCCCAGTTCACCCCCGAGGTGTAGTAGGTTGAGTACCAAGCTCCGACATAGACTCCGAAACGGATGTCCTTGTCAATCGAGTGAACGGCTTCGGATGCCTTGACGATGAAGTCATGGATCACGTTCGCACGGAACTCAAGCCATTTCTTCACTGTCTCGCCTGCCTCTCCACCAAGTCCGGTCGTGCCGGGAGCCAGCACATCACCAGGCCAAGAGCTGATGGAGAGTCCGGAATAGGCCTCGAACTTGTTCCTCGAGACATCCGAGAAATCGCTTTGCAGTCCATAATCGTCGTAGCGGCACCGATCCAGAATGATGCCATCAAGATCATACTTTGCCAGATCCTTTATGATCTTAAGCACATAATTCTGTACCTGCTCATTGGCCGGATTGAGAAATCTAGTGCCCCAATCATCCGGTCCGTCGAGGTCCATGACGTTGGTGAGCCCGTCGGATGCGTTGATCACCGAAGCCCATGATTTCTTTTCCGGCTCACGGAACAGCATTCCGTCATTGCCAAGACCGTAAGGGCAAAAGTAACCACCCACGAAAGTGTTTATGCTGGCGTTGACCTTGAGTCCGACTTCGCGGGCCGCATCGATGAACGCTTGGAGGTAGTCGTAGGTACCGGTTCTGGAGGCCCAAACATAACTGCCGTTTTTCCAGACATCCACCTTCTTCAGAGGTTGTGCGACCGAGGACTTGAACAGCACGTCACCGCTGGTCGGCCTGACATCCACGATGATGTCAGTGAACCCGACATCCTTGATCTTCTTCAAGTCTGAGGCGATCCGTTCCTTGTCGTTCTCGTAGTCACTGAAGTTGGCGGCGGCGTCAATCCACACGTATCTCGGTTTGCCGACGCTCTCCTCCGGATCAGTGGGTGACGGCTTGTCCCAGTCGGGATTCCAAGGATTGTCCTTGGAACCCCCACATGAGGCAAGCATCACTGTCAATGCGGTGACAAACGAGAATATTCTCAAAGAAATCATCTTATGGTCATCTCTTTATGCAGTCCACAGAATAACCTCCGAGGACACCTGAGTTCTGATCGTAGTAGTAGAGATAGAGCTTGAAGCCGTCCTTTGTCGGTGCAAGGATGACATCTCCGGCAGCCATGCCTGCGTCAGCCTTCTGGAACCATTCTATGGCAGGATTGCTGAGAACAATGGATGTTGTCTCGTTCAGATTGCCTGACAGAGCCGAAGGATCCGAGATGTCGTACAGGTAAAGGGCAGGACCGCAACCCCAATGAGGGAAGTGGCTGACCACAAACAGAGACATGTAGGTAGCATGATTAAACTGTTTGCTGTCCAGATTGTTGACATCCAATGCCCATGAGGATCCATTGTTGAACGGCAGAGCGGCCTTGAGCGTTCCGTCAGCAGCGACGTGATTGAGAACGTTAGGATCGTAGTAGGACAGGAACATGGACGCATCCTTGGATGGAGCCACAGCGACAGCATCGGTGTTGTTCACAGGAGCGTTGCCCCACGCAAGACCAGAAGCGGAAATATCCAGCACCGTCACATCCGTGACCGCTCCTCCGGACACTGTCACCCTCGTGACCTTGCTTGAGGAAGTCACACCGGCGATGCCCTCGTTGGTGATGTCAATCACAGCGTCAGCGTCAATGTTACCGATGACCTTTATTGAATATCCCATAGGGAGGTCAGTGCTGTTGGTGAACGAATGGAACAACTCAGGAGCGGACTTCACTGAGGTGGCCTTCCAGATCTTGAACTCGCCTCCGCCATCAACGTGGTTGCAAAGAATCAGATTCTCAGCCTCATCGTTCGTGATAGCGGCCGGTGAGATGCCTCCATCGTTGATCTGTCCTTCCTTCACACCTGTGATTCCGTTCAGATAAACCGGAACGCCACTGCCGGTGCAGAACACCAGTTTGCCTCCGGTTACCGCCATGCTTGGATAGATGTCAGCAGCGTTGTAGGCAGGAAGTCCGACCATGCTGACAGGCTCGAAATTGAACAAAGCCTCAAGGGTAGACTTGTCGAAGCCTCTGTCTATCTTCTCAGGTACGGTCTTGATGACGGTGTATTCGGAAGTCGTCTTGCCGTCATGAGCTGTCACGGTGAATTTCACACCGTTGTTGTAGTCCTGCGGAGTCGAAGGATCCGGAGAGATCGTGGCGTGGGCTGAGACCTGGACTGCCGCCGTGCAGGCGCTCAGATCCTCCGCGGAGACAAGAGTGACTGTCTTCTTGGTCTTGTCCACGATTCCGGAGATGGCCGGCTCGTCCAAAGAGAAGACAAGGATGTCGCAATCCTTTGACTTGACCCTCTCACCGGTGATGCAGATGTTCCTGCTCTCTCCCCTGGCATTGGTAAACTTGAATATGTTCTCCTTGGTCAAGTCCAGAAGTGTCAAGGCAGGTTCGATGGTACAGTTCGGCTGTATGGTGGCCTGCACGCGCACTTTGGTCATGTAAGGAGTGGTCTCGTTGTCCGAAGCCTCAGGGAAAAACCATGGAACAGGGATGACGAATCTGTCCGCGTTCTCGTCGGTGATGTTCAACTTGCACATTGATTGGTCAATGTACGGGCCGAAAGTGAAGAACGCTTCTAAACTTGTAAGATTCTGACGCTCAGCGGTCGATTCGACATATTCAGGGCTATGGCACGAAGCCGCCAGGAAAAGGGTGGACGCCGCGAGCAGTATGTTGATTTTCTTCATATTAGTCGAGATTATTTCCATTCAGGGAATTGTTCTACTGCTGTGTTGCTTGACAGTTCGCTGTCCTGGAGAGGGAATCTGTTCATCTTCTCAGGGTAGTTGCGGTCCTTGTCGTCAACAGAAACGTAAGTGTAGATGAAGCCGGCTCCGGCTGGCTCGATCTTAAGGCCGTGAACCTGATAGCCGGAAAGTCCGTCCGGATAGTTGTTCGGAGCCACTCCCCATCTGCGGAGATCCCAATATGAGAAGCCTTCGAAAGCAAGTTCAACCTTGCGTTCCTGACGGATGGCACTCCAGAGATTGTCACCGGATTTGTCAGCGTAAGGAAGGCCCACACGGGCACGGATCTCCTTGACAGCGGCATTGGCGCCCGCAGCGTCATTGGTGCGGTAGCAGGCCTCAGCCTTGTTCAAGAGAACCTCAGCGTACCTGATGATGACAAGTGGCTGGGTGCTTTCGCTTCGGGCAATCACATCATGGGTCTCATCCACGCCCTTGCGCAGGTAATAGCCCGTTGTGGTCTTGCCTTTAGGCTCCTTGACCACATTCCACTGACACCAACCGTCATCTCCACCTACGAAAGGCTCAATCTTGCGTCCTTTCCACTCAGCGCCATTGTAAAGGATGGAGGCCTGGAAACGAGGCTCAAGAAGGTCATAAGGAGGATTCTCGCTGGTTCCTTCAGTGGTATGCCATGCAGACCAGTCAGGCAGGCCGCTTCCGTCGGCATATTCATAAGATTCTACCATTTCCTGGGTAGGCGTGCCGTAACCGCCGCCGGAGGCGTCCCTGGTGGTGTAGTCACCTCCCGGAGTGTAGTAGAAGTCAAAATTGTGGGTCACATTGTCGGAATAGCTGAACACATATTCAAGGATAACCTCTGAGTTGTTGCCGTTGAAGACATCAGCATAGTCCGGGACGAGCGAATAGCCCAGTTCCTTAACCTTGTCAGCGGCAGCGATCACCTTGTCGTAACGCTTGGCGTAAAGCATGGCCCTTGTCATGAATGCGTAGGCAGTGCCTTTGTCCAGTCTTCCGTTCGCATTCGCCTTTTCCGGAAGATTGGCGGCGGCGAACTCAAGGTCAGACTCGATGAAATTCCAGCCTTCCTCCTCGGTTGACAGGCCTTTGTCAGCCGTGATGGAGCTCAAATCCTCGTCATAGATGATCACATCCTTGTACCTTTTCACGAGGTCGAAGTAGAAGTAGGCACGCATGAACCTCAACTCTGCTGAAAGCCTTGTCTTGTCCTCCTCAGACATCTCACCGTACTTATCCAGATAGTTCAAGCCCTGGTTTGTTCTGCGGACAGCTCCGTACATGGTGTCCCAGTAGCCGAGGTAAGCCGCCACATAGTTTGCGGTAAGTACTGAGCCGCCGTAGGCGATCTCGCTTGGGATGTAGCAGAGGGAGTTGAAATTGTAGGAACCGTACTTGAGCTGGTCGGTGAGCGCGTCGGTCATTCCGGCCACACACTGGCCGGTGTTGGCGTCCGCCATGTCCAGGATGTAACTGTAGATGTAATTCACTCCGTACTCCGCGTTCTGGGTGGTTTTCCAGAGCATCTTGTCGGAGACGCTGTCGGTCGGAGTCATGTCAAGGAATGAGTTGCAGGAAGAGACTCCCATCGCCACAACGACTCCTGACACTGTCAAAATCAGATTTTTTGCTATAGTTTTCATATCTCGCTGTCCTTTTAGAATGATAATGTCACACCACCCATCAAGAGGCGCTGCTGAGGATAATAACCGTTGTTCACACCCGGGGACTCAGGGTCGATCCCCTCAGGGAGGCCATCAATCGTGAAGAGGTTCTGTCCCTCGACGAACAGTCTGAGAGAAGACACGCTCAGATGGCTCATCCACTTCTTAGGCAAGGTATAACCCAACTGAGCCGATTTCAGACGGACATATTTTCCGTCCCTCCACCAGAATGAGCAGCTCAGACCGTTGTCGCCTCCATGGCCAGGAGAGCCGAGGGTAAGGCGTGGGAATGTTCCGTCAGGATTGTCGATGCTCCATGCGTTCTCGACAAGGTAAAGAGGTGAGTTTCCGCCATCTCTGAAGGTCCGGGTCCAGACGGTGTTGTCATCGTAGCCGTTGTAGTACGTTCCGGTAAGGGAAACATCGAACAAGGCTCCACCGGTGAACTGAGCGTTGAAATCAAATCCGTTCCACTCGAAATTGAGGTTGAGGCCGAACGTGAGCTCCGGCCTGTTGGAGCGTCCGAAATAGCCCCAGTCATCGTAGTCGATCTTTCCGTCGCCGTTGATGTCCACGAACTTTATGTCACCGACGTTAGGACGGGTACCCCACCATGCGGAGTTGTCAATCTCCTCCTCGGATCTGAACAGACCGTCAGTCAACCAACCGGTGATGGCTCCGTAGGTCTTGCCGACAATCTTTCTGTTGTCGCTGACCTCAGGGTTGTCCTTGTACTTGATCCACCTTGTCTTTGAATATGTAAGACTGGCGCTCACTCCGTAGAAGAACGGCTTCCCGCCAAGGGAGAACTGGTTCTTGTGGGTGATCATGAGGTCGATACCCTTGGCGTCAATCGCAGGGTAGTTGATGTAGGTAGGATAGTAGCCGCCCATGGAGGCCGGGAATCCCGAGCCTTGTCCCGCGAGGATGTCATAGGTGTAGTTGTAGAAACCATCCACCTCAAGTCCAAGGAGACCGTCCCAAAGGGTCGCGTCAAAACCTACGTTGTAGGAAAGGTAACGCTCCCAAGACAGATCAAGCGACGGAACGACATCAGGCTTGTAGGCAGGATTGAAAGTCGTGCTTCCGTCCGGATTTCTGTAGCCGACCTTTGAGCCGTAGCGTGAGTAGGTGCTGAGGAAAGCATATTCAGGAACACCGTCATTACCGAGCATTCCGACAGAGGCCCTGACTTTCAAGTCATTGAGGAAGTCCACTGACTCCATGAAGTTCTCGTTGGAGATTCTCCAGGCCACCGATGCCGAAGGGAAGAAGCCCCAGCGGTACTTGTCCATTCCGCTGAAGAGGTAGGAACCGTCCTCACGTCCGGAAAGCTCGACAAGGTACCTGTCAGCGAAATTGTACTTGAGCCTGAAGACTCCGCCTACGCTTCTGCTGGCGCCGCTGCCGCCTGAGACAGGATCCTTTGTCGGTGTGCCCTGGCTGATCTCAGGAAGTGACGCGAACGGAAGATCCTTGGCGTAAGCCGCAAGGCTGTTGCTCTTGGTGTCACGAACCTCCATGAGGGCAAGCGCCTCAATGGAATGCTTGCCGAAGGTGTTGGAATATTCAAGACTCGCCTGACCGACCATCTGCTTCCAGTATGACGATCCCTCGCCGATGTTGATGCCGTTGTCAACTCCCCTCGGATCATTCTTCTTTGAATATGTCCCGTCGACAAACGCCATTGTGCTGTAAGGAGTGTTGAGGTTCTTGTTGAAGGAGTTGCTCCAGTCATAGACACCGGAAACCTTTGCCGCAAGGCCTTCCACCCAAGGGATGTCATAGGCAAGCGTGGCGTTGACGGAGAGATCCATGGAGCGGGTCTTCTTGTAGCCTGATTCATAGATGGCGGCAAGAGGGCTCTGAGGA
>DJQB01000007.1:49446-52603 GCA_002439875.1 Bacteroidales bacterium UBA6397
ATAAGGGTGCATCATGATCGTCTGGTTGGCGATTGACAGCCAGCCCAACTCGCTGTAGCCTCCATCCGTGCCTCCGGAAGCGTAGGCAGGAGTGTCCCTGTGGGCGATCGTACCTGACACGCCCAGTTTGAAATGCAGTCTGGAAGTGATGTCAGAGTCGATGTTGGAGCGCAGATTGTAGCGCTTGTAGGTGAAATTGTCGATGTTGCCGTTCTGTCCGAAGTAGCCTACGGAGGTGTAGTAGCGTGCCTTTTCGTTGCCGCCGGTCACAGTCACGTTGTGCTTCTGGGTGAAACCGGTTCCGAACACCTTGTCGATGTAGTTCACGTTGTCCCAGCCATCGGTCGGATCACCGTTTGTCATCGCGGCGACATTCTCGGAGGTGAAGTACGGGGTGTACTCGGAGCGATCCTTGATGGCTCCGCTGGCCAACTGGTCCATCATGTCGGCCATATTATAATAGTAGGCGAATTGCGGGCCGTTCATGAACTCAGGGAAATTGGCGTTCATAGACACACCGAACGAGGCGTCGTAAGTGATGGAAGTCTTCTCCTTCGAGCCTCTCTTGGTGGTGATGATCATCACACCTCCGGCACCTTTAAGACCGTAGACTGCCGCGGAGGCGCCATCCTTAAGGACTGAGATGCTCTCGATGTCGTTAGGGTTCAGGTCATTGATGTTGCTGACCGGGAATCCATCGACAACATAGGCGATTCCATAGATGGAGCCACGCAGACGCAGGGAGGCCTGGTCCTGTCCCGGCTCTCCGGACTCCTGCACGGAAGAAATGCCCGGAAGACGTCCGGCGAGAATCTGAGAGACATTCGTGGCCGGAGCCTTCAGGACCTCGTCACCCTTGATCGCCGAGACGGCTCCGGTGAGTGAAGATTTCTTTGAGGTACCGTAACCGACCACGACAACCTCGTCAAGATAGGTCGTGTCTTCCTTCAAGATCACGTTCAGAGTCTGTACAGTTCCATCACACAGTTTTTGGAATGATGTCAAGCCCAGACATTGGAACTCAAGTGTCTGTCCTTTCTTGACGGAAATCACATAAGTTCCGTCCGCTCCCGTCATCGTGCCGTTCGTTGTTCCGGCCACAACCACAGAGACACCAGGAAGCGGATTTCCGTTCTGGTCCGTCACCCTACCCTTGACGGAAGGTTGAGCCGATGCGTTCCCCGAAAACAGGAAAACTGAAAGTACCGACACAATCACTGCCCTTAGGAAAGGGGATGAGAAATTCGATGTAGCTTTCATAAAATTATTAATAATAGTGTTATCGTTTTTAGCCAATAATCCCATCTTTCTTGCAAAGGTAAGACTTTTTCGCAAATATTTAATAATTAAATTAGCAATTAATAAAAAAATTGAAGAATAAAATTCTTACCTTTGCAAAGTATTTAAAATAGACTCGCAATAGTCTACGATAATTTTAAAGATTACATCGCAATAATTACATAAAGAATAGCACCATGACAGACAGAAGAACATTCTTGAAGAGAGCCGGTATCGCGGCAGCGACCGCTGTTGCGGCTCCGCTTGCTACAAGCGCCTCAAGTCTCGCTCCAAAGAACGGGAAAGACCTCCGCCTCAAGGCTGACGACAACATAGAAAGCAGACTTATCGTCCCGAAAGGCGACGCCCTACCAATCACCGGAACTTTCCTTGACGAGATTTCCCACGACATTCCTCACCAGAACTGGGGCGAGAAGGAATGGGACCTTGATTTCAGGTACATGAAAGCGATGGGAATCGACACCGTGATTGACATCCGCTGCGGCTACCGCAAGTTCATCACCTACCCTTCGCCATACCTTCTAAAAAAGGGCTGCTACATGCCTTCCACCGACTTGATCGACATGTTCTGCCGCCTTGCCCGGAAATACGGAATGAAGTTCTGGCTCGGACTGTACGACTCCGGAAAGTACTGGGACACAGGGGACATGTCCTACGAAGTCGAGGCAAACAAGTACGTCATCGATGAGATCTGGCAGCGCTACGGAAGCAAGTACGACAGTTTCGGCGGCTGGTACATCAGCGGAGAGATCAGCCGGGCCACCAAGGGCGCGATCGAGTCATTCCGCACCATGGGACGCCAGTGCAAGGAAATCTCCGGAGGGCTTCCTACCTTCATCTCGCCTTGGATCGACGGCAAGAAGGCAGTCGATGCCGCAGGTGGAAACCTCACCAAGGAACAGGCTGTCTCAGTCGAGCAGCACGAGCGGGAATGGAACGAAATCTTCGACGGGATCCATGAATATGTCGACGCGTGCGCCTTCCAGGATGGCCACATAGACTACGATGAGCTGGACGCGTTCTTCAGCGTGAACAAGAAACTCGCGGACAAGTATGGAATGCAGTGCTGGACCAACGCTGAAAGCTTCGACCGCGACATGCCGATCAGATTCCTGCCGATCAAGTTCGACAAGCTGAGAATGAAGCTGGAAGCCGCCAAGCGTTGCGGCTACGACAAGGCCATCACATTCGAGTTCTCTCATTTCATGAGCCCGCAGTCAGCCTACCTTCAGGCAGGCCATCTTTACGACAGGTACATGGAATACTTTGACAAACGATAAGCTATGGACAAAAGCATCAACATGGGCCGGGTCGTGTTCCTGGCCTTGGTCGCAGCAATAGGAGGAATCCTGTTCGGCTACGACACGGCAGTGATCTCCGGCACGACAGAAATCGTCAAGAACCAATTCCGGTTGACAACAATAGCCGAAGGCTGGTACGTTGGCTGCGCCCTGATCGGTTCGATACTCGGTGTGATGATTGCCGGAATGATGAGCGACAATCTTGGGCGAAAGAGGACGATGATCTTCTCGGCATTGTTGTTCAGCATCTCAGCGATAGGCTGCGCTGTCTGCCATGATTTCAACCAATTGGTTTTCTTCAGAATCATAGGTGGATTCGGAATAGGAATAGTCTCCATCGTCTCACCAATTTACATCTCTGAGATCGCTCCGGCGCAGAAAAGGGGCGCCCTCGTGTCGCTCTACCAGCTCGCAATCACGACAGGCTTCCTGATGGCCTACCTGATCAACTACTTCGTGCTAAAAGACGCTGATGTAAACTCCACATCCACAAGCCTTTGGACAAGAATATTCAATTCTGAGTACTGGAGGGGGATGCTGGGCTACGAGACAATCCC
>DJQB01000027.1:0-21352 GCA_002439875.1 Bacteroidales bacterium UBA6397
TCGAAAGACAGGCGGACTCCTTTGCTATGGTAATATCTCTCCGCCAACCCCATGAGAAGTTCCGGAAGACCCACCGAATTAGTGTATGAGACGTGGTCAAGAGAGTTTCCGCGTAAAGTCTCAAGTGCAAATTCTGGGGATTTGATGTCTGGTGTACCTACATTTAACTGGTGTACCTACATTTAAGTGATAGACGTTCACTCCATTATTTGAGCCGCGTCGGCGAATGGCACAAGCTTCCTAATCGCGTAAGCAGACATAAGACTTGTTTTTTTATACTTTAACAATCATGTATAGGAGTTTTATACACAACTATCTTCAAAGATAGTGAAGATTTTTTTACCTTTGCATTCTGAATTGTGCAATTTAAAGAATTTGAGTTTCCGGCATGCTCTGCCATCCGGAAATCATTGTCAATGGTGAAGAAGTTTTTTGTGGTAATAGTGTCGGTTTTATCCGTCATTGCTGTCTCCAACTGCTCAAGGAGACCTGATAGTGGTTATAAAACAATAGCCTACGTCAATTCTCTTCTGACTGACTCCCTGCCAGAATTAAGGACGTTGGCCGAAAGCAACGGTGAATCCACCGGGGCGATAGTTCTGATAGGTGATCCGTCGGAATGTCTGCGTCTCAGCGAGAAGATGATGCTCTGTGATGAGTTTGACAACATCGATGCCAGAAAAGTCAGTGACGGATTGCCGGACTTCGCTGGAGAGACCATCGTCTCAATCCTTAATTTCGCTGACACAACCTATAAGAATCTTGTCGTCACAGACAGCGGACAATCTTCTCTGCGTCAACTGGCTATTAAAGGTGCTCTTGCCGCCCTTCGAAGTCCTTTACGATGCAAGCTGCTCATAATCTGCAGCCCGATTCTTTCTGAATATGGAGGAGGAGATGTCCGCGACCTTTTCAGAAGGATCAGTTGCGAGGTGCCGGTGATCTCTTCATCAGACACGACATCCTCATTGTCAGAGGCGTGCTTCTTGAAAATGAGGGAAATGAATATGTTCACCCACAACATTTCCTACCCTTCCGCTAGGCTGCTCATTGCGATCAGGGACTCCGTGGACTCAAAGGTGTCCGTCTTGCCGTTCGTTGACAGTCTTATTCCAGCATCTTTCCCGGACACAGTCGGGGTGCTGGCGCCAAACACTTATTATTCCTATGTCGTACAAAATCAGCATTAGTCCGGAAGAAATAGAACATCTGGAGCCAACGAGTTTTTCTGGTAAGATAAAAGTGATTGATAGTCTAGGTTTTGAATTCTTAAAGGCTATCAGTTATCTTAAGAGGCAGAGAGTCATCGGTTTTGACACTGAATCCAGGCCTTGTTTTTCGGCGGGCCAACCGCACTATGGGGTCTCGCTTTTGCAGCTTTCCGGTAAGGAGAGGGTTTTTCTGTTCAGGGTGAAGTTGATGGGCGGAATTCCTAAATCATTACGCAAGATTTTGGCCAGCAAAGAGATAATCAAGGTAGGCGCGGCAGTGACTGATGATGTGCGAGGCCTGAAGAAGCATCATGATTTCGAGCCGAAAGCATTTGTTGACCTTCAGAAGATGGTTTGGGAATATGGCATAAAGGACAAGAGTGTCAAGAAGATGGCCGCCATAATCCTTGGTGTTCGGATTTCCAAGACCCAACAACTTTCCAACTGGGAGGCCGATGTTCTTTCCGACTCTCAGCAGGCTTACGCCGCTACTGACGCATGGATTTGCCGTGAGATGTACTACAAACTGATGTCTTCGGAGAAGAATCCGCTGACATTGGAGCAGATGCTTCCTAATCCTCCAAAACACACTGAAAATGACAAAGATAATATTAAAGAAAGGTAGAGAGGACTCTCTTTTGAGATTCCATCCGTGGGTTTTTTCAGGTGCCATCGCCCAGATAGTCGGAGAGCCGGCGGAAGGTGACATAGTCGGTGTGTTTTCACAGGCTGGGACATTCCTTGCGTATGGGCATTATCAGATCGGGTCAATCGCTGTGCGTGTGCTGAGTTTTGCTGGAGAGAATGTCCTGTCTCCAGACTTTTGGAAGAATATGATCGGCCGCGCCCTCCGTGTGCGTATTGCGGCAGGGCTTGCCAGCCCGGTACTGGAATCTGAGCTTGTAGAAGGGCCGGCAAACGCAGAGCAGTTGCTTCGACAGGCTCAGAGACCGGAAGAGGAAATTCAGCGGCCGCCCCTTACCAATTGTTACCGTCTTATTCACGGAGAAGGCGATGGACTCCCTGGCCTTATCGTTGATTATTATGATGGTGTCTGTGTGATGCAGGCCCATTCCGTAGGTATGTTCCGGGCAAAGGGTGCAATATGCGAGGCCCTGAAATCAGTCTATGGTCCGTCCTTGAAGGCTGTCTATGACAAGAGTTCCGGAACAGCTCCGTTCAAGGCCGGTCTCGATCTGATTGATGGCTATCTGTATCGGTCTGAGAACTTTTCTGATGACGAACAGATTGTACTTGAGAATGGCCACAAGTTTTTTGTCAACTGGACAGAAGGACAGAAGACGGGCTTCTTCCTCGATCAAAGAGAAAACCGAGCTCTTGTGGGGAAATATTCCCGAGGCCGCAATGTGTTGAATCTTTTCTGCTATACTGGAGGCTTTTCCGTCTATGCGCTTGGCGCCGATGCCGTTCATGTCGATTCCGTCGACAGCTCGCGCAAGGCGGTAGACATGGTAGAAAGGAATATGTCATTGAACGGCTTCGAGCCGTCCCGACATACTGGCTACTGTGCTGATGCCATTGAGTTCCTTCGCAATGTCCCTGAGGGCAAGTATGATCTGATGATAGTTGATCCGCCGGCTTTCGCCAAACATAGAGGCGCACTGAACAACGCCCTCCGCGCATATCAGCGTCTGAATGCCGCGGCTATCTCCAAAGTGGCTTCCGGAGGCTTGGTCTTCACGTTCAGCTGCTCTCAAGTCGTTGACAAGGATGCCTTTGCTCTTGCTGTCTTCTCCGCCGCCGCACAGACTGGCCGCAGTGTCAGGATTCTTGATCGTCTCAACCAACCGGCAGACCATGCCGTCAACATCTATCATCCAGAAGGCGAGTATCTCAAAGGCTTGCTCCTCTATGTGGAATAGGCCAAGATTCACTCAGGTGCTCTAAGCCCTGGAATCTTAAGATAGCAAACCCCTGGAAGTCGTTTCTGAAACTTTCAGGGGTTGTGTCTTACGAGGCGGAAATAAATGTCCGTTTTATTAGAAGCTGTTTTGATTTGTGAGTTTGAAGATTATTCACCTCAAAGAACATTTCAAACAAATCAAAACAGATTCTTAGTACTTGTTGAGAGGGCGGCCGGCGGTCATGTTGTGTACCTTGTGCCTGACAGTCTCAAGAACCTTGGCATATTCCTCAGCACCTTCTGTGGTGAGACCGTTGACAACGTCCGTATACTTGGCGACTGCGGTGAGGACTGTGTCAATGAGCTCGACGATCTCGGTCATGTCCTTCTCCACAAATCCACGTGAAGTGATCGCCGGGGTGCCGATCCTGACTCCGGATGTCTTGAACGGAGAACGGGTATCGAACGGAACCATATTCTTGTTGAGGGTGATCTCGGCCTTCTCCAATTCCTTTTCGGCCATCCTTCCGGTCACTTCCGGGAACTTGGTCCTGAGGTCGATCAGCATCAGATGGTTGTCGGTGCCGCCGGAAACCACCTTGTAGCCTCTAGCGATGAACTCTTCGGCCATTTTTTTAGCGTTGGCCATAACCTGCTTCTGGTAGTCTACATATTCAGGTTGCATCGCCTCGTAGAACGCTACAGCCTTGGCGGCGATCACGTGCTCAAGAGGTCCGCCCTGAACTCCAGGGAACACGCTTGAGTTGAGTAGGGCACTCATCTTTTTAATTTCGCCCTTAGGTGTCTTGATACCCCATGGATTATCGAAGTCCTTGCCCATCAGGATGATGCCTCCGCGCGGTCCGCGAAGAGTCTTGTGGGTGGTGGATGTCACGATGTGGGCGTACTTCACAGGATTCTTGAGAAGTCCTGCAGCGATGAGTCCGGCTGTGTGGGCCATGTCAATCCAAAGTAGGGCTCCAACCTCGTCAGCAATGGCGCGCATCCTTTCATAGTCCCATTCACGGGAATATGCCGATGCTCCACCGATAATGAGCTTTGGCTTGCATTCTCTGGCGATGCTCTCCATCTTGTCGTAGTCAATCATGCCAGTCTCTTCGTCAAGTCCGTAAGGCACAGCGTGATAGAGAATTCCTGAGGCGTTGACAGGCGAACCGTGGGTCAGGTGTCCTCCCTGCGAGAGATCCAGTCCCATAAAAGTGTCGCCAGGTTTGAGGCAGGCCATAATGACGGCCATATTCGCCTGGGCGCCGGAGTGAGGCTGAACGTTGGCATATTCAGCATCATAGATCTTGCAGAGGCGGTCGATCGCAAGCTGCTCAATCTGGTCAACGATCTGGCAGCCACCATAGTACCTCTTGCCAGGGTAGCCTTCAGCGTACTTGTTGGTGCAGATGGATCCCATCGCCTCCAGCACGTAATCGCTTACGTAGTTTTCTGATGCAATCAATTCGAGTCCGGAAGACTGCCTTTCCTTTTCATTTCTGATCAGATCAAAAATCTGAAGATCCTGTTTCATAAATTCTATAGTTAAGATTACTCGTCCAAAATGGGCCGAGGGTTCGCAAAGATAAGATTAAAAAACGATTTTTACTATATTTGCAACCACAAATGCATAATATGGTGAAAGACAGAAAGCTGTTGAGTATAGAGATGGGAAGAGTGTCACCCCGGGAGTATAAGGAACTCCCTCAAATTGGGGTGGTTGTGGTGCTGGACAACATCCGCAGCGCGCACAATGTGGGGTCGGCGTTCCGTACGTGCGACTCCTTCAAGATCGACAAACTTTGGCTTTGCGGAATATGTGCTGTGCCGCCTTCCGCAGAGATTCACAAGTCGGCCCTCGGGGCGGAGGACAGCGTGCCTTGGGAGCATTCGGACAGCACGCTGGTTGTGGTGGAACGTCTGCGTTCAGAGGGGTACACGATTGTGAGTGTCGAGCAGACAGTAAATTCTGTTAGCCTGGAGAATTTCTCGCCGGAGTTCGATAAAGGTAAGAAGTACGCATTGATCTTCGGCAACGAGGTTGACGGGGTTGGCCAGAGGGTTGTGGACGCTTCTGACATGTCCTTGGAGATTCCGCAGTTCGGCACCAAGCATTCACTCAATGTCTCCGTCTCTGTCGGGGTGATCCTCTGGCATTTCACCCTTGGAAGGTTAGTGAATATGTCGCCTCGACAGGCTCAGCGACCATGATGCTCTGGTCACTGAGCCTGCCGAAGTGACAGGAGCCTGCCGAAGTCAGTTTTCAAGCCAAGTGAGGAACTCCTCCGCTCTGGAGCGGCTGACGGTGAGATCGGGGGCGGGCCCAAGGTTTGAGGAAAGGTGAACCTTGGGGGTGACGCGCAGTCTTCCTCCCAGAAGCTTGGTCACACATTCCACAGCATCTTTTGCGAATATGCAGCTTCGGGAAATCCGGAAAAACCTTTCCGGATCAAGTCCTGTGATTATGGAATCCATTGTGGAATCCACAATGTAGACCGCACCGCTGTGCGTCACGACATGATTGTTCTTGTCCTCTGAATAGAAAAACGCGATTTCATCGGCTTTCACCGGCACGATCCTATCGTTGAACTGCACCAGATAACGCTCCTTGTACTCATGGCCTGAGTCCTTCCGCGATATCGCTCCCAGAATCTTTTCGACATCCAACTCGCCGGAGGAAAACTGCCGGCATCTTTCCATGGCCCTCTTCAGGGCAGACGCGTCTATCGGCTTGAGAAGGTAGTCAATCGAGCCGGCCTCGAACGCCTTGATGGCATAGCTGCCGTAGGCTGTAGTCATCACAACCCGAGGCTTCACATCTACCTGACGGAAAATCTCGAAACATTCACCGTCAGAAAGTTCGACATCCATGAATATCAAGTCCGCCTCACCGGGCCTTTCCTTGAGCCTGGCGACTGACTCGCTCACCGACGCGCATTCCCCGACGATCTCGACGTCCGGGAAATTGGTCTCCAACATCTTTTCAAGGCTCCTTCGGGCCATCATCTCATCTTCTATAATAAGGACTTTCATAATAGAGGTAGCTTGACTGTGTAGAACTCGTCCGTGCGGATGATCTCGATCCCCTTGCCGGAACGTTCCTTGTACTGTTGGCGTATGTAGTTGAGCCCCAGTCCGCTGGACTGTGCCTCGGTAAATTTAGGAATGAGGTTGTTTGTCACTGTCACGGTCATCCCGTCTGAGGTCACGCTGACATTCAGAGGCCTGGATGGAGAAACTGCGTTGTGCTTCGTGGCGTTCTCGATCAGAAGCTGCACTGAGCATGGAACAACGTGTCTGGACATGTCCTCAGGCGGAATGCTTACCTCAACATTGAACCCTTCCTGGAACCTTACCTTCAGCAAATCCCGGTACATCTCGACATAGGTCATCTCGTCCCGCAGCGTCACGACGCTTTCCTCCTCGTTGCGAAGCATGTAGCGGTATATACCCGCCAATTTATGAATATACTCGCTCGCTTCCTTGTCCTGTCCGTCCAGCACGAGGGCGTCCAGGATATTCAAAGAATTGAAGAGGAAGTGCGGGTTGACCTGCTGCTTGAGGTTGAGGTACTGGAACTTGGCTAGGTCAGCGCGGTCCTTCTCCTTTTCGGCGTTGCGGCGGGCTGTGATGGCATATTCAATCATGTAGATCACTGAATATATCATCATTTCCGCGATGAAGGCCACCAGAAGAAGTTCAAGCAGACTTTTCGCGGAGAAAGGCCTGAAGTGAAAAGGCAGTCCAAAGCCAACCAGAGTAGCGGAAATCGCTGAGATTCCTGCCAAAAAAGATGCCGTGGTGAGCACGTGGCAGGCGGTCGATTTCTTTCCTGGCAAGTCCTTTGTCTGTTCCACAAAGAGTATGGTCAGACAGACCATCACCAGCAGGATGAAAGAGTTGTCCACAAACACTGTGACAGCCTTAAGCACGGAGCCTCCTTCGAAGAGGGTAGAACTGAACAGATAGATTATGATTCTGACAATCAGAATCATAGCGACAGCAATCGCAAGCCAGGTAATCTCTATGTTGCGCGTCTTCGGCTCCTTTGCGTGTCTGTCAGCGAAACGTCTCATGAACATGACAAGTCCCCATCCCATAGCCTCGGTCGTCGTGAATGTCGCGATGGCGGGGGAGAGCAGCGGATGATTGATGAACATCCCGACGAGGGCAGCAATCCCGTTACCTAGGATGTAGCCGAGAATGTTGGCGATAATGATGACGATGGATGAAAACTCCACGCTTTGGCGATATCTCAGACAAAGGATGACAGTCAGGACAATGGTGAGGGTCGTGAGCGCTAGTTCGTCACCGAAGCTAAACATCCTGCACAATACTGCCGTTGCTACGTGGAGCAGCGCGAAACAATGGATTATGGAGGATATCTTCAGTGTCATAAAACTATAGTGGTCAAGAGACCCTTATAAGATTGTCTGTCTTGTTTGCCAAGCATGCTGCAATTTAAGAAAAATATCTTTCATTTCGTCATTAAAACATTACAGTTCGTCTCTTTTTTCTTGCCGTTCGTCTTTCCTATACTAATTAATCTGCGCATTTAGTCTATATTTACCGCGAAATGACACTGGAATTAGTACCATAAAAATGCAACATAAGAGTAAACTTACATTCTGGGAGATGTGGAATCTCAGCTTCGGTTTCTTCGGAGTGCAGATAGCTTATGCTCTTCAAAGTGCGAACATAAGCAGGATTTTCGCTACTCTTGGAGCCGATCCGCATCAACTGAGTTTCTTCTGGATTCTTCCTCCTTTGATGGGAATGATTGTCCAACCGCTCATCGGTAAGTGGTCGGACAGGACATGGTGTAGGATGGGGCGCAGAAAGCCTTATCTTCTGATAGGAGCCTTGATCTCCGTCCTTGTGATGATCTTCCTTCCTAACGCTGGAAGCCTGAGTTTCTCCTCGAGGCTGATTCTCGGACTGAACGGAGCGATGTGGTTCGGGCTGTTCTCTCTCATATTCCTGGACACTTCGATCAATGTGGCTATGCAGCCGTTCAAGATGATGGTCGGAGACATGGTGAGTGAGGAGCAGAAGGCGCAGGCATATTCAATCCAGTCGCTGCTGTGCAACGCTGGAAGTCTGGTCGGGTATCTGTTTCCTATCTTCTTCACTTGGATTGGCATCGCCAACATCGCCCCCAAGGGACAGATTCCTCCGTCAGTGATCTGGAGCTTCTGGTGCGGTGCCGCGATTCTCATCGTCTGTGTGCTTTACACTTTCCTTAAAGTCAAGGAGATGAATCCTCAGGAATATGCCGAATTTCATTCCAGCGACCCTAAGCGTCAGGCAGAAGAGAAGAAAGAGAACCCAGGACTCATCAAGCTGCTGTTCCACGCTCCGAGGACATTCTGGACAGTGGGGCTGGTGCAGTTCTTCTGCTGGGCCGCTTTCATGTATATGTGGACATATTCAAACGGAGCGATCGCAGCGAATTGCTGGAACGCCACCGACACCGCCTCAGAGGGGTATCAGGCCGCGGGCAACTGGGTCGGGGTGGTCTTTGCGGTACAGGCTGTAGGCTCGATTCTGTGGGCTATCGTGCTCCCTAAGTTCCGTTCATTGAAGCTTGCCTATGTGGTGAGCCTACTGATTGGAGCGGCAGGATTCATCTCGGTCGCTTTCGTGCACAACCACTACCTCCTCTGTGTGTCATATTTCCTGATTGGAACCGCATGGACCGCAATGCTTGCCCTTCCGTTCACACTGCTGACCAATTCGTTGGATGGCGAACATATGGGAAGTTATCTGGGGTTGTTTAATTGTACCATCTGTCTACCTCAGATTGTCGCTGCTGCTTTAGGAGGCACTTTGCTGAAGGCTCTTGGCGGAATTCAGGCCAATATGTTGATCACAGCGGGAGTTCTTCTGGTTCTTGGCGCGCTGAGTGTCCGTCTCATTACCGTGAAGAGATAACCTATTAAAGATAATTATTTTACTAAATGCGCAGTTTAACAAATCAAACATTCCAAATGAAAAGGATTATAGCTGCTGTGGCGACCTTGCTGCTTTGTTTGGTCGGCACAACCGTATCCGCTCAGAGCGGGTATCAGGTGAAAGGAGTTGTAGTCGATGCCGCAGGTCCGGTTATCGGAGCCACTGTCATGGAACAGGGAACTTCGACCGGAACATCGACTGGCGTTGATGGAGACTACATCCTTAACGTTTCTGGCCCGGATGCCACTATTGTCATCAGTTGCATCGGCTACACAACACAGTCATTCAAGGCCTCCGCTGTTCCGGCAAAGGTCGTCCTTGCCACCGACACTGAGTTTCTTGACGATGTTGTCGTGATCGGTTATGGTACCGTCAAGAAGAGTGACATGACCGGTTCGATCTCTTCCGTGAAGGCCGATCAGCTCAACAAAGGTATGGTGACATCACCTTCAGACCTGCTTCAGGGCAAGTCCGCAGGTGTGGTTGTCACGATGGGAGACGGTGCACCGGGTTCCGCCAGCACAATCAGAATCCGTGGCGGTTCCTCACTGAAGGCCAACAACAACCCTCTCGTTGTGGTTGATGGTCTGCCTCTTTCCGAGACCAGCATCAGCGGTGTTTCCGATGCCCTTTCATCAATCAACCCTAACGACATTGAGAGTTTCACCGTCCTCAAGGATGCCTCCGCTACCGCAATTTTCGGTTCAAGGGCTTCCAACGGTGTCATTATGATCACCACCAAGAAGGGTTCCAAGGGTGCCGAAGGCATCCACGTGAGCGCTGACCTCACTGCTTCAGTAAGCCAGAACGCCAAGTATGTGGATGTGCTGACCGGTGACGAGATGCGTGACCTCATGAAATGGTATCTCGGTGACCAAGGTGCGGCCTACGCGGCTCTCGGAAAGGAGAACACCAACTGGCAGAAAGAGATCTATCAGCTTGGTAACACCGTTGACGGCAACGTGGCCGTTTCCGGCAGGGTGGGCAAGAGCGACATGTTCCGCATGCCTTATCGTGTGTCCCTCGGCTACCACAACCAGGATGGTACCCTCAAAACCTCCAATCTTACTCGTGAGACAATCGCGGTCAATCTCAACCCGACCCTTTTTGACGACCATCTTCAGGTCAACCTCAACGGAAAGCTGATGAACATGGACAACAGGTTCGCCAACCAGGACGCAATCGGTGGCGCTGTCCGCATGGACCCTACCCAGCCTGTCTATGACGAGAAAGGTCTGAACGGCTACTATTGGTGGAACAACGGCAAGGGCACAACTACCATTGACAACTGCAACACGATGGCCCAAATGAACCCTGTCGCGCTTCTGTACGACAAGGTTGACAAGTCGAATGCCAAGCGTTTCATCGGCAACGCCCAGTTCAACTACAAGGTTCATGGATTCGAGGACCTCAGCGTCAACCTCAACCTCGGTCTCGACTGGTCCAAGTCAGACGGTACCGTTGATGTCGCTCCCGGTACTGAAATGTCTTTCCACAACACCCAGGAGTCCGGCTCCGGCTATCACAACAACTACACCCAGACAAAACGTGACCAGACCCTTGAATTCTACGCCCAGTACGACAAGACTCTCGGTCAGCACTCTTTCAACGCGATGGCCGGTTACTCTTGGCAGCATTTCTACAACTCGACTTTCAACGAGAAGTACAAGGCTGACGGAACACTGCCTACGGCATCGGACTACTATCTGAGCGCTCCTAATGTGTTCAAGACTGAATATTTCCTCGTCTCTTTCTTCGGGCGTGTGAACTATTCATTCAACGACCGCCTTTTGGTGACCGCCACACTGCGTAACGATGGTACCTCACGTTTCGCCAACAACAAGTGGGGGCTCTTCCCTTCAGTGGCCGTAAGCTACAATTTCGCCAAGGAGAAGCTCATCGCCAGCAGTGATGTCGTTTCCGCTTTGAAACTCAGACTCAGTTGGGGACAGACAGGCCAGCAGGATCTCCAGTCCGGTGACTATCCTACACTGTCATCCTACAAGTACAACACAAACCAGTCGATGTTTGTGTTCGGCAATCAGGTGATTACTCCTATCACCCCGCTGGGCTACAACGCTGATCTGAAGTGGGAGACCACCACGACCTATAATGTAGGTGTGGACTACGGATTTCTCAATGACAGGATCTTCGGTAGCGTGGATGTCTACAAGCGTGACACCAAAGACCTGCTGAACCGCACTCCTGTGGCTGCCGGAGCCAACCTTTCCAACTATTTGAACGCCAACATCGGAGATCTTACCAACAAGGGTGTCGAATTCGAGATCAACGCCATCCCGGTACAGACAAGGGACTGGAGCTGGACCCTCGGTTTCAACGCAACCTTCAATGAGACAAAGATCACAAAGCTGACCACCGATGACGAGCGTGAGGACTACTATGGAATCACGACCGGTGGAATCGCGGGAGGTACCGGAAACACAATTCAGGTACACCAGACCGGTCATGCCCCTAACTCGTTCTTCGTCTACAAGCAGGTCTATGACACTGACGGTAATCCTATCGAAGGCCTCTATGCCGACTTGAACAACGACGGCCAGATTGATGACAACGACAAATACTGCTTCCACAAGGCCGCTCCGGATTGGACATTCGGCTTCAACACTCAGCTGGCCTACAAGCGGTGGACCCTCGCGGTGAGCGCACATTCCAACATCGGCAACTATGTCTACAACAACATAGCCTCCAATGGAGACCTTCTTACCGATCTTTGGGCCAACAACTTCGTGAACAACCGTTACTCTACGGCAAAGGAACACAACTTCTCTTCATACGCCCAATACTGGTCTGACCTCTACATCGAGAACGCCTCGTTCCTGAAGATTGACAACATCACCCTCAGCCGCTCATTCAACTTCGGTCAGAAGAACCCGATGTCGTTCAATGTCTTCGCAACGGTGCAGAATGTCGCCACTTTCACCAAGTATGGCGGAATCGATCCTGAGATCTTCTCCGGAATCGACAACAACATGTATCCGAGACCTCGTACTTACATTCTTGGTGTCAAGTTCAACTTCTAATGTGTCATAAATTATGAAAAAGATAATCAGATATACAGCGATCGCCCTTGCGGTGACGATGTTCGCGGGTGCGGTGACCTCCTGCATTGGGGATCTTGATGTCAAGCCTATTGATCCGAACCTTGAGCTTCCTGAGGATGTCCTAAACAGTCAGGATGCTTTCACAGCGCTTCTCGCGAAGTGCTATCAGGGACTTTCCTGCTCATCTTCCACAGGTCCTAGCGGTGATCCGGACATTGAAGGTGTGGATGGCGGTTACGGCCAGTATATGAGAGCCCTGTTCAATATGGAAGAACTTTCCACCGATGTGGCCACCTGCTGCTGGAACGATGGAAACCTCTATGATATTCATAACATCAATTGGAACGCTTCCAACGAGTTTGTGCTTTCGATGTACTACCGTATCTATTTCCAGATCGGTCTTTGCAACGAGTTCATACGCCGTTCCAACGCGAGCGGCATAAGTGGCTACACTCTTAAGAACGCCTACATCGCAGAGGCGCGTGCGCTGAGACTTTTCAGCTACTACCACGCCATCGACATGTTCGGCAACGTTCCATTCGCGACTGATGAACAGTCGGTGGGTTCAACCGGAGCTGAGCAGATTTCCCGCGCAGACCTCTTCGACTGGATGGTTAAAGAGTGCAACGAACTTCTTGACGGCAGTGACCTTGCCGAACCGGGCAAGAATGAATATGGCCGCTGCGACAAAGGTATGGTACAGATGATCCTTGCCAAGCTTTACCTCAACGCTGAGGTTTGGAAAGGCACCGCAATGTACGCGGAAGCCGCTGCTGTCTGCGAGAAGATAATCAGTGAATATCCTCTCCACACCACGAGTGCCGGCAAGTACAGCGCATGGCAGGAACTTTTCACCGCTGACAACCACCTTTGGACCGCCAACACAACCTACAACGGTGACGAGATCATCTTCGTTGTGGAGCAGGATGGCATCTTGGTTCAGTCTTACGGTGCGACCAACTATCTCGTGTTCGCTTGCACGGGTGGCAAGATGGATGCTGCCGCCATCGGAATCTCTTCCGGTTGGGGTGGACTTTCAATGACCGGTGCCTTCACAAGCAAGTTTGATGACGGCGACCTTCGCGCCACATTCTACACGGGTGAGGAGTTCGACCAGTACATCGATGCTATCCGCCGTGAGTCTGACAGCTGGTCAAACGGCTGGAAGTCAATGAAATTCCTGAATGTGAACCACGATGGAAGCAAGGCTCAGGCCGATGGTTTCGTGGACACAGACTGGCCTGTTTTCCGTAGTGCTGACGCTTACTTGATGTACGCCGAGTGCGCAGCCCGTGGAGCCGCCGACAAGACAAAGGGACAGAACTACCTGGACGCCGTCCGCGCCAGGGCCGGAGTAGGCAGCATAGCCCTTACTCTTGACAACATCATTGATGAGCGAGGACGCGAGCTCTACTACGAAGGCTTCCGCCGTCAGGATCTCATCCGTTTCGGTCTCTTCACATCTGACAAGTACCTTTGGGAGTTCAAGGGTGGCGTCCAGGCCGGAAAGGCGGTTGACGAGCACTTCAATCTGTATCCTATCACATCCGGTGAGCTGAACGCTAACGGTAATCTTAAGCAGAACCCTGGATATTAATAGATTATGAAAAAGTTATTTTACACGATAATCGCATTTGCGGGAATCTTTGCGGCTTCCTGCACGACGGATGAGGACAAACTTGTCTTTGATCCTTCATCCTCTGTGGCTCCGTCATTGGGAACCCTTGCCGGAACCACGCTCGCTTCTGACGGCGCTGATCTGACTTTCGAGTTCACCCAGCCGACTTACAACATCGATGCTGCGAAGCTCTACACGCTTTACATCTCTGATTCTCAGGACTTCACCAAACAGGAGAAACTTGCCGCAACAGTAAGCGGCACGACAGTCACTGTCAAGCAGTCAACCCTTAACTCCGCTATCCTCAATCTGGGTGGAGTGGCCGACGCTGAGTTCACGGTCTATCTCAGACTTGATTCATGGGTGGCAAACAACAAGAACACTGCTGTCGAGACCTCGTTGACGCAGTCCAATGTGATTTCCGCCACGTTCGTTCCTTACAACCAGCTGATTCTTGACAAGGATGTCTATGACCACGTCTGGGTTCAGGGTGACTACTGCGGCTGGAGCCACGACAAGAGCCAGTTCCTCTACAACTACAGCAAGGACGGCAAGACTTTCACAGGTGTTGTTGACTTCGCTGACAAGGCGGCGAATGGAATCAAGTTCACGGGAGCGGCTTCTTGGGACGCCTCAAGCGGTAACTGGGGTTCTGAGGCTCAGGCCGAGGAAGCCGAGGCCAATAGCATTAAGCTCATCAACGGTGACGGCTCACAGAACATCATCTGCTACAGCAAGCGTTTCTACGGATTCACCCTCGACAAGAACTCTCTTGTCCTTACCAAGGACTGGGGCGCTGATGTCATCGGAATCGTCGGTGGATTCAATGAATGGGGTGACACTGGCCTGCCGGACACCGAGATGAACTACAACGCTGACTATGTGCGTTTCTGGGCTGATGTTGATTTCGCAACTGACACACAGATCAAATTCCGCGCTGACGGCAAATGGGACTACAACTGGGGTCCTGATGCTCAGATGAACAGTCAAAACAACATCACAGTAACCGCCGGCAAGTACCGTGTCTATCTCGACCTCAACAAGAAGACTGTCGAACTAAGCACCTCAATGTACGGAAAGGACGAGCCAGGTGCCAGCGGCAGCGAGCCTGAGCCGGAGAAACCTGCCGTTTGGTCTCTAATCGGTACGATTGCCGGAGACAACTGGACCGCAGACGTAGATATGTCCAACATCGAAGGTGACATCTGGGTGGCACGTGGCGTGAAACTCACAGCAAGCGACGAGTTCAAGATCCGCGCTGACCATGACTGGTCTGTGGCTATCGGTGGACCGGAGGAAAACTCCACAAGCACCATCGACCCGGCAAAAGTCTATGGCGTGTTCAAACCGGAACTTGGCAAGGCGTTCGCTGCCGGATCAGTTAACATTCAGGTAGGCGTTGAAGGAACTTATGATGTCACCTACGATTATGCCGGCCAGACAATCCTTATCGAGGAGCACAAGGCGGTATATTCACTCATCGGTGAGATCGGAGGCAACTCATGGACCAAGGATTTCGTGATGACCCAGGACGGAGACGTTTGGACCAGTCCTGTAGTGAACATCACAGGTGGATTCAAGATCCGTTACGACTATTCTTGGGGTGACACTAACACCTACGGTGTCGCTGAGGGCTTCACTCCGGAAGTCGGAGTCGAGTTTACGGCTGTTCAGCCGGGCGGCAACATCGCAGTTCCGGCAGCCGGTGACTACAAGGTGGTCTTCAATGCGAAGACTCTTGCTGTCACAATCACAGCCGTTGCTTTCCCTGAGCACCTCTATATGATTGGCGCTGAATTCGGAAACTGGGATTGGAGCAGTGACGGAATTGTTGAGCTGACCCCAGTCAATGGCCAGGAAGGCGAGTTCTGGACGGTACGTTACTTCACAGCCAACCAAGGCTTCAAGTTCTCTTCCGAAAAGGCTTGGGGCAAGGATTTCCACAGCCTCACAACCAATGACGGCTACACCGTTGAAGGTGGCAACTGCGTTGTCTCTGAGGATGGCTTCTACACTGTCCATGTCGACATGAAGCGCGAGATGGTTCACATTGAGCCTGCAAGAATCTATGGAATCGGAGACTGCTTCGGTGGTTGGGACGCAAAGATGGAGTCCGCACTCTTCAAGGCTGAGGGAAAGACCCTCAAGGCCACTCTTGCCGCTGACGGTCAGCTTCGCATGTACGTTGAGTCTTCGATAGCCGACTCAGACTGGTGGACACGCGAGTTCATCATCCTCGATGGAAAGATCGTTTATCGTGGTAATGGCGGTGATCAGGAGCGTGTGGCCTGCACTAAGGGACAGGTTGTTACTCTTGACCTTAACGCTGGCACAGGTTCAATCAAGTAAATACTGACTTTTTTCAGACGCACCCGAAGGGAAGAATATGTCCGGGTGCGTCTGATTTATTATATTCGTAAATTATGAAACTCTCGTCATTCCTCTTTGGCCTTTTATGCCTGATTGTTTCAGCCGCGTTCCTTGTGGGATGCGACAAGAACGGCACTGCACCGGAACCTGATCCGGCCCCGGATCCTGTCACTCCGGAACGTTCCGGAGAATCGGGAATATCCTATCAGCTGCTGGTCTATTCATTCGCTGACAGCGACGGTGATGGCTGCGGGGACTTCAGAGGAATCCAATCCAGACTTGACTATCTGAAGGAGATGGGGGTCCAGGCTCTCTGGCTTTCCCCGATCCACGAAGCTTCATCCTATCACGGTTATGACGTTCTGGACTATTCCAGCATCAATCCCGACTACGGCATCGAGGCTGATTTCAAATCCCTTCTGGACGCGGCACACGCCAAAGGGATCAAGATTTATCTTGACTATGTGCTGAACCACACTTCCAAGAATCATCCGTGGTTCCTTGACGCGAAACAAAGCGCGGACAGCCAGTACCGCGACTATTATATCTTCTCCGACAACCCTCAGGCTGACATCCGTGACGGCAAGATTGCGATGATCGCCACCGAGGGCGCGCGTGGCTACGATTCCGGCCAGTGGTTCTCTGCTGTCACCGGAGTTGATGGCAAGCTGAAGGTGAAATTCACCCTCGCCCTTGACAATTCCGGAAAGCCTTCCACTCTAAGGATGGACAAGGTGGACGAAGTGACCAACTCCGGAAGTCAGAACTCAGGAATATGGCTGTACTACGGTGATGCCAGCATGGAGCAGTTCTACAAGACTGGAGCCAAGGAATGCTCTCTGTCTCTGGAATTTGAGTCTTCCTGGGGAGTGCTCGTGAGAACAAGCCAGACCCAGTGGGACTCTTACAAGTACGGTGCTCCGTCAGGGAAGAACCAGCTTTCCTACGGCACTCCGCTTGCGCTTTCTAACTCCAACGCCCAGGACATTCTTCTGCCGGGGATGACCACAACGATGTACCACTCACATTTCTGGACACCATACTTTGCTGATCTGAACTACGGTCCGGTGGAGACCTGCGAGCAGTCGGGCGCTTTCAAATCTGTCTGCGAGTCCGCTGACAAATGGATTAGAATGGGAGTGGACGGTTTCCGTCTGGACGCCGTCAAGCACATCTATCACAACGCCAATTCGGACGAAAATCCGACATTCCTGAAGAAGTTCTATGACCATTGCAACGCAACCTTCAAATCCGTCGGCGGCCATGGCGAGTTCTATATGGTCGGTGAGCAGTTCAGCGATGCGGATGAGGTTGCTCCATATTACAAAGGCATTCCGGCCCTCTTCGAGTTCAGCTTTTGGTGGAGGCTGAAGGACTGCATCAACACTGGCAGCGGAAGCTCGCTTGTCGGGACCATCCAAGGCTATCAGAAACTTTACGCCGGCTACCGTCCGGACTACATCGAGGCCACAAAACTGTCCAATCACGATGAGGACAGGGTTGGCAGCGACCTTGGAAAGAACGCCGCGAAGATGAAACTCGCCGGAGCGGTGCTGCTTACAGCCGGTGGCCAGCCGTACATCTATCAAGGCGAGGAACTTGGCTACTGGGGAACCAAATCCGGTGGCGATGAATATGTCCGCACACCTATTATGTGGAATGCCGACGGATCTTCCCTTGCCGACGGCAAACTGAGCGGCAAGGTGGACAAAGCCATGCTGACATCCTCGATCTCTGTCGAGAGTCAGTCAAAGGACGAGAACTCCATCCTCAATGTCTATCGCAAGTTCGGAGTTCTGAGGGATGAATATAAAGCCTTGGCCAAAGGCTCGTTCGATTACTGTTCGGCTGCCGCTTCCGTAAACTCCGTTTCAGCTTGGTACCGTTCTTGCGAGGATCAGAAGGTTCTGGTCGTCCACAATTTCTCCGGAGGCAACGCCACCGTGAACCTCCCGTCCGACAGCCTGGATAACGCCATAGCCACCAACGGCACAGTCAAAGTGAATGGCACAAAGGTGACTTTGGGAGCATATTCATCGGTTGTATTCCTGCAATAAATTATTTGACATTATATGAGAAGACGCACTCTATCTATCTTGCTGACTGCTCTCGTGGCATTTTCCTGCGCGCCCAAGGCGGAGGTGCCCGTGGAAGGGCAGGACTGGACCCGGAACGCTGTGGTCTATGAGTTGAACACCCGCCAGGCTACCGCTGAGGGTACATTCACCGCTGCTGAGAAGAAACTTCCTGAACTCAAGGAACTTGGCGTGGATGTGGTCTGGCTGATGCCGGTCTATCCAATCGGGGAGAAAGGCCGCAAAGGGACTCTTGGCTCCTATTACGCCATCAAGGACTATTGCGACATCAATCCTGAGTTCGGAACCCTTCAGGACTTCGATCATTTTGTGCAGTCAGCGCACGACCTCGGACTCAAGGTCATCATCGACTGGGTTGCCAACCACACATCTCCGGATCATCCGTGGGTCACTCAGAAGCCTGCTGATTGGTACGTCCGCGACTCTGAGGGCAACACGGTCGTTGAATATGACTGGACGGACATCGCAAAACTCAACTATGAGTCCAAGGAGATGCGGGCCGAGATGGAAAAGAGCATGCGTTTCTGGCTGGACAGAGGCATCGACGGGTTCCGCTGCGATGTGGCCTACCAGGTGCCACAGGATTTCTGGGCGGATGTCTTCTCGAAGTTCAGGTCTGAATATTCCCGCAGGCTTTACTTCCTTGCCGAGGGTGAGGAGGCTTGGCTGCATGAGGCTGGATTCGATGCCACCTACGCTTGGAAACTGCATCATCTGCTGAACGACATCGCGCAGGGAAAGGCCGACGCCGACAGCCTTGTCCGCTATGTGGAGTGGAACGCTGCCACCTACCCGTCAAACGGTTACAGGCTCTCGTTCACTTCCAACCACGACGAGAACTCCTGGAGCGGTACTGAATATGAAAGGATGGGTGACGCCTGGAAGGTCATGGCTGTCCTCTGCTGGACTCTTCCGAACGCCCAACCGCTGATCTACACGGGGCAGGAGGTCGGCTACAACCATCGTTTCGAGTTTTTCGAGAAGGATCCGATGCCGGATTGGCACCACAACGCCACCACGGATTTCTACACCTATCTTAATAATGTAAAGCACGCCCATCCGGCCCTTGGTGCCGACAATCCATCGTTCGAGGTGGTTTCCTGTACGGATTCCGGGCTGGTCTTCAAGCGCAGCCTTGATCAGGACAGCGTCATCGTCAGCGTTCAGCTGAAGTCTCCGTGGAACTGGAGCATAGACGTTCCGGAGGCCAGGATCTCGCAGGTGGAGCCACCGAGCTGGTGGGTCGGGATGAAGACTCCGCTCCAGCTGATGATCCACGGCGACGCCATCGCTGACTATGATGTCAGTATCGAGGGTGAGGGTGTCACCGTAAAGGAAATCCATAAGGCTGAGAGTCCTGATTATCTGTTTGTAGATGTGGCCGTCAGCCCGTCAGCCAAACCCGGAGAGTACGGAATCATATTCACTAAGGATGGGAAGTCCTTCCGCTATCCTTACCAGATTGCCGCGAGGGAGGAAGGTTCCGCTGAGCGTGGCAGCTTCACGACTTCGGATCTTATCTATCTGATCTGTCCTGACCGCTTTGCGAACGCTGACAAAGGCAACGACAACACCGATGACACCGCCGAGAAGGCTGACCGGAGCGAGCCGTTTGGCCGTCACGGAGGTGATTTGCAGGGCATCATCGATCATCTGGACTATATCGCCGACCTTGGCGCGACCGCCATCTGGTGCACTCCGCTTCTGGTCGATGACCAGCCGAAGGAGTCCTACCACGGCTATGCCTGCGGCGACTACTACCGCATCGACCCCCGCTTCGGCAGCAATTCCCAGTATAAGGAATATGTCTCCAAGGCTCACGGGAAGGGGCTAAAGGTGATAATGGACATCGTCACAAACCATTGCGGCACTGGTCATTGGTGGATGAAGGACCTGCCTTTCAACGACTGGATCCACCGGTTCCCTGAATATACCGGCTCGAACATAGCCTTCTCCACGGCGATGGACCCGAACGCCTCCCAGTACGATGCCAACCTTCAGGTCAGTGGCTGGTTCGTGCCTTCGATGCCGGACATGAACCTCGACAATCCGTTTATGCTTAAATATTTCCAGCAGTGGGCCGTGTGGTGGACAGAATATTCCGGGCTGGACGGTCTGCGCGTTGACACCTACCCTTACAATGAGAAAGTCCCGATGAGCAAGTGGTGCGAGGCCGTTATGAATGAATATCCCAACCTTAACATCGTAGGGGAGTGCTGGGACACCAACATTGACCAGCTTGCCTACTGGCAGGGCGGCAACGCCAACCGTGACGGTTTCGATTCGCATTTGCCTTCGATTATGGATTTCCCTCTTCAGGAGGCTGTCAACGCAGCTCTCTGCGAGGACAATCCGCAGTGGGGGCAGGGAATGGTCCGGGTATATTCGGCCCTCTCTCACGATGCTACCTATCACGACGTGTCCAAGATGCTGATATTCCTGTCCAACCACGATCATTATCGTGTCGCTGACGCATGGAAGCAGAATCCTGACAAGCTGAAGATCGCCTACACCCTTCTGGCCACAGTCCGTGGGATCCCTCAGATTTTCTACGGGGACGAGATGGGTTTCGCCACCGGCAAGTCTTACAAGAGCGATGGCGAGTTGAGGATGGACTTCCCGGGCGGCTGGGAAGGCGACAAGATTGACCTTTTCACCGAGGAAGGCCGCGCCTCCGCCACCGTCTCGGTAGGAGGGAAAACGATCCCGCAGGGGCAACTCGCTGAGCTTCATGACTATGCCAAGACCCTCTTCCAGTGGAGAAAGGGTAAGGATGTGATCCATGGCGGCCGCACGATGCACTTCCTAGGCCGCGACAACACCTATGCCTTCTTCCGTTACAACGACACCGACAAGGTCTTCGTCTATGTGAACAACTCTCCGGAGCCGAAAACCATCCCGTGGTCCCACTACTCCGAGATCGCCTCCGACCTGAAGTCCGGACGCAACGTCCTCACCGGCGAGACCGTCCAGATTTCCAATTCCACTATCGTTCCTCCTTCCTCAGCCATCGTTGTGGAATATTCGTTAAAGTAAATCCCGCTGCCCCTTCCGGCAACATATTCAGCCTTTTTTTGCTCCTCAAGAATGTAGCCCGCACTCTTGAGGAGCATTTCATCTTGTTTTCGCCACCCAATAGTCCACGCAACACTATCGGGCATCATTAAGCC
>DJQB01000027.1:21463-41945 GCA_002439875.1 Bacteroidales bacterium UBA6397
TAAGCCTTGTTTTTGCTTCCCAAGGGTGCACGCTGCACTCTAGAGGAGCATAAAGCCTTTATTTTGCTTCCCAATGGAGCTCACGGGCGACATCGTTCTTCTACTTCGCTTTAGAAAGGTTATCGGACGAGCAACACTCTTGGGCAGCGTTAAGCCTCGTTTTCGTTTCCCAAGGGTGCACGCTGCACTCTAGAGGAGCATAAAGCCTTTATTTTGCTTCCCAGTGGTGAGCACTGCTCTATCGAGGAGTTATATCTATTTCTGTTACCGGAACGCTTACGTGAGCGAGGCTTGGGATATATTGTGATATTCATTATTTCGCTTTGTCATAGGCGTTATGTAAGGAGTGGTTTCTTCGCCTTGGCCGTCGCTGTGTTATAAGATGTTTTCCGTAGCGAGAACCACTTGAATATATTCACATTGTAAGGCAATGATTTGGAGTTTATGCTTGTTGCTGGGCTTAAATGGTTGAAAATTAAGTGCTATCAATAATATTGTTATCGGAGTGATAAATTTTTTTTGATCAGAACGGTGCTAAGAAACGGAAACTTATGTTTCTTTTAAGAAAGTTTTTCTGTTTTTGAATATGAGTCTGAGATAAAGACGCTATATTGCGGCAGACCTTAATTTAGATTTTATGGGAAGTCACAAACTCAATGACCTCTTCAAGGAGTACAGGAAACAGCCGAAGTGGTACTACCACGTCATCTTTGACTCTATCGAGACAGGACAGTTGTTCAACAATGATGATGAATATGCCGACGGAATGAACAGTGTGGCCATCGGGCAATATGTCTGCGGGTTGTCGGTCATAGTGTTCGTGCTGATGGTCAATCATTGCCACATTCTTGTCCATGGATCAGGAGAGGACATAGTCCGTTTCTTCTTGTTTGTAAAGGAAAGGATCAACCGGAAACTCAAAGAGGATGGCTATCCTCAGCTTCCTTATGATTATGGATTTAGAATGGTTAAGGTTGTTGATGAGCGGCAACTGACTGACACGATAGTCTATATCGCCAGAAATCCTTTGAAGGCAAGGCCGGATGTTACGGCCAGTGGCTATGCTTGGGGATCAGCGAATTTGATTTTCAGCGAAGTGGACAGACTCTATGATAAAATGAAGATCTCAGAAATGTCCAATAGAGAGTCAATGAGAATATTCAAGACCAAAATCAGGTTGCCGGGAGATTATCTGTTCAACAGGCCGTTGGGAATTATCCTTCCGGAGTCTTATGTGCTTAATGGCAAGGTTGAGCGGATGCTCGTGAACTCGTGGCGGTTCAGTTCGGGGCTTGTGAAAAACTTTGATTCTTATCTTAGGATTGCCGAGGGCATAGGCGAGATGATTGTCTTTTCGGAGAACGAGTTGAACGAGATCATCAATCAGATTATTAGAGAGCGTTTCAGGGTGAACTCTGTCAAGGATTTGTGCGTTGACGATAAGTGCCGTCTGGCTTTGACTCTGAAAAAGAAATACCGCATAGACACAAAACGAATCGCCCGTAAGATTCAGGTCGAGACCGCGGTGCTCAATAAATTGTTTGAATAGTTTTTCGAATACATAGTGTATCACCCTCGGGCGACGGAAAGGGACAGAAGTGCTGCCGAAGAGAATTTAGTAGCACTCTTGGGTAACGAAAATGTGCGGAAGTGCTGCCTAAGAGTGTTGCGCGACATCCTTATGCGATTATTTAGGACAGAACGGTTGTCTGGGTAAATAAAGACTTTGAAATAAGTGAGACATACAGAAAAATAATAATTGTATCTTTGTGTGTGGCTAATTGAAAATATTTATTGATGGGAAAGACGTTACATAGCTTGAAGGATCTTAAGGGGTTGATACCAAAGGAGGAACCTGTAAAGAAGACTTCGGTGCCGGTCAAAGGGCATGAAAGGCAGACTGCACCTGTCAAGGTGAGCGAAGACCCTAAGGTCGGTGACAGGGTCGTGCTGATGGAGTCCGATGAGCACGGGAGAATACAGAGGGTTGACGGGAAAACATATTCCGTAAAATTGGACAACGGGCTTGTCGTGAGTATCGGTAAATGGGATTTCGCTGTGACGGATGACAAGGAGGAGGAAAGGCTTCGCAATTCCATTTTCGCAAGACGAAAACCTGCCATGCAGGAAGAATCATCATGGTCACGCTACACGGACTACGGAGAGATCACGGTCGATCTGCATCTTGAGGCGTTGGCCGGAGGACGTTCTGTCCAACCGGGACAAGCTCTTCAATTTCAGATGGATGCATTCAAGTCGGAGCTCAAGAAATGCCTTCCGCACCGTGGTATGCGTGTCCGTTTCATCACTGGAGTGGGAGATTATGTCTTGACGAACGCCATACGTAAGGAACTGGATGAGGTCTATTCCATCCGCTGTACCTATACTGTCGGCACTCCTGGTGTGACTATTGTCACAGTCCGATAACATAATCGTTTTTTACCCTCAACATTATCTGGTAACGTTATTGCTGCATTTTGTCGCAGTGCAGAGCAACCGGCTACCTTGTTGGAATGACTTCGACAGGCTCAGTGACCGGAGGAAAGTGTAAAGTTCTTTTACAATGAGTGTAAAGAAATTTTACACTTTCTTTTTATTTGTATTGGGATAAGTATTTGATTTATAGTGATTTACTTGTTTTGGCACGGAAGTGGTTTGCTAGTTTTCCGTGTTCGGAAAGTTTTAGGTTTTTGAGCGTGCACCACACGAAGTAGAGGCTGAAAGATTTTCGAAGGATATGGAAAAATCAAAAATTACAAGTTATATGAGCATATTCAGAAAAAGAAAAATGGGAACGCCGCTTTCCGGGGTGCTGAACATTCTGGGGATGACTGTGGCGTTCGCCGCGCTGTACATCATTTTGGTGCAGGTGCATCACGACCTGACCTATAACAAGGAGATCAAGGATGCCGACCGGATCTATTGTGTCTCGCTGCCTGACTGGTACACGGAAGGGAAGTATATGGTCTGGCTTAACAGACCGCCGTTCGAGCAGATGATCTCCACTGTTTCGGAGATCGAGGCCGGAGGGACCGGTTATCTGTCCGGACAGCCGATCGAGGTGATAGTTGGGGACGGTAAGAATCCTACGGTATCCGACCCTTCTGTCTCAATCAAAATGTCTGCGATGAACAAAGGCACGCTTGATGTCTTCGGATTCGAGCTGGCTGAGGGTTCTTGGGACAACTACGTAGGTGTCTGGGACTATGCCTTCAGCGAATCCGCGGCGAAGAAATATGGCGTTGGAGTAGGCGGACATATAATGATAAGAGACTGGCAGTCCGGTACTTATCACGATGCGAATGTGGTGGCGATCTACAAGGATATGCCGATGAACTCCGATCTCTCCAGTTTCGAGGCCATGTGCCCGATCGGAGACCAATCCATAGACAGTTGGGGCGAGTGGAGCTACCCTTATTACTTCAAGGCCAAGGATGGTGTGTCCAAGGATGATCTTGAGGCCGCCACGCGCAAGGTTATGGAAGACTTGATCGGAAGCGATTCCGATGCCAGCGATGAGGAAAAGGCAGAGTCAATCAAACGCACGAGAATCCATCTTATCCCTCTGACCGAAACCTATTTTGATCAGACGATAGCGAACCGCAACGGTGCCTATGGCAACAAGTCCACGACTTACACCTTGCTTGCCGTGGCTCTTCTGGTCATCATCATAGCGTTCATCAATTTCGTGAATTTCTTCTTCGCCCTCGTCCCTGTGCGTGTGCATTCGGTCAACACCAGAAAGGTTCTCGGAGCCTCAAGGGCAAGCCTTATCATAGACTGCGTGATGGAGGCGGTCTCATTGATAGCCATCTCACTGGCTTTGGCAGCGGCTGTCGTGACGCTGTTCCAAACCTCCACGGCGGCGAACCTAATCACATGTTCCACGGCATTTGGGGCGAATATGTCCGTAGGCATATTCACAATCGTCCTTGGACTTTTCTTCGCTGTTGTGGCGAGCCTTTATCCGGCTTTCTACATCACCTCTTTCTCACCGGCACTTGCTCTCAAGGGATCGTTCGCATCAAGCTCCAAGGGTCGTGTGTTCAGGTACTTGCTTGTCGGATTGCAGTTCCTGATCTCCATCTCGCTGATCATCTGCGCCACATTCGTCGGGCTTCAGAGAAAGTACATGCTCAGCCACGACATGGGATTCGATCGTGAGGAACTCCTCACCGCCAATCTGAACCGTACAGTCGCAAAATCCTCCGAGGCTTTGAGTTCCAAGCTCCTTGAGGATCCACAGATCAAGGACATCTCATGGGCGGATGGCGACCTTGTGCGTCCGAGCCGGATGGGTTGGGGCAGAATGTACAAGGGAGAACAGATCAGCTTCCAGTGCTATCCTGTCGCTTGGAACTTCCTGCAGTTCATGGGCATCCCGGTTGTCGAGGGGCGTGACTTCACCCAGGCCGACGAGCAGTCCGAGAACGGAGTGTTCATATTCAATGAGGCGGCGAAGAACAAGTTCGGTTTCACCTTGGAGGAGAAAATGCCGGGCCACATGGATGAGGGAGATGCGGAGGTCGCAGGTTTCTGCCGTGACTTCAATTTCACTTCATTGAAGAACGAGGTGTCTCCGTTGGCTCTGTACATATTCGGAAAACATCCTTGGCGTCCTCTCACCACACTTCTGGTGCGCACCGAGAAAAATGCCGACATCCCGGCCATCATGAAGAAGATCGCTGCCGCGGTTTCCGGGATAGACCCGACTGTCAATCCGGATGACGTTGATGTCCAGCTCTTTGACAAGAAGCTTCAGGGGCAGTACGAGACTGAGGCCAACTTCTCCCGCCTCATCACCCTTTTCACCCTGCTCGCGATCATAATCTCGCTTATGGGAGTCTTCGGACTCGTGATGTTCGAGACTGAGTACCGTCGCAAGGAGATCGGAGTAAGGCGTGTGAACGGTGCCACGATAGGTGAGATCCTCAAAATGTTCAACATTGAGTTCGCGAGAATCGTGCTGATCTGCTTCGTGATAGCGACTCCTCTTTCATGGTGGATAGTCAACCGCTACCTCTCCGGGTTCGCCTACAGAGTGCCGATCCACATTTGGGTGTTCGCTCTGGCTCTTGTCGCTGTGCTGCTGATCACGGCTTTGGTCGTCACGGCACGCTGCTACGGAGCCGCCACCGAGAATCCAAGCGTCACGCTGAAGAAAGAATAGCCATAGCCAGTCGTAACTCTGGCCTCGCGAATATAAATTTAGAGAAATCAGCACATTAGAAAAACTTTTTTTCAATGAATATGTAGGAGCGGCTCGCTATTTGCGGGTCGTTTCTTTTTGTTAACCGGCGGGGCGTACCCGGTTTGCGACCAGGTATATTCCCGTCAAATCCAACCACATAATTTATGAAGCGTTCAACTATTTTAATCGCCATCGCATTGGCCGCAGCGGCCTTGATGGCTTCGTTCCAGAACTGCCGCGCCTGCACAGGCATCACCCTCAAAGCCAAGGACGGAACCACAGTCGTGGCCCGCACGATCGAGTGGGCCGCCTCCGACAATGAATGCCGTTGGGTAGTCGTACCGCGCGGGCACACTTGGAAATCCTTCATCCCCGGTGGCGGGACCGGCAGAAGTTTTACCAATGAATATGGCTACGTCGGTGTCGCTGTGGTCCAGGACGAACTGATGATGGAGGGAATGAACGAGAAAGGCCTCTCCGCCGGCCTCTTCTATTTCCCTGACTACGGAAAGTATGAGGAATATTCAGAATCCAATTATGACTCGAATATCTCTGATTTCCAGCTTGTCTCTTATATCCTCGGACGCTGCGCCACCATCGAGGAGGTCAAGGCCGAGATCGCGAAGGTGCATATTCATGGATTCGACCCACGCTCCTCGACCGTGCATTGGCGGTTCGCCGAGCCTTCCGGTCGCCAGATCGTGCTGGAGATCATTGACGGCAAGTGCGTCTTCTACGAGAACACTGTCGGGGTTCTGACAAACTCTCCGTCCTTCGACTGGCATCTGACCAATCTGAACAACTACGTCAACCTGCTGCCTGGACGCACGGAGCCCCACAAACTTGGGAATATGTCCCTGTCATCTTTCGGTGGAGGAAGCGCGATGCTTGGTCTGCCCGGAGACTTCACTCCGCCTTCACGTTTTGTCCGCGCGGCTTTCTTCCAGAACACCGCTCCCGTCAAGCCGAACGCATGGGAGTCCGCCATACAGGCCTTCCATATTCTTGGCTCTATGGAGATTCCGATCGGGGCGCAGTTTTCGGAGGGCCAGGAGGTGGCGGACATTCCGAGCGCAACCCAATGCACTTGTGTCACTGACATGTCAGGCCTTTGCCTCTACTGGCGCTCGATGTACGACGGGCGGATAAGATGCATTGATTTAAAGAAAGTTGACTTTACCAGGAAGAAATTGATGTCCTCCCTCCTCGTTCCCGAGAAGAAAGAGACAGTGGAGTACGTTGATTTTAACCGTCAGAATTTATGACAAAATGGCAGAATGTGACGTATGGTCTGCCTTTTGATTTTATGATAAATGTTTTTGAAAATAAAACAAGTATTTAAAACAACAATATTATGATTTCAGAGAATCTGCAAAAAGCGTTCAACGATCAGATCGTTGCCGAGCTTTGGTCTTCAAATCTGTATCTTCAGATGGCTTTCTACCTTAAGAAGGAAGGTTGGAACGGTGCGGCCAACTGGCTGTTCAAGCAGTCTGACGAAGAAAAAGAGCATGCTGTCAAGTTGGCCGACTACCTTATCAAGCGTGGTGGCGAGGCAAAGGTTGGAATGATTGATGTCGTTCCGGACGGTTGGGGTTCAATCAAGGATGTGTTCAACAGTGTCTATGAGCACGAGTGCAACATTTCCAAGATGATTGATGACCTTGTTGACACAGCTTCCGCTGAGAAGGACAAGGCTACTCAGGACTTCCTTTGGGGATTTGTCCGTGAGCAGGTTGAGGAAGAGGCTTCTGCCCAGGAGATTGTCGACATGCTCAGAAGAGCGGGTGAGGCTGGTGTCTTCTTTGTTGACGCTGAACTTGCCAAGAGGTAGTTTTTTACGATGAAAACTTCAGAAAGAGACTGGCCGGGTTTCCGGCCAGTCTCTTTTTTTGTTACTTCGGCAGACTCATTGACCGAAGAGGGTACTAAATCCTCTATACTATGGTCGCTGAGCTTGTCGAAGTGACAATTTATCAAATATCTAAGTCCTTTCCATTCTAATTTTTTTTAACCAAAAGTGGGGTTTTAATTTTGTTTTTTTTGGGCTAAATGGATAAATTTGTAAGGTTAAAATGTTACAATAACGAATAAAAATATTTATGTCACGTTTTCTTGATCCGCCAAAGGTGGGCAAACCTCTCGCGGAAGACAAGGTGGACAAAACCTACAAGGCAATGCGCACCAAAGTCTTTTTGGGAGCTTTTTTCGGCTATGCGGCCTATTATCTTGTACGTAAGAATCTTTCGCTCGCTGCCCCGGACATGATCCATGACGGGATTATTGATGCCGGAAAGGCTGGACTTGCGATGTCAGCGGTCTCGATAGCCTACGCATTTTCCAAATTCATTATGGGAAGCGTTTCCGACAGGTCAGATGCACGAAAATTCCTTTGCGTGGGATTGGTTCTATCGGCTCTGACGATGATTTTGACAGGACTTATCCCATTCGGGGCGAACACGGCTGTGAATACCGTGATCATATTCACACTCATGCTTGTAGTTGGTTGGCTGAGTGGTTTCGGTTGGCCTCCTTGCGGCAGGATTATGGCACACTGGTTCAGCCAGAACGAACGTAGCTTCAAGATGAGCGTGTGGAATGTCTCCCATACCATCGGAAGCTTTTCGCTTGGATTCCTCGCCATTGCAGGTGTGATGCTTTTCGATGCTTCCGGAGTGGCTCAGAGCTGGAGGGGAGACTTCATATTCCCTGCTGTCGTGGCACTTCTTATCGCAGTATTCTGCTGGTGGGCAATCCGCGACACGCCTGAGTCCTGCGGTCTGCCTTCCGTTCAGGACTGGAGAAAGGACTGGTCCGGCATCAAGTCCAAGGACTCCGCTGACGAGAAACTTCCGTTCAAGACCCTGTTTGTAGACTATGTCTTCAAGAACAAGTTGCTGTGGATCGTTGCCATCTCGAATGTGGCCGTCTATATGGTTCGCTACGGCATTGGTGACTGGGCTCCTACATATCTTCAGGAAAAGTCCATCATGACCGCCGCCGAGAGTAAGGTGGCTTTCTCTGTACACAACATAGTAGGCGCTGTCGGCACTCTTGCATGCGGCTGGGCCACATCCAAGATATTCAAAGCCCGCTGCGCCCCGATGAACGTGATCTGCATGTTTTTCTGCCTGCTCGGCGTTCTTCTTTACTGGATGGTCGGATCTGGAGTCATCGCAGCTTCTCCGGCTTTGCAGAAGACTTTGATCTACATCGCCTTGTGCCTTATCGGCTTCTTCATCTACGGCCCTGTGGCCCTGACCGGAGTCCAGGCCCTGAACCTCGTGCCTAAGAACGCCGCCGGAACCGCTGCCGGATTCGTAGGCCTGTTCGGCTACCTCCTCGGAGACGCTGTCTGCTCCAAGATCCTTGTCGGTGGAATCGCTGTCGGCTCCTCCTGGGACACCGCCATGCTCTCCGTTGCCATCGGTGCCCTTATCGGAGTGTTCCTCTGCGCCCTTCTGATAAGGAGCGAAAGGAATCTGGCGAAATCCAACGCATAGGTTTTTGCTAAACTGCATGTTTAACTAAACTCGAATAAGCATATACCAAAATGAGAAATAGTTCTTGTTTTAAAACGTTTATTTTCGTGATGCTGGCTCTGGTCGGCATCATAATTATGGTTCAATGTGGCAAGACCGGTAATGGTGATGATGGCACTGTTGATGTTTCCGAGATCTTGTTTTCTCTGCCTACTCAAGTTGAGGCTGAGCCAGCTGGACTGGTGAAATTCCGCGTTCTTCAGGAGAAAGCTCCGCTTCAGACTGACGAATTTTTGTTTGGTAGTACTATTTGCAAAATTGAGAGTGTCTCTGCCAAAGACTTCAATGTAAGGCTGCCGCAGAATCTGGTAAGCGGAAAGTATGAGGTGGTCATTCGTAGAGGTCAGAAGAAAAAGTCCTTTGGTGAGACCACCTTGGAGATCAAGTCTAAGACTGATCCGAGTTTTACACCTGACAAGGGAACTACTGTTTGGGGGCATGTGTCCTGCGATGGAGCAGGCGTTTCCGGAGTGGTGGTGTCCGATGGAGTTCAGGTCACGAAGACAAATGCTGAAGGCCTGTATCAACTCAAGTCGGCCAAGAAATGGGGATATGTTTTCATCTCCATCCCAAGTGGCTATGAGGTGGCATCCCAAGGTATTCTGCCACAATTCTACTCTTACCTTAACGCATCTGCGAGCCAGGTGGAACAGAAAGATTTTGTCTTGACTAAAGTCGCTGGTCAGGATAAGTACAAGATGTTCTTTTTCGGAGACATGCACCTTGCTAACCGCACCAGTGACAAGGCTCAGTTCCGGGTCTTCACAAGTGACCTGACGGACTACATGGCATCTCACAGTGCTGAGAAGATGTACGGGATGACCCTTGGCGACATGACTTGGGACTTATTCTGGTACACGAATAAGTTCAGCTTTCCCGAATATCTGGATGAGATAAACCGTGACATCAAGGGGCTACAGATTTTTCACACTATGGGAAATCATGACAATGACTACAAGATCAAGGCTCCAAATGCTGATTTTTTGGCTGCCTCCGACTATGTCAAGAACCTTGGCCCGACATACTATTCATTCAACATCGGTAAGATACATTACATTGTCCTTGATGATATTGATTGTACGAACTATGATGGAACGGAAAGCCGGAAATATATTAAGAACCTGTCTTCTGATCAGATCGCGTGGCTCAGGAAAGATCTTGAATATGTGGACAAGTCTACTCCTTTGATCATCACCACGCATGCCCAGATCTTCTACCCAGTTTCTGGTGACATATACAAGATTGATCATTCTGAATCCAACACAAAGGAACTGCTAGCGGCTTTGAACGGCTATAACGTCAATTTCGTTACTGGTCACACTCATGTGATATTCAATGTAAATCCAGCGGAGGCAATCAAACTGTCCGCTGAGAATTGCCACGAACACAACGCAGGATCCATCTGTGGTTCATGGTGGTGGTCAGGTAATCTGACCGCAGGAGTGTATGTCGGTACTGATGGTTCTCCGGCAGGTTACAGCATCTGGGACATCGACGGCACCGACATCAAATGGAAGTATAAAGCTACCGCTTGGGAAGAGAACTACCAGTTCCGCTCCTATGATCTCAATCAGGTTTCTTTCTCCTACAAAGATGTTCCGAACATGCCGTTGGACAATGTAGAACTGACAGATAAAGGCTTTGGTAAGTATGTCAAAGCTTATCCTGAAAATTCGGACAATGAGGTTCTTATCAACATCTGGAACTGGAATTCAAATTGGACTCTTGATGTCACGGATGAGAGCGGCAAGGAACTTACATGGGTTAGGACATCGGCCTATGATCCGCTACACATCGCGGCTCTTTCGGCTAAAAGATACAATAAAGCCGGTCTGACATCACGTCCTTCCTTTACCACGGAGTTATGGCACCATTTCTTCAAAGTGAAGGCTTCTGACGCTGACACAGATCTCACGATAAAGGTGACTGATGAGTTCGGCAACATATACACTGAAAAGATGGAGCGTCCGAAGGCTTTCAAAGTCTCGGATTTCACCAAGAAATATTAAACATACAGAATAACATACAAACCAAATTTTCATCCTTATGAGAGTAATCAAGTCATTTGCTGCCTCTCTGGTGCTGATACTGGCTTGCCTTACGGCTGCTTTTGCCCAGAATCAGAGAGAGGTGTCGGGAATAGTTCTCGATGCTGCACAGCAACCTCTTATCGGGGTCGCGGTCATCGTTGACGGAACGAGCAACGGAACCATGACATCCGAAAACGGATCTTTCTCGTTGATGGTTCCTGCCGGGAATGTCACTCTGGAAGTGTCATCACTTGGCTACACCACGAAGAAGGTTTCCGTTCCCGCTACCCAGGCATCTGTCACAATCGTCTTGGAGGAAGACAACATGATGCTTAACGAGACTGTCGTTGTCGGTTATGGTACACAGAAAAAGGTGAACCTGACCGGTGCTATCTCTGTCGTTGGAGATAAAGAACTCAAGGACCGTTCGGCTCATAATCTTGTCACCATGCTTCAGGGTTCCGTTCCGGGACTTAACATCACAACTCAGTCTGGAAATCCTGGAAGTACCGGTAAACTGAACATCCGTGGATTCACATCCATCAATGGTGCAGATCCTATCGTGATGATTGATGGCGCTTTGGGCGATTTGGAAGATGTCAATCCTAATGATGTGGAGAGCATCTCCGTAATCAAGGACGCTGCAGCCGCAGCCGTCTATGGAGCACGTGCAGCCTATGGCGTCATCCTTGTCACGACCAAGAATGGCTCTAACGATGACGGCAAGGCCACGATCCGTTACAATGGACGTTGGGGATGGGAAGAGCCTACTACGTCAACCGACTATGAAAGCAGAGGCTACTGGTCAGTGTACACTCTTGATAAATTCTGGAGCGCTTCGGAAGGAAGCAATTACACCCACTATACAGAAGCAGACATGCTTCAGCTCCTTGCTCGTGTGAACGACAAGACCGAGAATCCTGACCGTCCTTGGGTCGTAAAAGATGTCCGCGGAGGTCAGGAACAATGGGTTTATTACTGCAACACTGACTGGTATCACGAAATGTTCAGGGACGAACATCCTGTCCAGCAGCAGAATGTCTCTATCAGTGGAGGCAGCAAGAACATAAAGTATTTTGTCTCCGGTGGATATGACCGTCAGACAGGCATCATGAAAGCCACCGAGCCGGATGTGTTCAAAAAGTACAACCTAAGGGCAAAGATCGATGCGAAACTGAACAAGGTGCTCAGATTCTCCAACAACACATCGTTCTATTCCTCAAAATACTCTTGGATCGGAGGTGACGACATTCAGGATGTCTATCGCAACCTTCGTCATAATCCTGCTTCTTTGCCATTGTTCAATCCGGATGGAACGGGATTGTATGCCAACCCGATGATCAACACAAAATATAATGTGGCGAACGGCAGACATATCATTTTTGCCATGGGCAAGCATAAGAACTATGATAAGAAGTTCAACTTCACAAACACGTCAGAACTTGTGTTCACACCTGTCAAGCAGTTCAACGTCACGGCCAACTTTACTTACAGGATGGTCAGACGTGATGAGATGCATCGCCAGACCAATGTGCCTTATGGAATCCGTCCTGGCGTGACCGGAGTATATTCTACCGGTATCGGTGAGGATAAGCTGGTTGAGCGCAACAGAAATTACGAATATTTGTCAGGTAACGTTTTCGGCACATATGAAAACAGTTTCAATGACGCACACAATCTAAAGTTGATGGGTGGTTTCAATTTTGAGACCTATCACTACAAGAACGTCAAGGAAACGGGAAAGAATCTGTCAGACGAGTATCTCAACGATTTCGCTCTTATCATTCCAGATGCAAGTGGTGCGAAAATCATTGAATTGGAGGGAGGACAGAGTGAATATGCCCTTATGGGATTCTTCGGACGTCTTAACTATGATTACAAAGGACGTTATCTCTTTGAGGCTTCCGGCCGCTATGACGGAACGTCACGTTTTGCCAAAGGTCATCGCTGGGGATTCTTCCCTTCTGCTTCGGCTGGATGGCGTGTTTCAGAGGAACCGTTCTTTGAGCCCCTTAAGGACAAGGTTGACAATCTTAAGATTCGCGCATCGTTCGGCTCGCTTGGAAACCAGAACGTGTCTGACTTTGCCTACATGCGTACCATCTCGCTGTCCAGTATGAACTACACTTTTGGAGAGGGTACGTCAAAGGCGACAAAAGCTGACATTTCCGCCCCTAACTCCAGCTCCCTTACTTGGGAAACATCACAGCAGTACAATGTCGGTGTGGACGTCTCGATGTTCAGAAGCAGGCTTGACTTCACAGCGGAGGCTTACATAAGGGATACCAAGAACATGCTGGTCAAGGGCAACGCTCTTCCAAGCGTTTACGGTGAGACCGCCCCTAAGGAGAATTCTGCCGACCTTCGTACCAAAGGCTATGAAATTTCACTCGGATGGAGGGATTCTTTCAAACTTGCCGGAAGCACTTTCAATTACAGTGTCAGGGGATCTCTCAGTGACTATGTCTCTCACATAACAAGATACGCCAACAATCCAGACAAGCGCCTTAACGACTACTATGTGGGGCAGAGAATAGGTGAACTTTGGGGGTTCGTTGTTGATGGCTTGTTCGCCACGGACGAAGAAGCGCAGGACTATCAGAATAACGTCTTGGACGCTCTTACATTGATTGGCAACGGACGAATGAGGGGTGGTTTCCTTGCCGGTGATCTTCGCTATGTGGATCTGGACAACGACCAGAGCGGCCCTAACGGAATCAATCAGCTTTCTTATGGCAGCAATACCGTGGCTGACCCGGGCGATCGTAAGATTTTGGGGAATCAGCTTCCTAGTTTGATGTACGGACTCAATGTCGCTTTCGATTGGAAAGGTTTCGACATTTCCGCTTTCTTCCAAGGAACCGGAAATCATTACTGGTACCCAGCGGGTATGAACATTTCCTTCTGGGGACCTTACTCGTATCCTTACGTGACGACTTTCCAACCGCGTGATTTCATGCAGAATGTCTGGACAGAGGAGAATCCGGACGCTTATTTCCCAAGAGCAAGAGGGTATTCTTCAACCGGTGGTGAGCTTAAACTTATCAATAACCGTTACCTTCAGAACATCAGATACCTGAGATTCAAGAACCTGACGGTGGGTTATACGATTCCTGAAAAATTGACCCAGTTTATCCATGTTGACAAGGTGCGTTTCTATTTCTCAGGCGAGAATCTCGCATACTGGTCACCTATCAAGAAACATACTAAATATCTTGATCCGGAGTCTGCATACCGTCGTAAAACCGATGTTGACGGAAACGGAGTGTACAAGAACTCTGACGCGTCTGACGCTGCTGCGTATCCTTGGCAGAAAACGCTTATGTTCGGAATAGACATCACTTTCTAATGAGGGAGGAATTATGAATATGAAAAAGTATATTTTACCTATATTGGTTCTTGCCTTGACCGTCACATCTTGTGATTTCCTTGACAAGACACCACAGTCAAAACTCGCTCCAGAGAATTATTTCCGTAATGAGAACGATATGAAATTGTTCTCCAACTCATTTTATGCCAGTTTGTTTGCAAATACTCCATACGATGATGTGTCTGACATTGTTTTCACTAAAGGCGCTTTGGCTGATGAACTGATGGGCTACACCCGTACTGTTCCTACTGGTGAAGGAACAGGAGGGTGGAACTGGAAAGTTCTTCGCAAGATCAACACCATGCTCGGCAACATGGACAAATGCGATGATGAGGCTGTGGTCAGACAGTACACAGCCTTGGCCAAATTCTTCCGCGCTAAATTCTATTTTGAGAAAGTGAAGACTTTCGGTGATGTCCCTTGGTACGATAAGGAATTGGGTTCCACCGATGAAGATTTGTATAAACCTCGCGATACCAGAGAACTTGTCATGTCCCACATGATTGAGGATATTGACGAAGCGATAGAGAATCTTCCTTCGGCTGTCAGCACTTATCGTGTGAACAAGTGGGCCGCTTATATGCTTAAGGCTCAGTTCTGTCTTTTCGAGGGAACTTACCGCAAGTATCATGGCATCTCATACTCTGATGGAAGATCCGCTGATGATTACCTCAAACTTGCCTATGAGGCGGCAGAGAAGGTGATGGGCAGTGGTAACTACAAACTTGCTCCTGACTATGGCACTCTTTTCAGAGAAGAGAACGCTGACGTGAATGAGTTCATCCTTGCCGTTAAGTTTGATCAGTCTATCGGACGTTATCACAACGGAACTCAGTACGCCATTGAAAGAGGAGCCGGGTTCTCCAAGAAATTTGTTGATAGTTTCCTTATGAAGGATGGCTCTCGTTTCTCAGACAAGGAAGGTTGGGAGACCATGACGTTTGTCGATGAGATGAAGGACAGGGATCCTCGTCTCGGTAAGATCGTGAGGTTGCCTTCATATGTCAGGACTACCACGAACGGAGGTGTTTCATATGGCCCTAATCTTAAGGAAGGCACAGCCACTGGTTTCCAGATTGACAAGTATGTGATGGACGAGTCGATTCCTACCGCCCAGAGAGCCGATATGTCCTACAACGATCTTCCTGTCTATCGTCTTGCGGAGGCTTACCTGATTTTCGCTGAGGCTAAGGCAGAACTTAATATTCTTAGCCAGGATGACGTTGACAGGTCCATCAACCAGCTTCGCGACAGAGCCGGGATGCCCCATCTCAAGCTTGAAGGCCTTACGGTTGACCCATTCCTTGTTTCTGACAATTATGGCTATCTTAATCTGAAGCAAGTCAATCCTGCCAATATGGCTCAGATACTTGAGGTCCGCCGTGAGAGGACAATCGAACTTTGCATTGAGTTCAGCAGCCGTTGGGATGACATAAGAAGATGGAAGGAAGGTAAGTGCTACACTCAGCCTCTTCGTGGCATATATTTCCCAGCGCCAGGGGTTTACGACCTTACAGGAGACGGGAAACCTGATGTCTGTCTGTACAATACCTCAAAGGTTGACCCTGATGTTGAAAAGAAGTATGGTACCTCTGTCTCTTATTACCAGATTCAGGAAATCAATATCGATGATAATTATGTTAGCTATTCTGACGGAGTTGTCCTCAGTGATCAGGATCACGGCTTTATGGAATATCACCGCAAATATAACCGTGTCTTTGATGAGGTAAGAGATTACTTGTATCCTATTCCTGTCGGAGACAGGCAGCTGAATATGAATCTGGCCCAGAATCCGGGATGGAATGACGGTCTTTCAGCCGATGGATCCCAAAAGGACGGAGACACTGATGATGGGAATAATTAATCAGCCGAATAAACGTAGATAATATGAAACTTTTTAAGAATATATTAAGACTCTGCGCAGCCGCTGTCCTCGCATTGCCGATGGTTGGCTGCGATCAGGACGAACTTGTCAAGCCAAGCGCCCTTCTTTCGGAGTCAAGTCTGACTTTCGATGCGATCGGGGCGGAGTCCCAAACCTTGACCATCGCTTCGGACGAGTCATGGTTTGTCGATGTGGACGCTGATTGGATCACTGTTGACCCGATGTCAGGTTCAAATACTGTAGAGGTGACCGTAAGTGTCACTGACAATGTAAAGAACGGTGCAATGGACGCTCCTCGTGAGGGAACCCTTACCATCGCCAATAACCGTGGTCACTCAATCCGTACTGTCATCTATCAGAAGGGTGACACCTACCTTGGCGTAGAGGAATCCACTGTGACAGAGGCAGCAGCCTTTGATGATGGAACAGTCGCCAAGATTCGTGACGCGCAGGTCATGGCAGTCGCCAAGGCAGGCTTTGTCATCAGTGACGGGCAGACAAACATGTATGTTGAAGGAGAGAGGAATGTCACCGCTGGAGACATTGTTCAGCTCAGCGGAAAATGTGCTGTTAAAGGCGGTATTTCTGCTTTTGTGGTTGATGGATTGGAGGTCGGCCAGAATGCTGAACTTAGGCCAGCCGAGCCTATAGTCGTGGATGGTACATCCACTTCCTATCCTTTCGACAAGGTGGCATACGCCAAGGTCTCAGGAACCATCATCGGCAATCTTCTTCGCCTTCCTGGCGGTGTCAACTGCAAGATCATTGACCCAATCGAGTCTGTGGGAGCTACTGAACTCAATGTCCATAAAGTTGAGGCTTTTTGCTATTATGTCGGCACTTTTGATGGTCAATTCGCTTTTGTATTATATTCATTGAATGACAAGGGCGTTGACGATACTGTCGGCAAACCGCTGCCGTACTCTGATGATTTTTCCTGGCTGGCTCCTTACATAGAGATGGCCAATTCAAAGCTTTCTGAAGCTAACAAGATCTCAGATTGTGTGGGCTCTGTCACCTCATCCGCTGACGGATGTGCCAACATATACACTACTCTTGCTAATAATGGTTGTGATGTCCTCGGTGAATTAAGGTCAAGAGGCTACACGGATTTGAACCCTGGTTTCAAGACAATTTATCTTCAGGATGCATATTTCAAATTCGGAAAGACAGATTGCCAGTCTGGTCTTACTCTGCCTCTCTTCAAAATTGATGGTGAGCAGGATCTCGTTGTTGCGTTCAGATGGTGCTCACAGATGCAGGGATCAGGAAAGATTGACAATACTCATATGGTTGTCGCCATTGATGGACCTGGTACGGTGGTAACTGCCAAAGGAACCGCAGACGCTAAGATCAGTGACCCTCTCGCTCACACTCAGAAGCAGGGCCAGATGATCTGGCAGGATGCTATGTTTACTATCAAAGGCGCGACCACAGCCACGGCAATTACTATCAGGTCGAATGAGTTCGGTTCCCCAGAGGAGGTTGTCAAGAGTGTGTTCCGTTACTATCTCGATGACATTGAAGTTATGCTTGCCGCTGATGCTGTCGCAGCAAATATTAAGGTTGAAGGTGTTGATAACGATTTGATTACCTTTGAAGGAACACCTTCTGGTCCTGTTACGTTCAATGTGACTTCCGATGCCGCATTCAAGGTCAGCTCTAGCGCAAATTGGTTGCATGTAGAGAATGGTGAAGGTGGCGCCGGACAGACAAATGAAGTGACGGTGACTTGTGATCAAAGCGAACTCAGCGTGCTGAGAAAGGCCGAAATCACAGTAAAGTCCGGAGTCTCCATCAAGAAAGTCCAGGTGGTCCAGTCCGCTGCCGGCCAGACTTTGAAGCCATTTATTTCTATCGCTGGAGGAAACTATTTCAACATAGATGCAACGGATCTTTCATTCAAAGTTAAAGTCCAGCATAACGTGGATTACACAATCCAAATCCCAGAAGAGGTGAAATGGGTGTCTATTGAACCAATCCAGACTAAAGGTCTTGTTGATGAAAGTGAGTTGATTCTTTACACATCCGCTAATGTTGAGACCACGCCTAGAACGGCAACAGTATATCTTGTCAATGAAGCGGAAAGCCTTGTTGCCCCTATTGTCATCAATCAGGGACCTGCGGCACCATCAGGGGAATCAAAGATTTCATGGACATTCTCAAAAGATTTGATGGGGACCTATAAGGAGGCATTTGAGAAGAACAACTCGCTTCCTGCTACAAAGGGTAAAGGCTATATTTCTTGGGTTGACCTCGAAGAGAATGTCGCTCTTGACGTGAACAAGAAGAAATCTAAGGTTATAGGAGGAACAGGCGAACCATACATTACTGGTGTCTGGGTTGGTGACTACTGGGAGTTCGCAGTTCCAGGAGTTACCGCTTCAGCAGGTGCTAAAATCAATTTCAGCGCAGTTACAAGATGCTCTGCTTCCGGACAAAAGTATTGGGCTATGATGTACAATGTTGGAGGTGAATGGTTGTATGTTAAAGAGACCAAGACCGAAACAGAAACAGGCAATAATGCTGTTTACACTCACATCTTGACCAGCAAGAACCAAGACATTTCGGAGACAATCAAACTCAAGGATGCGATAAACAATCAGACTATAAAGATACGGTTTGTCTGTGTGGCAAACTGGACTTGTGGATCAGCAGCCCTTTCTGCGCCTAATGGTGGTACTCATCGTTGGTCTGTACCTGCAGGAACCACAGATGGCCCGATTATCACAATCACTGAGCCGGCTCCTGCCTTGAAGGCAAAATGGCACTTTGATACTGACCCTTCCAAGGATTCCTATGTCGAGACTTTTGGAACATTGAAAGGTACATTCAAGAACACGGCAGGAGACAACGGGATGTATGTCGATGCAAATGGAAAATCAGTCGGTAGTGGACGCATCACTTTTGTTCAGGTGGACAAGACTTCATACCCTGTGGCTTCCGATCCTCAGCCTAAGTATTTTGTAGGAGGCACAGGACATCCTTATGTAACGGGAGTATGGCCAGGTGATGCATGGGTATTCACAGCAACGGATGGCAATGAATATCCAACAGGGACTAAACTTCACATCAAATATCTCACTCGCTGCTCTGGAACGGGCCAGAAATACTGGCGACTGGAATATTGGGATGGAGAGGCATGGCAGCCTACTGATGAGTTGAAGACGGAGAATGAGTCTGGTAATTCCGTTCAGTACAATTTCGAGGAGTCCAAGAGTAATGTCACTGTGGATAAAACATTCACATTGGCAAAAGCATGTACCGAGATGCAATTCAGAATGGTCTGTGTGGCTAACTGGACACTTGATAAGAAGGCTCTTGATGCTCCTAATGGAGGAACATGTCGTTTGGCTGCTGAAAAAGCAGACATAGATGGAACAAGCCCTGTTTTTGAGGTTATTGAGTAATCTGTCTTGCTGATTATATTATAAAAGCGTTTCCGGAAGCAACTCGGAAGCGCTTTTATGCTTCTATGATTAACGGTTGCGGCTTTGCGGCACCTTGATGAGGCGGGTGGTGTCGTAGCCACGGTGTCTGGCTTCAGCGACGTACTTGTTGATGGTCTCTTGGGAGGGGTTTGGGGTACGGGACAGAATCCAGAGGTAACTGTCGCTTGAACTTCCCACGAGGGCTGCGGTGTAGTCATCGTCAATCATTAGAATCCTGTAGTCTGAATAGAAGAACATGAAGAATGACACTCTTAAGAGGGCGGGAGATGTTTCCGGGTCTGGCTGTTTAGCCTTGCCGTGAGCTGTCTTGGGCTTTCCGTCTATCCATCCGGAGTTGATGACATCAATCTTGCCGTCACCCCGGAGGACATATTCAGCGCGGACATCGGTCATTCCCCTTTCAAAGGAGTGGTCGTATCTGGCGATTTCATACCAGGTTCCGAGATAGCGTGAGAGATCAAGCCTGGCGACGGGGGTGTTGTCGATGTTGCCTGCGCGCAGGGACATAGGGAGCAATGCCGATGCGGACATCACTGCCAACAATTGTAGGATACTTCGCATGATTTTAGGTTTTAATGTTATTGTAATTATTGGACAGTCAGTAATTTGCAAATATGATGCCTGATGCCTTCGCTGGCATATCATATCCATTTGCTGACGGTTCAGAGAAGTATAGCAAACGTGGCCAACCCTTCTTTCGTAGGATAGCCACGTTTGAGTATTATTGCTCACTTATATTCAAGTGAGTTTTACTGAACTGATGCGATTTGCTCTTGGGAAAGCCTTGTGTACAGTTCAATCTGTTCGATCGGCATACCGCTGGAAAGCAGAGCCTTGGCCACTTCCATCCTGCCTTTGATCTCTCCTTCGGCAAGTCCCTTCGCTAAACCTTCAGCCTTACCTTCAGCCTTACCTTCAGCCTTACCTTCAGCCTTACCTTGAGCCAAACCTTTGGCTAAACCCTTGGCAGTCCCGTCAGCCAGTCCCTTGGCAGTCCCGTCAGCCAGTCCCT
>DJQB01000035.1 GCA_002439875.1 Bacteroidales bacterium UBA6397
GAATCTTGGCCGCAGTCAGTTACGGTGTGAATCCTCTGGGGGCGAAGTACCTTTACGAGGAGGGGCTGAATGTGGAGTCTGTACTGTTCTACAGGTACTCTCTGGCGGCGCTTCTCATCGGGGTGATCATGCTTGTCAAGATATTCCTGCACCGGAAGGCCGCCTCGACGGACTCCGCGACCGGCAGGACATCGGTCACCAAGTCCTCAGGAGTGGCCGGCGGAGTCGAGACATTCAATGTAAGCCGAGGCGAGTTATCAACTCTGACAGCCCTCGGACTCCTCTTTGTGGTCTCGTCGCTCACACTTTACTGCAGTTTCCTCTACATGGACAGCGGAGTCGCCTGCTCCCTGCTCTTCGTCTACCCGGTGATGACCGCCGTGCTGATGGCCATGCTCTACGGCGAGAGAATCACTAAAGCCACAGCGGCCGCCATCGTCCTATCCCTGGTCGGGGTCTTCCTACTTTATAAAGGTGACGGAGAGACCGCACTCAGCACCGTAGGGGTACTCCTAGTGATGGCCTCCGCCCTCAGCTACGCCCTCTACATCATTGTGGCCAACCGTGCCTCCGCACCGGAAACCGAGTTAGAGACCAGCCACAACAGGTTCTCCAAATACCTGCCGCACAGAGCCACCATCCATAGGCTCAACATGTCCGCCATGAAACTGAGTTTCTACGTGCTGATCGTCTGCGCCGTGTCCATCGTCCTGTTCACGCTCACATCGCCGGAACGCAACCTCATGCCGCTTGCCACAGGACGCGAGTGGGGTTATTCATTGATGCTCGCCATCGTCCCGACTGTCTTTTCGCTCGTCTCGATGGGCATAGCCGTGCGCATCATCGGTTCCACCCCGACCGCCATCATGGGCGCCCTTGAGCCGCTGACCGCCGTAGTGATCGGACTGACAGTCTTCAAGGAAGCACTGACAGTCAATCTTGTCGTCGGCATCCTGCTGATCCTCACGGCTGTGGTAACGATTATCCTGAGCAAGGGCAAAGCATAGCCACTTGGCACATATTTTGATTATCCTCCTTTCTGGTTAGTTAATCAAGATAAAAGCTATGAAAAGATTGATAATTATGGTTTGTCTGTTGTCGCTTGCTGCGATGGCAGGCTTCGCTCAAACTCAGACGGAAAAACGCATTTACACCACATCCGAGAGGATAGCGATGGAAAATGCAAGGATCAAGGCTGATTCCGCTCTCAATACGAAAGCAAAGGCCGACGCGAGAGCCCTTAAGGCGATACAGAAAGAACTGGAAGCCAGAATCGACTCCGTGGCATACGCGAATGCCGTAAAGGCATTGGATTCCTTGGAGTTTGTTCTTGAGGCTGACAAACTTGTGTTCAAGTACGGAGATATGGCTTTCGTTCAGAGCAACACCAACTTCATCTCTCTGTCCGATGACGAGGCGAGTGTGCAGGTCGCTCCTTTCAACGGCGGCGGACCTAACGGTGTCGGTGGGATAACCCTTGATGGCCGCGCTTCCAACATCACGATGAAAACCGACAAGAGGGGCACGATCATCTACTCCATGAATGTTCAGGGTGCGGCGATTTCCGCCGTTGTCACCATCACTATGCCGAAAGGAACGAACGAGGCGACAGCCGTGATCGAGCCGACATTCAGTTCGAATCGTATCACTCTATGTGGCAAGGTCTTCCCGAAGAAGGATTCAAAGGTGTTCAAAGGATCGTCCATATAACCGGATTTGCCATTGCCGAAAAGTGTCCGTAACTTTGTGGTTCCTTGCGAAAAATAAAGGAATATGAGGGATAAGGACTATGAACAAGATAAGGGAGATTTTCAGTATAGGCCTGCCCATAATGCTTGGGCAGGCCTGTATCATCATTCTTGCATTCGCCGACAACATCATGATCGGATGTCACAGTGTGGACGAACTCGCGGCGTCCTCATTTGTCAACAATGTCATGAACCTGTTCATCCTGACAGAATTGGGATTCGCGGCTGGAATGACACCGATGATAGGAGCAGACAATGGAACTGGAAACATCAAAGGGATCGGGACAACGGTTAGGAACGGTCTTGTGGCCAATGGAATAATAGGAGGAGTCAGCACCATCATCCTGACAATAATCTATTTTTGTCTGGATCACTTCGGGCAGAATCCGGAGCTGATGCCTTACGTCAAGCCTTATTTCATCATCGTGGGGATTTCGACCCTGTTCGCCCTTGGATTCAACGTCCTCAAGCAATTCTCGGACGGAATATGCCGACCGATGATCTCGATGACTCTGCTGATTCTCGGAAACCTCTTCAACATATTCGGGAACTGGGTGCTGATCTACGGCAAGTTAGGATTCCCGGAGATGGGTCTCACCGGAGCGGGGGTAAGCACACTCGTCTCAAGAATCCTGACCCTTGCTGTGTTCGCTGCTTTCATCTTCAAATCAAAGAGAATGAATGAATATGCCCGCGCGATCAAGGAGGCGACTATTTCCAGGAGCGAGATGAAGGGAATCTTCAAGATGGGCTACCCGGTCGGGATTCAGATGGCGCTTGAGTCCTCCACGTTCACGTTCGCTGCGGTGATGGCCGGTTGGCTGGGAGTCATCCAGCTGGCCGCCCATCAGGTTGTCATCACGATTTCGCAGCTCTTCTTCCTGATGATGCAGGGGCTTTCGTTTGCCGTCTCGATCCTCGTCAGCAACGCTTTCGGCAGAAAGGACATAGGGTCAGTCCGTGAATATTCCCGAAAAGGGTATCTCATGATCCTCTGCATCTCCGCCACCCTGTCGGTGCTGCTCTACAGTTTCCGCTACCAGGCTGCCGGAATATTCAGTGATTCTCCTGAGGTAACGTCTCTCGCAGTGTCGCTCTTTTTCCTGCTCTTCGCCTACCAGTTCGGCGACGGACTCCAGCTTTGCTTCGCAAACGTACTTAGAGGCATCCAGGATGTGAAGCCAATCATGTACGCCGCGTTCGTAAGCTACTACCTTATCGCCATCCCGTCCGCCTACCTCCTTGGCTTTAAGGCTGGTCTCGGCATTCACGGAATATGGCTGGGCTTCCCCATAGGCCTCACCCTTGCAGGTCTCTTCTTCTACGCCCGCTATCGCAACGACCTCAAAAAACTCCGCACAGTCTAATCACCAAATCCCAAGCCTGCCCATTCTCCAATATCCGATTTCTGCACGCCCCGCGCCCTCCGGCAGAATTATCGCCCATTTTCGTCGCACAACCCCTCCGCCCCGCACAGCCTACCAGTAGCAGGTCACGCCTAAGGAACAGTCCTGAAACCTTGTCCCAAAAGCCAGGGCGATGTCTCAAGAAGTGAAGATCAGAAAAGCGTCGGATGACTGTCGTCGAGCTGGGCGAGGATCCTGGCCATTGCGGCTTCGCGGAACAGGGTGGAACGCTCCTTGATGCCGAAACGGGCACAATATTCCCGGACAACAGCCAGTTCCTTGTCGTTCAAGTAGATGACCTGTCTGTGCGTGCGACGGAGCGAGGCTCTGCGCTTTTTGAGATAATCCGGATCGGGTGCCGAAGCGTTCTGTTTATTTCTTGCCAAAATCTGAAAGTTTAGGCAGTTCGGGGACTGCGGTCACAAAAATAAGCATTTTTAACGAAAAGAACGATTTAGAGTCCCGTTCTTTCAGCAAAAAATCATACCTTTGCAAATGGTTGAAAACATCAAGACGGACATTATGAGCAACAAGGTACTGATTTTCTCCGCCCCCTCAGGGTCAGGCAAGAGTACGATAGTGAACCATATTCTCGGAATCTACAAGGACAAGATGGAATTCTCAGTCTCGGTCACGTCACGTGCCCCCCGGGGCATCGAGCGGGACGGCAAGGAGTATCACTTCGTCACTCCGGAGAGGTTCCGCGAACTGATCGCCAACGACTCTTTCGTTGAATATGAAGAGGTTTACGAAGATCACTTCTACGGCACGCTAAAGTCCGAGGTGGAAAGGATCTGGGCGGCTGGCCACGTCATAATATTCGATGTCGATGTCAAAGGAGGGGTGAACCTAAAGAAATATTTCGGGGACAAAGCCCTGTCGATCTTCGTTCAGGCCCCGTCCGTGGAAGCTCTTCGCGAGAGGCTCGTCAAAAGAGGAACAGACTCCCCGGAAGCCATCGAGGAGCGTGTCGCCAAGGCAGCCGAGGAGATGACATACGCCCCGAAATTCGACTATATTCTTGTCAACGACGACCTTAAGACGGCATTCGCCGAGGTTGAGAAAGTTGTCGAGGACTTTCTTGACGACGGGAAACTGAACTACTCAACATTCATCTAAACGATCCGTGAAGATAGCCGTCTACTCGGGGTCTTTCAACCCTCTGCACATCGGCCACCAGGCCATAATGGAGTACCTGACAAGAGAGAAGGAATACGACTGGGTCTATCTGGTCGTGTCCCCCAAAAATCCTTTGAAGGACTCCATCAGCGCCGACACCGGGGAGAGCCGCTACGAGGCCGCCGTGGCTGCCGTCAAACGTCACCCGGAACTGCACGTCTGGGTGGACGACATCGAGCTGAGGATGGAACCGCCGCACTACACGATCAAGACCCTGGACGCGCTGAAGCAGCGGGAACCGGACAACGACTTCACTCTTGTCATCGGGGCGGACAACCTGCAAAGCATCCGACGCTGGAGGGACTTTCCGAGAATCCTTTCTGAATATGGTGTCACGGTCTACCCGCGCAAGGGGTATGACGTGAACGGCATCAGGCGTCAGCTGATCGAGGAGTGCAAGGACTTTCCCGCCCCTTATGTCCTTGATTCCGAAGAAATCGTCCCGGATGGAATGCGAAGCCTTGAGGAAACCCTCCTCCGCTCGTACAACATAGAGGTCATCGACGCTCCGATCGTGGACATCTCCTCCACCGAGATCCGGAATGGACTGCTCGCTGGTAAGGACATGTCGGAATATCTTATGTGACAATCAAATAAGATATAAGCCAAACAATTTCACCCATCCGAATTTTTTCACGTTACAAAAATCGCGGGTGGGAGAAATTGCTTTGGCTATGTCAACTTTCCGGGAGGTCACTTCGACAAGCTCAGTGACCGGAAGGACGGCACTTCGGCAGGCTCAGTGACCAGGGAGTGGGCTACATGGACGTGGCGGAGTCCCAATCGTGGACGCAGCGGATGTAGCGGCAGATGTCACCGTTAAGGTTGATGTTGCCCTCATTGCCGAATTCATGCCGGCCACAACAAGGTCAAAATCCGTAAGGTTCCCTGTCGTGTAGGAACCCTTTGTCATAGTTTCTACCCAGTGGCCACACGGATGACCCTGTCCTCCTGGAAGCTGCCCAGACCACCATCGGTCTTGGAACAGCCCGCCAGCAGGAAGGCCAGAGCGGCCACTGAAAGAAATTGTCGCCTCATGCCTATCATTAATCGTAAGCCTCTCCGCCATCAATCTCATCGCCCGGCTTCCAGTCATTGATGACGACATCCTCAAGATCAATCTGGTTACGTCCGACAATGAGCTTTATAGTGGTGAACTTGCCACTCTCGAAGGTGAAGTCCTTTGGAGCGCCGTTCACATTATGAGTATAGACGAAATCCTTGCCGCCGATCTTGACAACCACAATGTTGATTCCATCCTGAGGGATGATGATCGAGTTGTATTTCCTGTTCTGCGTAACCTCAGGGAGAACCAATTCGGCTTCTTTTGACGAGCCCGCGGTCACAGTCTTGGTCAGATAATTGACTTTAGCCGAGTTGGACACGTTCTTAAGAACGACGTTCTCCACGGTCGGATCACCACCTCCCCACTGGTTGCGGAATGACAGCTCAACGACGACCTTGGCCATCACGTGGTCGAAAGTGAGGGGAACAGGATTGTTGCTCGCCGTCTTTCCGGTGAACTCCGTGGCGATGAGCAGATCGCTCTGCTCCTGCTTGGCCACATCCAACGTGTAGTCAGCCGAGGCGAGGTCGGCTACAGAAGCCGTGTTTTTAGGATAGATACCGATGAAAAAGTGCTCATCGTTCATGTTTCTCCAAAGCATCTGAGGATTGGATGTCCATTTTCCGTCAGAGCCGAGTTTGTTGATGGCGTTGTCGACCACCCTGTCTTTGGCGGCAGGTGCGGTCGCTGATGAACCAGTCCAGGCATAGATACTGAGTTCGTCTCCGTTCGAGAACTCCTGAGAGCCGTTTTCATTCGTAGTGACACGTGTCATGCCAACGATGTTAGTGGTCACGGTGATGTACTTCGGCTGAGACTCACTTTTGCCGGTTTCCTTGTTGCAGCCGCAAACGGCGATCGCCGCACATACGACAGAAAAACAGATAGATGCTCTTTTCATTATTTCTTAATTTTTAATTAATTATAAATTTCCCTATTGATATTTACACGTTTATATATTCATAAACCCACACTTTGATGTTCCTAAATTCACTCTTCCGGATCGAGGATCTCCCCATTGAAGACCCACCCTTCGACCCAGTCGCTGATCTTGTACGAGGTGACGTACATATAAGCGCGCATCTCCGTGTAGCGAAGGGTGAGGATGTACTTGCCGGAAGATTGCATCACCGGAGCGACGATGTCGCTTTCGATGATCGAACCGTCCGCATGGGTCAGAGTGAGGTGGATCAAAGTGGCGAGACTGCCGTCAAATGATGGCATGAGGCGCAGCACAGGGGTAGAGATGGTTCCGCCGGACTCGGTCCCGACAGGGAGGGGAATATTGACGATCTCCTCTTTTGTCGGCAATCCATAACCGCCGTCAGAGCCCTTTCTGGCCGGGAATATTCCCGAAGCTATGCAGCGCACAGTGGCGTCCAGCCTCGATCCGACGGGTGCCCCTGTGAGCACGACAGAAAGTTCAGACAGCACCCTGCGGATCTCTGAGGTCACAATCGAGCTCTCATCGTCCTTGACCAGCACTTCGGTCACGCCGTAAAAGGCATGTTCAGGTGAGGCGGCAGGAAGCCTTAGGCCGAACAAAAGCCTCTCGACATCAGTCGCCTTGGTGATTTCTGAATATGTGAACGGATCCTCAAGGTTCACCGCCGTCACGAACAGATAGCGTCCGTCATCCAAGTGGAAACGCCGTAGTCCCAGTTCTGAAGCCTTGTCATAGCCGTACTTGCCGACGAGACCGCCGTCATCATTGAATATCCACAGTTTCACGTCATCTATCGTCATCGCATCCTTGTCCTCAAGGTCGGCATATACCAGCTCAACACTGACGCTGCCGTTCTCATCGGAGTGAAACGTCTTTCCGCAGGACTGCAACGAAAGGCCCACACAGGCCACAAAGAGGATGGCGGCCACGGCATTCATGAATATGTTCGTTCTGGTTGTCATCTTTCTCATCGGCCTTTTATTTTCTTACTCCCGAATTCTTTCCGAAAGTCCATGCAGCCTTGAATCCATTGCTCCAAAGCAGGTTGGAGCCATGCTGATGCTTCGGGACACCATCGAACCGACTTCCCACAAGCGTCAACAGCTCTGAAAACAGTGCCACATCCATCCGCTCCGTCACCGAGAAGCGCACCTGAAGGCATCCGCCCGTCCCGAAGTTCCATTTCGAGTCAGCCTTGAGGACGCTCTTCCTGTTTCTTTCGGAGTTTCCGCCGTCCACCCAAGCCTTGATTTCGGCTTTGGAGCAGGTCACGGCGAGAACCGGAGAGACCTCAACAGCCCAGCGGCCGGGAGAAGACGCCCTTGCGGCCGGTCCGGCGAGAAGTCCGCATTGATCCTTGCGTCCACCCTCATGATTGACACGGCGCTTTCCAGATCGCCATAGCTCCATCCCTCAAGATCAACCACCGGAGCGTTGTACCGCACCCGGTCCGATCCCAGCCAGTACCCTCTTTCGACACAGCAGTCTCTCGCCGAGAGACCGACACGTCCAAAGCCTGCCGAGATCTCGGCCGAAAGCACGTCACCCAGCATCCTGCCGGCATAGACGCCTCCGCCCCATCCGATTCCGTTATCACCGGAGCCGAAAGAGGAGAATGTGCAGACTCCTGTCGGAATCTCTCCTCGGAGACCTGCGTACCAACCTTGGTTTACGGGATGATTGTTTCGCTCTTGCGCGGAGACCGCAAGGAAGGACATCGCCAGAACCGCGAAGCAACAAATGAGGTGACGTTTCATCAATCTAAAGTAATTTCATTTTCATAGCGCACAATGCCTCCAAGTCTCCGAGTTTCCACTCTGTCTCCGTCAGCATGTGGATTTGCAATCAAAAGGACTATCGACCAATTTTCAAGATTCCGTTTTTGATTGACACAAATATACGGATTAATTTTCTTCCTTTTCTCCTTTCGCGGCAATCATTTTGTTCCTTTGGCGAGATTTGCCGGACAATCGTGTTCCTCTGACGTGAGAGACCGCTCCTTTTACGGGAAGAAAGCGTTTATTTCGCTTATTTTCAACGGCGAGAGATCATGCGAGGTTTTCGGGCCAAAACCAGGATTCTGTTTCGGGCGAGCACCTTTTCACTCAACGGGCCGCTGCTTCGAGACAACGTGCTTCGACAGGTTGCAAGACGGTCGCTTCGGCGGGCTCAGCGACCGCGTACGCCTGGTTGGTGAGCTTGCCGAACCATTAGGGCAGGCGCTTCGGCGGGCCAAGCTACAATGGCGATTATTTTATAAGGCTGTCTGTCGAAACAACTTGAAATCAAGGGGAAAAGAAAAAATATTTCTGTTTCTTTTGGATTGCATGTGTTTCTTTTCATTTTTTACGTTTACAATGCCGATATTGCATGCAGGTTTCGGAAAGGATTCCGAGACCACATATTACCAATAATCAACATAATTTGAACTATGAATTGTTCTAAGACCAAAACAGCCATTAACCAAGAGGGAATGTCCGAGCTGGACCTCTATCGCAAACGCTACCGTCATTGCCGGAGACTGATTGATAATGACTCTAGATTCAAAGGTATGAGCGAGGAAGAGAAGGACACCTATGCCCAAAGCCTTGCCACCCCGGAATATCTTGACCTGACATGTGATTGGGCATTCAAGTACCTGTTCCAGAATCACCCTGACATGCTCATCATGCTCCTAAACGACATTCTTCAGGAAAACATCACGTCAATAGAGTTCCGGAACACGGAACTCGCCAAGGACGCACAGCATGACAAGAGGATACTCTTCGACCTTCTCTGCAAGACTCCTTCCGGGACCATTCTTGTCGAGATGCAGAAGGCTTCAAGATCCGACCAACGGGACAGGCTGTTCTTTTATGGTGCGAGGCTGGTCAATCGGCAGGTAGAGGAAGGTGATAAAGAATATGTCCTGACCCCAGTCAAGGTGATCTGCATCATGAACTACGAGGATGCCCATCCGGATTCCCCGGAGGACAAGATCCTCTACCATTACCGCATCCAGGAAGTAGAGACCTCCGAGCCATTTGGCGATCAGCTATCGTTCTACCTCCTTGAGCTACCGAGGATCATGCACTACACCGATGAATATGACAGTCCCGTTGCGGGATGGTGCCGAATATTCAGGAATTTCGCTATCTTTGCCAAGTCGAGGTCCAAGGATGATGAACGGTTTGGCAAATTGGAGAGGGCGATGCGTGTCAGTGGCCTTGACGACAATGAGATTGACAACTATTTCAGTGTTATGTTGACAGAGAAGGAGATGCACCCCTACATAGAGGGAGCGAAGCAGCAAGGCTACCGAATGGGGCGTCAGGAGGGCTTCAAAGACGGTATGGAGCAAGGCAAGTTCGAAGGCAGGGCAGAAGGTAAGGCCGAGGGTAGAGCCGAAGGGCGCGATGCGGCCATGATAGATGTCGCCAAGTCATTGCTTGCGCTTGGCATGCCATTCGAGCAGATAACACAGGTTGCAGGACTATCACTTGAACAGGTAAAGTCACTTTCACAAGGGAAGGAGGCTTGACTAATACTTTTTCTGTCAGCCCCATTGGTATTCCAGGGATTGTAGTTTGATGGGAATTAAGATGTTCGGTTGTAACCAAAAGTTTCCTATAAGAATAGGAATGGTTTCCGATATAACCAAAACTTTCATAAGAAGCATGAGGCGGGCGTGTTATCCTTACTCGTTTCATCGCTTCATTTTCTATTCTTTACAAACCACTGACACAGTGATGCGCTCCTGACTGCTGCCAGAGGCTGGTTCCCGTGGCTGACCTTATCCCCGAACAAGGGGGTCAGGCACATCAATCTGCCTCCAATCACTCTCCAAGTCATCCTCCTGTGCCTGTGGATTGCAAACAGCCAATCTCGACTGGTTCAGCGACCATGCTGTGTCGGGCGACAAGCCTGTCGAGGTGTCCGATATAGCATCCCGTGTTTAGTAACACCCATACAATTAGCGAGTTATAAAATAGTGCCCTCCCGATTGCCCCGGCAACGATTTGTAACATTTTGATAATGAACAGGTGATGTCTCGCCCTTTGATTCTCAAGGTGTTTTGAATTGTTGCCAGTCAAACTAAATACAAAAGCGCCTATTTCAAGCCAGCGTCTGAGCTCAGACTTAGCAGGAGAATTCATACTTTGAACGGGCTCGGTAATATTTGCGGAAGAGACCGCCCGGTTGGTGAGCTTGTCGAACCATTAGGGCGGGCGCTTCGGCGGGCTCAGCGACCGGAGGGTGGGGAACGGTGGGCACTGTCGGGAAGCGGATTGTGGGGGGAAATGCTGCCGGTGGGTGTTGGTGGCACTGTCGGGAAGCGGAATGTGGGGGAAATGCTGCCGGTGGGTGTCATAGGACACTGGCGCTGGGAGCGGAATGTGGGGAACGTCACCGAATGGCGATGGCGAGATGAGGACGAGAAAGGCTAATCTATGCGGATGTCGCGGACGCAACGGGCCTGAGAAGCAGTATGTCCTGTGCTAAGGTACAAATTTAAATAATCTGCCAAAAAGCCTGTTTTATTGTCTTGTTTTTTCGTACCTAACTTTCCCATACTCCAGAAAGTTCGTGTAAAAGCACCATTTGTCAATGGATAGTTATCATTAGGCTTGTCGCAATAAAAACGAATCATTGCCAATTCAAGCTGATTGGGTATTCGATAACCTTGAGGACAATATTCGGCTCTATAAGCAGAACCTTTATCCGTGACCACATTATTCAAAGCTTCAAAAGTACCTGAAACACTCTTGTAGTCAGGGCAAATCTCAAACTTCTTATAAAGACGATTCTGTTCCGATTCGTTGCTGGCTAGTTCAAGGTCACGGGATGTGTAGTAGCGAAGGGCATTCGCATTAAGATTGGTACATGTGACAACGTAAGGAGAAGACGAACTTCCGTCACCACTTGCTGTCACAAGTTGCTCCGGAACCTTTTCCAGATCATCTTTAGTAGTCTCATCGGACAAGTCCATGCCAAGATTCCTGACACATCTTATTGACCAAGAATTCATCCCTCCTCCCCAATCCAGTGACCCGGAAATATCACCCGTCGAGATACCCTCCTCTGCCCAAATCAATGTAGGTTGACTAGATTCACTACTATATTTTGTGCTGGAAATCACATGCTGTCTCCAGACGTTCACGTCATCAGAGGCGCGCTGGCTTGAGGTGCGGTAGTACAGACGGGAATTCTGGTTCAAGAGGCCATCCCCTACATAGAGGCCGATAAGCTGGCGGATTGAAGCCAAGTACCAACGCATCTCACTTGCGTCTATCTTTCCGTCACCGTTGTTGTCACGGTTCCGTGACATGCACAAATAGCGCAATGACTTGTAATCATTCTGCATCTGAGGAGTGGAATTATCAACTTCAAAGTTCATATAAGTTTTCCATTTAGCATTGTTACTAAATGAGCTGCCAGTAATCAATCCCCACTCATACAAAGAGTTCAGAAGACCATTATCTTGTGAGGAGTTGCCGCCACTGCCACTGTAGTCGGAAGCGGATGTGTTATACGTCTTAACCTTATCCGAGAACTCGTCAGTGTATTCGGTGCCCCAGGCGGTTTGGAGGGAGGTGTAGGACTCGTCGGTGTTGTAGATGCACTGGATGGCGTGCTGCTGGATGGTGACTACGGAGCCGGTGGCGCGGGACTCGAGGTCTTTGCTGATGTCGGAGTTGCAGAGGATGTGGACGGAGCGGTCGGGCTGGTTGACGAACTTTTTCCACAGGGTGGTGGATTTCGCACCGGTCAGCGGATGAGCCTCGTAGTAATATTCATTGACAAAGGCGGTGACGCAGATTTTCGGATTCAGGTTGCCATTCTCGTCCTTACCTTGGTCGAAATCGGAGGTGGCCGGGTCGACAAGGTACTTGTTCACCTGCTCTTTCATGTACTTCACCAAAGAGACGATGTCGAAAACACCGTCGTTGTGATAGCCGCTAAGGCCAGCGGAACCGTCCCCCTCCTGGTTTCCTCCGGAAGAACGAGCGGTCTTCCCGTCACGATACTTTGAGGAAGACTCGAAAAGTATGTCCGGATCCAGGAACTTACGCCGGTTTTCAGAGAAGTAGTTTCCATTGTCATCCTTTTTGTTCAGTCTGAAATGCACCCACTTGTAATCCAGTCCTGAGGTGATGTCAATGCCGTCTATGATCCGTGGTCCGCCTGTGCTGAACGGTGTCTCAACTTCCCAGGTCAGTTTGTCGGCCACACACTTGTCGGCGTTCTGAACCCTCCCGTCAGTTCCAAGAGAGACACCTCCGTCAAAAAAGTTCGCCAGATGGAATGTCAGTGTCTTGGACTCGTAGTGGGCGTCGCAAAGGGCGATCTCCTCGCGGGCGATGGTCACGAACCCTGTCGCGCCCGGTTGGTTCTCCTTCACATCTTCGACAGCGCCCTTTGAAGTCTCGACCTCCACACGAATGTTATTCACAGAATTCACCGTGACAGTGTAGGTGTAGGAAGTGTTGCGCAAGACTTGGAAGTTGTCGAATTTGGAATATTCGTCGTTCCAGTGACCGGGGCCAGTCGGATCTATTTTTTCCGTGCCCCAATCTCCCAGATGAATAAGGTACGTCACATCGGCAGACAGCACCTGTCCAGCGTCATCGTTTTCCAACTCCATCGTAACCTTTCCGGTCACCATGACATAGGTCGAGAAATCATTGGCATTCGCGAAAACGCGCATGTCCCTTTCGTACGGCTTGCCGTCCACGACATAGCTCACATGCACGGACTGGTTCGTGCCGTCTGTATTCTTGGCCTGACGGCTCCTGTCTTGATACCCCTTAATGCCATCCGGATTCTTCGGGCTTTGTCTGTTCTCAAGCATATAGAAAGTGAACGACTGCTCTCCGGTCTGGTCGTTGTACGTCTCGAAATTCACATATTCAGTGTCGAAGAAATCCTTTGCATGCTCGCTATATTCAGAAAGAGGGGTACCAGCGGGAACAACACTGTCATCATTGTCACTGTTGATGGCGTAGGCGGTGCGGGGAACGTTGAACACTCTCCACTGGAGCGCCTGGAACGACTTAATTTTCTGTCCTCTATCATCAGGTCGGCTGCCAGTGCGGAAATCGAACTTGATCTTGGCATCAATACGTTCCAGTTGGATCACAGCGTCCTTGCCGTCAACCGTCATATTCCCTTCAGAATCAATCGTGACCCCCTCCAGCACTCCGGTCATAGGGAACAGAATGTTGCGTGACACGATGTTCTGGTTGAGGTAGCATTGGAACTTAATCAAATCATCCTCATTCTGAATCGAATGGCTGAGCAGTTCCTCCGACACCCTCACCATGTCCGAATCAAGATTCGTGTAAAGGTACAGTTTCATTTCACTTACTGACGGCACGGCCAACCTCATCTTGCCGGAGAATGAACCACTCTTGTAGCTGCCGCACCACCATTTTATCGGCAGCTCAGCGTTCTCATCCTCCTGCTTGAAATCATCCGAAAAGAAATGACTCGCAACCTTGTTGCCACTTTTATCAAACACAAAGAGGTGCATGTTGAACACCCTTGACTCAGTCTCCAACGAATGTCCGGCGCGGGTCACAACCACGTCCATCGGAGTGGTCCCGAATGCCAATGTCGCGACTACTTCTCCCTCGGCAAGACCGACAGGCTCAACCGACTCCCGCACGCACGAGGCGAGCAGGCAAAGATTAGCAAGAGCAATGAATATGATGGTAGCGAATCTGTTGTTCATAAAGCGATTCTTTAATCAAAGGTTGTCTCGTTTGTGACCTCTTTCCATGGTCCCAATTCAAATCCGCAGGCACCATCGGTGTCCGAATATGTCACCGTGATGTTCAGCTTCAGATGTTCGTTACGCTTTAGCTGGGCAAGATTGTAAGCCACGCCATATTTGTCCACATGAACGACGGCGTGGGAGTAGTTGAGGGATTTGAACGGTTTCTCGAACACCCATGCGTCCGGGTTCTCAGTCACTTCTACCTTTCTTAGACTCCACTGGTTTGCTCCGGACGTGACAGGAACCGGTTTGTTCGAGGAATTGGATATATAATTTGATCCATCGTACAAATTGCCGTTTTCATCATAAGTAATTGACTGAGGAGAAGACGAGGTTCTGACGCCATCACCGTCTACACTCAGATATGTCTCATGTTCCAGATTCTTGAAAGTGCAATTTCGGTCACTGACCGAAACGACTTGCCACAGATACTCGTCAATGTCCGGAGAGTTCTTGACATTGTTGTCCGAGCCGAACGAGAACAGGTTCGTCGAGCCATCCTTATCAGCGCCCAAATAGAAAGTGCTGGATAGGTCGGAACGAATAAGGTAATAAGATTCAGGGCTTGGGGCGCCATGTGAGCTGTTACCTACATTTGACAAGATGAAATCCTGCCCCTTTTTCATGCTTGGAGTAGTGCCCTCATCATATAGCGCCGCTTTGATCATGAATGTCTTGTCGACAGTTCCATCTGTCTCGAACATATACAGATCTCTCAAAACAACCGTCTCTTTGGGGTCAATCACGATGTAGCCTCCGTTGTCCACATAAGGGAAAGCAATCTTATCATGTTGAGGGACATCATTATCACCAGACTCATTCGTGCGAGGAAAAAGATAGCCACACGACTGATTGAAGGCAGACAATGTCACACCATTGATCGCCAACCGCTTGTCCTTTGCGTTGTTCGTGATCGCCATAGTGAATCTCGCGCAGACGCGAGACAACTCCACCGAGATCTTGTTCTCTCCGGGGCCGATGGAAACCGTGCCCTTATAGGAAAGTGGCATGCCGACATTGGTGTTGTAGCCTCCGTCATCTGTAGCGACATGCTTTTCCTTATCGGTAAAAAGAGGTTTTCTAACAAGATCTTTATCCGGGACCAAGGCCAGCATCCCGGCAGCGGAATACGCAGGGCAACTGCCAGACGCCACCGGCCCGAAATATTCATTCATGAGCACATTTGCCGAATTCAGATTTGTGCCCTCTTTGCACTTTTCATCAAGCCCCGTGTAATTAGCGACAACATACATCTCATAATCACCTCTCTCACAATTACCTATGGGACACGAAAGTGTTTCTTCTCCGGCCTCGTCCGTAACATCAAATTTGGCGAACTTGCTGACAACCCCGTTCTTCACAAGCCACACCCTGAGATTCTTCATCTTGTCACCGTCATCAAGGGAATGGTCGCTGTCCGAAGAAATCTGGTTAGGATTATAATATATACCATTCTCATTCGCTCGTGTTGCCACCCCGGTCCCGACACTAAGGATCAGAGTACCCTGACCGGAACTTTCCGGCTCCAGCCCAGGGGCAACGCATCCCGCCATGAAAGGGGCCATGGCGATTGTCAAAAGAATATTCCTGATGCCGTCTCTCATTACATTTCCATTAAAACTTCATCTCAGCACCGGCCTCGACCAACGTCCACGGTTTTATCGTGACATTCACCGTCACCGTGGCCTTCTTGACCGTGATGGTGTAGATGTACTTTTTGCCCGGTTCCCAACAAACCCCCTCCGGCAACAACGCTGTGTGAAGGACATTTCCACCTTTGTCCGTACGGAAGTTCGCATAGACCTTAGGCCTTGTCTTGACGATGTCTTTCCCATTGTACTTGCCATTGACCGGAATGGCGAAAACAAAACCATCATTACCAACGGAACCATCATTACCATAAACAGAGACACCGCTGGTGGTCATTTCCTTGTAATCAGACTCACTCGCAGCCACCCAATGATGCACCGGAGTGTCATATTCCGAGACACTTGGAAACCATGTCAACGACTGAACTCCCGCCAAGGCGGAGGCGTCGGAGGCAGTATAGATCAAGCCACCTGTCTGGTACAATCCAGTGAGATAAAACTCTTTAAGACTTTCATCCTCGGTGGAGTTCTCATCCTTCTTGACCTCGAAACGCAAGGCTGACAACGCATGCTGGAAGTTAAGGCCCACCGCTCCCACTCCGTCCTGTGCAGGATAACGCGTCGCGTAGGCGACCATCAAGTCAGCGTCATCCGTCATCAAGGAATAGTCAAGAGCCAGAATCTCGGCGTTGGAGGAAGAGTTAACATTGTCAATCAATGAATATGGATAAAAAGCCCTGAAGCGGTAGTAGTCGGAGCGCAGCCACTTCACCTTGTCCGTACCGGCGGTGTAGTCGTAGTCCCAATTGTAGTTGCCGGCATTGCCGCTTGACTTGTAATACACACGTTTCGCGCCATCCGTCTCGAAAACAGGAGTCTTGCCGCTGTAATCGGAAGCGCCACCGTGGTAGCCATAAACAGCGATCTCGGAGCCGTCGGTGTTCAGATTAGTCACGAGAGTGCTTCCGGTGGAGCGGCTGTCCGTAACTCTCTCTGCGGAAGCGGAAAAGGCAATCACGTCACCAAAGTCCTCTTTCGCCTCGCGCCCACAGGAAGACGCAGCCAACACAGCAGCCAAAGTCAGCATCAGTGCCGGGCGGCTGGATGAAGTGTGTATGAATATATTCCCTTTTGTTTTCATGCCCTAATCTCCAACAATTATGTCCACACCGGTACCGTCTTTCCACCCTTCGACAGTCGTGTCAAACTCAATGTAAGCGTCCTTGGTGCTGAACGCTATTGTCAGGATGTACTTCTTGCCTTGGTTCCATAACTGATTAAGGCCGTCGATGTCAAGGAAAGTCTTTGTGACTTTTGTGATGCGATACGATGACTCGGATGCTTCCTTGTAAGCGTACCTTATGGTTATACCAGGGTCTTCACGGCCCTCTGCGCCGGAAACTGACAATCTACTCTGAGGGATCATGAGCATTGCGGGGAATACAGTCTCGAATTTAGTCACGTCCTTGTCCAACAAGACCCCAGAAGTGCCTAAATCTTTTTTGACAGTATCTATTTTTTCACCGTGGTTGTTCCATTGCTCATTTGAAAAGACAGCCCTGGACCAGAGATTATTCAAACTGACTGAATAGATGACTATCGCCTTGTCAGTGTCAGCGTCATCCATTTTGGCACGGACCTCGATCTGACACAGGATGTGCTGGAATGCCGTAGGCACTCCGGCTTGGTAGCCACCAACGGAGGAGGTGTTTCCAGTCTGGTTCTCGCTTTTGGCGATCATGAGGTCCGATGTCTCAGGGTCATCAGCGTCTCCCGGCACCATCCTGGCTATCCAGGAATTTATCATCAGACCGTTCTCCGGGGTGCAGCTTATATTGCCTTGCAATGCATCATACGGGGAGTAGGAGAAGAATGTCAGGCTGCCGGTTTTCGGCCAGTAGTGGACTATTTCGCTGTGCCAGGAGTTGGGGGCGAAAGAGTTGGTACCTTGTTCATCGTACGTCACCTCATCGTTGTCTATGTAGATCTGGGCGTCCTTCTTGTCGTCCCGCCAGGTCTTGCCGGAGGGCAGATAATAGGCGAAAGAGCCGAAAGGGGCGCCTTGGGGATACGTTATCCCGGACACGACAGCGCGAGTGGCCATGCTCTTCTGGAGCACGGAGTACGTGATCGGGATGTCCTCGGAGACGGGCTGCGTCACCTCATTGCTTACGCACGAAGTTAGCGCTGCGGCTAGCACTGCGGCTGCGGTCCACATTCTGATCTTCATAGCCTTTGTCAACATAGTCATCTTTATCAATTCCTCGAAACGTTTGTTCTGCGTCCAAGGTATCTATCTTTTAGTGCCCAAGGGCGGTTTCACCCGCCCTAAGGCTGCGCAGTGATTGGACCGACTGCGACCGCGGTTGATTACTTAGATTGTAATAGTCTGCTCCTCTGGCGTCCAATCCACAACAGTCGGATCCCAGTAGATAATGTTGGATGACAGATCTATCGTTATCGTGTAAGTGATTTTTTTGTTGATACCCCAATCTCCGATCTCATTAAGGGCAATCAACTCTGTCACTTCATCAGTAGAATAATTAGTAGCGTCTGTGTATGTCTTGATTGTGTACTTAAGTTCGATGTGACCTACAGCAGCGACAGCATTCTTATACGCATTTGTCTGCCTTTCCAATGACTTTTCCAAAAACGAAGTCCCAGTATAGGTATATGTAGAAGCTGAGAACTCTTGAGGCAAGAAGATTTTCTGATCGTTGACCAATTCCGCAGCAGTAGTATTCAACGCCTCTGATTTACCGGAAACAGGAAGATATTCGTATTCTACAGAGTTTGTCTGTTTTTCCCAGGCCTCAGTTCTTGTGGTAGCATTATTCGTCATCGCGTAATCGCCTTTAGAATTAGCATTGACAATCTTAATGGAGCTGACCTCAATCACTTTACTTCCTGCGGCAAGAGCAGTTCCTTTATAATCATCTTTAGTCTCAACTTTGAAGCCGACAATCTGGGTCAGGGCATGACGGAAAATCGTAGGGACTCCTATAGCCGCACCTGCATTATTGGTAGTGTTTTGCGTCTGACCTGTCTTGATGTCAGCCACCATAAAATCAGAGTTCTTGTTTTCTGCTGCATTCACATCATAGTCTGTGAGTTTCAGTCCGCCAGCCGCAGTGCATGACAGAGTTCCTGCAAAAGAAACAGGCTGATTGGCGAATGTGTACGAGAAGAAAGTAAGAGAACCCTGTTTTGGCCAATAGTTAACCACATCGGTGTGCCAAGAATTCGCCACGAATGGAGCTTTTGCGTCGGTATAGTAGCTTACCTCCTGATTGTCAATATAGAGAGAAGACCCTATAGGCCATGTCGTACCATTAGCATTATAAAATGCGAATGTCTTAAAATTGTGCTTCTCATTGAATTTAGTTCCTTCAACAGGCGCCTTGGTCGAAGCCTTGCCGGCCACGGTGTTCCAGGTAATCTGCGCAGGTGCCTCGTCCACTGACTTCACCTCGACTTTCGAACAGCTGGCCAAAGCGGCGATCGCGGCAGCTGAGAGTAGAATTGATCTTTTCATATTACTTTAAAACTGTTAATAAAAATAAATTAAAATAATACACTTATATTCATTTTAAATGATCACATCATGGTGTTCCTCGTCCCAGTCGTCCACCTTCGGGTCGAAACCGCCGCTGGTCTGCGGAGGGTCGATCTTGATGGTCTCTTCGAGGAGGAGCCAATGGTGATTTATGGCGTTCTCGGTCTCAAAGAGGTCCGAGATGTCAAAAGTCTTCACGACCGTCTTGCCGTCCGTCGTGCGGATGTTGAAAGTCACCTCAAGGTTGTTGGTGGAGCGCTCGATGTGGCCGAACGTGCCAAAGACCGTACAGATCACCGGGACCCCCTTGTCGTCACTCTTCTGCATGTTGAACCAGACCACAGCCTCGGGATCCGTCACCCTCGTGTCTGTCGCGATCAGATTCGAGCCGACCATGCCGGAAAGCACGGCCTGGGCCGAGGAGACATATTCAAGACCATCAACTTTGATCTGGAGGTACCAGCTTTCCACGACGGATCTCGCCTGCGCGTAGATGGTGTATATTCCCTCATGGTAAGGGATCACTTCCCTCTCGCGCGCCGCGACCACAAGATGGTCAGGCTCTTCTTGGATGTTGAGCGTCTCTCCGCTTCCGGAGCGGAAACGATTCTGGATGCTGCTCGGGGCGGATTCCGTGTAGGCCTCCGCCTCGTTCCAGACGTTGTAGTTCCGCACGAGGGTGGCCTCCGTACCGAAATCGTAGGCCAGGTAGCGGTAGGTTCCCGGGGCGACCACGACTTCTCCCGAGACCGTGCGGACGCCGTCAGCATCGGTGGAGACATCGGTGAGAAAGGTCTCGGCGGCGACTCTTGACGCATCCTCGTCGAAGAGGAGCAGGTGCATGGCCTCAGGCTCGATCTTCGGGACAGGGATCTTGTCGTTGTAGATGTCGCAGGTCACGTTGGAGATTCCGGAGATGTCCACCTTGACCTTGACCAGCGTGCGGTAATCCGGATCCTCCAGAGGACGGCGCCGGCAGCCTGGGGCCACGGCGATGAGCAGGAGGATGGCAAGCGGGATGATGTTGAAAAACTTCCTCATCGCGAGCCCCTCCTTTCGTTATGGGAATCCTTCCCTATCGGAATCACCAACGAGACCTTGAGTTTCGTCGGGCCGAACCAGGAGACGGTGCCCACGTTGTACTTGTCACGGAACAGGTGCTCGTAGCCCTTGTCCGGCTGGTAGTGGCGGTAGTCTGTGCGCAGGAAACCGGCGGAGACGGAGAACTCCATGTTCATCCACCTGGTGACCGGCAAGGCGTAGCCGTAGGTCAGGCCGGCGGACCAGAACTCTCCCTGGTAGCACATCTTGGTGTCCCACTGGAGGTCGTACTTCCCGGACATGCCGTAAAGTCCGGCGAAATGTCCTGTAAGATAGTCCTTTCTGTCATCCCGGGCGAACCACCAGCGAGGCTCTACGCCCATCGACCAGAGTTGGAAACAATATTTCTTGCCGTTCGGTCCCCAGTTCCACCATGGGAACACGTCCTCGACCATCAGGGAGAACTTCCTGCCGATCGGGACCTCGACCTCCGCATTGAGGGCGGTCACCACGTCATAAAGGGCGTTGGTCTTGAGGGCAATGGAATAGAATTTCCCTTGAGGTTGCTCCGGCTCCGGGAACTCAATCTCAGGGAACACCGTCGGCGGGGCGATGTAGTCTGAATATGGCACCTCAAGCGTCACGTCCGGCAATTCGCACTCAATCGGCGGAATCGGTTGCACTGTGCTGTAAAGGACATAGATGTCGGTGCGTCGCAGGGACGGATAGTAGTCCGAGATCAGCTTGCGCCAGATCCTTCCGCCCTGAAGCCGCTTCATTTTGCTTTTCTTCGCCTCCGGGTTGGCGCTGTCTTTGAATATTCCCGAAATCGCGTCATAGCCGGACTCCCGGTCAAAGGACTCGGCTATCTTCACGGCACCTTCCCAGTCCTCGCCTTTTGAGATCACGACAAAATCAGAGTCCGTAAGACGCGGCTCAATGTTTTTAAGAAAGGTCTTGACCCCCTCGGCGCGGTCATGTCCGAGCCTTGCGTTGAGAGCCTTGCCGCCTTCCGGAGACGCCGCTCCGATGACATAGACCTTGTATATTCTTAAATTACTGTTATAGACAATGGCGCGCAGACCTTTCGTGGCCGCATCCAGAGTGGCCGCATTATTCTTGAACCACGGTTCGATGCGTGAGACGGCTGAGCGGTAGAAGATAGCGAACGAGGCGGTGTCACGCTTTTCCTGAATTGTGAAGTCGCCGTGTGCGCCATGGGTGGGTGGCGCTTCGACAAGCTCAGCGACCAAGCTTTTGGGTTGGATCGTGGAGGGGTCGGAGGAGGAAGGGGGCAGGCCGGCTGACGCGGTAAAGGCCGAGAGAGCGGCGCATGAAACAGCTAAAACCCGAAGGCAGACGCTCCGGGCGCAATCTTGTAACAAGCTATATAATAGACACTTACCCCCCCCAATTTAGCATTTTCATGAGGAGAGGCATGCCCATATTATAAGCTCCTGCCTTCATAGTGATACGTCAAGCTTGTGATAAGTTTATAGGAATCGAAGAGCGTAGCGCGCAACAATCCACTGCAAAAATACTCATTAATTTTAATTT
>DJQB01000017.1:0-72974 GCA_002439875.1 Bacteroidales bacterium UBA6397
AAAAAAAATAAGCAGATATGAAAAGGACATTTCAACCATCCAGACGCAAGCGCGTGAACAAGCACGGATTCCGTGAGAGAATGGCTACCGCCAACGGTCGCCGCGTACTCGCTTCCCGTCGCCGCCACGGACGCAAGAAGCTGACAGTATCATCTGAGGACAGATGGTAGTCGGTCTGATGACGTTTATGGGCAGGTCTGTTGGCCTGCCCTTTTTTGTTTGATTCCGCCCTGCTTTCCAAAGTCGCCTGGCCGGGCAAAGTTTGAGGCACAATGTGGCATCCGGGACAGCAGGCATTAATATTCAAGGACATGGACATTGACGAGAAATACATGATGGAGGCGCTGAAAGAGGCTCGCCTGGCGTTGGAAGAGGATGAGATCCCTATCGGGGCTGTCATCGTGTGCCGTGGCCGGATCATCGGGCGCGGGCATAACATGACAGAGAGGCTGCACGATCCGACGGCGCATGCGGAGATGATAGCTATCACGGCGGCTACGGAGGCCACAGGCGGGAAATATCTTGGAGACTGTACGCTCTACGTCACCGTGGAGCCTTGCCCGATGTGTTCCGGGGCGCTGAACTGGGCGCAGATCGGTCGTGTTGTCTATGGAACAATCGACCCCAAGAGGGGTTACTCCATGTACTCTCCGTCTCTGCTTCATCCGAAAACCCAGGTTCAGGCCTGGGTTCTCGCAGAAGAATGCTCCGCCCTGATGGTTGATTATTTCCGTGGCAAACGCTGACGCTCGGGACTGATCCGACCGATCCAACCTACGGCCACTTCGACAGGCTCCGTGACCGAAGTATATATAAGCTCAAAGACCGAAAGAGTGCGGTCCAGTGACCGAAGCTATTCCCCTTTGAGGTACTTGAGCCAGAACGCGCGGTTCGCCTCGTCAAAATGCCGTCCTTGGTAGCCACGGTAGCCGTGCATTCCGTCCGGATAGATCATCAGATCGAACTTCTTTCCGGCCTTCTGAAGAGCGTCCACCAGCAGCAACGTGTTCTGGAAGTGGACGTTGTCGTCACCGGTTCCGTGGGTGATCTTCAGCATCACGGAGCCATCGTAGTTCTTCTCCGTGACAGGATAGTTTGCCGCGCCGGCAATGGCCTTGGTAGAGGCGTAACCTTCCGGGTTGTTGGCCGGGGTGTCCATGAACCGCTCCGTGTAGTGAGTGTCGTAAAGAACCCAGTCATAGACTCCTCCTCCGGCGATTCCATAGTGGAAAGCGTCCGGATGGTTCATCACCAGAAGCGCGGTCATCGTGCCGCCGAACGAGAAGCCCTCGACACCGATCTTGTCGCCCTGAACGTACGGAAGCGACTTGAGAAACTCGGCCCACTCCACGAAATCCAGCACCTCACGCTCGTCCAGACGCCTGTAGATCTGATCCAGGCCTTTGCGCCCGTTATGCCCCGAAGCGCGGCAGTCAGCGACAACCTCTATGATTCCGTTCTCCGCATACCATTGGTAATATGCCGGACTGCGGAACCTGTCAATCACCTGCGGGGAATCAGGGCCGCCGTAGATGTCCACGTGGACAGGATATTTCTTGGCGGCGTCAAAATCCTTAGGATAGACAATCATCGCCGGCAGTTCAAATCCGTCCTTGGTCGTCATGGTAACATGCTCAGGAAGAGCGAATTTCGAAGCATCAAAATCCTCCCCGGCCATATCCGCCACCTTGAAAGATTTCGCCGGCTTTCTCAAATCATAGATCCAAACCTGATTAGGAGTCCTTGAATTGCTTGCCGAGGCGATGGCGTGCCTCTGGTCCGGAGAGACCCGCACGGAAGTGACGTGCATCGCAGGATCCGAGATATTCCTGATCACCCCTTTGCAGACTGAATACAACCCGCCGCGCACACGGGAGTCACGCTCCGCGACGAACAGCACCTCCGAAGAACTACCGTCGAACCCTTTGGCAGCCTTGCCTTCCTTCACATCCACAAGCGACATCCTCCAGTTCTCCCCATCCGTCAACCGCTTCATGACCGAACCGTCATAAGAGAGGTAATATATTTGCTGCCAATCAGTTTCAAACGAACGTACCATATAGATTCCGTCACGCCCGAACAGCATCCCGTCGATCCAGTCCAACCAAGTCTTGTAGGTCTCGTGGTAGATGTGCCTCTTCGTCCCGTCAACCGGTGACACGGCATAAAGGTCAAGCGTGTTCTGCGTCCTCGGCTCTCTTTGAATATAAAAGGCCTCGCTGTCGGCTCCCCAGAACGGAGTCCCGAAATACTGATCCTCATTCTCATCGAAATCCGCCCATGCGGTTTCGCCATTCTGAATATTCACGATCCCGATCCGCACCTTAGGGTTGTTGTCACCGCATTTCGGGTAGCGGGTCATACGGATCGACCCTCCCGTCGGAGACACGTTCGGCAAAGCCACAGCCGCCCCGGCGTTCTGTGAATATGCCAACCCCATCCCCGAACGGTCTGCGTCCCGCGCGAACGGCGAATATATCGGAAAAACCGGAACCTCCGAATTGTCAAAGCGATAGAACCCGATCTTGCGCGAATCAGGAGACCACCAAAAGGCTCGGTAATGGGTAGGCCGGCCCAGAATCTCCTCGTAATATACCCACGATGAGTAGCCGTTCAGAATCACATCCGACCCGTCAAACGTCAGCTGTGTCTCCCCTTTCGTCGCGATGTCCACCACCCAAAGGTTGTTTCCCCTCGTGAAGGCCATCTTAGTGGAGTCCGGGGAATATGTCAGGTTCACCGCACCATCAGGCCTGAAAGGAAAGTCCGTGAACTTCGCAGGATAGCATATTCCTTCTGTCACTTTCCCGGTCACCGCATTGACGGAGAAGTCCTTGGCCCCCGTAAAGGAATGATCATAAGTCAACGCCACCTCATTCTTCCCCACCCATTTCCAGGTCTTTGGAACATCCTTAAAATCCTCCGCTGAAGCGCTCAGAGACAGCATAAAAACCAAAGCCGTAAAAATCTTATTCATATTCATAAACCATTATTTTCAAATCATGACCCCAAGTTATGGAAAATTTCCCCATTCCGCAACAGCGGGGTATAGCATCTTTGCACGAAAATAACGCAGATTTATTTAATATTTGCATGAAATTAGTGCACATTTTATAAAAATATGCACCCAATCTATGCAAACCACCTTCAAGCAAAGTACTCGTCCTTGAAATTGACGAGATAGACTTTGTCGGTGGCGCGGGTGAGGGCGGTGTACAGCCATTTAAGGTCATCGACTGTGAGCTCGTCCTGCCAGAACGGGTTGTCGATGAAGACGCAGCTCCACTGGCCGCCCTGGCTTTTATGGCAGGTGATGGCGTTGGCATACTTGAGCTGGAGGGCGTTGTAGTAAGGGTCCTCGCGGACAGCTTCGTAACGCTTTTTCTTGGTCGGAATGTCGGCATAGTCCACGTTGACTCCGTTGTAGAGCTGGTTCTGCTGCTCGTAGCTAAGCGAGGCGGACTCGGACTCAAGGGTGTCAAGGCAGACTTTGGCGACGATCTCGGTGTCATCGTAGTCCGGGAACGAAAGGCGGGCGTCAGCGAAATGGAGGCCGTAACGTTCCTCGAAATTCCTGATGGACACCAACTTGGCGATGTCACCGTTGGCGATGTAGTCCATTCCTTTGACTCCTTTCAGAAACTGGTAGCAGTTCTTCACGATCATCAGTTTCTCGCCACGGACCAGACGCTCCTCGTCGTAGAAGACCTGGGCCCGGATGCCGGCGTTGTAGCGGTTCGCGCGCTTGTTGGAGCGGCAGAGCACCACGGTGTCGTCTTTTGAATATTCAGAAAAATATGCCGAGTTCAGGGTGTCGATGAGCTCTCCGCCGGTGATCCGCACGACATCATCGAAGCCGTCCACTGTCAGTCCAATCTCGTCAGGGGTGAACATTCCGTCACCGTAGAGGTCAGAGGCGATGAGTTCCCGCAGCTTGGTGGCATTGAACATGATCCCGGACTCTTTCTGTTGGCGGACGACCTGGGTCAGAGAGCAATATCGCACTCCTCCGAAGCAGTCCATGCACTCCTTCGAGAGGGCAGGCGAGGCTTCCATCCCGACAGGGGGCAGCTGGGCGTCGTCTCCGAGCAGAATCAGGCGGCAGTCGTTGCCGGCGCGGACATATTCAATAAGATCTTTCAGAAGGTCTCCGGTCCCGAATTGGGTTGTGCCTTGGCGCTGCGGGTCATCTATGCCTATAAGCGAAACCTCGTCCACGATGAAGAGTTTGTGGGAGAGTTTGTTGGGAGCCAGGGAGAACTGGCCGAAGCCGTCATCTCCGACGGATTTCTGGCGGTAGATGCATTTGTGGATTGTGCGGGCGGGTTTGCCGGCGTACAAGGAAAGGATCTTGGCGGCGCGGCCGGTGGGAGCCAGAAGGCAGCAGATTTCCTCATATTCATCGGTCGCTTCTTCCGCGTTCCGGTGCGCTTCGACAGGCTGCCTGTCAGTCCGTTTCGGCCTCAAATCGTCAAACGACCGGATCACCGCGGCGATGGCCGAAGTCTTTCCCGTGCCAGCATACCCGTTGACCACCAGGATGTCAGCATCGTCACAGGTCACGAAATCAGCGATTTCCCGGAACAGGTTGTCCTGATCCTGAGTGCAATCGTAAGGGAAACCGTCCCTGAAACGCTTGTAGAAAAACTCCCCCCTGTCCATGGCCTACTTGTTCCTGCGGCTGAAAATCATCATCACCACAGCCAGAATCGGATATATCTCGACACGCCCGAGGAACATGTCCAACGAATACAAAAATTTGGCGGAAGTTGGCTCGGCATTGAAACTGCTCATCGAGCCAAGGTCTCCCACGCAAATTCCTACATTGCTCAAGGAGGTTATGGTGGCCGTCAAGGCATGGGTATTATCCGGATTGAACACCAGACACGCTGCCATAGAGATGGCCACGACCATAAAATACAAGGCTATGTAAAGGATGTGCGGAGCAATGTCATCCTGACGGACAACCCTGCCGTTCACGCGGGCATCATTGACGGAGGCTGGATGCAGGGACATTCTTAGCTGGTACTTTATCTCCTTGCAGAGGAGCAGAACCCTGTCTGCCTTAACACCTCCGGTGGTGGAGCCTGCCATTCCACAGCAGATTGCCATCAGCAAAAGCATGGCGGAAGGCAGTACGGGCCAGGTGCTATTGTCAGCGATGCTGAAACCTGTCGAGGAGGCGAAACTCAGGATGTGGAAGGAACCCGAAAGCAGGGCATCGCCCCAACTTTTCTCAATTCCATGAACCCTCAAGGACATCGCCACGATCACACTGGCCACGACCATCGCACCGAGATAGAACTTGAATATCTCATTCTTGAACGGCTTGAACGACCTTGTGGCAACAGCCATGAACACCATACCGAAATGGACGGAGGACAGCAGCATGAAAACCATCGTGATAAGGTATATCGGCAAAGAATCGAAATAGCCTATCGAATGGTTTCTTGTGCTGAACCCTCCTGTCGCCACCACGCTCATGGCATGGTTGATGGCGTCAAAAGGACCCATGCCTGCAAGCATGTAGAGGACGAAGGAGACAAAGACCAGTCCAAGATAGACATAGGTGAAGATGTAAACCGTTCTGTTGGCTCCTGAACGATATTCTCTTTTGGACAAGGATGAAAGTTCCAGGCTGGTGAGCCTCAGTCTCATCTGAGACGAACTCGGAATAATCAACAGAAGAAAAACCACGACTCCCAAGCCTCCAATGAAGTGCGTGGAGGAACGCCAGAAAAGCAGGCTGTCCGGCAGTGCCTCAACATTATCCAGAATCGAGAACCCAGTGGTAGTGAAGCCGGAAACGCTTTCAAACCAAGCGTTTATGATTGTGAACGGCCCTCCCCAAAGCGCGTACGGAAGCATTCCGAACACGAAGGAGAGCAGCCAAGAGAGGACGATGATCATGTAGCCGTCCTTAAGTGTGATGGCGGCTGATTTTCTTACGAATATGAACGGGAATATTCCTACGGTGAAGGTGATCGTGAAGCTGATCATCAGGGCGGCGAGGGCACTGTCGTTGCCGTTCGCCACGGAGACCAGAACGGACAGGAACATGAACAGCGCGCTGACGAGCAGAGCGTAGCCTACGTTTCTGGATATCACCTTGACGTTCATTCGGATATTCTTTTAGTTGTTGTTTTTGGTTAGTGCTGTCACCTCGGCAGGTTCGGTGACCGACGTCACTGTGGCCGCTGAGCCTGTCGATGCGACCGTCCCCGAAGCGACCTTGGCCCGAAGGTTGGCCACACGCTTACGCAGCATCTGGTTCTCCCCCGTCAGCTCCGTGATGCCATCGTTGAGTTCCGCCAACTGATCATCACCCTCAAAGGAGTAGAAATATTTCTTGTTGAACGCCCGGTAATTCTTCAACCCAGCCAACATCCTGTAAATCGGATTCACATAATAAACCAGCAGGAAGAACAACAGCATCAGCACAAGAAGAAGCCCTACCCCTACGGCCACAGCTCCCGGAATGATGCTTCTGTAGAACCCTCTTTGAAATGTCAGCGAGTTCTTCTTTAGATCATCGTAGATCGCCTCGTTCAGCACATCTATGTAGCGGTTCAGTCTCTTGAACTTAGGTTGCAACCTGTCAAAGTACCAAGCCCTCGTGTCGATGAAATCCGAAAGCAGCACATCATTAAGTTCCAGAGAAGTCAGCATGTAAGCCGAATAGGCATAGACCACGGAATCCGTCAATGGCACCATCTTGTCCGAAGTCAATGAATTGCGAAGCGAGTCACAATGCGCCATGAACTCCTTCTGATGAAAGTCCGGAAGGGTTCTTACGGCATCGTCCCCGATCACCGCAAGCAGATCCAGATTGTACTTGTTGGTGACTTCGGACAGCTTCTGGGCCACATTGACGCTCCGGATGTTGTCCGCGATGAGATCCGACACATAGTCGCTCATCTTGTAGTACTCCATGATGGAGATCACGCTGGAGACAAGCAGTGTCACAGCTATCGCGCTGAGACTCAGCGTCAGCTTCATCCTCATAGTGAGCTTGAACTCCTTCAATCTGTCCGCAAGTTTCCTGAACATTCCCTGATTGTCTGTTTAACTTGCAAACTTACACAAAATTCACGACAAAAGAAACGTCATGCTTATTTGAACGCTTCATATATAATCACATGATCAACCTCCAAACAGTCTACAGCTCGACGCACCAGCCGTGGGTGTCCTCGACTATGCCGTCCTGGATGCCTCGGATGCGGTCATAGAGGGTGCGGCTCAACTTTCCGCACTCAGAGCCAGATGGCATTATGTAAGTGCGCGAGACCTCTGAGCCTTCAAGCAGCGGTTTGTCATCGATGGAACGGATCGGGGTGATCACCACTGCGGTGCCACAGGCGTTGACCTCATCGAACTCAGCGAGTTCATCTACAGGAATCGGTCTTATCTCTACCTTCATTCCGAGGTCTTCGGCGATGGTGCGGAGCGATTTGTTGGTGATGGAAGGGAGCACGCTGTCGGATAGAGGGGTCACATAGGTGTTACCCTTGACGCCTATGAAATTGGACGAGCCGAATTCGTCAATCCTTGTCTTGGTGGCGGGATCGAGAAACAGCAGCTCGGTGTAGCCTTGCGAATGAGCCATGTTGTAGGGATAGAGGGACATCGCATAGTTCGCGCCTATCTTGTAGGAGCCGGTGCCGTTCGGAGCAGCCCGGTCATAGTTCCGGGAGATGACAGCGGAGACCGGGGTGAGGACTCCAGCCTGGGCATAGGTGCTGACAGGGGCGCACATGACCGAGAACAACACCTCACTGGAGGAGCAGATGCTCAGCTGAGGGTCAATGCCTTCGAGCACAGGACGCAGGTAAATGGAGGCATTGTGTCCGTACGGAGGGAGAAAATCAAGATTTGCCTTCACACACATCTGACACATCTTCAGGAAAAGTTCCTCGGACGGAGCCGCCATCGAAAGGCGGGCCGCGCTTCTTTGAAGACGCTTAGCGTTTTCATCCGGGCGGAAGATGCGGACTTTCCCGTCCTTGCCACGGAAAGCCTTAAGGCCCTCAAAGCAAGAATTACCATAGTGGAACACTCCGGCAAAGGCGTTGAAACGGAAATCAAAATCATCAGTCAGTTCCGGTTCCGACCACTGTCCGTCACTGAAACGACTATAGACAATGGCGTTTGTTTTTCTGTAATGGAAACCAAGGTTTCCCCAATCAAGATTTTTCATATTCAAGAATTATTTATCATTTTCTATCAATTCCGCCACTTTGTCGCCCACTTCGGAGGTGCCAAGAGGACGCACACCGGACTGGGCAAGATCCTCAGTGACAAAGCCTTTATCGATGCTTTCGCTGACTGCCTTGCGAATGGCGGAACCTTCCTGCTTCAGCCCGAACGCATACTCGAACATCATCGCAGCGGAGAGGATTGTGGCGAGTGGATTGGCGATGTTCCGTCCCGCCGCCTGAGGATAGGAGCCATGGATAGGTTCATAGACACCCGTATGCTCTCCAAGCGAGGCGGAGGCAAGCAGCCCCATCGAACCGGAGATGCAGCTGGCCTCATCAGTCAGGATGTCCCCGAACGTGTTCTCAGTCACAAGCACATCGAAAAAGCGAGGATCGGTGATAAGTTTCATCGCGGCGTTGTCCACATACATATAGTCAGTCTGGACTTCAGGATATTCAGGAGCCATCTCCTGTGCCACCTGCCTCCAAAGCCTCGAAGACTCCAGAACGTTGGCCTTGTCAACCACCGTCAAATGCTTGCGGCGAATCGTTGCCAATGAATATGCCTTCCGCAGGATCCGCTCAACCTCATAACGGTGGTAAATGTTGGTGTCATAGGCCGTGTCACCACCGTCAAGGCGGCCTTTCTCTCCGAAATACATACCTCCTGTCAACTCCCTGACGCAGACGAAATCCGCCCCTGAGGCTATTTCAGGCCTGAGAGGGGATCTGTCCAGCAGGCTTGGAAACGTCTCAACCGGCCTTAGATTGGCATAAAGCCCAAGTTCCCGGCGCATCGCAAGCAGCCCTTGTTCCGGACGGACCTTCGCGGTGGGGTCATTGTCATATTTGGGATCCCCGACGGAGCCGAAGAGGACGGCATCGCTGTCAAGGCAGACTTTCAGGGTTTCTTCCGGAAAGGCTGAGCCGCAGTTGTCTATCGCGCGCGCTCCGACAAAGGCAAACCGGTACTTTACTTCGTGCCCGAAACGCCTGCAGACCGCATCAATGGCCTTTACGGCCTGTTCCACCACTTCCGGGCCGACTCCGTCACCCGGCAATTTCGCTATGTTCAGTTTCATATTCTTCAATTATGTCTTTATGTTCCAACAGGTAATCAATGTCATCAAGGGCGTTCTCAAGGCAGTACTTCTTGTAGGAGTTTATCTCGAAACGCTCCGAGCTGCCGTCCGAAAGAAGGGTAACCTTCTGGGACGGAAGGTCGATCCGCAGCTTCACGGACGGATCAGCGGAGATCGCCTCAAAAATCTTTTTGAGGAAGGCCTCGCTGACCTGGACCGGCAACACGAAGCTGTTGAGCTCGTTGTTACGATGGATGTCCGCGAACGAGCTGGAGACAACCGCCATGAATCCATAGCCGGCTATCGCCCATGCCGCGTGTTCGCGGCTTGAGCCCGAACCGAAGTTCGCTCCTGCCACGAGGATGCACCCGCTGTAGCGAGGATCGTTGAGCACGAAGTCCTTGGCAAGGCTCCCGTCCGGGGAATATCTCCAGTCACGGAAAAGATTCTCTCCGAAAAACTTCTCATCCCTTGTGGTGGCCTTGAGAAAACGGGCCGGGATGATCTGATCCGTGTCGATGTTCTCTATCGGCAGAGGGATGCAACTGCTTTCTATGATGTTGAATTTCTGTTTCATATCAATTCTCTTGGATCTGTGACACATCCTGTTACCGCAGCCGCGGCGGCAGTCAGAGGACTTGCAAGCATTGTACGGGCACCGGGGCCTTGGCGACCCTCAAAGTTACGGTTGCTCGTGGAGACAGCATATTTACCGGCCGGAATCTTGTCCCCGTTCATCGCAAGGCACGCTGAGCATCCCGGCTTGCGGATCTCAAACCCGGAATCCTCAAGAATCTTGTCCAGCCCTTCCTCCTCAATCTGACGACGGACAGCCCATGAGCCCGGCACGAGCCATGCGGTGACTCCTTCAGCCTTCCTGCGGCCTTTCACGATGGAGGCGAACGCGCGGAAATCCTCGATTCTTCCGTTCGTGCAGGCCCCAAGAAACACATAATCAACCTTATGACCAAGAAGTCTCTCACCTGCGGAAAGCCCCATGTAGTCTAAAGCGCGCCGGGCCGTACCGGCAGGAATGACGCCATCCACCGGCATTCCCATTCCCGGATTGGTGCCGTAGGTGATCATCGGGCTGATGTCGGAGGCATCGAAGACATATTCCTTGTCAAAGACGGCATCGTCTCCGCTGCGAAGGGTTCTCCAATATTCCACAGCCTTGTCCCAAGCCTCTCCCTTAGGTGAGAACTCACGGCCTTTGAGGTAGGCGAAAGTGGTCTCGTCCGGGGCCACGAATCCGCCTCTGGCTCCCATCTCGATCGACAGATTGCAAAGTGTCAGACGGCCTTCCATTGATAGACCACGGATCGCCGAGCCGGCATATTCAATAAAATACCCGGTGGCACCGGAAGTCGTGAGCTTCATCATAAGGCAGAGAGCCACATCCTTGGCTGTCACGCCTTTTCCGAGTTCCCCTTCAACCCTGATTCTCATTGATTTAGGCTTTTGCTGAAGGATACACTCAGTGGCGAGGGCCATCTCGACCTCGCTTGTGCCTATGCCGAACGCCACAGCTCCTACGGCTCCGTGGGTGGAAGTGTGCGAGTCTCCGCAGACAATGGTCATTCCCGGCAGGGACAAGCCTTTCTCAGGACCAACGACATGGACGATTCCGTTGTCAGGACTCATCATCGTATAATGCACAAGACCGAACTCGGACGCGTTGCGCTCAAGAGTCTCCACCTGGCAGCGGCAGACCTCATCAGCGAAAGCGGAACCTTTTGTAGGAATATCATGGTCCGGCATGCAGAATATCCTTTCCGGGCGCATGATGCCGCAGCCGCGCTTCCTAATGCCCTCAAAAGCCTGCGGGCTTGTCACCTCGTGACAGTAGAGCCTGTCAATGTAGAGCTGCGTGGGACCGCCATCGATGATGGACACAATGTGGCTGTCCCAGATTTTGTCAAAAAGAGTGTTCATCCCCTGAATCTGTTTATGCAGTCAATGAAAGCTTCGACCGAAGCGGTGACGATGTCGGTGTCCGCTCCGAATCCGTAATAGACATGGCCGTCATGCTCGACCTGCATGTGGACCTTTCCCACATCGTCAGACCCTTTGGTGATGTTCTGGATCGTGAACTCCTTTATCACCATCTGGCGCTTGATGATGAGTTTTAGGGCGTTGATGGCGGCATCGACCGGGCCGTTGCCACGGGAGGCAGCCTCGAATTTCTCGCCGGCGATGTCCAGACCGACACTTGCGATCGGCCTGAGTCCCTTGCCGCTTGTCACCTGGAGGTACTCAAGCTTGACGTGATGATCCTCGGCTCTGTCAGCCCCGGCAAGCACAAGAAGATCGTCATCACTCACCTGCTTCTTCTTGTCCGCAAGCTTGAGGAACTCATCGTAGAAGGCGTCCAGTTTCTTGCCCTCCATCTTGATGCCAAGAACTTCAAGACGGTACTTAAGAGCCGCGTGACCGCTTCTGGCCGTAAGCACGATGTCATTGTCGTCGATTCCTACGTCCTTAGGATCGATTATCTCGTAGGTGGTCACATTCTTAAGAACACCATCCTGATGGATGCCGGAAGAGTGCGCGAAAGCGTTGCGCCCGACTATGGCTTTGTTGGCCTGAACCGGCATATTCATAAGATTCGAGACCATCCGGCTGACAGGAGTGATCTTGGTTGTGTTGATGTTGGTGACCAGAGGGATGTCGCTGTGGCTTTTTATGATCATGGCGATCTCCTCCAGGGCCGTGTTGCCGGCACGCTCCCCTACTCCGTTGATGGTGACTTCGCACTGGCGGGCCCCGGCAAGTAGGCCGGACATAGTGTTGGCTGTCGCCATCCCAAGGTCGTTGTGGCAATGTGTGGAGATGATGGCCTTGTCGATCCCCTCCACGTTGTCAACAAGGTATTTGATCTTGGCCGCATACTCGGAAGGAAGGCAGTAGCCTGTCGTGTCGGGGATGTTCACAACAGTGGCACCGGCCTTTATGACGGCCTCAACGACTTTCGCAAGATACTCATTGTCAGTTCGTCCGGCATCCTCAGCGTAAAATTCCACGTCCTCAACATATTTCTTGGCGTACCTGACAGCGCTCACCGCGCGTTCGAGAATCTCCTCTCTGGTGGAGTTGAACTTGTACCTGATGTGGGGGTCGGATGTGCCGATGCCGGTGTGTATGCGCTTGTGCTTGGCGTATTTAAGGGCCTCGGCAGCGACATCAATGTCCTTCTGGACAGCGCGGGTGAGCGCACAGATCGTCGGCCATGTGACGGCCTTGGAAATCTCCACGACCGAGTTGAAATCCCCCGGACTGGAAATCGGGAAGCCTGCCTCGATGACATCCACGCCCAATTCCTCAAGTGCCTTGGCGACCTGGATTTTCTCCACTGTGTTGAGCTGGCACCCTGGCACCTGCTCGCCATCTCGCAGGGTGGTGTCAAAAATGTAAATTCTATCTGGGTTCATATGTAATTTGTTAAGTTCGTAAAATACCTACTTATGTCTCTTCTCCAGTTCCTTTTCAAGGTCGGCGATGCCGTGGCCTCTGCCGACAAGAAGCACGAGAAGATGGTAAACCAGATCCGAGGCCTCGTAGATCATGCGCTCGTCGTCACCTTTCACAGCCTCGATGACGGTCTCAACCGCCTCCTCACCGACTTTCTGGGCCATTCTTGGAGTTCCGGCCTTGAACAGCGAGGTGGTGTAGGACTTCTCAGGCATCTGCTCGTGGCGGCCTTTGATCACGCTTTCAAGCTCACGGATGAATCCTGTGCTGGTCGGCACGGCATCGCCCCAGCAAGTTTTGGTGCCTTTGTGGCAGGCCGGGCCGTCAGGGATCGCTCGTACGAGGAGGGTGTCCGAGTCGCAATCCACCGCGATTGAGACAAGGTGCAGAAAGTTGCCGCTGGCCTCGCCTTTTGTCCAGAGAGTCTGGCGGGAGCGGCTGTAGAATGTCACAAGACCGCTGGTCTGGGTCTTTTCGAGAGCCTCGGCGTTCATGTAGCCGAGCATGAGGACCTGAAGGGTGTTCCGGTCCTGGACGATCGCCGGCACGAGTCCGTCGGCACCAGTCTTAAGTGTTTTAAAATCAATCATATCGTTAAAGTTCATTTTATAGTCTTACATTCACTCCGTGAGCGCGGAGGGTTCTTTTCAAATCAGGGATGGAGATTTCGCCGTAATGGAATATGCTCGCGGCAAGGGCAGCGTCGGCACAGCCGGTGGTCAGGACTTCCTCAATGTCGCTGACGCTTCCCGCTCCTCCAGAGGCGATCACGGGGATGGAAAGTTCCTCAGCGAGATGTGAATATGCTTCCACGGCATAGCCGTTTCGGGTTCCGTCGTGATCCATGGAGGTGAAGAGAATTTCTCCGGCACCGAGGTTCTGGACTTCTTTGGCCCATGAATATAACTCCTTGTCGGTCGGGGTCTTGCCACCGTGGGTCATCACTTGCCAGTAGTTGTTACCGACCAAAGAGGTCGCTACGACAGGCTCAGCGACCGGAAAAGCGGACGTCCTCGCGTCAATCGCCACGACAACAAACTGGGAGCCATAGCGCGAGGCGATCCGCGAAATGATCTCCGGATGAAGCACCGCGGCCGTGTTGACAGTGATCTTGTCCGCCCCGGCGTCCAGCAGCATGGCCGCATCCTCAAAAGATGATATTCCCCCACCCACAGTAAAAGGGATATCAATCCGTTCAGCAATCCGTGAGACCAGATCCGTGAAGGTCCTACGACCCTCAGAAGACGCACTGATGTCCAGATAGACCAGTTCATCAGCCCCCTGGCCGGAATAGAATGCCCCCATCTCCACAGGATCCCCTACCTCACGAAGCCCCTCGAAGTTGATGCCCTTGACTACCTGTCCATCCTTGACATCAAGGCATGGTATTATCCTCTTGGCTAGCATATTACCTGAACAGCTCCTCAAGTTTCACACGTCCCTCGTAGATGGCCTTCCCGACAATGGCCGAGCGAAGTCCGGACTTCTTCAGTTCGGTCAGGTCCTCGTAACTGGACACGCCACCGCTCACGATGATCTCCACTTCCGGGAACTGTTGCTGAAGGGCGGAGTAAAACTCCAGATTGACTCCCTGCAACATTCCGTCCCGTGACACCTCAGTCACAATAGCCTGACGAACAAGTCCTTCAAATGACTCCAAAGCCTGCACGGCAGACATCGGCACAGTCTCCTTCCAACCATGAGTCGCCACGAGGCCGTTCTTCAGGTCAAGCCCAAGAATGATCCGTCCTCCATATTCCTCAAGCCATTTTTTGAATATCCCAGGCTCCGTGAAAGCCATGCTCCCGCAGATGACGTATTCAGCGCCAGCGTCCAGCACCGCCTTGAGGGATTCCTCCGACTTCACTCCCCCGCCGAACTCTACTTTCAGCCCGGTCCCACGGGTGATGTTCCTGAGCACGCCCAGATTCTTCGGGCAGGACTCCTTCGCCCCATCAAGATCCACCAGATGAAGCCTTGTTGCCCCGGCCCGCTCAAAACTCTTCGCCATCTCCACAGGGTTGTCTGAATACACCTTCTCTTTCGCGTAGTCCCCTTGCGTGAGACGCACGCATCGGCCTCCGATGATGTCTATGGCCGGGATTATGTTAAAATTCTTCATACTCAACTTTCACAAACAAGCGATCATTAATCATTCACAAACTTATCCAACATATTATAATTCAATAAAATTCTTCAATATCTCCGCCCCTGCCGACCCACTTTTCTCCGGATGGAACTGGGTTCCGAAGAAATTGCCCCGCTGAAGCGCCCCGCTGAAACGGACACCGGCATATTCAGTCACAGCGGCAGTTTGTTCGATGAATATGTCAGGGCAGTAGGAGTGCACATAATAGACGAAAGAGTCTTCGGGAATATTCCTGAACAACGGCCCTCGCAGCCCGGAAATCGTGTCCCATCCGGTGTGAGGGATCTTGACTCCGGGTTCTTCCGGGAACCGGCGGACACGGGGAGTGAATATTCCCATGCATTCGACATTTCCTTCATCGCTTGAGGAACACATCAGCTGCAGGCCGATGCATATTCCCAAAACCGGCCGGGTCAATGACTTGATGACAGGGATGAGGCCGGTGGATTCCAATGATTTCATCGCGGAGGACGCCTCCCCCACTCCTGGAAGCATCACATGGTCGGCCTGACGGAGCGTTTCGGGATCGGATGTCAGGACATATTCAGCGCCAAGCCTTTGCAAGGCATTCTCGACCGAGCGGATGTTGCCGGCCTTGTAGTCAACTATCGCTATCATAACAGGCCCTTGCTTGAAGGTAATTCATACGGAAAAGGTGTTCTCGCCACAGCCATCCTCAGCGCCCTTGCGAACGCCTTGAAGATAGCCTCGGCCTTATGGTGCTCGTTCTCGCCCTCCGCCCAGATGTGCAGGTTGCATTTAGCTCCGCAGCAGACGGACTGGAAGAAATGGCTGAACATCTCGGTCGGTACATCTCCGGCTTTCTCACGCCTGAACTCCGCGTTCCATTTGAAATCGATCCTGCCTCCGAAATCCATCAGGACAGCGGCGTCGCAGTCGTCCATCGGGAGGACGAAACCGTAGCGGGCTATGCCGAGTTTCTGTCCAAGAGCAGCGTTTATGGCTTCTCCAAGGACGATTCCGACATCCTCAATCGTGTGGTGTTCATCGACTTGCAGATCGCCTTGGGCATTGATTGACAGGGAGACTCCCCCATGGTTCGGAATCTGCTCCAGCATGTGATCGAAGAACGGGAGACCGGTGGAGATGTCTGCTTTTTTGTCCATGGAATCCAGATCCAACTCAAGAGTAACGCTCGTCTCCTTGGTGTTGCGGACTATCCGGACATGGCGTTCGCCGAGGATCTCCAGACCGGTTCGGTGCGCTTCGACAGGCTCAGCGACCGAAGACGGTGATTCACTGACCGAAGCACGACGGTCACTGAGCCTGTCGAAGTGACCTGACGTTCCCAGCAGCCGAAGCAGCCGATCATTCTCAGCCGGAATACCGACCGTGATGCGAAGGCATCCATCGCACCCCGGAACCTTGGAACGGTTCCTCACAATCACCCCTCCCGCAAGCAGCCTCTCATAAACCTCATCCGGAGCGTCAAACCTCACCAGCAAAAAGTTAGCGTCACTTGAATATATCCCCTTGACTTCCGGGCATTTGGCCAATTCTTTCTCAAGCCGGAACCTCTGCCCCACAATCTCCGCCACAGCCTTGTTTTTCGCACCTGCGTCCAGTTTGGCCAGTGCCATCTTCTGAGCCAGCACATTGATGTTGTACGGGTACTTGACCTTGGACATCAACGAGACCACCACCGGATCAGCTATCGCCAACCCGATTCGCAGCCCGGCCATGCCCCAAGCCTTGGAAAGCGTCTGAAGCACAATCAGATTGGGGTATCTGCCAATCAAAGAGACCAGCGATGGCCTGACCGAAAAATCAATGTAGGCCTCGTCAAGAACCACCATCCCTCCGAATCTTTCAAGAATATCCTCGATCTGCTCCACAGGAAAGGAATTCCCTGTAGGGTTGTTCGGGGAGCAGATGAACATCAGTCTGGTCTTCGAGTCGGATGCGGAAAGCATGGCATCCGTGTCCATCGAGAAATCGCTTTTGAGTTGAACCTTGCGGAACTCCACATCATTCATCGCAGCGGCCACCTCGTACATTCCGTAACTTGGGGCAATCGACACGGCATTGCTTTCTCTGGGAACGCAGAACACCCTATAGACCAAATCGATGGCCTCGTCACTGCCGTTGCCCAAAAACAAGTGTTCGGTGTCAATGCCTTTGGTTTCAGCGATTTTGGCTTTCAAGGCTTTCTGATGGGGATCCGGATAGCGGTTGATGCCGTTGTTGTAGGGGTTCTCGTTGGCATCCAAGAATATTTCTGGGCGATTCAAGCCGCGGTCATCCCTGGCTGTGGAGTAGGACTCAAGACCTAAGATGTTTGGTCTTACTTGTTTAAGGACTTCTTCTATCTTCATTGCCAATCTATTTTTCTAGTCTCACATCAACCGCAGCGGCATGAGCGTCAAGCCCCTCGGCAAGAGCCATAGAGCGGATTGTTTCGCCCAAGCCAGCCAACCCCTCGCGAGAGAGTTCCTGAATCGTCATCTTCCTCAAGAAAGCGTCCAGATTCAACCCGCTGAAAGAGTGCGCCCAACCACTCGTCGGAAGAGTGTGGTTGGTGCCAGAAGCATAGTCCCCGGCACTTTCAGGAGAATAATTGCCGATGAATATGCTTCCGGCGGCAACGATCCTGTCGGCAACGTCCCACGGATCCGCCATGGAGACGATCAGATGTTCGGGAGCATATTCATTAGCGAAATCAACCATTTCGTCACGATCCGTCAATACAACAATCCGGCTATGCTCCAGCGCCTTGGCGATGATTTCCCCACGCTTGAGCCTTGCGCACTGCCTTGAGATGGACTCCGCCACGGCATCAGCCATCGCCTCAGAGGTGCAGACAAGAACAGACTGGCTGTCCGGCCCGTGCTCCGACTGCGAGAGAAAGTCAGCTGCAACGTAATCTGGAACGGCCGTTTCATCCGCCAGTACCATCACCTCCGAAGGACCGGCAGGCATGTCGATGGCGGTGGCAGACAGCCCGACCATCTGCTTAGCCTTCATCACGTAACGGTTTCCCGGCCCGAATATCTTGTCACATTTGGCAAGTGTCCGAGTCCCATAAGCCATCGCAGCGATGCCCTGCGCTCCACCGATTTTGAATATATTCCTGACACCACAGACCGAAGCGGCATAGACAATGGCCGGATTCGGTTTTACATCCTTGTCGGGAGGCGTGCAAAGGACAATCTCCTGACAGCCAGCCACCTGTGCAGGAACAGCCAACATCAGCACCGTCGAGAACAAAGGCGCGCGTCCTCCGGGAACATAAAGGCCAACCCTGCGGATCGGCACAGCCTTCTGCACGCACATCACTCCCGGTGAGGTCTCAATCCTGACAATCTCCGGCAACTGTGCCTCATGAAATTTCTTGATGTTAGAATATGCCTGGGCGATGGCGTCTTTCAATTCCTGCGGAACCGAAGCAGCGGCCTCTTCGATCTCTTTTTCACTGACTCTCAAAGCTTCAGCCGAAGAGAACTCCACGCCATCGTACTTTGATTCCAGATCCAGAAGGGCTTCATCGCCTTTTGTACGGACATATTCAAGAGTGGTGCTGACGCTGGCCTCTATGTCTTTGTCGCTTTCGCTGGCTCTGACAGTCAATTTTGACCATTCTTTCCGGGAAGGGTTTACGTATTTATTTGTCATAGACCGATGAATAAATATGCAATACTATAAAACCATCTTTTCGACGGATAACACAAGGATCCCTTCGGCACCAATCTCCTTCAGGCTCTCGATCTTCTCCCACAGAACGCTCTCGTCCACAACGGAGTGCAGCGAAGACCAACCGCTCTGTGCAAGCGGCATGACTGTAGGGCTTCTCATAGCGGGGACAATCCTGATCGCCTCCTCAATCCTGTCATTCGGAATGTTCATCAGAAGATACTTCTTTCCTCTGCTGTCTCTGACAGCGTTGAACCGGAACTTAATCTGTTCCAGAAGTTTAGACTTATCCTCAGACAGATTGCGGCACGAGATAAGCACCGCATCGGAGAACACAACTTTCTCCACTTCCTTCAAACCGTTGCTGACCAAGGTTCCGCCCGAAGACACTATGTCGAAGATCGCATCGCTCATCCCGACCGTTGGGGCTATCTCTACAGAGCCGGCGATAACGTTAATCTTTGCACTTATTCCATTATCTTTCAGAAATTTGCACAAAATATTAGGATAAGACGTGGCAATCCGTTTGCCGTTGAAATACTCAAGCCCAGGATATTCCTCAGCCTTGGGAATGGCCAACGAAATCCGGCATTCTCCGAATCCAAGATGGTCCACAATCTCCACAGACTCTCCCCTCTCGCACACCTCGTTGTAACCCACTAATCCCAGATCCGCCACCCCTTGTGCAACGGCCTGAGGGATGTCATCATCCCGCAGGCAGAGGATCTCCACGGGAAAACTGCTTGACCTTGACAGGAACTTTCGCTTGCTGTCATCCACCTCGATTCCGGCCTCACGCATCAGTGCAAGGCTTTCATCACTTAATCGGCCTTTGGCCTGAATTGCGATTCTTAACATTTGTCGTTCGTTTTATAAAAAAAGACCCGCAACCTACACGGAAGCGAGCCTTGACTAAATATCCCTCAAAGTATCAGATACCCACGACAAACTCACCCCCGTATGAAGCGATGGTTTAGATGTAGGTGGATATGATTAAAGTGTCTCATTCTGTCTTTTTAACAGCGCAAATATCGGAAAAATATTCTAAAAAGCAAGATAAATTTGACTAAACATTCATCAACATTCTCTTATGTTAGAAAATTCCAATCATAATAGGGCTCATCAGAAAGAATACTTGACTATTCCCAAGACACGATGACTTATGATGTTATGTGGGTTACTAAACGCTAAACCACGCAGACTCAATGCATTCACGTCACCATATCTGACACAGGTGCCGTTATATTCCAAAGCAATTGACAATCTTTCCAGATTAAATGCCACTGCCGGTGCCACGCGCACCATTCCGCGAATATTCTTGAACCCTCCATCAAAAAAGTAGATGTTGCTAAGAATCACCTTATCATCAAGTAGTCCCGTAAGAAGATCGTGAGTAGAACCTAATGCCTTCATTCCACCTGCCATGAACATAAACTGCCATTGATCCCCGTAGGATGTCGATAAGAAGGCATTTATGGAGCGGAACGGAGTGTACTTGTAGTCAAGAGGATCACTCTCATCGTAAAGAGCGTATCCTCCCATTAGACGCAGATGATCACCTCCTGAAGCCAGAACCGCCTTTGCATTGATCTTGAACAGTCCTTTGGAATATTCCACGTACCCCATAGGGCTCAGCATTGATATTCTGTCTTTAACTTCAGCACCCTTGTAATAGTAACGTCCGTCTTCAAGAGTTCTCCATCGCGGCTTAAGGCTAAGGAAATCAACTCCAGCCCTTGCCGTGAAATGCTTCGTTGAGAATGAAAGCCCTGCATAAAGTTCCGGAATCAGGCCATACTTTACATAATCCGCAGATGCACCCTGCGGACCTGTTGGAGTGAATTCCGCTGGATACAAAGCTCCAACGGTAAAAGTAAGCCTTTCAAAGAACGATGCGTTCAACATCAATTGAGGACTTCTAGAGTAAGGGTTAAATGGAGAGCCTCCTTCATAGCCAACCGTAAAAGGCATCCCCTCAGACATTGGATGCCATGCATGGCCTACCTTAACAGAGGTAGAACTAAGGAACTTTCCCAAGTCGTCCCAGTTCAGGCACACATAGGCTTCCCTAAGACGAAGAGACGCGGACTGCTTGTTCAAGAGGTAGAAATCTGTCTCCAGTTTGCCTTTAACATTGAACGAACCATACTGGAAACCGGTAAGGTTGAATCCTAAACGAGTTGTAATTGAAGACAGTTTCAAGGATGGATTGTACCAGATGTCATAGCCATCCTTGTTGAGTTCGCTGTCGTAAGGAATGTAATAGAACAAGTCCTCAGAGTCGGTCTTGACTTCACGGGCATCAAATGAGACACCTGTGCGGAAAAAGCCATAAGGTTCCAAATGATTGGTAAGCTTTATCAAATGACTTTGGGCGCCCAATGGCAAATTGAAAAGAAGCATGGCTAAAGCCAATGCAAAAGTGTTGGATATTCTTTTCATAGCATCATGTTTCTTAGTCAAGGCCGACACCTTAACTTGTTAAAAAAAATTAGAAAGTGAATTTAACCAAAGCCTGAATACGATTGTTGGTAATCCAATGGAGGTTGTCCTCGGCAAGACCTTTGGCTCCGATGTACTTCACACCTTCCACAGTCTTATAGTCACCGTACTGCACGCTTGTGAGTTCATATTCAAGACCAATCGCAAATTTGCCGATGTTGCGGATCACGGTAGGAGTGAGTCTGTACATCTGGTTCATGTTCGAGAAGCTGTTCTTGCTGAAATAGAGGTTGGCGGCAGGAGCGTAGCCATTCTTGGCTCCGTAAAGGTCGTCCTTCGTCCCGAAATTCTTCACGTAACCAGCGAAAAGGATCCACTGGGTCTTCTTACCGTACATAAAACTGGCCCAAGTCGAAGAGTTGCGGGTGGGTGTATATTCATAACTTACACCGTCAGACTTGACTCCTGAGATTCCGTAGCCACCGTTGAGGTTGACATGCTCGCCGGCCTCTGCGAAGACGGTCTTGACCTTGGCCGAGAACAGACCGTTTTTATACTGTCCGAAGAAGAACGGGGAGACTGTTGTTATGCGATCATCAACCTTGACGGTGCCGTTGTTGGCTCTCGGCTTGATGGATAGCGCGTTGACTCCGGCCCTCAAAAGGAGACCCCCACTCTTGTAGTTCAATCCGAGGTACACTTCAGGAGTGCAGGCATCCTTGATGTAGTTGGCTGAAGCTCCGGAAGGACCGGCAGAGACGTACTGCATCTGCCAGATAGCCGAGGCTGTCAATGAAAGAGCATCGGTGAAGTTGTAGTCAAACTTGACCTGTGGGGTGCGGCTGAAAGGACCGAAAGGCGCTCCTGTGTTGAGTGAGAACACATCCGGCATGTCAGCCGCCATCGGATGCCACGCCTGACCGGCTGTCACAAGCCAATCATTCTTGCCAACAGTGACAAAAGCCTGGCGGAGACGCAGCACAGCTGTTCCTGTAGCTCCAGTGAGGCCATTGTAGAAATCCGTCTCAATCTTTGCTCCGAACTTCAGTCCATTATATTCATAGCCTGTCACATTGAGTCCGACTCTGGAAGTGATGGCAGCGAAGCGGAAAGAACCCTGTTCGTTCAGATCGACATCGTCTTTCATGTTCTCGTCCTTTGGAAGGTAGTAAAAGAGGTCTTCTGTTCCAGCCACACTCTCACGAGTGTCGAAAGCGTAATAATTTCTGATGAAGCCATAAAGGCTGATCTTTGGTTTGGTCTCCTGTGCTGCAAGAGTGGTGCACAATGCCAAAGCGGCAATGGAAGTGATGATTTTGTTCATTTTGATAACTACTAACTTATTTTTAAGCATTGAGAAGCTGCCTTGGTTAATACTCCAAAACAGCTTCTCTGATATTACCAAACAATTACTGCGCGAACGGGAAGATCCTGGTGAGCCAGAAGAATCCGAAGATGAATCCGACTACACCGATGATGATGCCGATCTTCGCCATATCCTTTGTCTCGACTAGTCCAGTTGAGGCCGCAATGGCGTTCGGAGGTGTGGAGATAGGGAAAAGCATGGCGATGGACGCGCACACAGCGATGAATATTATCATGGCCTGAGTTCCGCCCATAGCGATGAACGCTGCATTGTTGGCGGCAGCCGGATCGGCCATCCCCTCAGCGACTACGATAAGGATAGGGATAAGCAGGGCCGCTGTGGCAGAGTTGCTGATAAAGTTCGAGAGGAAGTAGCAGACGAAACCCGCCACAACCAGAACTAGAATCACGGACATCGAGCCGAAAGGAATTGCCGTGATGAGAACCTTGGCTAGACCCGTGTCCTGAAGGAGATAGCCGAGTGCGAAACCTCCGGCCACGAGCCAAAGCACCGACCAGTTGATTTCCTTGATTTCCTCTTTTCCGAAAAGGCCCGTTGCTGTGAAGACACCCAGAGGAATCAGAGCCACGACGTTGGAACTGATGTGATGAAGCTGCTCGGTCGCCCAAAGAAGAATCGTGATGATGAATGTAGCCCAAACGACCTTGCTCTTCCAGTCCTTCTTCTTGTCGTTCGCAGGAATCTCAAGCACGAGTTTCTGGGTCTTGAAAGGGAAGAACACGAGGAGAAGAACCCAGGCGAGGAGAATCATGATGATCACGTAAGGGATCATATGGATGCACCAGTCTCCGAAAGAGACATCTATGCCGGCCTGCTCAAGATAGCCCTTAGCTGTGGCGTTAGGAGGGGTACCGATAGGGGTGCCGATACCGCCAAGGTTGGCGGCTATAGGAATCGAGAGGGCAAGGCCGATCTTTCCCTTGTCGTCACTCGGAAGCTTTGAGAGCACCGGAGCAAGGAAAGCAAGCATCATGGCTGCGGTCGCGGTGTTGCTCATGAACATTGAGAACACTGAGATGATGACAAGGAATCCCAAAAGCACCATCTTAGGCTTTGTCCCGAAGATGCTGAGCAGGGATTTGGCCAGAGTGACATCCAGTCCGAATCTTTCGGCCATGATCGCGAGCACGAATCCGCCGAGGAACAGCATCACGACTGGGTCTGCGAAAGATGACATTATCTTTTTGTAGCTTACCAACTGCCCGAACTCAGGATTGCAGAAGAAGCCGAACCCCTTGTCAGAGACGGTCAGCAGAGCCACCACGATGATCATCACGGAAGTCGCCCAGTTAGGGATGATCTCAAACATCCACATCAACGCGGCGAACACAAAGAGAGCAATCACACGCTGCTGCACAACAGTCAGAGCGTCAATGCCAAAGAAAGAGGTAGGAACACACCACAGGAAGAGTGTGACCAAAAGAACGATTGGCAGAAGCACACCGTACTTCACATTGAATTTCTTTTCAGCCATTTCAGTAGTATTGATTATTTATTTTATTTCTGGAATTCAAACCTAAGGTCAATCGGGATGTTCTCAAGGCGGATGTTCATGAGGTCGGCCTTGAAGTCCTCCGACAAAACACAGTACTGGTTCTCGAACCGCTCCGCGAACCCGCGGTCTCCGGTAGCCTGGGTCTTGAGGGCTATGGCGGTGAACTCGGCAACAAGCGAAAGGGTCTTTTCGTAGTCAATTGAATATTTACCGCTGTCACCTCGCTTGAAAGCCCCGTTCCGGTTGAGGTAATTGAACAGCATCACATAGGCCCTGCCAAGTTGAGAAGCTTCCCCGAAACGCTCTGAACGGATCAGGTTGGCAACGAATGTCGTGATTGCATCCTCTTTTGTGACAAGCGTAGGAATCTTGTGTTCGTCCAAAAGTTTGCAGACAAGATAAAGTCCAAGAGCATTCGCTTTGGCGTCCTCCCATGTGAGAGCCATGTTGCCGAGAGCCTCGTCAACTTCGCCTTTACCGTTGATCGTCTCCTTGACTCCGAGTCCATGGGAAATCTCACGGAATGCGATGTTCCAGTAGAAAGCCTCCTCGCTGAGGTGATCCTGCTGGTCAGGGGTCAGGACCACTATGCCCACAGGATTCACAATCCTGTTGAACTTCTCCACCATGATGTTGCGCAAAAGGGCGGTACGGGTACCAGCCTTGGCCTGGACATCCTCATTGTAAGGGAGGTTCAAGGCTATAAGCTTGATGCCCGCATTGGCGTGGCCGGAACAATAGATGGCATCGTAGGCGTATATTTCGGACTCGTCGCCAGGAACAAAAGTCTTATACTCTTCCTCACAAGGAATCTGCCTCTGGAGTTCCGGAAGCATCGAATTGAACCGGTTCAGCACTTCGGTACGCTTGAGGTCCTTCAGAAGCACATAGGCCTCGTAGGATGCCTTGAGACCGTACAACTGATCGTCATTGATCTCATCGGGGCCAATGATGAGATCCATCCGGCTGTCAGTCATCTCCAACCACGCAAGGTCGCTGTCATAATAATAGTCAGTCTTCAAAGCGTCAATCTTCTTGAGAAGATAGTTGCGGACACTCGGCTTGATGGTGATGTCAGCGGCGGCCTTTAGGTAGTTGCAGATCTTGTCGATATTGTACTCATAGGCATCGTGATACCACACAGTGACAAGTCTGCCGTCCGTGTCACGTCTGATGAGCGAGTATGGACTTGTCTTCACCGGGTCGGCAAGCGAATCGAACTCAGCCGATGTCATGTCTGCCGGATAGAAATTGGCACCTAAAGGAAGTTTCCCGAAACCATCCACAAAAGTGGAGCCGTCAAGACGATCCCATGGGCCGTAGTTGATTTTGGCGTAGTCCCGTAAATCAGCGTCTTTCAGATTCTCAATCAGAGTTTTGTCTCCAAAATACTGTTTCCAATAGATGCTGTCGGCCTGGTCTGCCGCAAATTTGTAAAGATTGAGGACTTCTTTGCCGTTGTCCGAGATACCCGAAAGGTCCGGTGATTCGATCTTGACAAGAGCATACGAATCGACCTTTTTCTGAACAGCGGTCTCAGGCTTTGTGTTGCAGGAGGCCAGAAGAGCGATCAGCGATAATGCCAGAACGGTTCTTTTCATTTGAAAAAAGTGTTATTATTGTTTATTTTCTTTGCATCTTGCAAATTTAATGAATATAAATGAAAAAAAGCACATCAACGAGACGTTGATGTGCTGATATTCGTAAGAAATCGTACAATTAGATGATTCCCTGCTCAAGCATGGCCTGGGCGACCTTCATGAAGCCGGCGATGTTGGCGCCTTTCACGTAGTCAACGCTGCCGTCCGGACGTGTGCCGTACTTCACGCACTGCTCATGGATGCTCTGCATGATCCAGTGAAGTTTGTCGTCGACTTCCTGTGCTGACCAGCTGAGGTGGGCGGCGTTCTGGGTCATCTCAAGACCAGAGGTGGCCACTCCGCCGGCATTAACGGCCTTACCAGGAGCGAAGAGGACTCCGTTGTTCTGGAAGAAGTGGATGGCTCCCGGCTGGCAACCCATGTTGGAAACCTCGCAGCAGCACCAGCAACCGTTAGCCTTAAGTTCCTTGGCGTCGTCCTCGCTGAGCTCGTTCTGGAACGCGCAAGGAAGCGCGATGTCGCAAGGGATGCTCCAAGCCTTCTTGCCGGCGGTGAACTGAACCTGCCCAGGGAACTTGGTGGCGAGATCCTCGACCATATTCCTGTTGGAAGCACGCATGTCAAGCATATATTCATTCATCTCAGGAGTCATTCCTTCAGGAATATGGCAGACTCCGTCAGGGCCGGAGATGGCCACAACCTTGGCTCCGAGCTGGGTAGCTTTCTTAACTGCGCCCCAAGCCACATTTCCGAAACCTGAGATGCAGACCTTCTGGCCGGCGATGTCCTTTCCTGCCTTGTGGAGAAGATGCTGGGTGAAATAGAGGGCTCCGAAACCGGTGGCCTCAGGACGAAGGATCGAACCTCCCCATGTAGCGCCCTTTCCTGTGAGCACTCCGGTGTGGTACTGGCGCGCAAGCTTCTGGTACATTCCGTTAAGGAAGCCAATCTCACGTCCGCCTACACCAACGTCACCCGCAGGGATGTCCTGATCAGGGCCGATGCAGCGCCAGAGCTCAAGCATGAAAGCTTGGCAGAAACGCATGATCTCAGCGTTTGACTTTCCGACAGGATCGAAGTCTGAACCACCTTTCGCTCCACCCATAGGAAGGGTCGTGAGGGCGTTCTTGAATGTCTGCTCGAATCCGAGGAACTTTAACATTGAAGGGGTAACGGCCTTGTGGAAGCGAAGTCCTCCCTTGTAAGGTCCGATCGCGCTGTTGAACTGGACGCGGTAGCCGAGGTTGGTCTGAACCTCACCGTTGTCGTCAATCCATGTCACACGGAAAGTAAAGATTCTGTCAGGCTCCACGAGCCTCTCGACGATCTTAGCCTTCTCGAACTCAGGATGCCGGTTGTAAACTTCCTCGATTGACTCAAGAACCTCCTCTACTGCCTGAAGATATTCTTTCTCTGTTGGATACTTGGCCTGAAGACGGGCCATTATTTCTGTTGTTTTCATAACGTAATGTGTTATTAATTAGTTTTAAAATATGTGTTCTATTTAACTTCCCAAGTGGAGCCGCTGTGAAGAAGTTCATCCACATTGTGGACCTTAGCCTTTGACTTCACGCTCTCTACCTGCTTGGCGACCTCATCCTCATAAGTGATGTCAGGCACCTCTCTGATCACACCGAGGGCCACCGGAAAGTCCGGCCACTTCATGTCGGCAAGCATCATCTGGAGACCAAGATTGTCGGAATGGCTGTCGTGGGTGAGGACATCATCCTCCGTGACACCATTCTCTCCGATGGTCACGACCTTAAGTCTCCAGCCATCAAGGGCGATTCCCTTGTCACGGTTGTTTCCGAATATCATCTTCTCCCCGTCACGCAACACCAGTGTCCTGTCGGCCTTGTGCTCCCTGTCGGAAATCTCAGCATGGGATCCATTATTGAATATCACGCAGTTAGTAAGAAACTCCATCACCGAAGTACCCTTGTGTCTTGATGCCGCAAGCATAATTTCTTGATTGAGAGCCAATTCAGTGTCCAAACCACGTGCAAAGAAAGTACCTTTGGCTCCCAAAACCAAACTTCCTGGATTGAACGGATGTTCAACTGTTCCGTAAGGCGATGTCTTCGTGATCGCACCGAGCTTGGATGTCGGGGAATACTGTCCCTTTGTCATACCATAAATCCGATTGTTGAAGAGCATCAGATTGATGTCGATGTTCCTGCGGATGGCATGGATGAAATGATTCCCACCGATGGCCAAAGCATCACCGTCACCGCTGACCTGCCAGACGCAGAGTTCCGGATTGGCGACTTTCATGCCGGTCGCTATGGCGGTGGCCCGGCCGTGAATGCTGTGAAACCCGTAAGTGTCCACATAGTACGGAAGCCTTGATGAGCATCCGATGCCAGAGACAACCACAATCTTGTCCTTGTCTATCCCCTTCTCCTCGCAAACCTGGGGAAGGGTCCTTTGAAGAGCGGCAAGAACCGAATAGTCCCCGCATCCCGGACACCACCTGATCTCCTGATCGCTCTTAAAATCTTTCAATGAATATTTTGGCATCTACTGTTCCTCCCTATAATTGAGCCTTAGCGGCATCCACTATCTCCTTCACAAGGAAGGTCTGTCCCTGGACCTTGTTGCAGCCCAGATAATTGAACTGAGGGAATATGGTCTTGAGGTAACCGGCGAACTGACCGAGGTTGAGTTCGCAGACTATTATTTTCTTAAAACCGGACAACACCTTCTCAGTGTTCTTCGGCAGTGGGTCGATGAAATCGAAATGCACACGGCTGACAGCCTTTCCCGCAGCGCGCAGTTCCTCCGTGGCTGTAAGAATATGTCCGTAAGTGCCTCCCCAACCGACAAGCAGGACTTCCCCGCTTTCCGGACCGTCAACAACCAAGTCCGGAATGTCAGCGGCGACACGCGCGACTTTCTCCGCGCGCTCCCTGACCATCATCTCGTGGTTGGCCGCGTCAGTGGAAAGCACACCCTCGTGCGTTTTCTCAAGGCCTCCCACACGGTGTTCAAGGCCAGGGGTTCCGGCAGGTGCCCACTTTCGGGCAAGTGTCTTCGGATCTCTCTCGAAAGGATGGAACTTACTTCCATCGGCCTTGGCCAAACGAGGTTTTATGGTTGGATATTCACTTATTGAGGGAATCTTCCACGGTTCTGAGCCGTTCCCGAGGAAGCCCTCTGAAAGAAGCAGGACCGGAGTCATGTGTTCGAGAGCTATCTTGGCAGCAGTGAAAGCAGCATCAAAGCAATGTGCCGGAGAGTGAGCGGCAATCACGACCATAGGGCTCTCGCCGTTACGTCCGTAAAGTGCCTCGTTGAGGTCGGCCTGCTCTGTCTTGGTAGGCAGTCCGGTGCACGGGCCGCCACGCTGCACGTCCACAATCACAAGCGGAAGTTCGGTCATAACTGCCAAACCAAGGGCTTCAGACTTAAGCGAAAGGCCAGGGCCGGAAGTTGTGGTGACGGCAAGATTGCCGGCAAAGGAAGCACCAATAGCGCAGCATATTCCCGCTATCTCATCCTCGGTCTGCATTGTCTTCACCCCAAGGTTCTTGTGTATGGCGAGTTCCTCAAGGATCGCGGTGGCAGGCGTGATCGGATAGGAGCCGCAGAAAAGAGGCCGTCCGGATTTCTCCGAAGCGGCGATAAGTCCCCAGGCCAGTGCCTGATTGCCTGTTATATTCCTATATATTCCTTTTTCCTGAATGTCCGGGGCAACGGTGTAGGTGTCGGCGACCGCATGGATGTTGGCGGCGTAGTTGTAGCCGTCGTTTACCACCTTGCGGTTCGGCTCGATCATCTCTGGATGCTTCTTGGCGAAACGTCCCTCAAGATAGGTATAGACATAGTCCAGCGGACGGCTGTAGATGAAGCAGGCCATTCCGAGGGTGAACATATTCCTGCACTTGTGGACAGAAGCCACGTCAAGTCCGCTGTCTTTCAGGCTTTCCTCCGTAAGTTTGGTGATCGGAGCAACGATGATGCTTCTGTCCTCTATGTGAAGTTCTTCAAAGGGATTGCCAGTGAATCCCGCCTTGGTCAGGCCGAAATCGTCGAAGGCGTCCTCGTCCACAAGCACGGTGGCGTTTCTCTTGAGCCACTTTGCGTTAGCCTTGAGGGCGGCAGGATTCATCGCCACAAGCATATCACAGAAATCACCCGGCGTGTTGACCTTGTGGCTTCCGATGTGAACCTGGAATCCGGAGACGCCGGCCACAGTCCCCTTCGGGGCTCTGATCTCAGCCGGATAGTCCGGAAATGTGGAAAGGCCGTTACCATAGACTGCCGACAAGTTCGCGAACAGCGTTCCGGTAAGTTGCATACCGTCACCGGAATCCCCGGCGAATCTTATCACAACATCCTTAGCATCAATAACCTTATGTTGCATTTCTGTTTTTAAGAATATTAGTGTTGAATAAAAATTCCTTACAAATTAAAGCATAAAAAGCAGAATAACCAACAGATTCTCCGAAAAGATTCTATCTGCGTACACAGGGAACGGGCAAAAAATAAGGGCAGACATCTCTGCCGCCCTCATTTACTTGTTCACTTGCCCGTCACAAGTCTCTTTCTTACTGCTGATTCTGACCCTGCTGCTGCGCCTGAAGCTCCTTCTGGAGATCCTCGATGGTTCTGCCCTCCGGAATGTTCAATGCCTTCCTAGCGTCTGGGGTAAGATCCATGCACTGCGTCTTGTCGACATAGAGGAACTGGGAAGTCTCGAAAACAAACAGGTAGCCACCGGCCTTGGCAAGTGTCTCAACTGCCTCCTGCGCCTTCTTATAGATAGGGTCCATCAACTGCTGGTTCTGCTGCTGGAGTTCGGCCTGGATTGACTGCTGGAACTCCTGGATCCTCTGCTGGATGTCAGCAAGTTCCTTCTCCTTGCTGGCCTTGATGGCCGGAGTCCAGGTCGTCTGCTTCTGTTGGTATTCACTGTACTTGCTCTGAGCCTCATCCATCATGCTCTGGAGGGTCTCCTGCGCCTCTTTCTGAGCAGCCTGCATCTGCGACCTGGCCGCATCCGCCTCCGGCATGAGCATCACAAGTTCATTGAAGTCAACATAAGCGAACTTCGCCTGAGCCGAAGCCGTCAGAGTAAACAACGCCATTGCGGCGATCATAAGAATCTTTTTCATCTTTATAGCTTTTTATCAGTTTCGTGTTTATTCCAAATGCAAATGTAAGAATATTATTTAGAATTGTTGTCCGATCAGGAAGTGGAACTGGCTTCTGTTCCTCTTCTCAGGATTGTCGAAGCCGTAGCCCCAGTCAATACCAAGCAGGCCGATCATCGGGAGGAACACCCTCACGCCTACTCCTGCTGAGCGCTTGATCTGGAACGGATTGAATTTCTTGATGTCAGACCAGCAGTTACCTCCCTCAAGGAAGCCCAGAACGTAAATCGTGGACTGAGGCTGAAGGATGACAGGGTAACGGAACTCCATCGTGAACTTGTCATAGACATTGCCGGCATAGTAGCCGTTGGAGTTGTACGGAGTCTCAGACCAAGGGGTAAGCGAGTAGTTCTCGTAGCCACGCAGGGCGATGATGTCCGCGCCATAGGTGTCGTAACCCGACATTCCGTCACCGCCGACCCTGAAGCCTTCGAACGGTGAATATCCCCATTTGCGGTTATAATAGCCGAGGTAGCCGAACTGCGCGCGGCTCATGATGACGAAGTCACCGATGACTTTTGTATAGAGTTCGCCGCTGAGTTTCCACTTGTGGTACTCGATCCACTTGTAACGTTCGGCGGAACTCCAGTTGTCGTAGTTGATGTCCTTGTAGCTTGAGACTTTCGTAGGGTTGCCGTTGGCGTCAAGAGTGCCGAGATCCTTCTTTCTGAACAAAGAATAAGGAGGAGTGAGCTGAAGGCTGGCGCTGAAGTTTGATCCCATACGAGGGTAAATCTGCTGATCGGTGGAGTTTCGGCTCAGGCTGATCGTGTAGCTAAGGTTATGGGACTTGCCGTCGTTGAACATGAAGTAACCGTCAATCCAGTTCTTGAGGTCATAAATCTGCCAGTTGAGGCCGTTGTAGAGCACAAAGTAGTTGTCCGGCCATTTCAATCTGGTACCGATGCCTGCTGAGAACCCATAGACCTGCATTACCTTGTCGTTGGAGAGCAGTCCGATCGTAAGATAGGAGTTCGTCTGACGAGTATAGTAGGCCTGAAGGTTCAGTGACGTAGGCTTCTTGGCGAAAAGCCAAGGCTCGGAGAATCCGAAGACCAGCGAGGTGTAGTAGGTTCCGTTCGTCTGGAAACGAAGCGAAAGATTCTGCGCGTCACCCAGAGGAACCGGTCTCCAGGCGTTCTTGTCGAACATGCGCTTAGTGGAGAAGTTGTTGAAGTTCACTCCGACAGTCGCCACGAAAGTATTCATACCCCAACCTCCGGAGAGTTCCAGCTGGCTGGAAGGTTTCTCAGTCACGTTATAGACAAGATCCACAGTGTTGTTCAACTGGTTCGTGAGTATGGAATAGCCTTTAGAAGGATCCGCGATGGCCTCTGGATCAAACTGTCCCAAGGATGCGATTTCCCTTATGGATCTCTCGAAATCGGTCTGGCTGAAAAGATAGCCCGGCCTCGTGGCGAGTTGCCTGCGGACCACTCTCTCATTGGTAAGGGTGTTGCCGTTTATGACGATATTATTGAGAGTTGCCTGCTTGCCTTCCGAGATTCTCATCTCAACATCCACGGAATCCCCTTCGATGTTCAATTCGACAGGAGTCACATTGAAGAAAAGGTAACCATTGTCACGATAGATCTTGGAGACATCCTGGTCGCCTTGCTTGCCTCCGCCCAAAAGCCTTTTCTGCATAGTCACCACATCGTAAGGATCACCCTTGCGGATGTTCAGGATCTCATTGAGCTGGTCAGTCGAATAAACAGAGTTGCCTGTCCAGGAGATGTTCCTGAAATAGTATTTCTTGCCCTGGTCAATCTTGAGATCGATTCCGAGCCTGTCCGGTGTCACATAGTAGATGGAATCCTTTACTATGCGTGCGTCACGGAAACCGGCCTCGTTAAGCTTGCTTATGAGGTTGATTTTGTCGTTGGGATATTCCTTCTGATTGAATTTCTTGCTGTTGAAGAAGTTGTACCATTTTTTCGCCTTGGTCTTCTTCATGGAGCGGGACAGTTTGAAGTCTGAGAAGCCCTCCGTTCCCTCGAATTTGATGTCACGGATTCTTACTTTCGTACCACGATCCACCGCGAAATTCACTTTGATGGCATTCCTTACAATGGAATCCTTCTGGGTCTGGACATCCACCTTACAGTTAAGGAATCCTTTGTCTGCGTAGAAACGCTTGATGATGTCAGTTGAAGTCTTTGCAACATATTCCGAGAACTCCCCGCCACGACGAAGGCCCAGCCTCTCTTCCAAATCCTTTCGCTCCCCATTACGGACACCGGTAAAAAGCCATCTGGAGACCCTTGGACGCTCTTGAATCCTAATCACAAAAAAAGCGGAATCCTTGTTTTCGCTCAGGTGATCCAATTCAAGGGCCACATTCTCGAAGTACCTCTGCGTCCACAATCTAGACACGATTGATGAAAGATCGTCACTCGGAACCGTCACCCTCATACCCTTCTGAAGACCGGTAAGAGAGATGATCTGTTGGTCAGAAAATTGATGATTCCCTTCCACTGTTACACCACCCACAAAATAATTCTTAGGATGGTCATAATCAACTTCCCCGGCAACTAATGACTTTCCGACTTCCTGGCCCATGACAGGTAAAGCAACGAGAGCCAAGGCAAAGAAACACAAAATACGATATGCTTTCATCAAATAAGAGTTCATTGAATTAAGATGCAAATATACGCAAGTTATTTAACTTTTCCATATCTGCGATTCCGATGAGAATATTCCTCAAGCGCCGCGCGGAACTCTTCCCGCCTGAAATCCGGCCACAGAGTGTCCACAAAAAGGAATTCCGAATATGCCGCCTGCCAGAGGAGGTAATTGCTGAGCCTTTCCTCTCCCGAAGTACGGATGATCAAGTCCGGGTCTGGGATTCCTGCTGTGACAAGGTAGCGGCTAAAATCCTCAGTTTCCACGTTTTCTAGGCCCTGAGGATCATCAGAATATTCTTTAGCCATCTTTTTGGCGGCCTGTAGGATGTCCCACTTGCCGCTATAACTAAAGAAAACCACCAAGGTGAGCAAAGGTTCCTTGCCCGGTGCCGGCTCGGTTTTATTTTCTGCCTGCCGGATCGCGTCCAAGAGTTCCGGACTCAGTTTGGAAGTGTTGCCAAGAACACGGAACTTGACACCTTTCGCGGCGAGAGAATCTATCTCGTCAGCTATAGCCTTCAACATCAAGCCCATAAGAGAGCCGACCTCATTCTCGGGGCGTCCCCAGTTCTCTTCCGAAAAAGCGAAAAGCGAAAGGTATTTGACCCCGGTTTCGGCGGCGGTCTCGACACAGACCCTCACGCTTTCGACCCCCTCGAAATGGCCGGCGACTCTTTCCTTGCCCCTCTGTCGCGCCCACCTTCCGTTGCCGTCCATGATGATGGACACATGAGACGGTATGTTGTTGATTTCGTCCATTTATTCACAAAATTGTCATTCACCACTGTTCCGGATGTCCTCTCCCCAGAACAGCTTTGTTGTCAAAGCCTTTATAAAACTGGTATTTTTTAGACGAACCCTCTTTAGCGAAAACTGTGCCACCTTGACTTCAAGGGTCGAGGAGGGCACAATAAGATGGTTTCTGTTGTCCATCGAAAGCATGACACCATCGTCCCTGGATCTCATGGAGACAGAAATTCTGGTGGTGTCCGGAACCACTAGCGGACGGGCGTTCAGGTTGTGCGGGGCAATCGGCGCGATGATCAGGACTTTCGCCTCAGGCGAGCAGATCGGTCCGCCCACACTCAATGAATATGCCGTGGATCCGGAGCTGGTGGCCACAAGAAGCCCGTCAGCCCAGTATGTCGGCAGAGGATGTCCGTCAATAGTCACGTCAATTCCGAGAAGCGCGGCGCCGGAACGGTGAACGGAGACCTCATTGAGGGAATAAGGCCAGAACAGCGGACCTGTGTCCGGACCGCCTCCGGACACACTGGTGTCCAGCAACTCCCGGTCTTCAAGGTACCAGCCCCCAGTCAGAAGAGCCTCGCAGGCCTCTTCGGGGCTATATTCGGAAAGGAATCCCAGCCGTCCAAGGTTAACCCCGAGAATCGGGATCCCGGACTTGCCCACACATTGGGAAGCCGAGAGAAAAGTTCCGTCGCCTCCGACACTCATAACCAGACCGGTACCAGGAAGGATGTCCTCTCCCCCGCCGATCCCGTAAAGGTCAAACGACTCTTTTCTCAGTCTCTCCAGCATAAGGGAAAGTCTTTCCTCACGCATCGCGCCACCTTCCCTGGAATATACTGCTATCTTCATCAATGCCTTGCCGCTTACAAAAAAACTTGGCAATCCTTGTTTAATTTCTGACGGTTGCCAAATCATTTCTCAAAAATAGCACAATTCTGCATAAAACTGAACAGAAATCATTATTTTTGTATGTTTTATGTTTATATCGTTTATGGACATGACCAGACTTAGTGTGAACATCAACAAGATCGCGACCCTGCGCAACGCCCGCGGAGGAAATATGCCGGATGTGGAGAAGGCGGCGATTGACTGTGAAAGATTCGGGGCGGAAGGCATAACCGTCCATCCGAGACCAGACGAAAGACACATCAGATACTCGGACGTGAGAGCCATCAGGCCGATGGTGACGACCGAGTTCAACATAGAGGGTAATCCTATTCCAAGCTTCGTTGACCTTGTGCTTGAGGTTGTGCCCGATCAGGTTACCCTCGTCCCGGACGCGCACGACGCCATCACATCAAACGCGGGATGGGACACAATCACAAACAAGGAATTTCTCACAGACATCTGCGCGCGGTTCAAAGAGAAGGGAATCCGCACATCAATATTCATAGACCCCTCCCCAGCCATGGCCGAAGGGGCCAAAGCCTGTGGCTGCGACCGTGTGGAACTTTACACGGCGGACTACGCCGCCGGGTATTCCGCCGGACGCGGAAAGGCGATAGCCCCGTACCTTGAGACCGCCAAGGCCGCCAGGGAACTGGGACTGGGTCTTAACGCCGGGCATGATCTGAACCTGGAGAACCTGGAGTATTTCATCAGGACAATCCCGTGGACGGATGAGGTCTCGATCGGCCACGCCATCATCTGCGACGCCCTTTACATGGGGTTGGAGAAAACTATCCAGGCATATCTGTCAAAGATTAAGATTTTTTAATTACTTTTGTAAGCTTGAATATTAACAAAAGAACAATAAAATGAAACAGACACCACTGATTATCAGCGTCATAGCCCTTGTTGCTGTGGCTGCATTGGGAATTATCCAACTCACTTCAAACGGTAACGGCAGCAAGAAGGCCACTTCAGGGGAAGTCGTCGAGGCCACGGCCCAGGCCGGTTCGATAGTATGGTTCGACCTTGACAGGGTACTCAACGAGTACGACATGGCGAATGACCTCAGATCAGTGGTTGAGACCAAGGTCCAGGGTATCCAGGAGGAGATCACAAGGAGGGGGAACAAACTCCAGAGTGATGTTAACAAGTTCCAGTCCGACCTTGACAAGGGTCTTCTCGTGCGTTCGGTGGCCGAGCAGAGGAATCTCAAGCTTCAGGAGCAGCAGAACAACTTCAACAACTACGCCGCCCAGAAGCAGCAGGAGATCGCCGAGGAGCAGCAGGTTATGATGAACCAGATCGGTGACGCCATCAAGACGTTCCTAGACAAGTTCAACGAGGAACACAAGTACGCCATGATCATCGCTACACAGGGCAGCGTCCTTCCAGCCCCGGTGGCCACTGGCGACCCAGAGCTTGATGTGACGGAAGCTATTCTGGTCGGCCTCAATGACGAGTACATCCAGAACAGAGGCAAGGGCGGAAAAACCGTTCCGGCATCCGCTTCGGAAGAGTCTAAAGCCAAGTAGCTTTGAGAATCGCCTTTCTGTCCTGCTTTTACCCATTCAGAGGTGGGATCTCTCAGTTCAACGCAAGTCTCTACTTGGAACTGAGCAAAAGCCATACTGTCAAGGCTTTCAATTTCAAAAGGCAGTATCCGGAATTCCTTTTTCCGGGAAAGACGCAATACGTCACAAAAGATGATAATGCCGTACCCATCGAGAGTGAGGCTCTCTTGGATACGGCTAATCCTTTTACCTACGAACGCACCTACAGGGCAATACGCGACTGGATGCCGGACCTTGTGGTGATCAGCTACTGGATGTCTTATTTCGGGCCGTCGCTCGGCTACATCGCAAGAAGGTTGAAAAAGAGATGCAAGGTCATCTCTATCCTGCATAACGTGATACCGCACGAGCCTAGATTCTTCGATGCGCCTCTGACAAAATATTTCCTGTCAGGCTGCACAGGGAACATAACACTTTGCGACGAGGTCGCCGAAGATCTGAGGAAACTTTCTCCCGACGCGCCGGAACTCACTTTGTTCCACCCTATATACGGGCATTTCGGAGAGAAGATGCCAAGGGAGAAGGCGGAAAGGATTCTGGGACTTGACACCGGAAAGAAAAACCTTCTGTTCTTCGGGTTGATCCGGTCCTACAAGGGGCTTGACATTCTTTTGGAAGCTTTCGGCAAGCTGGATGACAGCTACCAGCTTATCGTGGCCGGCGAGCCTTACGGATCGTTCGAAAAGTACCAAAAGATCATCGACATGTCTCCGGCCAGGAACAGGATCAAGCTGTTCACCCATTACATAAAGGACTCCGAGGTAAAGGACTATTTCTCGGCGGCGGATCTCGCCGTGCTGCCTTACAGGTCGGCGACCCAAAGCGGAATCAGTGCGATAGCATATCATTTCGAGGTGCCTATGGTCGTGACTGACGTCGGAGGACTGCGCCAGTCAATCGGGGACCGCGGCACCGGGCTTGTCGCGCGGAAGGCTGACGTGGACTGCATCGTGGAGGAGATACGGGCCTATTTCTCCGACCCTAATCTCAAGACTCACTGCGTGAACTCGATCAGAGCCGAGAAAGAGAGGCTCTCATGGAAGACTTTCAGCAGGAAACTGCTGGAGTTTTCCGACAATTTGTACAAGATACAATGAACAATAGACACTTGACTGCTTTCGCGGCCTTGCTATGCCTGACGGCCGCTTCCGGATTCAGAGCGTCCGCCCAGGAATATTCCAGTCCGCAAGTTGTGGTCTCTACAGAGAAGGTCCGCAATAACGGCAGAATCTACTACTCGCACATTGTGCGGGAAAAGCAGACTCTCTACTCAATCTGCAAGGCCTATAACGTGACCCTTCAGGAGATCTATGACTCGAATCCGGCCCTGAATCTGGAAACAGAAGGTCTGAAGAAAGACCAGATTCTTCTCATTCCCGTCAAGGACGGAGACTCCTCCGCGAAGCATGCCGTTCAGGAAGCGACGGACAGTGAGGAGTCCAGGAATGACGAGGGCAAGGATTATTTCGTCCACCGCGTGAAATGGTTCGAGGATCTGGGATCAATCGCAAGAAAATACATGGTCTCCAAGGAAGCGATCATGAACATCAATGGGATGACATCGGAGAAAGTGAGGAGAAAGGACGAGATAAAGATTCCACTCCATCCTCAGAAGTGGGAGAACGCAGGGCATGAAGCCTCTCCGGCAGACTCAATGACCAGGAATGCTTCGGCAGACTCATTGGCCGGTGAGACTTCGGCTGATTCTGTGGTCGGAGAAAGTTCAACGACCTCTGACTCAGATGGCAAGGAATTGTTCGGACGGTTTTTCAACAAGAATCAGGAAACCAGCATCGCTCTTCTGTTACCTTTCAACGCGTCAAAGAAGGCAGACGGACAGATGATGGATTTCTACAGCGGGGTTCTGATGGCGGCCAAGGATCTTGGCTGGGCCGGATACAAGGTAGACCTAAATGTCTACGATGTCGCCGGAGGAGCGATGCCAGTCACCGAGGAGAGGTTTTCCGAAAGCGATTTCGTTATAGGCCCTGTGTCAAGCACCGACATCGCCAGAACCGTGAACGCGTCAAAAGGCAAGACCTGGATAGTCTCTCCGCTGGATCCGAGGGCTGAAGCCATTGCTGACACAATACCGAACGTCATACAGGCGCCGGCGCCGACCAAGGCACAGATCTCTGACATGGTGGACTGGATAAAATCCGACCTCAGGAGAGAGGACAACTTGATACTTGTCACACAAAAAGGAGCTTCAGCTAAAGGCTATACCTCAGATGTGATCGAAGAGATCAGAAAAGCCGGGCTGCGCCATACAAGCCTCTCGTTCAACATTCTGGAAGGACGGCAGGTTATGGGACGGATTGAAAGCATGATGACAGACGGCGGCACCAACAGGGTGGTGATAGCGTCAGACAGCAAGGCGTTTGTCATCGAGGTGGTCAGGCTTCTTTATCTTGCCTCAAGCCAAAAAAGGGACATAGTCCTCTACAGCACTTCCAAGTTGAGGACATTCGAAGAGATCGACGTGGAACAGCTTCACACCCTGAACCTTCACACCAGCGTGTCCTATCATGTGGACTATGACTCCAAAGATGTCCGGAATTTTCTGATGACTTACAGGGCAATTTACGGCACCGAGCCAAGTCGTACGGCTTTCCAGGGCTACGACCTGATGAAATTCTTCACAACCATTAGTTCCGAATATGGCAGGAGATGGGACAGGTGCGATTCCTTACAGGGAACAGGCCTGCAGTCCGATTTCAACCTTGTCAGGACAGACCGCGGCGGCTATGTCAACAATGCCGTGCGAAGGGTGGTCTACGAGCCTGATTATTCAGTAAAGCTGATCAGATAGAGAGCAACGCCTTGGCGTTCTCCACTGCGGCGCTGGTGATGCTGCTTCCGCTCAGCATACGGGCAATCTCAATGACACGATCCTGCCCTGTGACCGGGCGGACGGTCGTGGTGGCTTTGCCTAAGACATCATATTCCTTTTCCACCACATAATGGGCATTACCCTTGGCTGCAACTTGTGGAAGATGGGTGATGGCGAAAACCTGCATGTCTTTTCCCATCGAGCAAATCATTCGTCCCATCTTGTCGGCCACGCTGCCGGAGACACCTGTGTCAATCTCATCGAAGATGAGAGTAGGCATACTCACGAACTTTGCCATCATTGCCTTGAGACAAAGCATAAGGCGTGACATTTCTCCTCCGGATGCACACTTGGACACATCCACAGGTACCGTCCCCGATGCGGAGAACAGGAAGTTGACGGCATCCGCGCCGTATGCTGACATCGGAACCTCGGACAGCCCAACCTTGAACACGGCATAATCCAACTCAAGAGACCGCAATGACTCTGTGATGGCATCCGAGAAAGGTCCGCAAGCATTGGCTCTGGCCTCGTGAAGACGACGGGATATTCCCTCAACTTCCTTTTTATCAGCGGCCAGCATTGTCTCAAGCTCCGCCTTGCGAGCCTCGAGGGCAGCGGAATCTACAAGCGACTCGGACAAGGAATCCCTCCGGGCTATCAATTCTCCTACCGACGTGGCGGAATAGCCCTTCATCAGGTCATAAAGAAGTGAAAGGCGGTCGTCCACCGCCTCAAGACGTTCCTGCGAAAGTTCGGTGTGAGAATTAATGGCCGAGACATCCTCAAGGATGTCATCCAGTTCCATGCGCGCGGACTCTATCCGCTCCGCCAACGCGGCCGCCTCGGGGACAAACCTCGCAGTCTTCTCCAACATCTTCTGAGCCTCCTTCAACGCCGATGACAACGGCATAGACTCAGAATTCGGGTCAGACGGATTGAACATCTCCTCCACTCCGCCAAGGTTCTCCTTGATTTCCTCGGCGTTGGCCAGCTGCCTCCGCTCGGCCTCTAGCGACTCCAACTCTCCCTCCTGAAGGTGTGCATCCTCCAGTCTCTGCCAACGGGCGCGGACATATTCACTCTCGCCTTTCATCCGATCAAGCTTCGAGGTGACTTCAAAACACTCTTTCTCATGAGACCTGAAAGATCTGTAGGAACGAGCGTATTCCTCCAGCAGCGCCTCGTCACCGGCAAAATGATCCAGCATAGAGAGTCGGAAAGACTTGTCCGACAGCAGAAGCGTCTGGTGCTGTGAATGGATGTCCACAAGCCTTGAGGCTATGCTCTGGAGAAGCTGGATGTTCACCGGCGAGTCATTGACAAAAGATCTGGAGCGACCGGAACGACCAACCACCCTGCGGATTATCAGTTCTCCGCCCATGGTCTCGACATCATTCTCATCCAGAATGTTCCTCAACGCCGGATCGTTACCTGGAACTCTGAAAACCGCCTCAACGACACAACTGTCAGCTTCGCAACCTATCACTGAAGCGTCGGCCTTGGAGCCAAGAAGCAGGGATAGCGCCCCAAGAAGTATTGACTTTCCGGCTCCGGTCTGACCGGATATAATAATCAGACCCTCCGGGAACTCAATGTCCAGAGAGTCTATCAAAACATAATTTCTTATTTGGAGGGACTTGAGCATAGCCCCAAAGACTACTCAGCGTCCGAAGTGCTTTCCTTGGCAGGACGTGGAGTCACATCATCCTCGCTGCCGGAGGCGGCCATTCTGTAGTAGAGTTCCCCGTCCTCGAACTCTGATATCGCGATAAGATCCGGTTTAGGAAGTTTCTCGTAGTACTTGGAGATCTCAATCTGCTCGCGGTTTTCGAAAACCTCGTCCATAGTGTCACGATCGGTACGGAAATCCTCCAGTTTCTTGGCGAGTTCCTTCTTCTCGGCCAATGCTATCTGATTCGCCCTCTTGTAAAGGATGACAACAGTCTCATAGATGTTGCCCGTCGGCTCGGCGAGGTACTTGATGTCCCTTGTCATCGTGTTTGTAGGGACCTTCTTCTTAATGTCCATATTCAAAAAAAACTTGTCTAAATAATTTACGAAGCCTACTGTTCGGATTGTTTCAATAATTTTTTTCTGTTCCTCTCGAAATCCTCCTCCCTGACCCCCAGATCCTCATCCGTCCCTGAGTAACGGCCAAGAGCCTTCTGGGCGTGACGGTAAAGCGTGTCCAGTTCCTTTCTGTACGGCGAGTCCGGAAGTTCTCCGATAAAGTTGTAGTAGTCGTCAACAAATGTCATGTAGCGCTCTTTCTGCTTGCCCTCAATACTGAGTAGCGCGTACTTGTAGGAAGATTTGGCGATGTAGTAAAGTATGTCCTCACGGTAGATGTTCTCGGCGTCATCTTTCAGAATGTTCCTGAACGCCACTCTCGAAGCCTTGTAGTCCTCCATTCTGTAATAGAGTCTGGCATTCTCGTAGGCTTTCCTGTCAAGCCTGTCGTTCAGTTCCTTAAGCATCCTGCCACAGATCGCGGCATGCGAGTTGCCGGGGTTCTCAACCATGTACTGGCTGATGGCGCTGATGGCGTTGTGGGTAGGGACCTGATCCAACTCATAGCGGAGAGTGGAACGGTACAGGCAGTCGATTCTCAAAAAAGCGGCCTCTTCGGCAAACGGGCTTCGCGGAAAATTCGTGATGAACTTCGTGAAATTCGTCTCGGCTGTGTAATAGTCCTTGAAACGATAATTGCTCAAGCCCCAGTAGTACTGCACAGTGTCGTCCCTGTCGGTTCCGCTGGTCAGAACAGCCAATGACTCGAACAACTGGGCCGCCTTGCTGTACTTGCCGTGGTTGAAATAGTCAAACGCGGCGGCATACTTGGCGTCAACGTCATTGCCGTTCAGCAGAGCCTCATACTCGGATTTACAGGACTGCAAGGAGAGCGCGGCGACAAAGGCGGCAAGCGCTATCTTCATAATTGATTTCAGCATATTCATTATTCTATTCGTCAGTATTCATCAGCGCGACAAAAGGAACTTCTCCACCTCCAACGCAGCACGGCACCCGGATGCGGCGGCCGTTATCGCCTGCCTGAAACGCGGATCCTGAACATCCCCGGCGGCGAACACACCCTTGACATTTGTCTCGGATGTCTTTCCCATAGTGACGATGTAGCCGTTCTCATCAGTCTCGACGTATTTCTTGAATATGTCCGAGTTCGGATGATGCCCGATGGCGAGAAAAAGTCCGTCGACCTTGACATCAAAAACCTTACCATCCTTGTCCTGTACCCGCACTCCTGTGACACCTGACTCATCTCCAAGGACTTCCCGAGTGTTACAATTCCATAGGATCTCTATGTTGGAAGTGTTCTTTACCCTTTCCTGCATAGCGACGGAGGCCCTGAACACGTCCCTGCGGACAATCATAAAGACTTTACGGCATAGGTTTGCGAGATAGGTCGCCTCTTCACATGCGGTGTCACCTCCTCCTACGACCGCGACATCCTTCTTTCGGTAAAAAAAGCCATCACATGTCGCGCAAGCGCTGACGCCCATCCCCCTGAACTTCTGTTCAGAAGGAAGGCCAAGATACTTGGCCGTGGAGCCTGTGGCGATGATCACGGCCTCAGCCTCCAGCTCTGTCTCTCCATCAACCGTGACGCGGAAAGGCCGTGTTGAAAAATCAACGTCAGTCACCACTCCCCTTCTTATGTCCGCGCCAAAGCGTTTGGCCTGGACTCTCATACCATCCATCAGTTGATTGGCGTCAACCCCCTCCGGAAAGCCGGGAAAATTTTCCACGATTGTCGTTGTGGTCAACTGCCCACCAGGCTCCATTCCTTCATAAAGGACGGGGTCAAGGGCGGCTCTGGAAGCGTAAATAGCGGCTGTGTAGCCGGAAGGGCCTCCCCCTATGATCAGGCATCTTGTCTTTTCCATACTCGTAAGAATATTCATATCTTACAAATATAGCCATATTTCGTGATTACCCAAGCGACAATCAGATTATTGAATCGCACTTTTTTCAAATCCTGGACAGAGGATAGCGGTGCTGTCTGACTGAAGAAGCGGGAAGAAGATGAGGATTTTTTCACCTCAAAGAACATTTCAAAAAAATTAAAACAGCTTCTTAGAAATTTTATAAATTTGCATATTTATAGAACATCATAATCCGGACACGAATGGAAAGAAGCGGCAAGGCATCTACAATAGAAGAATTTCGCGACCTATTAAAGGAAAAAGGTCTAAAGATCACCCCACAAAGACTAGCTGTCCACAAAGCCATGCTCAAACTAGGTCACGCCAGCGCGGACATGGTGACAGCCCAGATAACGGAGACAAGCGAAGCAAAGGTTACGGTCGCGTCCGTATATAACATTCTGACCCAGCTTTCCCTTTTAGGGATATATCACCATCGGTTGAGCGAGAACAATAAAATGTACTTTGATGTCAACACGTTCAAGCATTTTCACCTTTACGACACCGTGAATCATGTGTACTCGGATGTGGTCGACGACGAACTCTATTCCCATATAGAGTCCAGGCTTATGGCGCGCCGTTTCAGAGGCTACCGGATAGACGGCATCGACGTGCAGATTCTGGCGCACCCATCTGTGAAAGTAAAAAAATAAGTTTTCCACAGGGCCGGCAAATCCGCCTGTTTCTCTTCTGCCGACAATACTGCCGGCAAAGAATTAAAGAGTTAAGCAAATTAATTTAAATATAGTATCACGGAAGAATGACACGATTCTCGAATATGCACAGGTTGATTCCTCTTACCGTCGCACTGTTCCTGACACATCCCACCTCCGCGAAAGAACTCGGCGACTGGTACGTTGAGATGGCAGGGATGGGATCAACAGCAAGGGCTCTGCCATTCTGGAGCCACACCAACAAGGGTGGAGTCTACCCTGAAACTTGTGGAGGTCTCCTCAGAGGAGGAATCAACGGGACGTGTTACGGGGTGAACTCCTTACGTCTTGATTGGGGAATAGGACTGGCCGGATACGCGGCGGCCGAGGGTAACAGCGAGGTACACAACAGCGACGGGAGCAGCCTTAGGGGGCTGATTCAGGAACTTTACATCGGAGCCGGTTGGAGAAAACTGAATCTTGACCTTGGAATACGCAGGCGGGCAACCGGGTTCGATGGGCTTTCAGTTACCGGCGGGAATCTCATGTGGACTGACAACTCGCTGAGCCTTCCTGGCTATCGTCTTCATTCAGAGTGGATAAGCGTTCCTTTCACAAGGGATGCGCTCGCTTTCAGGTTCGACTTCGGAGACTATGGACTTTGGGACAACAGGTATGTAAAACACACCCTGCTCCACAATCAGGCTTTGTACTTTAAGCTGAACATAAGCAAAAGTTTTTCTTTTACTGGCGGTTTGGATCTTTGGTCACAATGGGGCGGGACTTCACCAGACCATGGAAAGCAACCGCAACGGTTCTCCGACTATCTTAGGATTATGGTGGCGGCCAGTGGAGGAGATGGAGCGACGACCAGTGATCAGATCAATGCTTTAGGCAATCATCTTGGGCGCGAGTTGCTCCGCCTTGATCTGGACCAGGACAGGTGGCATCTAACTTTCCAACATGACAGACCTTTCGAGGACGGCTCCGGTGTAGGTTTCCAGAATTTTCCGGACGCTGTCAACACCTTGCATTTTTCTTTCAAAGACAAGGACCGGTGGGTCAGCGACGTGCTTTTGGAGTACATCTACACAAAATGGCAGTCCGGAACACGGCATGACAGGCCGGCCACAGAAGAGGAGCTGAAAAGGAATCCTGACAAGAAGGTTTACATCGTAGGTGGCTGCGACAATTATTTCAACAATGGTGAATATCAGTCAGCATGGACTTACAATGGACGTTCAATAGGGCTTCCTCTTTTCACTCTTACCCCTAAGGATGAGAATGGGATCACCAAGGGAGTGTCCAACAACAGAATCATCGCGTGGAATGTCGGTCTGGGAGGTAAAATATTCAGAAAAGTTCCCTACTTATTGAAAGTTACATACAGTAAGAACTTCGGGAAGTACAGCCAATCGGACCCGTTCTATGATTCGGTTCCAAGGCAGGTTTCAGGAGCATTCGAGCTCACATTGCCTAAACGCGTAATCGGCAACACAGCCCTTCTGGGCATCGGCCTTTACGCAGACAAAGGATCCATTTACCCTGACAGCGCAGGCATCACGATCCGCCTTGGTTGGGGCGGGTTGCTCAGCCAATGACGCCGCCAACGCCGACGCGACCGACACCAGCTGCCCCGTGGAGGACAACTCACTAAATATAAGCCCATTACAACCCTCTACTCCACCCTATAACAGCACAAAGCACAGTATATTATCCAAGTAATATTCAAGCACTTAACCTTCACAACTTCCTGCGAAGAAGCAAGGGACTGGCTGTTGTTGAACGTACTTCAACAAGTAAGGCGGAAGAAAAATCTTCTGCCTTACTTGTTGGGGTGCGATGTGGGGCTCGAACCCACGACACCCAGAACCACAATCTGGTGCTCTACCAACTGAACTAATCGCACCGTGTTAGAGATTACAAAGGTACGAAAAAATTTTACAATCGCAAGGGGCATAGCTATATTTTTTACAAAACTAAAGTCTCGAACATGCCGGCAAGAAAAAACATAAAGGGCAATTCGGGTAAGGACATTGCAAGTAATTCGTCAAGGGTTGCTGAAAATCCAATGCGTATTGTTATCTTTGTGCATGCGGAAAATTCTGACATTCAGCCTTCTGTTTCTTACACTTGCAAGCTCTGCGGTAGGACAAGACCTCCGGGAGAGCTCTTTGCAGCTAAGTAGTAAGACGGAGCCATGTCTTATCAAAGGGCTGAACATTCGGCATCCATTCTTCCTTGCAACGGACACTGTCAGCGTTGTGATCATGGGAGACATGATGATGCATCGGGACCAGATCGCGAACGCAAGAATCGGGGAAGACTCGTTCGATTTCTCGGAGTGTTTCCCAAAGATTGAGCGTCTGATCAAGGGAGCGGACATAGCCGTAGCCAACATGGAGTTCACCCTGGCCGGAAAACCATACACCGGCTACCCCTGCTTCTCAGCTCCGGACAGCTATGCGGAGGCGGTTGCGGAAAGTGGTGTGGACATATTCCTGACCGCCAACAATCATATTCTTGACAAAGGGAGGAAAGGGGTCCGGAGGACTCTGGGAATATATTCAAAGATGGAGAAAGACGGGCGCGTCAGGCACACCGGTTCCTCTGTTTCCGCAAAGGATGACTCGCTGCGATTCCCGCTGAAGGTCGTTTCAAAGGGCATACGCCTCGCACTCATCAACTTCACCTACGGCACGAACCGCGGCATTCCGGAAGAGTACCCTAAAGTCCACCGGATCGACACCTCCGAAATAGCCAGTGCGATCCAAAGGGCAAGGGAATCAGGAGCTGACTTCATCATAGCGCTGCCACATTGGGGCAATGAATATGTCCTCAGACACTCAGCCTCGCAGGGCCGGTTGGCTAGTTGGCTGGCGGGGAAAGGATGCGACGCCATCATTGGGGCGCACCCGCACGTGCTTCAGGACACCACGACTCTTGCTGTTCCTAAGGGTAAAGGCATCAAGGGCATGCCGGTGGTATATTCATTAGGAAATCTCATCTCGAACATGAGCGCTCCGAACACTCAGGTCGGGATGATGGTGACGCTGCGCTTCACGAAGGACTGGCTTGGGAACAAGAATATGCTGGAGCCGCTTCTGACGCTGACATGGTGCTCAAGGCCAGGCAACCTGACGCGCGGCTACACCACAATCCCAATCAAGGAATATGTCGGCAAACGCGACCTTTGGCTCAATCCATGGGACTACGACAAGATGATCGCCTCCTACGAGAGGGTAAAGAAAGAAACAGGAATAATTGATTGACAATGAAGAAAACCATAACGCTTGACGCAATCGACCCCATCGAGATTTTCGGGGTCGGAAACAAGATACTCGAAGAGTTCTGCTCTTATTTTCATGGGCTTAAGATTGTCGCGAGAGGCAACGAGATCCACCTCGAAGGCAAAGAAAATGACATTCAGGAGTTTAACCAGAAATTCTCTGAGCTGATCGAGCGGCGGATGCACAAGATGAACCTCACGGCCTTTGATGTCGAGGACATCTTCGACGGGGAGAACTCGCCCAACAATTTCAAACTGAACGGGGAGGCGATCATCGTCCACAGTACTGAGGGCAAGCCGATAAAGGCCCGCAACAAGACCCAGCAGGAGATGGTCAAGGCCTATTTCGAGAACGATCTTGTCTTCGCCGTCGGCCCAGCCGGAACCGGAAAGACCTACGTGGCGATAGCCCTGGCGGTAAGGGCGCTGAAGAACCGCGAGATCAAACGCATCATCCTGACACGTCCCGCAGTCGAGGCCGGGGAACGGCTCGGTTTTCTGCCCGGAGACCTGAAAGACAAGCTGGATCCGTACCTACAGCCACTTTACGATGCCCTTGGCGACATGATCCCGCCCAAAAGACTGCAGGAGTTCATCGAGGAAGGCACCATACAGATTGCCCCGCTGGCCTACATGCGAGGCCGCACCCTGGACCGCGCCTGTGTCATCCTTGACGAGGCCCAGAACACTAACCTAGGTCAGCTGAAGATGTTCCTCACCCGAATGGGCATGAACGCCAAGTTCATCGTGACCGGTGACGCGACCCAGGTCGATCTCCCTCGCCGTGAGGATTCAGGACTGCTGCGCGGCATCAGCCTTCTCAAGAACCTCAAGGGCGTAAGCACCATCTTCTTCACCAACGAGGACATCGTCCGCCACCCGCTTGTCAGCAAGATTGTCAAGGCGTTCGACCGCAAGGAGGCCGAGGAATCAGCCGATGCTTCCGGGACTGCCGGAACTGCCGAGATCGTCTGGGCCACCGGAACCGCCGGGGCTATAGAGGGAAATGATGGACAGAGCCGTCAAGGCTGAAAAATCCGCCAAGGCTTCGTGGCGGACAAACCGCTGACTATCAGCCATTAAAGCAATCACCTCCAGCCCGATTCGACTGGAGGTGATTTAGTTATTTGCTGTATATCAAGCATTTATCCGCCACAGCTGTTTGCCATGACGGGTTACGCTCTGACCGGTTAGTTGTTCAGAAGGGCGTTGTACTTCTCGTAGCCGGCCTGGTACTTAGGGTCCTGGTCACGGAAACGATAGTAGATCTGCTTGAGGTACTCGGCGATGGTTGACTTGATGGCAGGATCCTCGCAGACAACATAGGCCTGCTCAAATGGCTCGATGCACTTCTTCAATGTCACCTCGAAATCCTGCACGAGAGCCATGTACTTGGTGTCGTCAAGCTCGTTCTGGGCTTTCTCCTGAAGTTCAAGAGCCTTGTCATAGTACATCTGACCCTTTCCTATGTAGGCGTACACATACTTTGGATCCTTGGCGGCGGACTCGTCATAAGCCTTAGCGGCCTTGTCCAGATCACCGAGCTGCTTGTAGGCCTGTCCCTCAACATAATAGAGGGAAGCGTTGTCAGGGGAAGTGGTCTTGGCCTGCTGGAGGAGTTCGAAGAGCCTGTCTGTGCCCTCACCGCTGGTCATGTAGTAGTTGATGAGGCCGAAAACGATGCTCTCGCTTGTCGGGAATTTCTGGAATCCCTGCTCAAGATAATCCTTTGCGGATGCTTTTCCGGCAGCGGTGGTGTCAATGTGTGAAACGCAGTCAGAAAGCTTGGCGAACACCTCACCATTGTCTCCATAGTAACCGTAGCCAAGGCACTTGTCAAACATATCTTTTGCCTTGGAGAAGTTTCCGGTGTTCCAGGACGTGAAGGCGGCGTTGTACAGAGAGTTTGTGTCGATCTGGGCGTATGGCTTCTGGGCTGCTGCCTTATAGGCTGCCTCGAAATACTCCTCAGCCTTCTTCACGTCACCGAGGGTGTAGGCGTTGTAGGCCTCTTGGTTCAGCTTCTCGGAGATTGTCTTGATCCCTGCGCTGATGTCATTGTCTTTGCTGTGTTTCACGTCAAGCTCGTAAGCCTTCTTGTAGGCCTCAAGAGCCTTACGAAGGGCATCCTCGACAACTGGCTTGACAACTTCAATCACAGAAAGCTGACCATTGGAGTTGAAGTAGAGGTTTTTGTTCTCATAGACCTGCTTAGTGTACTGTGTTCCGTTAAGTGTGACGGTCTCCACAGATGTAGGCTTCTCACCTCCCATTGAAAGTTGGAGGGCGTTCATGTCGGCACCTAACCAAACATTTCCGGCAGGAGCGCCGTAAGCGTCGACATAAGCCTGGGCAAGTTTCATCCAAGTGGCCACCTTGGTAGCCTTTTTCGCATTCTGGGAAGCAGTGATGGCACTCTCGACCGCCTTGGCGGCTGAGTTCACGTTAGACTGGGCATCCGCTACCTGGAAGGAAGCGAGCAATGCCAAAACAATCAATGTCTTTTTCATGATTATCGGTATTTAGTTGTTTCCAAATAAACTATTCCTTAGGTGTCTCGGAACCCTCCTCGGCAACCTGCTGTTCCTCATCACCACCCTTCTCGACAGTCGAAATCGCGGCAATCGAATCACCGTTCTTTATGTTGATCAGTTTCACGCCCTGGGTGGCCCTTCCTGCCACTCTGATGTCGGAGACTGCCATCCTGATGGTGAGGCCTGACTTCTCGATGATCATCAGATCATTGTTCTCGGTCACGTTCTTTATGGCAATCAACTTGCCTGTCTTCTCGGTGATGTTGATGGTCTTGACACCCTTTCCTCCCCTCTTGGTGATCCTGTACTCATCAAAGTCTGTCCTCTTGCCATAGCCGTTCTCACTTACCACAAGGACGGTGTGTTCGGCGGCATCTTCGGCTTTAGGATCGTAGTTGATGGCTCCGATGACCTCATCGTCGTCTTCAATATTAATGCCACGCACACCTGTGGAGTTCCTTCCCATAGGGCGGGCATCCGTCTCATCAAAGCGGCAGCAGCGTCCGTCACGGGCGGCAATGAATATCTCCTCGCTGCCGTTGGTGAGCAAAGCCTCAACGAGTTCATCACCTTCACGGAGATTGACGGCGTTCACGCCGGCCGTCCTTGGGTGTGAATATGCCTCCAGGGACGTCTTCTTGATTATCCCCCTCTTGGTGATGAGCACGATGTTGTTGCCGTTCACATATTCAGGATCCTTGAGGGTCTTGACGTTGATGTATGCCAAGATCTTGTCATCCGGGATGCTGAGCACGTTCTGGATTGCGCGTCCTTTTGAAGCCCTTGAGCCTTCCGGAATCTCATAGACCTTGAGCCAGTAGCAACGTCCTGTCTGTGTGAAGAGAAGCATCGTCGAATGCATGTTCGCGATGTAGATGTGGTCGATGAAATCCTCGTCCCTTGTCGCGCTTCCCTTCATTCCGACTCCACCGCGCGCCTGGGTGCGGTACTCGGTCAGAGGGGTCCTCTTGATGTAGCCCAGATGGGAGATCGTGATGACCATGTCCTCGTCGGCATAGAAGTCCTCCGGGTTGAACTCACCAGCGGAAGGGCGGATCTCTGTCCTTCTCGGATCAGCGTATTTGTTCTTGAGTTCTATGGTCTCTGCCTTGATGACCTTCATCTGCTCCTCGACGCTGCCGAGGATCTCATTGCAGCGGGCAATGAATTTCTCAAGCTCCTCATACTCAGCCTGAAGTTTCTCCCTTTCCAGTCCGGTCAGCTGACGGAGCCTCATCTCCACAATGGCTGTCGCCTGTGCGTCCGTGAACCCGAAACGGGAGATCAACTCGGACTTGGCCTCGTCCACATTGGCGGAATGCCTGATGATGTGGATGATCTCGTCGATGACATCAATGGCTTTCAGCAGACCTTCAAGGATGTGTGCCCTCTTCTGAGCCTTCTCCAACTCAAACTTGGTCCTACGGATGATGACATCGTGGCGAAACTCCACAAAGTTGGCAATCATATCCTTGAGGGACAGAGTCCTTGGACGTCCCTTGACAAGGGCGACATTATTGAACGCGAAACTGGACTGGAGTTGAGTGTACTTGAACAGGGTGTTGAGCACGACGTTGGAGTTACAGCCCTGCTTTACCCTGATCACGACACGGACACCCTCGCGGGATGTCTCATCGTTGATGTAAGTTATGCCCTCGATCTTCTTGTCCTCGACCATCTGGCCGATCTTCTCGATCATCTCCTTCTTGTTGACCATGTACGGAATTTCGGTAACGACGATGGTCTCACGACCATTGTCGGCGACCTCGATCTCGGTCTTGGCGCGGACAACAACCTTGCCGCGGCCCGTTTCATAGGCCTCCTTAATCCCACCAACACCCATGATGATGCCACCGGTAGGGAAATCCGGTCCTTTGATGTGCTGCATCAGGCCGTCAGTGTCGATGTCAGGGTTATCTATGTAGGCGCAGATTGCATCGCAGCATTCGCCAAGATTGTGCGGAGCCATGTTCGTGGCCATACCAACAGCAATACCAGACGATCCGTTCAGCAGGAGCAGCGGAGCCTTTGTAGGCAGAACAGTAGGTTCTTCCTCGGTGTCATCAAAGTTAAGGGTCATATCCACAGTGTTCTTGTCGATGTCGGCAAGAACGTCGTCTGTCATCTTCTGAAGTTTGGCCTCGGTATACCTCATGGCCGCGACAGGGTCACCGTCCATAGATCCGAAGTTACCCTGACCGAAGATCATCGGGTAACGCTGGTTCCAAGGCTGCGCGAGTCTGGCAAGGGCATCATACACACTGGAGTCGCCGTGCGGATGGTACTTGCCGAGCACTTCTCCAACTATCTTGGCGCACTTACGTGTCGGTCCTGAATACGACAGTCCGAGGCCGTCCATACCGAACAGAACCCTTCTCTGCACAGGCTTCAGACCATCCCTGACATCCGGCAAAGCACGCGAGACGATGACGGACATCGAATAGTCGATGTACGCGGTACGCATCTCATGGTCGATCTCAACCGGTTCGATGATGCCGGTCTGGCCGTCCTCTTTCTTTTCCTCAATATCCATATCGTGATGTTGAATACATTATAGTTAAACACGCAAATTTAGCAAAAAAAACCGAGAGAGACAACATTGACTCTAAACACTATTCTCGGCAAAAAATATTTCAGTGCTTGTGCCGCGCTTTGGCACAAAGACGCCCTACCTTTGCATCAGAAACAAAACAACAAAAGTCATGAGAAACACTGAATATAATCTTGAAAAACTCGCCTCAATGATCTCATCGGAATCATCATTCACCGCCCTTATCGAGATAATGGGCGACATGGGGCTGGAGTTAGAAGGTGCGGTTAAGGGCGCATAATCACTTGAGAGTCAACTCGGTTTCCGCTTCCTTCAAGGACACGAGGGTGTTCTCCTTGTCGGCAGTCAGACCGACACGGAGAGTTCTGAGTCCTGACGGGCCTTTTTTCCTCCGGCCTTGCAGAATCCGGTCGGAGATGATGAACTCCGACACAGGATCCTCAACATATTTCATCACTGCTCTTTTCAGAGGCCTTGCACCGAAAGCCGGATCGAAACCGGCACCAGCGATGAAGCGCTTGGCCGAGGGCGTGACTATCAATTTGTAGCCAGCTTCTTCGGCTCTGCCCCGAAGATCCTTCAATCCGATGTCGATAATTCTCTCGATATCATTCTTAGTCAGCGCATTAAAGAATATCCTTTCGTCCACCCTGTTGATAAACTCCGGAGGAAAAGATTTTTTTATAGCCTTCTCTAAAACACTATGGCGGTTCTTCGTGACTCTTGTTCCGGAAGTTGCGAAACCGACTCCGCTGCCATATTCATCAAGCTCGCGGCTGCCGACATTGGAGGTCATGATGACAATGGTGTTGCGGAAACTCACGATGCGACCATTGCTGTCAGTCAGACGTCCCTCGTCAAGCACCTGAAGCAGAATATTGAAAATGTCAGGATGGGCTTTCTCTATCTCATCCAGCAGCACAACGCAATAAGGTTTCCTGCGCACCCGCTCGCTGAGCTGCCCGCCCTCTTCGTAGCCGACATAGCCGGGAGGTGCCCCGACAAGACGGGACACGGTGAATTTTTCCATATATTCACTCATGTCGATGCGAACCATATTCTCCTCTGAATCAAAAAGATATTCAGCGAGACATTTCGCAAGTTGAGTCTTGCCCACTCCTGTGGGGCCGAAAAAGAGGAAAGTTCCGATCGGGCGGTTCGGATCCTTGAGCCCGGCCCGGTTTCTTTGGATGGCCCGGACAACTTTCTCGATGGCCTCGTCCTGCCCTATTATGCGGCTTTGCAGCCGGTTTTTCATATTCATTATCCGGTTACCCTCGGACTCGGCCACCTTGTTGACTGGGATTCCGGTCATCTTGGAGACAACGGTGGCAATGTCCTCCGCATCAACCAAATTACCGCCTTTCCGTCCCTTGGCAAGGTTGAGGCGGATCATCGACCCGGCCTCGTCCAGAGCGTCTATCGCCTTGTCAGGCAGCGACTTGTCGGTGATGTAACGGTCTGTCAGACGGACGCATGCCTCAACGGCGTCATCGCTGTAGGTCACCTTGTGGAAAGACTCGTAATTCGGCTTGAGGTTCTCAAGAATCGTGATGGACTGCTGAATGTCGGTAGGCTCAACGACAATTTTCTGAAACCTTCGGTCAAGAGCGCCATCTTTCTCCACAATCTTGGAGAACTCGTCCATGGTAGTGGCGCCGATGCACTGGAGCTCACCCCTGGCCAAGGCCGGTTTAAGGATGTTGGCGGCATCCAGGCTCCCCTGCGCGCCACCAGCACCGACAATAGTGTGGAACTCGTCGATGAAAAGGATGATGTCCGGATTGGAACTCGCCTCCTTGATTATCGACTTGAGACGTTTCTCGAAATCTCCACGGTACTTTGTCCCGGCCACTACCGAGGCTATGTCCAATGAAATCAATCGTTTCTTGGCCAAGGCCGGGGAGATGCTACCGCCTGCTATCCTCAAGGCTATTCCCTCCACGATCGCAGACTTCCCCACCCCGGGCTCACCGATAAGCATCGGATTGTTTTTCTTGCGTCTTCCTAAAATCTCTATCACACGGGCTATTTCGGTCTCCCTGCCGACAACGGGGTCCAACCGCCCTTCCGCCGCGGCCTTCGTGAGGTCAAATCCGAAATCCTCAATGACGCTCTTTTCCGGTTTGGATTCCTGAGCGGAGTCCTGCTGTTCATCCTCTCCTTTTGCCTCTTCCTCCATCCCGGTGCCTTTATTCAACATCCCTTCGTCACGCATATACGACAGCAGTCGACCGTAATCCACACCATGTTGCCGCAGGTAGGCCTGACCGTAATTCTCAGTCGTTCGGCAGAGAGCCAGAAGAAGATGCAGGGAATTCGCCTCGACAGCGCCTTGCTTGGAGGCTTCCAGCACCGTGATGCTCAGCACATTCTGGGCGTAACGCGTGAACGAGATCTTTTCCGCTTCCGAGTACGGAATCGGTTCGTTTGTGAATATGTGACTGTCGATGAACCGTTTGAAGTTGTCCGCGTCTATCCCTTGCCCCACAATAGCCTTGAAAGCGGCATTCTCACCATGACGCAGAAGCCCCAGAAACAGGTGATCCGGCCCTATGCCATAACTACCCGTCCGCATCGCCTCGTCCCTTGCGTAGCGGATTATATCGTTCAGTTCATCGGATATTCTTATTTCCATAAATGCTTTATTTCAGGGAATTATATAACAGTTGACTAACTTTCTGATCAGCTATCTCCATCATCAGATACATAGTACCTTAATTACCAATAATTCAAAATCATAGAAATCTTTCATCATTTTTTATTCCCATGAGTATAGAAATCGGTAAAGTTAGCCGCGATAAAACACATGAAATATTTTCCCCTCTTGTAACCCTATCATTGCCCTGTTGTCTCCACTGGCACGTAGCAGATGAACTTTTTTCACGTCAGGAGTGACAATCGAAGGCAATTCACTTGTGATTTCATCTATAGGGATGGATTCCATGCCTAAACTATGCTTATGCGAAATCCGAATATTCTCCCATCCGAATTCGGAAAGCTTATGGAATCTTGTTATTACTCCTGACAGGAACTTATAATCTTTGGTGTCAGTATAAGATTCCTCTCTGAGGTATCTGAAAGAAAATAGAGGATAATCAATCTTGCTCAAACTCAGAATCTCATTGACCCCTATGTTATTTTGCTCTACAGCAGTCTTTACCAACTCAAATGAGGTGTCTTTCTGCTTTTTTTGACTCATTTCAATCGCGTCTTAAAGAACTCTTTCATTTTGCTTTGAGAGATGACATTGCCAACGCCGGTAGGAGTCTCTTGCCATGGTGTTTCGGAATGCGTCAAATCTACCAATCCGGATGCGGAATATCGGTTGTATAGGTTAAACACCTCCCAAAACAGTTTGGCTTCTGTCTCGTCTTTGAATTGCAGATCCGAATCTGTCGGTGGAATTGGACTGCTGTCATATTGTTTGTATTCATTATAAACCTCTGGGACAACAGGTCCATACATCCAAGCCTCAATTTTATCGTCGAAGAGTGGTTTCCCGAAATAGGCAAGGTGATACCCCTGCTCATAATAGAGAAGCTTTTGAAGTTTAAGATTTGTAATGACATCATCAATGTCCTTATACAGGGAGATGATTTTCTTTGCGATTTCTAACGCTGTGTACATATTCAAACAATAATAGTTACTGTTATTCTTTGCCTCATTGTCAGATAACTGATAACAAGCGTTACAAATATACATCATTTATCCATAAATAGTACATCCAACCATTGAAAATTATCCAAAGTATCCTACACTAATCAACAATCACTCAATTTTATACACTTTTTCAACTTTACGCTTAGCTTGTACCGCGTTTTGGCACAAACCCATGCTATATTTGCGATAGTTAAGACAAAGACATGGTGGATCTAAGCAAGTACACGTCACTCATCGACATCATGAAGCATTTTGACACTCCTGAGAAATGCAAGGACGCTCTCGCTCAGTCAAGATGGGCAGACGGTAATGTTATATGCCCTCTACTGCGGTCGCCACCATTGCCGAATGAGAAAAGACGGTAGGCATGTCTGCTCCGGATGCCGCAAGCCGTTCTCCGTCACCGTTGGATATATAGTTTCCTAATTTTAAACATTCATTTTTTCAGATTACGAGCAATCTACAAAGTTTTTTTGTACATTTACAAAATAGGCTTCAGCCTATATACTATATTGAAAGCAAGCGACACACTGACTATAAAGATAACCAATGATGGAAGAGAATCTATTTCAGAAGTTCTGCAAATATGTGGACAAGACTATATTCTCAAAAGAGAATGTAGGAGAGACAGTTGCTTTCATCGTTGACCAGACCTTCATCGACGATTTCTGCAAGGAGGCTGGAGTTAAGGAAGATTTTCTTCTAAGCGAGGTGAGAACAAGACATTATAGTGTTTATTCCTGTAATGATATTCTTAGCATCAAAGGGATCATAGCCATACAGTTATATGCTGCGACAAAGCGTGATGACTCACAAGAAATGACCGAAAGGAACTATCGGGACAGGTTTGACCAGTTATTGAAGTGGGAGCTCAAAGACTTCTACGGATGGATGGAGGACAATCAGGAAAAATGTTGGAACAGATTGTATGACTGGTGTGACAAGAATGATTTTAGAATTGCCAAATGCGAATTCAAGAAGGGATCTGGAAGATATGTCCAGTTCCCGATTCAGCAGGCGGCTCGCATATTCACGCTGAAGGATCTTAAGCACATTGCTTTCTATTTCGTCGAGAACAATCTCCAGCCAGGGGAAGATATTCAAGAAGAAGACTTTTGGCGTATACTCTCAAAAAAGGGTCTTTCATCATACATTAAAACCAATCATGGACGCAAGTTGATGGAGAACAGAGAATATGCCCAAGATGCGCCACGTCAGGTTTATAACTACTATCTTAAGTGGGATGGAAGCTATATCAATCCCATAAATGAGAATACGACGAGACTGAATGCGGAAAAATTCTTTCTTTACTTAAAAGGGGATTTCTCAAGCGTTGATGTACACAATGAAAGGATGAATCTTGAACACAGTATTGAGCTGAATAATTCTCTCAGATCTTCTCTTGAACCGTATTATAGGTTCAAGAGGCCTTGCTGTATTATATTCCACAAAAATGATATATACGATGATTATTGGGAGGAAACACGTTATCTGGAAAATGGAGAAGAAGGTCTCGCCCTAATTATTGATGAACCAATATCCCAAAGATTCTCAGTTACTTACTATAGAGAGTATCCTGAGTTTTGCAACTCTAAGCTTATCTTCTCGCATGGAAAGATAAGAATATATCAATTCTCATTCGCCGATCAGTTGTCAAAGTACTTCTCTTTGGAAAAATCATTCAGTCTGGAAGGTGGGTTGAGAATTGGAAGAATGCAGTTTTTGCGTGGCGGTGCTCCGATTCTCCGCTTACTGACAAACACCGCGTTCTATATTGATGGGGAAAGACCTGATAAGAATCTTGAGGGAGGATGCCTAAACCTGAATTATCTACCAATCGGGAAACATACAATCAAAATTCCTAACTCAAGGAAAGTTGAATTTGAGATATCAGAGCCAGTCTCGGGTCAGACTGATTGGAGTCCTGACTTTAATAGGTGGGCCTTCGATAGGAAGGAAGGAAGGACTTTGGTCATCAGACAAACGCACGGAAGGAATAGCGGGACTTGATTTCTCCTTGATCAAGATGGCTACATTCGGATGCGAGCATTCGGAATCCGACATCACAAGATGGGCGCGATTCCACCTTTCGGGACATTGTGCCAAAAACGAAAATAACATTGCTATTAAAATACTATCCAAAATAAAATACTATCCAAATAGGTAACTATGGACACTTTTGATTTCGAAAAATACGATGTGATTGGTTTCGTTCAGAAACCCGGATTTAATAAGGATCATTCGACAATCACGGTTATGGGAATTGTAGACAGAAGCAGTAATATCTATATTCCTCTGACGCACTCTCAAAAGATGGATCTTTTTCCCACAAAAGGTTGTATCTTCGCTCATGGCATGATCACAAGGCACCCAGGCTGGACTGAAGAGTGTGTAAGGATAGAAGTCAAACCAAATAATAACACTAATATTCGTGAAGGCAGAGATGATTTCGTATGGAATTGGAGCTATGTAGAATCAGTCTTTGCTGAAAAAGTTGTAAAACTGAATGGCCAACTGGGGCAAAACGGTGAGGAAAACCACAAACTGCTTAGAACAGCTGGGGTGTTAGAGTCTGAAACGACAAAGTATGTTATCTCTGGAGAAAATCTATATGAGATAAAACCTTCAACCAGACTTGTTTCGTATTGGCTTCAGTACGATGATTTAGACAATCTTCTGAAATGTGATGGGCATTACTTTGTCTATAAAGGCATTGAAAAAACGGAGAGTGGAAAAATCGACCTCACTTCAGATTCCCAGCTAATTGACTGGTATAAGAAGAACATCTTGAAGAAAGAGTGGAGTAACATCCACGAGTCAAAGAGCTTCGCTTCCGTTGATAATGTCGTCAAGGAATCCTTGCAAAAGTTGAACATTCCTTCTTATATCTACGAGAGCCGCCTTTCAAGGATCACATCAATGAGTCATAATATTGACCTGACCTTTGAGGAGCTGGAAGACTTGGGGACTAGCCAATGGTTTAAGGATGCCGTTCAAGAAGCGATGGACAAGTCTATTGAACGCTATATCGAACGGCTAAACGATAGTCGTAAGGACATAATAGACAAACTCCGTAAGGAACATTCAGAGGAAGAACGAAAGCTGGAAGAGGAGCATCTCCTAAAGATGGAGTCGGAGAAAGAGAGGTTTAACAAGGTGAAGCAACAACTTGAAGATAGTTTATCATTAAAGAAAGATACCATTGTGGACTTGGATAACACTATCTCAAAGATGACCGCGGAAAAAGATGCAATATTAAAGAAGACCAAAGATAATCTTGCATCAATTGAAGCCGAGATCAAATCCAAGAAGAACGAACTCGAAAGAATAGAGTCAAGAAAGGATAGTCTTGTGGAAGACTTTGGTGTCATCCACGATGTCCTAAGTATGTGTAACATATCCGATGCTAAAAAACATACAAAGCCAACCATCGAAACTATCGATGTGGGAGATACTGATGCATATCCTGCTCTTCAACCTTTCAGAAAGAATTTGGAATCATATCTGATTCGTTCCAAAGCAGTGATGATTTCTCTTGATGAACTCATCACAAGGCTTGCGAAGAATAATGTGATTCTTCTTCCAGACATCAAGACACTGACCTCGCTGATGAATGCCACGAGAAAGTGCAGATATCTTGCGGAGTATGTTGGTGTCGACTGGAAATCCTTCGAAGACCTATGGGACAATGGATTGGAATCCATAGTTGATTCATGCTTTCAGCACAATTCCATAATTCACTATTTGGTTCTAAGAAACATCAATATGTCGTATGTGCCAGTATATCTTCAGCCTATATTCGACATGGAGAACGGGCTTCTGACCTTCTTTCCAGGGACTCTCACTAAGTTTCCGGAGAATCTTAAGATACTGTGCACAAGGACTTCCGAGATGGTTATTCCTATAACAGAAAATGCGCTTGAGAACTTCGGATGTGTGGCACCAATAGAGAGGGAGGTTAACCATACTGATGAGAATATACGACTTATTCCTGGATATATGACACCATCAATGATGGGAAATCTTTCTCCATACTCTGGAATGACTGATAATTCTACGGAGAGCTATATCGATGACAGAAATAACACATAATAATTTGTTCCATGCCCAGAGGTTGCTCTATGAATGGCTATGCCTTTCTGGCAAGCGGAGCTACGAGGCGATCCGCAAGAATTGTTTGTATCTTGACGAAGCATATTCGTTGGGCTATGGTTCGTCGAGTGTCTGGCGGCTTTTCAATCCTCTGGTGAAGACAGGTATCGTCGATTATGTGGGTGGGAATTACTATGCGGCATGCCCGAAGATTTCACTCGCAAGGGGTGAACGTGTTCTTTATTCCAATCCAGAAGAACATAACATCATTGAAGACGAAACTCCGTTTGTCGGACTGTATATTTCAAAAAGTTCTGAGGCATTCTCCGATGCTAAGCCTTTCGATGCATTATCGGTTCTGCGTACCCTTCCATCTGTTGATAGAATCGTGAATAACTTTCCTGAAAGTGTTCAAGATTTGACGGGTGCTCAGTTCTATAGCAGCAAGAGCGCAAGAGGGCTAACGAAAGAACTGAATGACGGATTTGTGAGATATTTCTCTATCCCTGAAAAAGTATATGAAAGAGAAGTTCCGTCAAGGGCAAGCAATCCTGATGCCTTCAATCTTGCCCTCTGTTACAGCAGCGCAGTCAACGGAGAACATACAGGACGTTATTGCGTAGAGTCACATACTCTATGGGTAAACACTTTCGGATTCCCGATAATACTGTTTCGGGTATTGTTGGTGGAATCTATGCTTAACGGTTTCATTCCGACTGTTTCGGATTCAACCGTCTCGTTTGAAGGAATCTCGACAAGAATTGCCAAAGAACTGAACAGAATATTATGCAAAACTATTATGAATGAATAATCCAGTTAAAATATACAATGACCTCCTGACTGTTTATCTGAAATACATAAACAGTGGTCTTCCATTCTCCAGGGACGAATACAATGAGGAGCGTAACGCTCTGATGAGAGAGGGAGGAACCATATCACAGCCTCCTATAATAGAGATTGTTCCTAAGTATAAGGAACAAGCGACCTTGGCACAGTTTTGTGAGAAGGAGGGTGTCTCCAAAGACATCGATGAATTCATCAGTGCAGGTCTATTCGGTGGTGGTTCCTTGCGTCGCCTTTACGAGCACCAATATGAGGCACTAAAAGAGTCATTCATAAACAGAAAGAATATCATCGTCACCACTGGAACAGGTTCTGGCAAGACAGAATGCTTCCTTATGCCGGTAATAGCTGATCTTGTTAAAGAGTCTAAGACCTGGGAAGATAATAGACCAAGAGCGGTCAGAACGTTGATCCTTTATCCTCTCAATGCTCTGGCTGAGGATCAGATGGTCAGACTAAGGAAGGCACTCAACAGTAGAGGTTCAGGAGGGAACGGTGCACTCGACTGGCTTGATAAACATCGGAATGGGAATCGATTCTATTTCGGGCGATATACAGGAAACACTCCGGTAAGCGGGACGAGAGAGAAGGCCGCTTCAAAGTTGCTTGAGGAAAAGAGAAGCCTTACAGCGGACTGGAACGCGGCAAAGAAGGCTTTCGAACATAACAGCAATGAAGAACTGATTTATCACGTTCCTTGTATGGAACCCGATTCGGCTGAAATGTGGGACAGATTCTCTATGCAGAAATCTGCGCCAGACATACTCATCACAAATTACAGCATGCTGAATATTATCATGATGCGAGATATTGAGAATCCAATCTTCGAAAGCACGAAAGAATGGCTGCAGGAGAGTCCCGATCATGTCTTTCATCTCGTCGTAGATGAACTCCACACATATCGTGGAACGGCTGGTACCGAGGTGGCGTATCTCATCCGTGTCCTTTTGGATCGCCTTGGGCTCACTCCGGATTCTCAGCAGGTACAGTTCTTGGCATCCAGTGCGTCAATGGAGGAGAACGTACAGACTGTCGATTATCTCAGCGAATTCTTCGGAGTGGAAAGGGCAAGATTCAGTTCCTCTTTCAGAATAATAAGCAATCATAAAATTCCCGCTTTCCCAAGATCGGAAACTATTCTTCCATATAAACTACTCGAAGATTATGCACAGTCTCCGGTTGCTGAGGCAGACAGAGACCTTACTCTGTTCAAAGGAGGTGATTGCAGTAATTTCTATGCTTTTACAGAGAAATACAAACTCACTGAATGGTTGAAATACTGCCTCAGCGTGGATGGAAGCATAATAGCCCGCGATATAGTGAAGATGTCCGAAAAATTGGATGAGGGCGATTATGACCGCATGTCCATTATCTCTGCCATTCTTCAAATCATATGTAGGAGCGAAAAGAATGGGCAGTTCATCATGCCGATAAGGGTCCACTTTTTTTTCAGAAGCGTAAACGGCCTTTGGGCATGTTCTTGCAAGGAGTGCACGCAAATCCCTGCCGCGAACAGATTCCCAGAAAGATACGTTGGGCGATTCTTTAAACGGCCGCGAACAAACTGCGATTGTGGGAATAAAGTACTGGAACTTCTTGTATGCGAGAACTGTGGAGAAGTTTATTTGGGAGGATATTTGACAAAGAAGGAAGACAAAACCTATATCACGGTTGAGAAGCCTATTTCAGAAGAATCCTGTAGTTACGGTGTACTATGGAAGCGACCGAAAGATGGAATTCCAGATGGATGGATATGTGTTGACTTTGACCCTTTTCTAGGAGAATTAAAGAAAAATCCAGATGGTACGTACTGTTTTAGGAGACAAGAAAATGCGGATACACAGTACCCAAGTAAATGTCCACAATGTGAAATATCTTACAAGGTTAACGACAAGAGCAGTATTACACCAATAAGACGGCACTCAACAGGTCTTCAAAAGGTCAATCAAATTCTTGCAGATGGTTTAATCAGAACAATGAAGAATGCCGGTGAGTCAAACTCAAAGGTCGTACTCTTCTCTGATAGCCGCCAGGCTGCAGCAAAACTCTCAGCAGGAATCGAGCTTGACCATTTTCGGGATGCTCTCCGATGGGCTATGCTGAAGGCACTTAATAGCGACAGTCGTGACATCGAGTTTCTGAAAAAGATACGCTCCAAGAAACGGACTGAACTTAGCGAAGATGAAATACGAGAGTTCAAGCGTCTTGGACAAGAGAGAATCTATCGTGATATTACTACGTATATCGGATATGAATGGGACGGTTGGGCGGATTCGGAGCAAACGGCAAAACTGGATGAGTACTGCAACTCAAAAGGTGTGAGGCTTGTCGACATCGAGGACAAGGTATTCGGTTCAATGATAGGCATCGGAGTCAATCCAGCCGGGCCTAAACCGAGTGTCAGCCACGACCTGTGCGCAGGGTCTTGGACTGAACTATTTGACTTCGATAAAGGCAAGGAGAAATCCGACCTCGGAGGTGCAAAGTATGGGTTTCTGAAAAAGATTCATCTTGCCAACAGGAATGAACAGCTTGCCAGTATGTTTGCGAACAAAAACAAGTCATTCGAGGACTTGAAATTGGGTTATTTGAGACCGACAGTTCCAGTACTAGACAGCACCTTTGAAGAAATTCTGTGTTCAGTAATCAGAATTCTCGGCTCACGAAGACGCGTTGTCGGTCTGCGTTCCAAATATCCAATAGGTGAGAGTTTCCCTCAGCAGGCCAGAGATTATGTAGAGAAGGCTTACAATCTATTCAATCGCAATGACTTGACTGAGACTATGGATAAGATAAAAACAGCGTTGCGTGATAGACATATCATAGATGCCAGATCGGTAGCTCTTACAGGAGAGGGCCTCTCCTTTTCACGATCGAAGGTCGGTGATAGGTATTGGAAATGCTACGTGTGTGGATCCGTTCATATGCATCATTCTGCTGGTGTTTGCATCAACTGTTTTGCGACTCTTGATAATCCATCCACCCTTACGGAGAAGGATTTCTCAGATCCTTCTGACTACTATCTGACACTTTTGAATACGACAGATAAGATTTACCGTCTACACTGCGAAGAACTGACCGGGCAGACATCAAAGAAGGACGCAAGAATGCGGCAACGTCGTTTTCAAGATATTTTCCTCGAAAATGAAAATCCACTCGTTGATGGCATTGACCTATTGAGTGTGACGACTACTATGGAAGCCGGTGTGGATATCGGTTCGCTGTCGGCTGTTATGCTCGGGAATGTACCCCCTCAGAGGTTCAATTACCAACAGCGAGTAGGACGAGCTGGACGACGAGGGAACCCTCTGTCTATAGCCTTGACCGTCGCCAGAGGGACAAGTCACGATATTACACATTTTCTGGAAACAGAGCGAATGGTCTCTGATACGCCCAAACCACCTTATCTTGAGGTGAGAACCTTAGAGATCGCTGAAAGAATAGTCAACAAGGAGGTGCTCCATCAAGCATTCGGGGACTCTTCTTATGAATCGGCTGATAGTGTGCACGGCAGTTTTGGGAAAGCAGTTGATTGGACAAAACACAAAGATGACGTGTTGCTATGGATTTGCTCTAATGAAGACAAAACAAGACACATTATCTCCACTGTGGCAAGAGGCACCAGCCTTTCCGATAAGCAAAAGGTGGAAATGTTCTCCTTCATCAACAACAGCCTCGTGGATAGAATTACCGAGATTGCAGAGAGCGGCGACTATACTCAAAACAACCTCAGCGAGAGGCTTGCAAACGCTGGATTGCTGCCAATGTTCGGATTCCCGACAAGAACAAGGAATCTTTACCTCAGTTCTCCAAACAAGCTTCCTTGGGATGATGTCGTTACCAGAGATATCGAAATGGCACTGAACACATTTGCACCCGGCCATGAGATTGTAAAGGACAAGAAGGTGTACAAAGCTGTCGGAGTCGTTGAGTATGAATATAATAAATCTCATATCGTTTCTCCGAAATTTAACTCCTTAAACAGTAAGAAGCCCCTTCATCGTTGTCTGTCATGCGGTTTCACGACTATCAGAGCCGAGGGCAAAGATGAGAAATGTCCTGTCTGCGGTAAAATTATGGAGTCTGTTAAAACCTGTTCACCGCTTGGTTTCTGTGTAGACTATAATAAGCCAAGTGAAGATTTCAACGGTAGCTTTGATTGGTACTCTCCTAACAGCGACATAAAGCTTGATTGCGAGGAGGTGCTGGTCGAATGCCCGGCTATAAAGAACCTCGTGATAAAGAATAATTTCACGCCATCACAAGGCTTGGTTTATATGGTGAATGATAACAATGGCGATTTATACAGGTTGGGTAAAAATACTGCCGGCATATATATCTCAAGGGACGCATATTCGCAAGAAGAGTCTGAAACTATGAAATTGGATTTTGAGACGAAATATGCATTTGTCGCCTCAAAGACAACAGGTGTGTTGTCACTCTCATTGGATAGAGTCGGTGACAGAATCAGTCTTGACCCTATTAATAATAGCTTTGCGGTAAGAGCAGCTTTTCTCTCTTGGGGATATCTCGTCAGGAAGTCAATAGCGAGTTACCTTGACATCGATTCATCTGAACTGAATGTTGGCTATTATATTTCCAAATTCACGAAAAAACCAGGAATATTTATGGTCGAGAAGTTGGAGAATGGTGCTGGATACTGTAACTATCTATGTGGAAAAAGGTACCCGGAAGTGCCTTACAAAGCAATCATAGAACCGCTTTCCGAAGGAGGAGAAATCTACAATCAACTTTGCGCGAAGAAACATATAGCGGAATGCACATCTTCCTGCTATGACTGCATAAGGGACTATTCCAATCAGAACTTACATAATATTCTTGATTGGCGGTTGGGTCTTGATTTGGCCAGATTGGCGGCTGATCCAGATGCTAAGACCGGCTTGGATGTGGACTATTGGCGTGATTTCGTAAACGTCACACTAAATAATATACTTCGTCTCCGAGGATTCTCTCTTCAGCCAGAGAAAGGTATGTTGTTAGGAACGGATATTGATGGGAAACCTTGCTGTGTGGTACATCCTCTCTGGAAATCATCCTATTGCTATGAGAATGCAGGTGTAATGCCTGATGCAATAAGAGTAATCTCCGCTTTTGATGTTCCGAGATTAAAGTAAAGTGCTATAGCATATAAACTACAAGAAAAAACAAATGAGCGATGAAAGAAGCACGGACAGACTTGCCCGTTACATAATCTGGACAGCGGCTGCGGCGGTGACCGTCGCGTTCTGCTGGTATTTCCGCAGCGTGCTGGTCTATATCATTTTGGCAGCGGTAGTATCCCTTCTGGGACGGCCGATAATGAAAGGCCTGAGACACATCAGGATAAAGGGCAAAAGCGCCCCGGACTGGCTGCTGGCGATCATCTCGTTGCTCCTGATACTGATAGTGTTCCTCGGAATCGTCACCCAGATCATACCTGTCTTCTCAAGCATCATCACAAATGTCAGCGGCAACCTCCAGTCCGCTTCATTCAAGGCATCGGAGATCACCGTCTGGTTCGACAAGTTGAACGTCTGGCTGATTGACAGGATACCGGCCCTCGGACGGGACTTCAAGATCCAGGATGCGGTGCTTGGATGGATCAAGAATGCTTTTGACATCTCGTCTGTCACCTCAGTGGTTGGCTCTGTGGCCTCAGCGTTAGGATCATTCGGCATAGGTTTGTTCTCAGTGATGTTCATCGGATTCTTCTTTGTGAAGGACGAGACCCTTTTCCGCAGGATTGTCGGCTCGATAGTCCCTGACAAAGTCGAAAAGACAGCCATCAGCGCCATCGGTGACATCGAGCATCTTCTCAGCCGCTATTTCGTCGGACTGATGACTGAAGTCCTCGGAGTCGCCCTGCTCAACTTCCTGGGACTCTGGCTGATAGCCAGAATAGGGTTCTATCCGGCAGTCGGAATAGCCTTCATGACAGGCCTTCTGAACGTCATTCCTTACGTCGGCCCTTGGATCGGCGGAGCCATCGGAACAATACTCGGAGTGGTGCTAAAATACAGCAGCGCCGCCGCAGTGGGAGTCTATCCTGATTTCATGGTGGTCATCATCACATTGCTTGCGGTCTTCATCTGCACGCAATTGGTGGACAACTTCCTGTTCCAGCCTCTGATCTACTCGACCAGCATCAAGTCCAGCCCGTTGGAAATCTTCATAGTGCTGTTGATGGCCGGACACCTCGGAGGAATCGTGGGAATGCTTGTCGCTATCCCAGCCTACACCGTGATCAGGGTCATCGCTTCACGATTCTTCTCCGACTTCAAACCGATCCGCAGACTCATGGCAGCCACGGATGACAAACAAAAATCTTAATGAATATGAACACGTTACTCAAAAAACTGGCGGCACTGTCCGTCATCATCACCGGATTCCTGACAAGCGTGAGCGCCCAGGAGACATATTCACCTGCCGGGACCTATAAATTCGCCGTCAAGGACGGGAACGCATTGTACCTTGATGAATATCCAGCCTCGGCCGGAAGCGAGACCACTCTAAAAGGCTACGAGAAACCGTCCCTCGTCTTCGTCTTCGGAGGCGGATTCAAAGGCGGAGAGCGCAGCCACAAGGAATATCTTCCTTGGTTCAAGATGCTCAACGATGAGGGCTACACAGTGCTCACGATTGACTATCGTCTCGGTATGAAAGGTGTTAAGACAAAGGGTGGAATCGGTTCAGTAAAGCAGTTCTATCACTCGGTAAGAATCGCCTGCGAGGACCTGTTCAGCGCCACCAAATACATCATCGACAACGCCAAAGTGCTGAAAGTCAATCCCGACAATCTGGTAATATGCGGTTCCTCCGCCGGGGCGATGACCGTGCTTGAGACCGAGTGGATGCTGTGCAACGGGAAGGCCACGGAGGCTCTGCCGGAAGGTTTCCGCTACGCAGGAGTGATGTCGTTCTCGGGGGCGATTCTGTCCCGTGAGGGGATGCCGGAATATTCACAAGCACCCGCTCCGACGGCATTCTTCCACGGCACAGCCGACAAGGTCGTGAACTACGGCAACATCCGAGTCTTTAACTGGGTTTTCGCCGGCACGGACAAGCTCGTGAAGATATTCAAAAAGAACGGCTATGTCTACAACGCTTTCCGTTTCAAGGACCATAGGCACGAGATCGCCGATTCGATGGTGGAGACCTTCGCTGACCAGCTCCGGTTCCTTGAGACAAACATAACAAGAAAGGTCGCCAGAATTGTGGATTCCACAATCGACGACCCTGAGGCCCCGGCTCCGAGCGGCTCGGCAAACCGCAAGGAGATGTACGGAGACAATTAATTCTGAATATACTTGCGATAGACTTCCGCGATTCTGCGGTATCCCTCTTCATTCGGATGGAGTCCGTCCCTGAAGAGGGATTCGTCCAATGTGCCGTCAGCCTTGGTGAGAACCGGTTTCACATCGACGATGTCGTAGTTCGTCAGGCCGCTCTCTTTCAGAAGCCTGTCAGCGGCAGCATTCACCTTGTCCACCCGGTCAATGGCCTTTCTGCGAGGGTAGATGTGCACGACGTGGATGCGGGCCCGAGGCTGCTTCACACGAATATATTCAATCAATCCAACCATTCCTTCCGCGATGGCTTCCTCCGTGCGGCTGTAAATGTCGTTGGTGCCGGCCATCACGAAGATGTGCTTGGCATTGAATCCGTCCAGCTCCTCGTGCATCATCCTCCACATCATGTTTCCAAGGCGGTCCCAGCCGTAGCCGCAATTCACGACATTACGATCTGCGAATATATCGTTCCATGAATCCACTCCAGCATGCCAAACAACATTGCTCGGTTCGCCTGACCAGTAATGGGTTATGGAGTTGCCAATCATCACGATTTCCGGATTGGGAGCGATGCACCTCTCCCTGTACAGGACTCTGGAATGTCTCTCGGTCCAGTCGTAGAAGCCGTAGTCCCTGCGCTGCCTAAGCGGCTTTAGGATGTCAGGAAGGTCGGTTGTCGTGCCGAGAGCGTTGAAGATAGCCTCAAGCGTGGCGACAGTGTCAGCTTTCGCACCATCCACAGCGAAGAAATAGTCCGATTTCTTACTCTCCTTCCTGCTGACAACTTTTACAGGAAAATCAGCTTTTCTCTGGAGAATGTTCCTGACTGCCTTGGCCGGCCTGTCAACTGCTTCGATAGGAGTATTGTAAACAGCGATCGACCTCTCTACTGGAACCGGCTCGAAATGGAAGTAGGCACCCTCACATGTTCCAATCTCCATCCACTTCACATCATTGTAAAGCGGAAGGTAAAGTCTGAATTCGTTGCCGTTCTTGGCAGACTTTCCATAATCAACACGGAACGAGAATGTTACAGTGTCTCCTTGCGTCTTTCCAAGGTCAGAAGTCCCGTTCAACAGGTGGAATCCCCCATCGTTGTCAATGTCGAAAAGGTCAACTCCCAGCGAAGCCATCCCGGTCGCGCCTTTAGGTATATTCCTGTCCTCAAGCTGGTAACGCACAGTGATCTCCGGAGAATTTGTCCCGAAATCAATGTTGCTTCTGTCAAATGTCCAGCAAGTTCCGAAAGGCCCTTTAGGCTTTTCTGTCAGCGGGTTATGCCACTCTTTCACACCTGCGGCCTCCGCCACGACCGAAAGCGTCAGCGCCAAAGTGGCCACCGACACCACACGTCTTACAATTCCTGAATATCTCATATTCCTTTATCTTTGTTTATTGTCTTATCACAACAGACTTCAAAGTTAAGCCTTACTCGTCAGAAATCCAAAAATAGCAGTACTCCAATGTCGTGAGCCATGTCGTGTGGCACTCTACAGGAGCAAAATCGGCTTGAAACGCTGCCATAAAGTGTCGTGCGGCACCATTCGGCAGCAATAAAGGCCTAAAACGCTGCCATAAAGTGTCGTGCGGCACCATTCGGCAGCAATAAAGGCCTAAAACGCTGCCATAAAGTGTAGTGCGGTACCCTACGGCAGCGAAATCGGTCAAAAGTGCCGCCCAAGAGTGTTTCATTACACCCTTGGGCGACGAAAAGCCTGAATTATGACACTGAACCACTCTATTCTACTGTTTCGGGACTCCGGTGTAAATGACTGGATAGTCACCGAAATTGAGACGGAGGGTGATGCTGGTGGCGGTCAAGGTGCCGGAAAGGGCTGTCACTGTGTACTTCGGGAACGGGACAGTGCCTCCGGAAAGGGGGACGATTCTGTCACCGGAGAACGTGACTTCGCTGTCTTTCTCGGAATAGCCGACATCCGGAACCGTCACGTCAAGAGAGAGGGGCATCTGAGGAACGAACTTGACTTTGTGGAACAGGATCTTCATGGTGCGGGTGCCTTTGTCCAAAAGACAATCCACGGCCACGTCCTCCGAGACATTGTCCGACCCTCCGGCAGTGACGGTCATGGTACCTGAATATTCATATTCATTGGCGACAAGAGGTTCCTCGTTCGAGGCATTCTCTTTGGTGCAGGACTGGGACAGCAGCAGCGCCACTGCCATAAGAAGCATTGTTACTCTATTCATAAAACACTATTAATTAAATATTTATAGACAAACCTATCGTAAATCTGCGAGGTTTCCCCATCTGAAAGAACGAGTTGCCGACAGACTTGAAGTAGAACACTGAATATTCCGTCCCGAAAAGGTTCTGCCCTCTGAGCCAAAGTTCCACCTTCGGGGCCGAAAGGCGGATGTCTGCCCCAATCAATGAATATGGCGGCTGCCAAACGTCCCCTGACTCGTTCCAATTCGTTCTGCCATAATGGTTCAGATCGGCATTCAACGACACGGAATGGAAGAAATGGCTGCCAACCGCAAACTTATACCCAGCTCTTAAATAAAGGGTTCCGTCAGGTGAATATGGTATTCGGTTACCTGACCAATCGTTGCGACCATCGTCATATTCAACAAATCGGGCATCCATCAGACTTCCGGAGAAGGTCAGCGAGAGGCCTTTCCAATTCCAGAATGTCTCCATCTCCACTCCGAGGCTCCGGGATTTCCCGGCATTCGTCATCATACGGCCTGTGCCTTTCTCATAGGGAAATACCGTCATCTGCTGGTTCCGGCAATCTATGCGGTAAGCGGTGACTGATGATTCAAGAATATGCCCGGCTGCCCTCACCCGGAGTTTTCCGCCAATCTCATAATTCAGGCAACTCTCCGGCTTGTAAGTCAGTCCATCTGTTGACAAATCGCCTTGACCGTCAAGATGAACGCCAAGCGACTCCATCATCCCAAGCATCATTTTCCGCTGGAGGACATCAGAGAAGATCTGAGTGTTGAAACCACCGCCACGATAGCCTTTCGACACGGTGGCGGAGAGCATAAGCCCGGTCCCTTTGGCCTTCATGCACCTATTTGCAGCGTCATAAATCACAGAGATTTTAGGCTGTGACTGTAGGCTATTCACAGACTCGTTTCCTTCGAGAGAAGTGTTGAAAGGAATATAGTCTGGCATCGCCGGAGCGAGGATGAAGTGGATTTCGGAATTGGAGTCATAGCACATCCTACCACCTTCATAATCAAGTCTTAGCCCTGCCGTCAGTCTCCACCTGCCAAGGCTGAAAACGGATTCGTGATATGCGGTCAGATTGCCGGTCAGAATGTCAAAATCGCTTGAGATCCGGAATCTGTCCTCAAGGATGTCCAGTCTTCCAAAATCCGCCGGAATTCCGGAATTCGCATTGTCAAGAATCAAGGATTTAATCCCACCTTCCAGAAAATCAACGGGGGCGCTCATCCTGTTGAACTTAGCCATAAGGAATACCCCCGTCTGGCTGTCCCACCAATCCGGACGGACCGAGGGTCTCAGTATTATTTCCTGCGTCGCTGCGAATTGCTTCTGCGTCTGATTGAGGGTAAATATGGACTTGGGAGTAAAGTCCTGGTCCATATTCATTGAGTCGAAAAGCATCTGGACGCTTGTCACTGAGCTTAATTTCCAGCCGCCAAGGTCGGCTTTCAGGCGAAGGCCATCCATCAGAGTCAGCCTTTTGTAGCCGCTCTTGTCATTGTAGTCAACAGGCAGAAGCCGTTTCTCGTCCGGAAGCCACAGCCGGTAAGGGTAGCCGGTCTGATCGGTGTGGGAGAGGGTCAGAATGTTGTCATAAGTCCCCCGCCCGACCTTTCCTACGCAGACCGCACGGAGCGAGACCGCATCCGAAAGGCCGCAGCGGGAGTTGTCATATTCATTGACATAGAATCCGTTGCTATGGGAATATGCCGCCACGAGGCCGAGTTTTCCCTTGTAAATCGAGGTTTTTGCGGACACTGTGGATGCGCTGCCATATTCAACACTGGCTCTTATTCCCTGAAAGACAGAGGGTGATAAGGTCTCGACCGAGAGAACGCCTAGCATGGAGTTGCGTCCGTAGAGCGTGCCTTGGGGTCCACGCTGAAATTCGATGCTGCGGATGTCCGCAAACGAAAAATCGTAGCAATTTTTGTCCAGAACTGGCACATCATCAACATAGAGTCCGATGACGGGATTGTCCATCCGGGAGCCGAGCCCTCTGACGTAGATGGTTGAGGTCATTGCGGTTCCGTAATCGGGGATGTTCAGTCCCGGCACAACCGCAGACAGGTTCTTTGGGGATGCGATGCCGCGTTCCTCGATTCCTCTCATCAGAAAAGAAGAGACTCCGGGGAGATCCGAGATGATGTCCTCGCGCTTGGCAGAGGACGTCACGACCGAGCCGGAGATTGTGTCTTTGACCTCTGTCACAGGAGTGGTGGCTATCATGAAGGATGTCAGTAAGGATGCAAACATATCGGGCAAATTCGGGCGCAAAGATAGTCCCGATGGGGCCTACTGACTTATGATAATCAGGTTTTGGGTTGGACTATTTATACATAGTATTTACCAGGCCATGCATCTTTACGTCTATGTTCCGATGCCAGGTGGTCATGGCGGCCTACGCGCTTCGCGCGCCCTATCCGGGTGAATGGCCGCCATGACTACCTCACACCGGAACTTTCCTTTATTATTTAGAAGCTTTTTTGATTTGTTTGTTTGAAGGTTTGAGAGTGAAAAACTTCAGGTTCGACCGCTTCTTCCAAGGAAGATAGCGGTGCTATCTGACTGAAGAAGCGGGAAGAAAATGAAGATTTTTTCACCTCAAA
>DJQB01000017.1:72980-101122 GCA_002439875.1 Bacteroidales bacterium UBA6397
CAAATCAAAACAGCTTCTTAATGCTTCTAATGTCAGTAGGAAATATTTCGACCACCATTACATGCTTCTGAAGTCAGTAGGAGACATCCCGACCAGTTTCCGGAAGAAACGGGAAAAGTAGGCAGGATCCTCAAAACCTAGCCTGTAGGAGATCTCGCTGATCGGGATGGAGTGATCGTGCAGAAGAGTTCTGGCCAGGGACAACCTCGCATTCTCCACCCACTCCCCCGCGCTTCTTCCGGTCTCTGACTTCACTGCACGGTTCAGATGACTTGGAGTCACGCTGAGTTCAGCGGCATAATCAGAGACTTTCCCGAAAGGGTGGGATGGGTCGAAAACCTTGCTGAGATAGGCCGTGCTGAGCCGGGATGAAGCGGAGGATGTGTTATGAGGGACCGCATTGTCGAATTGGCACAGAAGGACTTCAAGAAGGCCTTGTACAGTCGGAAGATCTTCAGCGAATCTGGTCAGCCGGATCATCAGCTCGTCAAAGAAGACCTTATCCTCCATCGGAACCGTCATCACGCTCGGGGCCTCAAGTCTCAGGATTCTGTGGCCAGAATTGCGCAGCAGCGTCTGAGAGAACGCCCCCATGTACCCGACCGAATCTTTGAAATGCTTGACTGAATACGCCTCTCCGGGTGGAATCAAGGCACAGTCCTGCCCTCGGAGCAGGTACGGGTGGTCTCCGACATCCATGAGAATCTCCCCGGAAATAAGGTAGATGAATGACCAGTCTTCCCTGACCATCCTCGGCATCAGCCTTGCCGTCACATGTCCTGCCGCATTGAGCGGACGAATCACAAACTGTCTCATTTCTATGGCAAAGATACGGCAAAAACTTCAGAAGCCGCCTTGTTTTGCTTCGAAGGTTTTCACCTCAAAGAACACTTTCAAGGCAGCTTCTAAGAAAAGTAGGGCGCTTCGACAAGCTCAGCGACCGGTATGGATTTGCCTTACCGCTTCAAATTGACAGTGATAGAGACTCCGTGGTAGTCAACAGGGACAACCTCGGAGGCCTTAGGATAGGCAAGAGCGTTCTCAGGGGTGACCAGGACGATGTTGAAACGACGGTCTTTCAGCATGCCAGGGAACTCACCGTTTCGGTCTCCGATGGCCAGGGTACGGGATGAGTCATCGTAGGTGAACCCTATCGTCGAATATGCACCTTTCTCGTAGTTGTAGTTCGTGTTCTCGTCCTCGTAAAGGGTGAACGAGCCATTCTTGCCGGCATAGACATAGAGGTCAATGACATCGGCAGGCTTCTCGTCAGACCATTGAATCTCAGGGCCGAACGGGATGATTGAACCTGCACGGACGTACAAAGGAACATATTCATAAGGAGCCTCGACCGTGAGGGTCTGCCCTCCGGTGATGAACTTGCCTGTGTAGAAGTCATACCAGCCCTCGCACTGAGGAAAATAGACGCTGCGGGAGCGGACTTTATATTCAGAGACAGGACATGGCATAAGAGCAGGGCCAAACATCCACTGGTCGCTTATGTCGGCCACGTTACGGTCGCCCGCGAAGTCCATCGGAAGGCCGCGGAGCATGGTGTAGTCTTCGAAATGCACTGCACCCGTCAATGAATAGAGGTACGGCATCAGACGGTAGCGCAACTTCATGTAATAGAGGATGCATGAATATGTCGGTGTTCCCTCCGGAGCTATATTCCAAAGTTCCCTTCCCGGCCATTGTCCGTGGGTGCGGAACAGCGGAACGAAGGTGCCGAACTGATGCCAGCGCGTCTGGAGTTCACGCCACTCGTCGAGGTCCGGTGTAACCTTTCCGGTGTTGTCAAATGTGGAAACCGCTGCCATGAACTTGTCCATCACGCTGAATCCTCCGATGTCCATTCCCCAGAACGGTACTCCGCTCATCGAGAAGTTCAGGCCGGCGGCCATCTGTGCGCGCATGTCATTCCAGCACGTCCCGATGTCTCCGCTCCAAGTGGCGGTCGAATATCTTTGCAGACCTGCGAATCCGCTTCTTGTCAGCAGAAAGACCCTCTTGTCCGGATCGATTCCGCGCTGGCCGTTGTAGATGGCGTCAGCGTTGACAAGGGCGTAGGCGTTGAGATACTCAGTGGAAGGGCCAAGGGCTGTCGGGGTAGTCAGAGCCTTCTGATAATCCATTGGCAGACAGTCCCTGAGATTAGGTTCACTGGCATCCATCCACCATGCGTCAATCTTCCGGCCGTACTTCGAGTAAAGGCACTCGTCCATCTGCCTCCAAAACATCTTCCTGCCACCTTCAGAATAGGCGTCGTAGAACGATTCCACGTGGCCAAGCCAGTCTTTCAGACTGTCTTTTTCCGGAAGCGGATAGACATAGCCGTCCTTTTTAAGTTCCTGATAATGAACAGTGTTGACATAGAATTTCGGCCAGACACTGATCATGAAACGCCCGTGCATGGCATGCACGTCGTCAAGCATCTTCTCCGGATCAGGGTACCGCGTCTGGTCAAACTCGTGGCTTCCCCACTGGTCATCCTTCCAGTACTGCCAGTCCTGGACGATGTTGTCCACGGGGATGGTCCTGCGCCTTAGTTCGGCCAAAGTGCCCACAAGATCTTCCTGGGTGCTGTAACGCTCGCGGCTCTGCCAGAACCCAAGCGCCCATTTCGGCATCACCTGAGCCTTTCCGGTGAGGGTTCTGTAGCCGGAGATCACCTCGTCCATGCTGCTTCCTGCAATATAATAATAGTCCAGTTCCGGACTCATCTCCGACCAGAACGAGAAACGGCTCTGCTCGGCCTCAGACCTTGGCTCAGCCACTCTCAGTCCTATGTACGAGACATCCCCGTCCGGCCTCCAACTAACTTTGATCGGTGTCTTCTCGCCCTTCTTAAGGCTGACCGTGAATTTGTAGGAGTTCGGATTCCAAGCCGGTCTCCAACGCTCAGACACAACCTCTTTGCCTCCTATGGAAACGCTCTGGAAGCCAGCGTAATAAAGTATGAAATGATAGTCAGCGTCCTGCGGAGCCTCGATGAAGCCCTCGTAGGCCACATCCGCGCCTTTAAGAGGCATCTTCGGAAGATTCGCGATTACCCATTCGTTCTCATAGTACAGGGAATCCTCCTGCCTTATGACAGGATCACCGGTAGCTGGAGTGTAGGTGCCTGTCAAGCCTCCTTCACTACCATCCTTACCGTAAAGTCTGAAGGCTTTGTTCAGCTGCAGGTAAGGCTTAGGGTTTCCCCAACGGCTCAGCGAATAGTTGTCCACCAGCACGCCATAGCCCCTGTTGCTGACCACAAACGGGATGGATACCTTGGTGTTGTACTGGAACAGCTCCTCGTTACCGCCCTTGTGATTAAACTCCAAGGACTGATGTTGACCAAGGCCGTAGAACGCCTCATCCTCGGGAGAATCAAAAGTGAAGAGCGAGGAATATTCATGCCTTCCCTCAACAGTGATCGGGGTGAAAGACATCGTGTTGCCGCCCAAGATCGTTGAACCATCCTTGTCCGCGAAGCTGACCGCCCCGTCCCTTAGTCTGACAGAGGCAGTCACTGAGGAAGTGACGACAGAGACAGTGCTGTCTGTGGATGCCACGGAAAATTCAGGCCTTGATTCCGACGGGACAATGATGAGACTTTTTCTGTCAGCGAACCGGTCCTCAGGAGTCGCGGTGACTCTTACAAGATTGTCCCCTTTCACCTGAAGCCGCACCAAAGTAGGCCCATCATTATTCCTGTCTGTGACTCTGACCGTAACTCCGTCCGGATTCTGTTTCCAATTCTGACCGCCACATCCGACAGCCATTGCGAGAGCTGCCGTGATCGAAATGATTCTGACTATTTTCATTATGGTAAAATATTGATTATCAGTAAATATTTTAGACAAACTTACAAAAATAATCAAGAATAGCATAGTCCACCCTTCAAGTCAGGCAAAAATAGCGCATCATTTGTCAAGAAAATACAGATTTCCGTCAGCGGTTCAGAATCTCATTCGCTTTCTCCGAATATGGACTCTGTGAGTCAGCTATGGATTCGAGCAGACGGTGAGCCTTTCTGTGACGGCCTTGCTTCATCAAGCTGATGGCCTCAAGCCAATCGACTTCGTAGAGGTGCTGCCGGAGAAGGGTGTGGCGGTAACGGGACTCCTCATCGGTGGCCGGAGCAACAAGGCCATCATCGATCTGGAGACGGGCCGCGGCAAGAGCGGATGTGGCAGCAGAATATTCATTGACAGCGATTTGTGAATATGCTAGTGTGAGCAGGCTGTCAAGGGAGTTGCCATCGCGGGAGACCGGAGGTGTCAGATCGGAGAAGCACTCGCCACCAATGGTTTTGATGGCATTGGACTGCCGGATGGAATAGCCTGTCAGGATGATGGCTATGGATGCGGCAGCGGAGGATGTCCATGTGATCACTCTGCGCACGATGCGCTTACGCCGAAGGTCTGCCTCAACGTCCGCGAGCATATTCTTCAAATGGGCTGTCTGAACCGCTTCGGCAATGGTTCGCTGAGTCTCAACCTCACTGCGAAGATTCTCATTCTCACGCAGTTCCTTCTCAAAGGCCGCCTTCTCGTCTTCGGGCATCGCTCCAATGAGATATTCATCAATCCTGTTGTTTCGTTCTATGTCAGTCATCGCTTCGCCTATAATTTCTTAAACTTGACAACCATCTCCCTAAGCTTCCGCATGCACTTGAATTTCTGGGACTTGACAGAGTCGGCGCTGTTGTAGCCGAGTTTCTTTGCGATCTCCTCTCCGGAAAGCCTGCCCCAGTACTGCGCTGTAAGCAGTTTGTCGCACGGAGCCTTAAGGGTGCTGACCATACGACAGACAAAATCCAGAAGCTCCTTATGGTGCGATGCTTCCTCAGAGTCTTCCCCTAGCGGATCGTGTCCATCAATGAGTTCCTGATATTCAGTACATTTACCAGCCTTACGGTCTCTTGACATCATCGTATATTTGCCAATGGAGAAAAGGTAGGTAGTCAATGTGCTTTCAAGCCCTTGCTCCGTGAGTTTCCCGTCCCGCACATTGCGCCAAAGCCTGACGCACGAGTCCTGAAACAGTTCTGCTATGTAAGCTTCATCTTTTGAATATGTGCGCTTGAAGAAGGCAAAGAAGGCTTGCCTGTGCTTTTTGTAGAACTGCCCGATCACGCGGTCGTCATTGTCCCGGAAACCTTTTATGTAGTCTGCATCGGTCATATTCAGAGAATTGTTTCTGTTTCATAAGAAGGAACACCTTCAATGTCAATTTCTTGCGGATAGCGAACGATTTTATCCATCGCATCAATCCACGACGCCAGTACATCGGAGTAATGAGTCGCGGAGAGATCAACCTCGCTGCCAGCTATCACATAGGACAGGCATCCGTAGAACTCCCCGTCCGGAGCCTTGCACTCGTAGTTCGTCTGGTAGGATCTGCACGCCCCGATGAACAGCCACTTGATCGGATTGCTCTTGCCGGTTTCAGGCGCCGAACGCATCGGAAGGATGAACTTCTCGTCAGTTCCGCGGAAATATTCCTCACCATCCTGCCCCCTTGAGCCGCTTCCGCTGTGGCATGCGTCAGAAACGACTGTGATCCTTCCCTTCGGCCCGACTTTCCCGCGAAGTTTCAGCAAGTAGGCATTGAGTTCATCGTCAATCAGATGATTCTCACCCTCATAGACCCCGGCGACATATTTCTTTCCCGCATCATAAGGCACCCAAGCCTCGTCGAACCCGTCCTCCTCGTCACCGTCAAGATCCGTCACCTGCTGCCCGTGGCCGGAGAAATGAATATAAATCACATCACCATTGCCGGCTGTCCTGGCCAACCTCCCCAATGCCGACATAATCCCCTTCTTCGTCGCTGACTCATTGGTGATAGTCTCTATGCACTCCCCTTTCATCCCTTGCCCCAGCAGAAACTCCCGCACGATCCTGACATCATTGTCCCCGTGCACCCTCGACCACCCCGACTCCGCAGGGTACTCTCCTATCCCGACCAACAAGGCATACCTCTCCCGCGCTGACAACGTGACAGCGGACAACAGCATTATGAATATGCAGAATGCAACTCTTAACATTTCTCCATTTGCTTACAAAGAGTATTCTCTCACTTCGGAGCAACGTGAACAAAATTAGTAAATATGCACTGATAATCTAAAAAATCTTCCGTGAATCGACCTTGAGATCAATCTATGATGACAAAACCGGCCCAATAATACGGGTTTGAATATTTGGAGGAGGACTGCATCTGGTGACGTGCGGCTTGAATGGCATCCTGATAGTATCTTGTCTCGCCCAGACTCCGGTAGAAAGCCGTCATAAATTCTCGTGTGGCGTCATCATCCACTTTCCAAAGGCTGACCAGCATCGTGCCCACTCCAGCTCTCTTGAACGCGGCCTGAAGGCCGACCACTCCTTCAGGAGTGACATCACCGAGAGCGGTCTCGCAAGCCGAAAGTGTCAGGAGTTTCGTGCCGCTCAGATCGAGGTCCGCAATCTCCTCGGCTAATAGTATTCCATCCTCAACCTTATCCGGGACCGGCTTCCCAAGCCACGCCCTCTGACCACCGGCAAGCACAAGACCGCTCCTGACCAACGGGCCAAATTTGCTTCCCTGCAAGAGAAGCCGCTCATAGTACCAACTGTCACTCTTATGTCCCTTGTCATAGTAGAACCCGTGAGTGGCAAGGTGCAGAATCATCGGAGAGTTGCCGGACAGACCCTTGAACGATTCTTCGGTTCCATCCATCCCTTCCAGAGTCCTGACCGGATGGTCATAGGACGAAAGGATGGCGGCCACCTCTTCCACCTCCTTCCCACTGCCAGGGAGAGCAGCCCAGCCACTCCTGTCGATGTCTTCCAAGCCCCTGAGCAGTGTACGAGGACTTTCCCGAAATCGGGCGCTACGCTCCAACATTTCCGACTCAGTCATCTCGTACTGCAAGCCACCGTACAGTACAGCGTCATGATTTTTGTCAGGAGTCGGATTCCTGCAAACTTCTCTGGTGGAAGATACCCTATGGGTGGAATATGTCATTGCGACCCTCCTTTTCCCATCACTGGCCAAATCCAAAGCGAACATATTCAAAAGCCCGTCCGGTGAATATGTTATGAAACTTCCTTTGGGAATATGCTGAAGCAGGGGTCGCCAAACCAGATTGAACAAGGTTTTGGATTCAATGCCGTACAGATTTGACTGAGATGTCTCCAACGCTGCCTTAAGTTCATCCTCTCCGCAAAGATGAACCCTCAATGGTTTGTCGGAGGAATGAGACAGAAGCAACGCATCATATTCAGCGGCCTTACCGTCAACAGGCTCCACCCTAAGGAACTCTATGGCATATTCTCCTTTTCCAAGAGCATTCACAACATTTGAATATGTTCGCGAGACCATCATGTGCCGATCATAATACTGTGGTGGTCTGTCAAACCGCGCAGACTCCGCTGCTGAATCATGCCCGGGGAATTTGTCCGATTCAATCGTGTTGGTTAAGCCTTTGATGAAAAGAGCCGCGTCATACGCCCATGCTGGATCCGGATTGGCGTACAGCATCGGGAACATCTGACCGTAAAGTTCCATCAGCCAAGCCTGACGCTCTGAATCCATAGCGTCATAAGCATTGAGGACCCGCTCCACGACACCTCGGAACGCCTCATTGAGGTAGTCCGCATAAACCTGATCTCCGATCAGTTTCGCAGCCTTGGCAAAGCGCCACATCTGCAGCGGATAGGACAGCATTGATTTATAGGCGACCTGACTGTAAGAGGATCTGATTTTATGGTATATGCTTTCAGGAGTCGAGTCATCAAGATATTTCTTGCTGTAAATATCAAGAGGAAATGCCTGACTATAGAACACCAGTGCATAGACTGGCATCCCAGCTTGCATCATAGCATCTCCAAAAATCACGTACGGGTTTCTCGCATACCTACGCTCATCCAATGAAAAATACAAAGACAACAGGACACTCTTTCCGGTTCTTGATGCATTCTTGTTAGCCTTAATGCTGTATCTGGCCAAACTATCAATCCCGGTCGTGAATCCGATGTAACCCAATTCGGCCTGGACGATCATAGTTTTGTCCGAGTCAGGATGTTCACTCTCAAGCCTTTTAACATAATCCAACATCAACGGAATAATTTCTCCTATCTTCTCCATTTCCGTGGAGCTTGATTTATTATCCAGCCGTTGAAGATATGCCGCCACAATAGGCGGAGCATCGTCGAATCTGAATGAACACATCTGTTTGGTTGCCCCAAGCAGAGAGTCTATGTCGCTCAACAATCCTTCAGTGCGGTATAATTCTCCAAACTCATGGTACGTCATTTTTGGCTGCCCAATAACCGGCAGCGAAGTCACAACAAAAGCAATGAATATGCTCAAAAGTTTTCTCATAACAGTCACTTCATTTCACACGAATACACAAAATTAGGCAATATTTCGAAATTACCGCTTTAGCGATCGTGAAATCCAGAGATTACATCCTCATTTTCCCTTTCTCCGCATTGCCCGTCAACAAAGACCGATTGACAGCTCGTGGCAAGCAAGTAATTGGCAAACAATAAGTTAAGCAATCACCTAGGGTGCAACCCTGCTAAAGACAATCCACCAAGTTCCTCATTTTCAACGCAATGTCCGCCACACACTTATTTTTAGAGATTTGACTATCTCCATGAGTTCCACCGGAGCGCCAACCATCGGCTTCCTTTGGATATGTTTGGATATTCTTTGTGTTTACTTCGTGGGAGCAGAATTTGACGGATTCATTTATTTGTTATATTTTTACGAAAGCAATCAAAAGGTGACGGTTATGGCAAGGAAATTATATCCTATCGGGATACAGACTTTTGAGGAAATCCGAAGGCTCGACAACCTCTACATCGACAAGACTGAGTACGTCTATCACTTGGCGCATGCAGACGGGAAGTTTTTCTTTCTGAGTCGTCCGCGCCGTTTCGGCAAGTCGCTGCTGGTGTCAACCATCCGGAGTTACTTCGAGGGGAGGAAGGATCTCTTCAAGGGGCTTGCCATTGAAAAGCTGGAGAAGGAGTGGGAGGCGTATCCTGTGCTGCACTTCAGCCTGGCCGGAGGCAAGCACATGGAGAAAGACCAACTGGAGCGCTATCTGCTTTTTATACTGAACGACAATGAGACTCGTTTCGGTGTCGAATGCGACTCCCCCGACCCGAACATTCGGCTCTTCAACTTGATAAAGACCGTACACAAGAAGACCGGCCGACAGGTTGTCGTGCTGCTCGATGAATATGACGCACCTTTGCTTGACGTGGTCCATGAAAGGAAAACCCTTGATGTCTTGCGGAACACGATGCGCAACTTCTACTCTCCTCTTAAGGATTGCGAGCCGATGCTCCGCTTCGTTTTCCTGACGGGAATCACCAAGTTCTCGCAACTTAGCATATTCAGCGAGCTGAACAACATTTCTAATGTTAGCATGGACGAGCCTTATGCAGGCATCTGCGGGATCACCGAAGATGAATTGCTTGGCCGGATGGACGCAGACATAGAGGATCTATCTCATGAATTAGGTTTCAGCAAGGAAAAAACCATAGAGGAATTGAAGAACAACTACGACGGCTATCATTTCTGCTGGCCTTCGCCGGATGTGTTCAATCCTTATAGCCTGCTTAATTGTTTCGCCAAACGGAAAGTTGACTCCTACTGGTTCGGTTCCGGCACTCCGACCTATCTCATCCACAAGATGAGGGAATTCGGTGTGAAGCCGTCACAACTTGGAAAGGTAAGGGCGAAGAAAGCCACTTTCGATGTGGCGACTGAGAGTATGACCTCGTTGGTCCCGTTGCTTTATCAAAGCGGCTACCTCACCATCAAAGACTATGACAAAAGGCTTGATGTCTATACTCTAGACATTCCGAACAATGAGATCAGAGTGGGGCTGTTTGACAGTCTGCTGCCGGGCTATCTGGACTCGGAGGTGGACACGGGAAGGGTTGTCATAGCTGACATTTCCGCCTGTCTCAATGACAAGGACGCGGATGGAGCCATGCGGCTTTTGAGCGACTTTTTGGAGACCGTGCCCTATTGCGACAACACCCACTTCGAAGAGCATTACCAACAGATGCTCTACATCATATTCGCATTGCTGACAGACTACAACATACAAGTGGAACAGCACACGGCCAACGGTCGGATTGACATCACATTGGAGACCTCGGACACAGTCTATGTGATGGAACTGAAGTTTGGCGGATGCGCGGAAGATGCTCTGAATCAGATAGAGGCGAAACACTACGCTGACGCTTTCAAGATGAAGGGAAAGGAAGTCGTGAAGGTGGGCATGAGCTTTTCCGTGAAAGAAGGCGTGAACTCCTTGGACTGGAAAGTGATGCGCAGCATCTAATCCTCAAGGACGAGCCCCCTTCACAACCGTACAAGACACGTTTCTTGAAAATCCCAGGTCAAATCGTCACTTCCTCATTTTCAAGGCGATGACCACTAATACAGACAGCCGAAAGCCCAAAGCGGAATCTTGCGGAAAAATGTCGACTCTATGTCATCCGCGGCTATGTATGCGTTATTCTCGTTCTTAATTTGGCCGTACCCTTTGTCCGCTCCACCGACCTCGACAACAATGTCTCCATCAATCTTGAAATCACCCGTCTTCAGGCCGCCATATTCAACCCTGTGCCCGGCTGAAATCAACTGATTGCAGAAGAATGACTCGCGGACTGTTCCAATTTCCGGGCTCATATCAGACAGGATATATAGCAGATTCGGGTTATCCAGCAAAATCTTGTCAGGTTTCTGCAAGTCAGAAATCGTATCCAGATTCTGAAACAGGCGGCAAATCAACTTAGCTTCTTCCATATTCTTCAAGTATTTCATAATTGTAGGACGTTCCATTGATGTCGCCCTGGATAGTTTTGATATATCTATCTCGTACGGAACCATCTGTGCCAGAATGCGAAGCAGTGCCTTAAGCTTACGAGTGTTGCCCACTTCAATATTCCTGAATGCCGGCAATTCATAGTCGATAATATAATTCACGACATTCTCGACCTGAACCGGATACGTCCGACGGTTTTCGAAATAAAACGGATAGAAACCACCCTGCAAATATTCCTTGAAAGACTTGACCGGCAGACATTTATCCTTTACCGCTGCACAATACTCCCCAGAAGTGCCAAGAAGATCATTCAAAGAGATTGGTTCTATTTCCACACCTTGGTCAAAACGCAAGTACTCTCTAAAAGAAAGACCTGGCATTACATAGGGGATCATCCTTCGTGAGAGATCAGCATCTCCATCATTTAGTTGAAGCAGCGAAGATCCACTCAGGACTATTCTAAGGTTCTTGTGACTGTCATATATTTCCTTGATTTCACGACTCCATCCTCGATATTTGTGGACTTCATCAATGAACAGATGCCGTCCGCCAAGCATGACGAACCGATCTGCGGTATCCAGAAGTGTATGTGTGGAAAAATACGAGGAATCTGCGCTGCAATACAGAACACTGCGATCCCCTGCCTGATAATTCCTTTTGATGTATTGCTGCATAAGAGTGGATTTTCCCACACCCTTAGCGCCCTTTATGATAAGAAGTCCCGAAGACCAGTCTATCACATTCATCATGCTTCTAATCATGGACATAGGAGCCGCAGCGATCTCTTCATCATGCCGTTTGAACAACTTTTCCATTTTTCAAAATCTTGATCACAAGCAAAGGTACGTGTATTTTGCAAAATACACAAATAGATGTCAATTGTATTATGCAAAATACAATATAACTGGTTTGCGTCCGGAGCCACTTACGGCTTTAGACATCCTATCGGGATGACATTAATCCCAACCTCTGGACATCGATAGGCAAAGAGGCACATTCGCCGGTGGCGATCAAGCAGTTGACAAACAACAAGTTAAACGTCCGTCTTTGGTACAACCTTGCTAAAGACAACAAGCCAAATTTCTCATTTTCAGCGTGATGTCCGCCACATTTTTCTACAATAGAGATGCTGCCACACATACGAAAAGACATATTGACTCTTTCCCTGACCGCTTCCTCCACTGCCGGTGCGACACCCGCCATAGACATCAAACCTGAATATGTCGATGTCCCCGAAGCAAATGGAAAACGATAAGAACCTTCTGACTGAAATCCGTAATATAGTTGACGTAGCCCGTCAGAAGGCATATTCAGCCATCAATTCGGCCATGGTCGAAGCGTATTGGCAGATAGGCATGCGCATAGTCGAGCAGGAGCAGCGGGGAAATAATCGAGCTGACTATGGAACGCAACTGATAAAATCACTGTCGGCTGACCTTACAAAAGAGTATGGCAAAGGATTCTTCGTCAATTCATTATATTATTTCCGACAATTCTATCTCGCATTCCCGGGAAAACTCCCCACAGTGTGGGGGAATATTGACGTGGTCGCATTACAAACGGCTTCTCAGCGTCACAAATCCGGAAGCCCGTGCTTGGTATCTGAAAGAAGCCTCCGAGCAAATGTGGAGCTATCGTACACTTGACCGCAACATCGCATCTCAATACTAAGAGAGGCTTCTCGTTCGTGGCGAGACAGAAACTCATTCGCACAGAAAAGAAAGACTACTTCATAGATCTCGTATTCTACAACTACATCCTCAAATCATTTGTGCTCATAGACCTCAAAACCACCACCATAACCCATCAGGATGTCGGTCAGATGGACATGTACGTCAGGATGTACGACGAGAAAGTGAGAGGGAAGGATGACAACCCGACAATCGGCATTGTCCTCTGCTCCGAAACGGACAACGACATCGCCCGCTACTCCGTCCTTCACGACAACGACCGCCTCTTCGCATCGAAATATATGCTCTACATGCCGACAGAAGAAGAACTCCGCACAGAAATCGAGCGACAGAAAGAATTCTTCCGACTACAGCACGGAGAGAAATAAGAAGCAGACAAAAATATTCAGAAGTCAAGCCGCTGCGATAATGGCCAAAATCTGGACTAAATTCAACATGCGACTCGCCATAGGCCTACGTTTCATAAAAAGTAACATTCCCCACCTTTCCGGTTTACCTTTCCGGAAACGCGGCATTAATGGAAAAACATCAGACAATGGGAATGAATATAAGAACGCCCCGCAAGGCAGCGCACCACCACACCGCACATCAATCCGAAGCGGAGAGCGCGACAGAAAGAACGCAATCAAGTGCTACGGTTATTGACATTAATGAATATGCCGGCGTCCCGAACCCAACAATAGCCAAGTGCAAGGAAAGCACTTGGTTATAAGCCCTTTAGACAGCATTAAACGCCTCAACCGCCCGAGCAAGACAACACACCCCACGGAAACAATCCTCAAAAAAGTGCTGAAAGTCCGAAAATAAACAACGTCCAATATCGTGCTATAATCATCTGATCACAAATAATCAACCACTATCATTGCAAAACGGACATTTGATTCGAACGCCCTCTACAATATAATAAACACTCAACGATTCGGAATATGTTATTGAGATGCTGAGCACGCAATGAAATTAGGCAACTACTTAATCAATGGCGTTTTCAGCTGGCAGATATATTTCCGGTAGGCTTTCCATATCGGGGATTTGCCCTGACGTTCCTTCCGGACGGCAGATAGGAAATCCTTCTCTGAGACTCTTTCATCCATCAGTGCAGACAAAAGCGGATTAGACTCCTCCACAGCCGGCTTTAACTCTGAGCGATGCTTTCGGAGCATCCAACGCAGGTCGACATGATACCTGTCGTAAAACGGATTCTCCGCAATCAATCTCTGGATGATCTCAACTCCCGGATCACCGTAGTGGGATTCGTTGAGCACCGCAAGACGGTACTTGAACTTGCGGAAAGAAGCCGAGTCAAGTCCATTGTCGATAGTGGCACGATAAAGCTCAATCATCTGATTGTAGAGCGTCTCGACCGTTTCCCAATCTTCCTTTTGTTCAAGCGCTCTTGCCAATAAGTAAATGCCGTTGAAATTGCTGTCCGAAGCCGAAACAGTTGAGAGCAGCAATCTTATGGCTTCATCAGTCCTTCCCGAATATAACAGGCCAGCAGCATTAAGCAAGACACTTTCTTTGCTATCGTTCGGTATGACCTGCCAGTCCTGTCCAAACAGACAAGTGTCATCGGCCAAATATGACATCGCCCTGTTCATGAGATCGTAGGCATAGAACACATTGCCGCCATGCGCTTCTGCATCACACATCGCAAACAATCTTGTGGCAGCTCCGTCATAGTCTCCCGTTCGTTCATATTCATTGACAGCCTCACCGATTGCAAGTTCAGACGAAATGACACTCTCATCGTTGTAGGTTGATGCGAACACAAGCGCATCGTGTGACACGTTGACGGAGTTGAAGCCTATCTTCCGAACGAGTTGCAGTCCTTCCAGCGACCGGCAACGGCTCAGTGCAACGTACGCCTGACCGCAGGAGAACGCTCCCCTTCCAAAATCTATGGCGACTTTATCAAACGTCAGAGACTGACTCTTGTGGATCGTAATCGCCCACGCAAGACGAAGAGGAAATTGTGTGACCTGGCCAACCACCTTCCTCGTGCAGACTTTGGCCTTCTCGTCGTACTCGTATTCATAAGCCTCCCATGTCTCACGCCCGACAATCTCTTCCGATCCGTTTTCAAGAGTGACCGCGATGCTGTTTTCATCAACAGCAGAGACTTTGGCTATTGTCCCGTTTGCCCATCGTCCGAGATCATCATTGCGGAGAAACATCACTTGCGCACCTTCTTTGAGGATAAGGTTGTCCTCCACAACGTCACGAAGCCTTTCGGCCTTTCCGTCGTAGATTGCCTTGAAAGAGAACTCTTCCTTATCAATCTCACTAAGATGCGTGTCGTTTATGACATTCGCATCCTTGCGGTATGACGTCAATGTGATTCTCATCCCGTCGGAATCTTTTCCTGAATCATCGGATACGGCATGCGAGTTAATCTCCTCCAGATCATTCAGGCTGACTTTTCCTGTCCGGAAGTGGTCCAGAATTTCGATGAAACGCAAGTCGTTCTGCCGGTAGATCTTCTGAAACTCAATCTTCGGCAACGGGTTGTTTTCGACACACCACGCTTTATAAAAGAACGTGCAGTCAGAACCGTAGATGCGGAGCAATGTCATGGAGTCTTCTTTTTTAATGACCGGTGGCAATTGGAAGATGTCTCCGACAAGCACCATCTGGATCCCGCCAAACGGAAGGCATGAATGACGGCAACGTCTAAGCATCCTGTCTACCGCATCCATTATGTCACAACGGACCATTGACACCTCATCAATAATTATGGTGTCAACGTTCTGTACCAGTGCTATTTTGTCTGAATTCATACTTCCATAGCTGCGTGACCCCTGCACACCAAGGTCCAATCCAAAGAATGAGTGGATTGTCTGCCCTCCGGCATGAATCGCAGCCACTCCTGAAGGAGCAAGCACTATGAAGTTCTTGCTTACGACTTCCTGCACATTCTTGAGGAATGTGGTCTTGCCGGTGCCAGCCCTTCCTGTCAGAAAGAAACTTTTGTTGGTCTTAGCGATCAAGTCATAGGCGTAGCACATTTCGCGGTTGTTTGTATCAATAGTTGGATTGGTCTTGTTTGAGTTCATAGATATTCAGAGTTTATTAAGTTTTACGATTGTCAAAGGCATGTGTGGCTTCTAATGTCCGCAGCCTATGAGTTGCGTTGTCCTGGATGTCTCACCAACCAAGGTCTCGGAGAGCCGAGTCAACTCAGAGTCGGTCGGATTGCCTAATCCGAGCAGTCTGCAAGAACTTGCAAGATACTCCTTCAGCATTTTAGCCGTCTCGGATCTGGCTGCGTCCTCATTCCAGACATAGCTATTGAAAAAACGCTCTTTCACCAGTTTAGGCTTCTGTCCATCCCAAATGTAGAGACGTATGCCATTCAGAAAGGTGTAGTAATAGCCATGTCCAATGCTGAAGTTGATCGCCAGGTATTTGGACAGCCTTAGACCTTCCTGATAGGTGTTCCCGGCAGCCGATGTGTAACCTGGGGTCAGGAACATTTTAGCGATCTGGTTGTAGGTTATGTTGTTTCCAAGCGTCGGGAGCGCTGACTTAACAGCGGCTATAAGTGCGTTATTATTCATGTTCATATTCATTTAGATTTGTTAATGGTCTATTGTCTTTCAGATGTTTAGATGTACAGATAGTCTTTGCAGCATTTCATCTGTCGGCAGTATGCCTTCAGAATCACAGTAGCGTTACCCTTCAGGTGAGAGTCAACATCCTGCGAGAAAATGATATCCACCATCTTCTTTACAGATGAGATAAGCTCTTCAGTCTTCACACCACCTACTGCCGAGATGTTGTCTTTCGCATATTCGACCGCGGCCTCTTTAATCTTGTCCAACAATGCAGGCAAGTTGAAGTATGACTTCTCTGGCCAGTCAAACGTCCGGATGACCTTCAGCTCGTCACCGTTCGGAATCATCAGACGAAGCTTGTTCATGAACGTGAATGAATGATACAATCCCTCTGTGTGCTCCACCAAAAGGCTGCCGCCTATCGCCACGTACGTAATCTGACGGTGGCCATTGTTGGAGACATGCTGATCCACGATGTACATGTGCTTGTCAGAATCAAAGTAGGGAACATCGGCAGCCTTGGTCCCGAACTCCGGGAAGATCATCTTGAAGGCGTCAGTTGTCGGGATGTTATTTTGAGTAGTCTTTTCAAGTCTCATAGCTCTTATAGTTTTAAAATTTCGATTGCAAAATTACCGCATCGCAGCCAATCTCGCAACATGGATACTAAGAACAAAATTTTTCTCACTATATTTATGTATAATCTTGCTTAAAATGGTCATATTTGTTCTTAGACATTCGCCTATTCATCCAAATTGTTTACCTTTGTCTAAATAGATAGTCAAATATGTCTAAAACATCCGACAAACAGCTCCGATGGAGATTTCTTGATCACCTTCTTTCACAAGGTCGTCCCATTTCCCAGATCGAAATAATGGAGGCATACCAGAGTAATCCCGATCTGCGCCAGATTAAATCTGAAGAGTATGGTCGAAAGAACTGGACTAAACAGCTGGAAGCGCTTATCAGGACTTATCGCCCGACGCTGAGGAAAGACCTGACTATTTTCAGAGCGACTCTCACGAAGAATGGCTTACCGAATATGCTGATTGTCGAGAGAGGAGCCGAAGAAAAGCAATACGAGGACGGAAAGGATCTCCGGACAAAATTATTCCGCTATCAGGATCCTCACTTCAGCATCATACCTTACCTCACCTGCGGGATGACTGACAGTGAATATTCCAGATTAGTCAAAACCATAGAAAAGCTCAAAGGCATCCTTAGCGACAGAACTTACGACGAGATCCGTTTCTCAGTGCTGAGCCGGGTGGAATCCGACTACGGGAAAGGTGTCCAGTGCGTTGAATATGAAGACAATCGAAGATTGAAAGGACGTCAATTCCGTCCAACAATCTATAATGCCATCAAAAACAGGCAAATCCTCCACGTCAAGTACAAGACATTCAAGGGACAGGAATATGAATATGACTTCCACCCTTACCTTCTCAAGCAATACAATGATCGGTGGTTCGCTTTCGGCCTCCACCCGGAAGACGGGAACCGCTACTTCAATGTCCCTTTGGACCGGTTAGTGACAGACCCTGTCCCCGTGGGACACTACGAAGAACCTATCCCGGCAAACTACTCACGGCATTTTGACTCCATTGTCGGTGTGACAAGAATCGACGGGAGCGACATGGAACACATCATCGTCAAGATACACGACATCGACTCATGGGGACGCGCCATCACCAAGCCCCTCGTCTCCCAACAGATCGAGAACAATTTCGACCCTACCACCGGCTACGGCACCATCGCAATAGACGTGTACCCCAACGACGAGCTCTATTCCAAACTCCTCTCCTGGGGCAAAGACATCGAAGTCGTGTCACCTGCAAATGTTCGAGAGGAGATGAAGCTTATTGTAGAGGAAATAGCTAATCGTTATCATTGAACCACATCTGCATAGCTATCAAGTGGAAGATTATACAATCTTGCTTCGTTTATGACAGCCACACAATTGTAATCATCCGAAAAGCACGATGCATAGGGTTTTCCATGGAAGTCATCTAGTGTTGATGTTGAATAGTTCTTTTTCCAAAACACTATAAAGCCTATCTGCAGAATTATGGTTGTCATACAAACTGAAAGCTAATATACCATTAGTCTTGCATTTTTCGTGAACCTCTGGGTATAACTTCGCGCCAGTAATAAAAAGTGCTTTACTGCCCATACCGCCATAATTCTTGACTGCGGCAGCGAATTTGTCTATGTCAGTCTTGTCAAAAACACTTGTCTTACATTCCACAAACAGTAACTTTTTCCCTGTGTGGACAATGATATCTATCTCATTTTTGCTTTTCCTTATGCCGTCCTTTCCTGGTTTATATGGAAACACAACATTCATCCAGATTTCCTGCGCTCTGCCCCATCCGGCAAGTAACTTGGCCACCTTATACTCAAACCATCCCGAATTGATCACAAGATTAAACGAATGCCGGGATGTAAATCTGAACGTACTTCTTTGTCCACCCTCACCGTCAACCATCTTTAAGTTCACATAACTGCCATCCCCCTTTGTCTTGTCCCATTCTATGGCCGCATCTCCATACTTAACTGTATTCTTACCCTCTTCATATTTTTTCTTATTAGCCTTCACAGGTATAGTCAACTCATTGAATTCAGTTTGGTTAAACATCCGCGCTTGCTCAATGCCTTCCAACACATCATAATCTTGTGCCGTATAATCCGACTCGAGAACTTTAGACAGTACTCTTTGGTTATTATAGCTCATTATTGTGGCGATTCCTGAAGGCAAAGTGATTTCACTCTTAGTTTTGTTGGTACAGTTATAAAGAAAGCAATTCTGGTCTATGTAGCATAATGTCAGATTTCTATAATCATGCGCCAACTCAGAAAAAGCGATAGTCCAAGCCTTGGTTCCACTAGACAGATTGACTTCAACCTGATCCTCTGCATAGAAGGACATAAAAGATCTTAAAGCCTCGACAATTCCCAAATAATCCACAGATGGAAAACTAATCAATTGGCAATAGCCGCTCTTGTTGTTCATCTTATACACCCCGGCCATAATCTTATCTGCCTGAGGTTTACTTTCTTTGGAATGAAGGAGAATCACTTCATCCGCATGGCTCTCAAATATTCCCAAATAAACGGGCATAGCCTGACCACCCACCAAAGCAACATGTATTTTTCTACACATAATATGTATCTTAACTATCCTAATTACCTTAATCGCCTACCCCTATAATATTCACATACATTCGATGCGAAAGGGTAAGAGCTTCTTACTGTTGAATAGCATTTAATACCCGTTCAACAGCTGCATCCCCCATGTACGGCAAGAACTCCTTACGGATTTTCTCCAGAGCCCATTTCCCGTTATTTCTTTTCTCTCTCGGATTTATTGTCTGATATATATTGGATAGGTTCTCTACCACTACATCAATATCATTTGAAGACAATTCACAACCCATTTCTTTCATATATTTTTTGATTCTTCCTATATATGCCGTTGGTGTGCCATTGAATGGAGAGACCGGAAGATATGGACGTATTCCTTGCCCCGATGCATTAATCTTTTGAATCAGAGATTCACATATAGCAATATAACGATTGATCTCCGTTAACTTATCCGGCAAATGGGTCCGAAGTTCAAGAAGCCTATCCTTAATTTCGGATAAGGAGCTAGTAACGGCTTTTTTCTTCTCTTCAGTCGCAAAGTCGCCTCGAAGAAACGATCCCTCTATTTCAGAAATATTCTGTATAATATTGATGAACAACTCTTCATATTTAGCCTTGTTAATAGCATCAAGGATAATCTGATATCGCTCTGCTTTCTCGCGCATGTCTGGATAAGGACTATCTTTCAGTTCATCAATTAATTTCTGCGCTTCTTCATAACGTTTATCACGAATACGAGAGTCAATGATGATACATAATTCTTCTTGCCGTTCACGTGTTGACGCTTTATTGTCTTCATTATCCATCTTGTCCTTAACATCATTTTGACTATTCCTCTCCGAAGGGTTATAGGTTATAATGTTACTTGGCGTCTGCCCCCGCTCAATTTCTGTAAACAAAGGGAGATTCTGGGTGTTGTCCTTGAATTCATTTTGACCATCTGTGCTCATCTTCATATAGTCGTATCCGACATTACTTCTGATACCTTTAGCCATTGCTATGAGCTCTCTAACAGAAGGCGCGTTAACCCAACCCGCTCCAATGCCATCTTTCATCACTTGTCTGAATTTTCCCAAATAATAATTAACGGCATCGTGCTCATCCGGATCCGATTTCGGGACTATATGTATTGCATTGACGCGATCTATCTTTAAACATACTTTCCCATACCCAAGAGGCTTGGCCTCCCCGATGGAGTGGTAGCAATCAGGGTTTCCGTTGAAGGTCAATGCAGATATCATCGCCCCCAATTCACATTCCCTCAGATTGTGAAATGTTATTCTACCTGTGAATGTAGTTCCTTTTTGTAAAGGAGTGAATGAACAAGATATTTTGTCACCTCCTTTAATTGGGGAAAGCAGAGCATTCCGTACAGGGTATCTTTTACGTCCTTTAATCACCGCATTAGGATCATTCCAAGAACCTGAAAAAACATATAGAGGGCCATACGATGGCTTGGGGCTTCCCAAAACGGTAGTTACTTTATCGCAAACGTATACTGGATCTTTTGCGAAGGCTGGAGATATGACAACTCTGCCTTTAAGTGGTTTTAGTGCGGTGTCGGCTGTTCCGAAAATGCATTCCGCAAGATCTTTTCTTACACCACTCTGCAGCGAAGCCGGAATGGCACCTTTTATGAAGTTTGCGGAAGGAATCCTGAACATAAATGCTATTCCGATGGATTCAATAGGTCCGGCATTCCCATTTCTTCTCATAAAAAACACCGGTACTCGTTTATTCTCATTCAGATAGTCCTTCCATACAGTCTTGAAATCAAAGTTGTTCTTATGAATCGTCATAAAATCATCGATCACTTGCTGATCCACAGTTTCTATGTCGTCCGAATCGAAGAACACAAATTCATAATATTTTCCTTTCCACTTATACTCTCCTGTTCGCCTGTCAATCTCTTGTTTACGTTGGCTTGACTGGCCAGTAACCACAATGGTTCCAGATTGACCGTTTGAATTGAAACTGGCGATGCTTCTATTGTATTCATCGGGTAACGTACTGAACTTCCCTCTTAATACCTTCTCAATGTCATCGCATTCTCCTTCATCAGACTTTAGACTCAGATGAAGGATGTCAGTATATTTATAGTACGCAGATTTTAATTTTTCTTCCGCTTCTTTATCTGCATTATTACGGTCTGTCTGCAGGTTGCGTCCGAAAACTGACAAACTTGTTCCAAAGTGCTCATCAATATCCTCAGGCGAAATCCTTCCGGGGGTCCCGCAATCGTTGATGTAGTAAATGTCTTTACCATTCTCTGTCACATCTTTGTACAACCAGCCACATTGCACATTTTTTATATGGTCCCTGTAAAATGGGCCGTTGCCGGTGTTGCTCAAATCCCTAATCCCAAATCTTGCATCCTGAACCTGTGTCATCTTGCCGAAACTAAGAATCTCCAGCACGCTACGAATTTCTCCTTTGATGGAGGTTCCAGGAATGAAGTATCTTCCGTCTGTTGTATGACTAAAGGTGTTGTCTTTAGCGTCTTTCGTCTGTCCGTTACGAACAAAAATAGGTGTCTCGGCGGTCATGGTATAATCAATGCTGCCGCTCACTCCGTCCTCAAACGGGATGTCCTGCGAGATGTGGTTTGCCCATTCTGGGTAAAATGCCGTTTTTTCCAATGGGACGAAATTGTATGGTGCCTTAATCATTGTTACCTCCTTTCCTTTATAATTGGTCCGAAACCCTTGAATACCAGTCCTGACGGACATAATGTTTTCCAATTATCATTGATTACGTCTTCTGTCTCAGTCCATATTCTGGCAAAGTACAGAACCTTATCGCCCAGATTAAGTCGACTGGACGGGGCATATTGCTCAATATTTCCTTCTGTCAACTTTTCACCAGAAACGTCATTAAACTGTCGAGTCTTGCCAGAATAGGTGTTTATGATATACTTCCCGTCTATGAACCTGATGCTGACGGAGCGGTCTTCGACCATGTCATATAATTGACCTTCTACAACGAACGGATTTACCGCATCATCAAGTTCGAGCTCCACCTCCTCATTGTCAAAGACTTCAGGTGTCTGTTCAGCGCTATACCAGAGATAACCCTGGTATGCAGTTCTCTTTATAGTGTGTTTCATTACTGTTCTGATTTATTATATTCACATCTGAATATGCCATGTCCTCGCCCGCTTGCTCCGCCGAGAGGTAATGTACCTCTGTCAATGTCGCTTAGTGCCTTTTCCAGACAGTCGATTGCTTCATTGAACTTGTCAATGTTCTCAGTCGGTTTCTTTATCATGATACTTGTCTTGAATTGAAGACCAGAGCCTTTTCCGTCAATAACCTTCTCAGAAAACAGAGCTCCGTCAATCGCTCCGCTTGTGAACCGATCTATTTTCACGTGGTTGAACACTTTCTCCTTTACGTTATATTCTCCGATAATGTCGCTGAAAAGACAGGTTCCACATTTCGGTCCTTTGTCAGCATCCTGATAGCCGAAGAGTTCACGTACCGCTGGATTCTTATCGGTAGTATATTCCTTGAAATCCTCCATCGGAGTGGACATAGCGAAATAATTATACTTGACATTGTAATAGAAAGCAACCCTGTGAGCGAGAGCCCCCTTCAAAGATGATGCAGGGATAAGAAGCGCATTGTCCTTGAACGTGCCTTTACCTTTTTCCCATTTAATGAATGATTCCTTTACAGGGGTGGCATCCACCTCATTGTCTCCGAGTCCGGAACCGAACGAGAAGAAGTCCACCGGAGTCAGTGTAAGATCGAACTTAATCCAGCCTGCTGATGTCTGCGAAGATACTTCATAAGAATCCCAACCATCGTAATTCGAGGTCAATGCGGAAGATAACCTTAGATACTCATCCAGTTGGACAGACTGCCTCAAGTCCAAACTTTTCTTCTTAATTCCTACGACTTTGACTTTTCCGAAACCGGAACGGCTGCCACCTCCGATTCTGAAAGTGTCCTTCCCAAGTTCATTCAAAACATCATTGAAAATGGATGTCTGCCCATCATTTCCGGATGAGACCATTTCAATGTCAAAAGCGAATCTGGTGCCTTTATATATGACCTCCTCATCGAACTTCCCGGTGTCTTCAGCTACGCCTTTACTAGTCAGGCGAACGTGATTCCTTTTAGGAAGCCTTAGAAATCTACTCTCAAATTCATGATCACCATTGACAATCCCGTCCAGAACTTTTCCGTCCAGCCCTACAATCTTGCCCTCACTAAAGATAATCTTAGATCCTCTGGTCGTCTTTTCTTCTTTAAGTCCGAAGAAATCCTTGGCTTTCTCTTCACCGAGACAATGCCGTAGAATACCGGCTATGGTGGTGCCTGGGATATAAGGATAACCATTGATGTCATTCAATATGGCGGAATCTGTCATGACAGCCTTGTCTCCTGAACTAATGGCAAGAGGAGTCTCTGCTTCCAGAACAATGTGCGCCAGAAGTCTTTTATCATATATTATCGTATCGTTCATATATTTTACTTGCATTTCTTTGCCATTTCCACCGAGAGGTTTATCATTATTTCTCGCCAGTATATAGCTTTTTCATTCTTCTTATTGACCTCTTTTTTGCCTTCAAGAGAATCTACGAAATCAAACAATCCTTTTTTCTTGAATTGCCATTTCTCGGACGCTACACCATGACCTAGATAGTCCTCCAACTTGCCCTTGAAAGTATTGATGTCTTCGGCTCGTTCTGCCAATTCCCTGATATACCCCCATTGAGAAGCGAACCTTTCGTTGTCCCTCTTGAAATTTTTAGCATTTTCAGAGACGAATTTATTGACAATGTCGTAGATGTTGCATTTATTGGCATTCATCTTCTCAAGCCTTTGCATAAGCGGCTGGTTCAAAGCTGACTTATAGACATCCGTACGTTCTTCCCTATCTTTCGGCTTCTTTTGGGCGTTGCTCTCCACATAACTCAAAATCGATTTCCCTGCCTCGTCAGCCTTCAGAAACTCTGGATTGTAAATAACCTTGCCAAATCCTTCATTATTATAGCATCCTACATAAGCGGAACTCGAAGGCGAGGTGGTGCCATTGAGACTGACGACAAACACGCTTCCTTTTTCTATGCCGAATCTGTCAGGATCAGGTACCTGCCTCTTTGCATTCCAAGGCGCATATTGGAACGTTCTTATTTGCGAGCGCTTCCAGTCTATCTGTGCCCCTGCCCCGAATCCAAGGTCCTTAGCGGTCGGCTGAAATGTAAGATTGCCGAAGGAATCCATGAAGATCAGCCTGCCATCGGCGTAAACGGTAGCGAAGCTCTCGTAAGGTACGAGTGACCTGATTTCGGAGAAATCTGCCTCTTGAATATTAACCAGTCCGTATTGTGCAGTTCTTGAATGCCCTGCGTGACGTCTCCCGACCAGAGCGTCCTTAATTATACCTGAAAGATTGTCGTCATCACATTCTACATCAAATGCGAACCGCATACCTTTGCTGAGGGATTCATAAGCATACATGGCCTCGTCTTTAGAACGTCTCTCATTCCTGTCGTATGCGGACTTGATGGCTATGCTCTTCTTCGTTTTTATTTCGATGCAACTTTCATCATCTGAAAATGCATAGAAACCGCTCCTGCACTGCTTCGGTTGGACGCCTTCATCAGGTTTCCATTTGTACATCACGTAGGCTCCGTCACCGGTCAGAGACTCTCCTTTTTTATAGTAGAGCACTGCCGGAACCCTCAACGCCCGCTTTCCGTCACATAAAGGATGGGCATCCCCGAATCTGACATTTCCGCTGTGAAATATGGCCATAGACTTTTCCGTCTCCAATGATCCATATAACTTAGCCGCGGCGATGCCCAAAAAGACATTGCCTGGAATGAAGTCCAAAGTGGACTGTTTTTCTTTGCTTCCTGCATTCTGATTCAGGATTATGTCCGAAAGCAGGGTACAGGTGAATTTCAACCTAACCATTTGACACCTCCGTTTTTGTTATGGTGAATCTGCATCTTCCAAGACCTCTGTTTCTGTTGGCTCCGAGACGCTTGACAAAAGCCATACTATCCGCCATCAGTTTTCCGCAGTCGTCTGGCAGGTCAAGTATCTCTCCTGTCAGGATGCAGGGAAGTGTGACTTCCGTCCGACGCAGACTATGCTCCTTGGCTATCCCTGCGTCATCAATGGCTGTGGAACTTACGGACGAAAAAAGACTTCTGGCATATTTGTTCTTGATTATGAAGTCCTTGTCCTCTTTCGGAAATTCAGCGTTTGAAAAGAATGCGCATCCCTGAAGCATCAAACTGCCATCATTCGCTTTTCCGTATATCTCATCGATTTTCTCTGGCGAGGGGTATATGTCCGGTGCGAGAGCTGCAAGAGTTTCAGAAGCTTCCCTCAGAAGTCCCTTTATGGTCTTTCCTGGAACGAAGGGGAGGTCATCCTCATCTTTTATCGTCAGGAGATCGACATCGGCTCCGGCGGCAAGGCCGGAACCACAGTGCCAGTACGAAAAGAATTCAAGTTTGTAATGAATATTCATAATTTCTTGGTTTTCTGGTAATAGATGGAATGAAGCGACAGTACATCATAGGCAGGGAAGGTTTCTTTGCCACCTCTGATGTTGCTCGTAGTAAGTTTTTTTACCGTTTCTGTGTCAGGATTGATGCCTTTCAGCCTATTCAGGAGCTGTGCCGCTCTTGCAGTCCCGTTCTGAGACATCATCGCTGAAAGCCACTGCCGGATATCAGATTTCAGCGCATTCCCAGTCTCACCCGTGAGTTTTTCCATAGTCTCGACAAGAGTGGTGATTGTCCATCTGTCCGGATTGTCATGGTTGAGGTAATAAGGTCCGAATTTAAAGGATTTCTCTTCCGATGTCGTAAGTTCTCTTTTCTCAATGCCCTTATACGAACCTATGAAACTGTCCTGGACTTTATGGAACATCAGGCAGGACTTGTCCCTATTGGAGTCCTTCTTGGCCTCGGAACATAATTCTTCGGCAAGCTGATAACCATAATAGTACGGGAATGACGACTTTATGAAAGCGATTCCGGCGCAGGCTGTGAGTCCATCACCCAAACGTTTGTAACTCTTTGCCAGTTCTCGGAAATTCTCTTTGGTAAGTCTCTCAAATTCTGCCAGATAGTTTTGAGCAAACTCTACAGCCAAGTCTCCTCGAATAATCACCGTCAAGTCATCACCGCCAAGTACGATTGGCCTGAACGGGACATATTTCCTGCCAGAGTTCAGAAAACCTTTCAAAACGATGCCTGAGGCATACCTTGCCGCCTCGCAGGTTGATTCGTCCAACAAAGATGAGAAAGCGTGAAAATCCTTTCCTAAATGATCACGCTCCCCGATTTCACGGACAACCTGCCCTAGACCATTTCCGTCAGAGTGTATGATGGCAATCCAGTCATTATCTCCGGTAAAATAGCCTACATTGTCGGTGACATTGGCATATTCCAAGAAATCACGCCCTGTAGATTTCTCCCATAGTTCAGTCCTTTTACCAGCCATAAGTTTCAAATAGGTTCCTTCGTCGCAGTGTTTCTCTTCTTTCCTGTCAACATTTGGATGAACCCTCTCCGGCAGTCCCGTCTCTCTGGAACGTTGGATACCCATCTGTCCTAAAGTCATTGGCTGAAGGGGCATATTCCTTTTGGCTCGCAGACGTTGCTCAAGTTCTTGTGTCGCATCCTTGAGATTATCATTGCCGCTCATCTCGATGACCGCTTGGCTTATGGTGATTCCGGGGGCTGTTTCCAGAACTCTTTTAGGGAAATCTCTGAATACTTGTCGGCACTGTCTTTCATCCTCAAAGATGTACTTGATGTTTCCCGCAGCGTTCAGGATGGCATTGCCATCTTTTTCCAGTTCCGTACGCTTCTTGCCGATCTGCTCGGCGAAAAGCTCCGTGCAGATCTCCTCGACGAGTTCGCTGGCCCCAACTATTTCCTTAAGGGTGTTCGTCTGAAAAATGAAGTTCTGTATGCCTTGTACAGCCGCTCCATATAGATATTTGCTCATTTTAGTTAGACATTTTCAAATAATCATGGTCAAATCATAAATCAGGCATAAATATACAAATAATTCGTTTTAACCACACGATAATTCTTTGTTTTGTTTACAAATTTAGAGAAAAACCGATGAATCGTTTTGCATAATCGGAAATATTAATAAATTTGCCAATGAATAATTGTGTTTACCTATGGTGGATAATAAGCAATCTAAAGCGTCATACTACACGAACGGATCAGGACATCAATCTCTAATGAATGATAATCAGCCCACAAGTATAGTGACTATCCTGTCAGGCATGCCAATTTCATTTGACGAAATCCCTTTCTTGAGGGGTGCAATCATTGATAAGGTCAGAGCTTCGAATGTCCTCTTTCACGACCACCTTAACAATGGTTTCAGATACTCTTACCCATTGATCCAATATAAGGCAATTAATGGGAACGCTGCGGTCGTGGCAATAGCGGAAGGCACAAATGCAATCAAGGAAATACTCCCACACATGAACACTGAGGTACGCATTGGGAACAAACGCTGCAACATATCCTTAAGTGACGTTATAACAGATGTCGCCAACGTTCGCGTAACCGAAGAAGAACATTCCTATTCTGTCCACCGTTGGCTTCCATTCAATCAAAACAACTATGCTGAATATAAAAGGCTTGACAGTTTATCCCTCAAAATCGAAATGCTGCAACGGCTAATGATAGGCAATATATTGTCTTTCGCCAAAGGGATAGGGATATTTCTCAATTCAAAAGTGGATGTCAGCATCATCGACATTAAATCTGTCCGTCAATACCGATTCAAGAACGTTCAGATGCAAGGCTTTGACATCAAGATCAACACAAATGTTGTCCTGCCGATGAACATTGGACTGGGAAAAGGTGTCAGTATCGGATTCGGAGTAATAAATATAATATAATCATATCACTGCTGTCCGGAGAAATTT
>DJQB01000026.1 GCA_002439875.1 Bacteroidales bacterium UBA6397
TATAACGGCTCCAATGTCAAGTGGACCAAGGCTGAAAATGCATGGACTCCGGAGAAGCAGATGCTTTGGAAGAGTTCCACGGACGCGGCCAAGGTCTATGCCTACGCCCCGTATGTGGAAGGGCAGACTGATCCGACCAAGGTCGAGTTCACTATTCCGGGCGACCAGACTGCCGGCACTTTGGCTGCGGATCTGGTCAGCTGGGGAGATCCAGACTTAATTCCGGATGCAAACAAGAGCGTTTCCTTTTCATCTGACGGGAAGATTCTGATCTCTTTCTATCACAGTCTCGTGAAGTTGACCTTCAACTTCGAAAAGGGCAACCAGTTCGCTGATGGCGTGACTGTCAGCGAGGCTGTTCTTCTCGGCACTTCATCCAAGGTTGTCCTCAATGCCACTGCAGGCTCTGTCGCAAACTCTACACTTGTCAGAGGCACTGTCACTGCCGCCGGCGATGCGACAAGTCTGGGTATAAAGCTCCATAAGGTCTCTGACCTCAAGTGGGAAGGCATATTCTTCCCTGGCGACGGGCAGCAACCTAATGCCACGATGCTGAAAGTCACGATGTCGGAGGGTACTGTCCTCAACTACGTCGTACCTTCAGGCGGGCTTGTTGAGGGAGGCCTTCAGGCGGGCTCCGCCTACGAGATGAAGATGCGTCTCGGCAAGGACAAGATCGAGGTTGCCAGCGATGTGACTGTGGCCGATTGGACTGAGGGTGGGACCACTCTTCCGGGCGGAGAATCTGTTCTCAATGCCGATGTCTGGGACGGCACAGTTGCCACTGGTTTTGCTAGCGGCAGTGGCATTTCGGATGATCCTTACCTCATCTCAACTTCAGCCCAACTTGCCTACCTTGCTCAGCAAGTAAATGGTGGAAATGCTTACGAAGGTAAGTATTTTCGTCAGACCGAGGACTTTGCCCTCGACGAAAAACCTTGGGCTCCGATTGGAACATACTCGAAACCATTCAAAGGGAATTTTGACGGAAACAATCACGAAATTTTCGGCTTGAAGGTGGAAACAGATGATTGGTATGCCGGACTCTTTGGTTATATTTATTCTGGAAGTATCAAAAACATAAAGATTTGTTCCGGGTCGGTAAAGACAAGCGGTAGTTATGCAGGGGGGATCGTGGGTGACCTTGATAACTCTACGATGGAGAACTGCACTGCAATCGTCAATGTGAGCGGTACTGGTAACGACAGTGGTAATGTCGGAGGACTGGCCGGCAACATTTCGGGTAGCACCGTTTCCAATTGTCATTTCCTTTCGGGCGAAATTGTCGGTTATGTTTATCTCGGAGGAATTGTCGGTCACGTGCAAACTTCTAATAAAAGCACTGTCAAAGATTGTTCTGCCAATGCTTCAGTGAAGGGATCTGAATGTGTCGGAGGCCTTTGCGGTTGGTTTGGTAATGGAGATCACGAATTCTCTAATTGCACCATGAAAGGGAGCGTTACCGTCACTGAGAACTCCTGCGGAGGTCTTGTAGGCTCTTTATATGAGAGCAACGGAACGTTCAAAGATTGTAAGTTTGAAGGCTCGATCAAGAAGGATGGTGATAACGTTTCCGATACAGGAATTGCCATTGGAGCAGACAAAAGCAGTGTGACTTTCAAAAACTGCGTGTGCACGATAGACGAGCAGACCAAAACGAGCCTCAATGGAAAAAAGGTTGGCAATATTGGAAATCCAAGTTCTGAAGACGATAAAGTTAGATCAGACGGTTATACTTACCCCGACACAGACATCAAAGTAACAGATAAATAGACGATGATGCACAAAGCTGATATAATTTGCGGCTCAGGCCTTGCGCTCCTGCTCACCCTCTTGGGGGGGGGTGGGATGCAGCAAGCAGCAGGCCGTGCAGAGCCCTGCGGAGGGCAATTTTCCGGCGGATCACGTCATCCGCGTCGCCCCGCAGGTGGCCACCACCAAGGGCAGCTACACCACGGATAAGCTAACGAAATTCGATCTCCTCGTGGAAGACAACAACAACCCTGCAAGCAAATACACCTGCACCAACACCGTTTTCAAAAAGGGTGAGGGCGGCTGGACACCAAGCAAGATGCTTCTCTGGAGTAAATCCGATGCGGAGGTTCTTGTCTATGCTATCGCTCCGTCAGTCGGTAATGAGAGTCTGGTATCGGTTGACAATATCAACGATGAGAATAAATGTCCCAACCTTGCGGTGCAGGCCGAGCAGAGCAAGGATGACTGCAGTTCAGATTATCTCGGTTGGGCTTCTGGCAAGAAAAAGGTCAGCGAGCTGCTCACGGACGGCAAGCTTTCGTTTGCGTTCACGCACCTGTTGACCCGGTTCACGGTCACGTTCAAGCTCGGCACGGAGTTCAACGTTTCCGGAGTCCCGCAGTCGGACATCATCAGTGATGTGGTGGTTTCCGGCACGGCACGCGATTTCAAGCTCAAGAGTGCTAGCGGGTTCACTTCATTCACTGTCACGCCTGGCACTGCGGCTTCCGATATCAAGCCTTATGGCGTGGGCTGGACTGCGGCTGAGAATGCTCAGGGCTACTGCTCTTCTGTCTATGACTGCATCCTCGTGCCGCAGACTGTGGTTAAGGGTGGGCTCAAGATAAGCTTCAAGGCTGCCGGGAAGAACTACGAGTGGGTATCGGCAGCGGATTATACGTTGAATGGCAACACGGCCTACACCCTCACCCTCAAGGTGGGCAAGGACGTGGTGATCGCCGGAGGCTTCACGGCCACTGAGTGGACGGAAACGCCGGGAGGTTCGTTGTATACTGAATAAAGGAGGAAAGACATGAAAATCAATATAATATCCATATTCGCGCCTCTCGCGGCAGCCGCCATTCTCGCCGGCTGCGACAAGACCGCCCCGGAGCGCACCTGGTCCTCCGACCCGGATGCGGTACATATAGAGGCTTCGGTGCTGCAGACTAAGACCAGCCCGGACGGCAGCGGTGGTTTTGACCCGTCCCAGTTTCTCTCATATGATGAAATCGCCGTATATGATGGCAGTAAGACCGTGACTTACTGGTTTGATGGAGATGACTGGCTTCCTAAGCCTGAAACCGACTATCTCGTCTGGAAAGCCCCTGTCACCTACAAGGCCTGGTATCCGGCTTCTGCAAAGGACGGTTTTGATCTCCCGACTGACCAGAGCCGGTCAAGCGGTTCGACGGCAGCGGCGGATAATTTCAAGAAGGCTGATTTCATGACCGGCGAATTTGTCTGCGACGCTAAAGGCAAGATTCCAACTGACCATAAGCTCAAGCTCACGAT
>DJQB01000024.1 GCA_002439875.1 Bacteroidales bacterium UBA6397
TTCCGGAATCGTTTGTGAGAATAAAAACGAACAAGATAATCTGAGGTTTATCTATCTTCAGATATCAGACTCTAAAAATCAAAATCCGGAACTACTTGAGGTCAAGGGCGTTCCGGAACTCAAGGCTGGCTACGCCTACACCTTCAATCTCTACGTCGGCAAGAATACTGTCAAGGTCGGCAGTGTCAGCGTGAACGAATGGACGAAAGCTATCGACCTGCCTGAAGGTGAGACTGACGCTGTTGACACCTGGGACGGCCAGACCACCACTGCCTTCTCCACAAAGGATGCCGACGGCAACGAACTTGGGAATTCCGAGACCAGCCCGATCCTTATCAACAACTGCGCCCAGCTCGCCTACCTCTCCGAGCAGGTGGATAAGGGTGAAAAATACGAAAACACGTACTTCAAACTCACTGATGACCTCAACCTTGCCGGTAAAAAATGGACTCCGATTGGAGCAGGAAACAGTAAACCGTTCAAAGGGAATTTTGACGGAAACAATCACGAAATTTTCGGCTTGAAGGTGGAAACAGATGATTGGTATGCCGGACTCTTTGGTTATATTTATTCTGGAAGTATCAAAAACATAAAGATTTGTTCCGGGTCGGTAAAGACAAGCGGTAGTTATGCAGGGGGGATCGTGGGTGACCTTGATAACTCTACGATGGAGAACTGCACCGCAAGCGTCAATGTGAGCGGTAGTGGTAATGTCGGAGGACTGGCCGGCAACATTTCGGGCAGCACCGTTTCCAATTGTCATTTCCTTTCGGGCGAAATTGTCGGTTATGTTTATGTCGGAGGAATTGTCGGTCACGTGCAAAGTTCTAATAAAAGCACTGTCAAAGATTGTTCCGCTAATGCTTCAGTGAAAGGATCTGAATGTGTCGGAGGCCTTTGCGGTTGGTTTGGTAATGGAGATCACGAATTCTCTAATTGCACCATGAAAGGGAGCGTTACCGTCACTAAGAACACCTGCGGAGGTCTTGTAGGCTCTTTATATGGTAGCAAAGGAACGTTCAAAGATTGTAAGTTTGAAGGCTCGATTAAGAAGGATGGTGATAATGTTTCCGATACAGGAATTGCCATTGGAGCAGACAAAAGCAATGTGACTTTCGAAAACTGCGTGTGCACGATAGACGAGCAGACCAAAACGAGCCTCGGCGGAGAAAAGGTCGGTAAAGTCAGATCAGACAATTACGAGTACTCCGACACCGACATCAAAGTAATAGTTAAATAAACGATGATACACAAAACTAACATATTTGCGGCGCCGATCATCTGCGGCGCAGCCCTTGCACTTGCCCTGGCGGCAGGGTGCGACAAGATGGCGACCACTGAGTCGCCGACCGGTTTCCCAGAGGACGGGGTGGTGCGCATAGCGGCCAATGCCGGCGACCCGCTGACCCGCGCGGACGGGACAAGCAGCAGCGAATATTCCGGCACGACCCTCGGCCTGTTCATTGACTACGGCACAAATGACAAGTATAACGGCTCCAATGTCAAGTGGACCAAGGCTGAAAATGCATGGACTCCGGAGAAACAGATGCTTTGGAAAGACGACGAGACCGGAGCCAATATCTATGCCTATGCTCCTTATGTAGACGGCTCTGCGGCAGATGCGGTGAATTTTGAGATTCCATCAGATCAGACTGCCGGCACTCTGACAGCAGACCTGGTCAGTTGGGCTTATCTCAATTTCGTTCCGGATGCCAGCAAGAACGATTTCTTCTCCAATGACGGAAAGATTCTGATCTCTTTCGGCCACCGTCTTGTGAAACTCACTTTCAACTTCGAGAAAGGCAACCAGTTCGCTTCTGATGTGACCGTCAGCGAGGCTGTGCTTCTCGGCACTTCATCCAAGGTTGTCCTCAATGCCACTGCAGGCACTGTCGCTGCCGCCTCCGATGCGGCTGGCCTGGACATAAAGCTCCATAAGGTTGAAGATGCCCAAAACCCAACCGCCCTCAAGTACGAGGCCGTGTTCTTCCCTGGCGAAGGGCAGAAGGCCGGAGCCAAGATGCTGAAAGTCACGATGTCGGAGGGCACTGTCCTCAACTACGTCGTGCCTTCAGGCGGGCTTGTGAAGGGAGGCCTCAAGGCGGGTTCCGCCTACGAGATGAAGATGCGTCTCGGCAAGGACAAGATCGAACTCGCCAAGGACGGCATCACTGTCGGCAAGTGGAGTGATTCTGGCAATCTTCCTGGCGGCGGTGAAGCTGAGGTCGATCCGAATGCTGATGTGTGGGACGGGAAGACCGTCACGGCTTTCAGTACCGGTGATTCGACAAATCCCCTTGGAGATTCGGAATCTGCTCCTATACTTATTGAAAGCGCCGCCCAGCTCGCCTATCTGGCGCAGCAGGTGAAAGCTGGCGAAAGCTACTCCGGCAAGTATTTCAAACTCACAAAAGACCTCGCCCTCGCCGAAATGCCTTGGACTCCGATAGGGGGATATGAACAAACTGATGAATCAAATTGGGAAGAGAGACTGTTCGAAGGAAATTTTGATGGGGGCAATCATACGATTTATGGGCTGAAAGTTGTCGCTGAAAAGAAAGGAAATGATAACTTACAGCCTTTAGGACTTTTTGGTCTTGTTAATAGGTCTTCTTATAGTAGCACTAAGGTTAAGACCTATATCAAGAATTTGAGAATCTCCGGTGCAAATGTCCTGAACGAAAATCAAAAATCAGGAATTCTATGTGGGGTTGCGTATTTTGTTGATATTTCCGGAGTTGAGGTCAGCGGTGTTGTAACAGCGAGGGGTGTTTGCGGTGGCCTTGTCGGTGCCATTGCGAACTCAACAATCAGCAATTGCAAGGCGAAAGTCAAAGTGACGAGTACAGGCAGCGCTGGTGGGATTTGTGCCGAGTCGGCAGACTTGGAACTCTCAAAATGTTCAGTCTCTTCCAGCGAAATTGTCGGGACATATCAGACCGCTGGTCTTTTGGGGATGATTTATAATAAATTAGATGTGACGGATTGCACAGTAGATGCTTCAGTTAAAGGCTATAGTGTCGGAGGCTTGTTCGGGGTTTTCGGTGTTGATAAACAAGGTTATGCACGCTCTGCCAAGAACTGCACTATGACAGGAGCCGTCACTGTCGCGAAGGGCAATGGTGATGAATATGGTGGAGGTATTGCAGGATGGTTATACGGCTCCTGCTCATTTGAGAATTGCGGTTTCAACGGGACTATCGTGAAAGAAGAGGGTGTGGATGCCAATAAAGAAAGAGTAGGTGCTGCGATAGGAAAAGACGATGTTGGAACTTGCACTTTCACTAACTGCTGGTACAATGTCGACAAGATTTCAGACCTTAATAAAATCGGGGGGGGCAAAGACAATGCAGATTATAGTGGAATCGAAGAAAAACACTTAGGAAAATGACACATAAAGCAAGCATAATTCCGGCCTCTGTCGTACTCCTGCTCACCCTCATGGGGGGGGTAGGATGCAGCAAGCAGCAGGCCGTGCAGAGCCCTGCGGAGGGCAATTTTCCGGCGGATCACGTTATCCGTGTCGCTCCGGAGGTGGCCACCACCAAGGGCAGCTACACCTCGGATAACCTCACGAAATTCGACCTCCTCGTGGAAGACAGCAACAACCCTAAGTACACCTACTCCAACACCGTTTTCAAAAAGAGTGAGAGCGGCTGGACATCGGATAATCTGCTTCTCTGGAGCAAGTCCGAGGCGGAGGTGCTTGTCTATGCCATCGCCCCGTCAGTAGGTACTGTGGGTTCGGCTTCTGTCAGCGCTATTAACGGTGACGGCGCCAGCCTTGAGGTGCAGGCCGAGCAGGCCAAGGATGACTGCAGTTCAGATTATCTGGGCTGGGCCTCCGGGCGGAAATCTGTCAACGAGCTGCTTGACACGGATGGCAAGCTATCGTTTGCGTTCACGCACCTGTTGACCCGGTTCACGGTCACGTTCAAGCTCGGTACAGAGTTCAACGTTTCCGGAGTTCCGGCTCAGGATATCATCAGCGATGTGGTTGTTTCCGGTACTGCACGCGATTTCAAGCTCAAGGGTGCCACCGGCTACACTTCATTCACTGTCACGCCTGGCACTGCGGCTTCCGATATCAAGCCTTATGGCGTGGGCTGGACTGCGGCTGAGAATGCCCAGGGCAACTGCTCTTCTGTCTATGAGTGCATCCTCGTGCCTCAGACTGTGGCTGCCGGTGGGCTCAAGATCAGCTTCAAGGTTGCCGGGAAGAACTACGAGTGGGTATCGGCAGCGGGTTATACGTTGAATGGCAACACCGCCTACACCCTCACCCTCAAGGTGGGCAAGGACGTGGTGATCGCCGGGGGCTTCACGGCCACTGCGTGGACTGAGACGCCGGGAGGTTCGTTGTACACTGAATAAAGGAGGAAAGACATGAAAATCAACATAACATCCATACTCGCGCCTCTCGCGGCAGCCGCCATTCTCGCTGGCTGCGACAAGACCGCCCCGGAATATTCCTGGGCCACTGATCCCGATGCGGTGGTCGTCAATGCTTCGGTGAGTCCTCTCACCAGAAGCAACCCGCTTGGGGATGAGGATGCACAGAAAAAGTTCAACATCGGAGACAGGATTGAAATATGGCAGTCAAGTACCAATGAGAGATTTGCCTATGTGCTTGGGGAAAACGGTTGGAGTCCCGCCGACAACGGGAAATACATGGTCTGGCCGAAAAAGGGGGACGTATTCGATGCGGAATATCAGAAGAGTGCTTCGAGCAAGTTTGTTTCCGATCAGCATACTCTGGATGGGCTGGCTTCCGCCGATTATATGAAGAGCGGCAATTCATCGTTCGACAAGCCTGGCGACAATCAACTGAATCTGCAGCTGAAGCGTCAATTCTCTCTTGTGACTGTGAAGATTGTCGGATATAATGATCAGTACAATAAAGAGAAAGACAAGATTTCTGATTTGAAAATTCATCTTACCGGGAGATTTTCGGACCCTGCTGAAGCTGTCAGTCCTTATGTCCTTGATGATCAGGGAAAAGAGCCGGATTCCGCGGCGGAAGGCACGATCGGTTGGACTTATTCGGCCATCGGCACCTCTCCAAAGGATAATGCGGACGGATCCGTGTTCATCGAGTTCATGATTGCCGGCAGGAAGGAGACTGTAACCGGGATCCCGACTCTCGAGGCCGGGAAGAAATACACCTTCAAGCTAAATGTAGGAAAGAGAGCGCTCGATTCAGGCGACATAACCGTCTCCGACTGGGGCAGCACTGTTGACCTCAATGAAGATGTCGGTGAACAGGATGTCGACGCCTGAAAATTCGAATGGTGTCCGCCCGCTGAGGTCGCTGAGCTTGCCGAAGCGAGTTGTTCAAAATGAAATTATTTCTATGTATACCTTAAAATAATTTAGTGTTTTTGCAAAGTATACTTTAAAATAATTCATCGCATGGATAAGCAGAGCATAAAGAGCATCATACTGGAAAAGCAGGCGGCCGTTCAGAACTACCGGCTGATACACAGGGACTTCGCCTTCGGAGAGAGGATCAACTACGTGCTGGTCGGACTCCGGAGGGCGGGGAAGTCCTGTTTGTTGTATCAGGACATACAGGACAGGATAAAGGCAGGCGAGATTTCGTCCCGGGATGTTCTTTATGTCAATTTCGAGGATGAGAGGCTGGCCTCTGTCAAATCGGAGGAACTCGGTGTGATTCTGGATGCCTATATGGAGCTGTACCCGGGCGGACAGCCGCTTTTCTATCTTGATGAGATCCAGAACGTTGACGGGTGGGAGAAATTTGCGCGCCGCCTTGCTGACTCGCAGTACAGGGTGATGATCACCGGCAG
>DJQB01000021.1:0-13376 GCA_002439875.1 Bacteroidales bacterium UBA6397
CGACAACTTCATTCTTCTATTTTTAAAAAAAAAAGAAATCAACGCTCTCTTTTTCGTTCTCGGTACTTGTTGTACTTCCTTCAGTCTTTTCAATGAACTTGTTTTGATGTTTTCAAGAGGTTGAACTTGCGTTCCGTTCCTGAAAGCGGGTGCAAAGGTAGTACTTTTTTCATTCCCTCCAAACTTTTTTTGACATTTTTTCGATAATAGTTTTCAACAGCCCAATGTCAAAACACACTCTAAACCGATGTAAGTTCCAACTGTCGCGCAAGTTATCGGAAAGAAAAAAACGGCTCCAGAACGAAACTGGAACCGATATATTCAAAATTCTGATCAAAGAACTACATTCCGGCTGCCACGATCATTCCAAGTCCGACAATGAAGAACAGGAACATCATACCAAGAAGATTGTACACAGTTTTGCTTGATCCCTTGAATTCCTTCCAGACAAACACTCCCCAGATGGCTGCGACCATAGGAGCGCCTTGACCGAGGGCGTAGGAGACGGAAGCTCCGGCCTTACCTGCAGCAATGTAGCTGAGGGCGGTGCCCAAGCACCAGATGCAACCACCAAGCATTCCCACGAGGTGTGTTTTGGAATTGCCTTTGAAATATTCACTCATCTTGACAGGAGCTCCCTGGAAAGGCCATTTCATGAATATAGGGCCGAACACGAAGTGGCTGGCAAGAACCGCAAGACTGAAAACGACGATGGCGGTATAAGGACCGACCTTGCCTGGTTCCATATTCGCGAAATCCTTTAGATCCATCGCCCTCATCACGAATGACGAGAAGAAGGACATCACGACACCTGCCACGACCGCAAGTATGATGCCTTTGCGTTGGTCTGCCTTGACGATCTCGGCGCTGCCGGCCTTCTTCCCGGAAGCGACTCCATTAAGGATGACAGCAACAACAACAAGAGCCACACCAACGGCGAGAAGGGTCAGGTTGCTCTTGAGAGCTCCCTGTGACATCTCGACCCTGAGGTTGTTGATCACACCAAGCACAAGCGCAAGACCGCATCCAACAGGAAATGCGACGGACATACCTGCGATTGAGGTGGAAGCGCTGAGGCAGATATTCGATAGATTGAATATCACGCCCCCTATGATAATGCTGATGATGGCCGACGAGTCAGCCTGGGCGATGTCCTGGAAGAACGGACGGCCTTCCGGACCAAATGTACCGAGAGAAAGAGCAAGGAGCAAAGAGAATATGACCATTCCGATCACATAGTCCCAGTAAAAGAGCTCATACCTCCAACTTTTGGCGGCGAGTTTCTGGGTGTTTCCCCAAGAGCCCCAGCAAAGCATGATGATGAAGCAGAAGAACACTGCCAAACCATAACTATTTACGATGAACATAATAATTAGTGTTATTTAAGATTGAATATTCTTTGATTACTGTGTCATGAAGACCTCGGCCTCAGCCCTTGTAGGTATGGCGGTCTGCGCTCCCATCTTGGTCACGGAAAGGGCGGAAACAGCGGAGGCGAACTCGGCGGCCTCTTTGATAGATTTGCCTTCGGACAACGCCACGCAGATGGAGCCGCAGTAGGTATCCCCGGCACCTGTAGTGTCAACGGCCTTTACCTTGCGTGCCAGCACGAGCTGTGGCTCGCCACCGTCAATGATAAGGGAGCCCTTGCTTCCCATCGTCACAATCATATTCCTAACACCCTTGCCCAAAAGCACCTTGGCGGCAGCGGCGGCTGAATCCTTGTCTGTGACAGGCATACCGGAGAATGAGGCAAGTTCTGTTTCATTAGGAATAAACAATGAGATGTACTTGAATATCTCCTCAGGGAGCTCGGCGTACGGTGCCGGGTTCAGTACCACAAAGGCTCCGGCCTCATGAGCGATCTTCGCGGCCTTCAAAACAGCAGACACAGGAATCTCCAACTGCATCAGCAGAATGTCGCAGGACTTGAGAGCGGCCTCAGACGCGGCAATATCCTCATCAGTAAAATCAAGATTGGCTCCGGACGCCACCACAATACAGTTCTCGGCATCTTTGTCGACAGTAATCAAAGCGACACCCGAAGGCTTGCCGGAACGTAAGATTCCGCTGACATCTATGCCCTCCTCTTCGTAATGTTTGATGGAATTGTCACCGAAAACGTCATTTCCGACCTTACAGATAAAAGAGACATCTCCCCCTACCCTTTTCGCGGCGACCGCTTGATTGGCGCCTTTTCCACCCGCGCTCATCGTGAAGACTCCACCTATGACAGTCTCACCGGGAACAGGAAGTGTCGGTGTCTTCACCGTCATATCAGTGTTGCTGCTCCCAAAAATCAGTATTTTTTTCATATTCTTTGATAAATAATTATTCGATGGTTATAAATCCAGTGCTAAAACGTTAGCGCAAATTTTATCAAAGACCAAAGATAAATAAAAAACGTCACAATTCTAATAAATAAGCACAAAAAAACGGAAGCCACCAAATGATGGTTTCCGTTTTTCAGTTATGAATTGTTGAAATGTAAAGCCTCTTTTACATCATTCCACCAGCTGGCATCGCAGGAGCGGCCGGCTCCTTCTCAGGGATGTCAACGATTCCGCACTCGGTGGTAAGGAACATTCCAGCAACGGAAGCGGCATTCTCAAGTGCAACACGAGCGACCTTAGTAGGATCAATGACACCAGCCTCAAGCATATTCACATACTCATCGGTGCGGGCGTTGTAACCGAAATCGCCTTTGTTCTCGCGAATCTTCTGGATGATGACACTGCCATCAACTCCGGCATTCTGGGCGATCTGGCGAAGAGGCTCCTCGATGGCACGCGCAATAATGTGGATACCTGTGGTTTCGTCCTCATTCTCACCTTTAAGGTTCTTCAAAGCCTCAGCGGCACGGATGTAGGAAACTCCTCCACCTGGAAGATAACCTTCCTCAACAGCAGCACGAGTAGCATTAAGAGCATCTTCAACTCTGTCCTTCTTCTCCTTCATCTCAATCTCTGAGCCAGCACCTACATAAAGTACTGCGACTCCGCCGGCGAGTTTGCCAAGCCTTTCCTGAAGTTTCTCCTTGTCATAGTCGGAAGTCGTGTTCTCAATCTGTTTGCGGATCTGTGCGACCCTGTCAGCGATGGCTTCCTTGTCACCGGTACCACCTACGATAGTGGTGTTGTCCTTGGTGATAGTAACCTTCTCGGCCTTTCCGAGCATGTCAGGAGTGGTGTTCTCGAAAGTAAAGCCTCTTTCCTCGGACACTACGATGGCACCTGTAAGGGTGGCAATGTCCTGAAGCATTTCCTTACGGCGATCTCCGAAGCCAGGAGCCTTGACTGCGGCAACCTTTAGGGTACCACGAAGTTTGTTCACAACGAGGGTCGTCAGTGCCTCACCGTCTACGTCCTCTGCAATGATCAGCAGTGCTCTGCCGTCACGTGCGATAGGCTCAAGGATAGGCATAAGATCCTTCATCGAAGAGACCTTCTTGTCTGTGATAAGTATGGCGGCGTCATCAAGGACAGCCTCCATCTTGTCGGAGTCGGTCATGAAGTAAGGAGAGATGTAACCTCTGTCAAACTGCATACCCTCGACAACCTTGACCTCGGTCTCTGTGCCTTTGGCCTCCTCGACAGTGATCACGCCGTCACCCTTGACCTTTGACATGGCGTCGGCGATAAGCTTGCCGATGGCGGCGTCATTGTTCGCGGAGATCGTGCCAACCTGCTCTACCTTAGAATAGTCAGTGCCGACCTTCTTGCTGTTCTTCTTGAGTTCATCGACAACTGCAGCGACAGCCTTGTCGATACCTCTCTTAAGATCCATCGGATTAGCGCCAGCTGTTACGTTCTTCAAGCCAACATTGATGATAGCCTGAGCGAGAACAGTAGCGGTAGTGGTACCATCACCAGCCTGTTCGTTGGTCTTGGAAGCGACCTCCTTGACCATCTGGGCACCCATGTTGGCATACCTGTCGGCGAGTTCAACCTCTTTTGCGACAGTCACTCCGTCCTTTGTAACTTGAGGTGCACCGAATTTCTTGTCAATCACCACATTGCGTCCCTTTGGACCAAGAGTGACCTTAACTGCGTCCGCAAGAGCGTCTGCCCCTTCCTTCATCTTTGAGCGGACATCAACATCGAATTTTATTTCTTTAGCCATAATAAATTTCTCCTATTGTTAATTACAGAATAGCCAGAATGTCTGACTGCTTCACGATAAGATATTTCTTACCTTCAATGGTAACCTCAGTGCCAGCGTATTTGCCATAGATGACCTCGTCACCTACCTTGACCTCCATAGGTTCATCCTTCTTGCCAGAACCTGCGGCGATCACCTTACCCTCTTGAGGTTTCTCCTTTGCTGTGTCAGGAATATAAAGACCTGAAGCTGTCTTAGTCTCAGCCTCCTTAGGCTCAACCAAGACTCTATCTGCCAATGGTTTAATCATAATATAAAGTTTTTTAATGTTTTTAAATCTATGCTCCGGCTCACTCCGGAGACGATGGGGGTAAAATCAAAGGCTGTGCCACCACAACAATGCTGACAAATTGTCACGCTAACGCAAATAATGGCAGGATGTTGAATATACGGAAAAGAATTCCTAAATTTGATGTCTATGGAACACTAACGAGCCATAGTCAGTAAAGGCCGGAGCATTCCGGTAAGGACAACCTGTCACACCTATTATATATATTAAGGTACATGAACATTAGAATTTCTATAAAAACTGTCATCGCCATTCTTTCTATGGCCATGGTTCTTCTAGCCAACTCATCATGCAGCCGCTTCGGCAAGAGCAAGGGACAAAGCATCGAGTTCGCCACATTCATCAAGGCATATACAGGCGGGGTAATCTCAGACAAATCCACAATCCGTGTGGAGCTTGCCTCCGACATCCCTGAGGTGACGGCAGGAACCGATCTCAAAGATGGGATATTGACATTCACTCCGGCAGTTAAAGGAACGGCAAGATGGGTGTCCGGCAGCATGATAGAATTCATCCCCGAGACAGGAGCGCTGAAACAGGGACAGTCCTACACCGGCAAACTGCGGTTGGACAGGATTCAGAAAGTAGGCGGTCGGAAATTCAAGAAATTCTCATTCAAGTTCCTTGTGGCCATAAAGGAAGCCGTACTCTCGGTGAATGAGATCACCATCACGGCGGCATCGCCGGAAAAAGCCAGCGTGGAAGGCACAATCTCCCTGACGGAGGAACTTTCTTTGGAGAAAGTACAAGGGATGCTTGAATATGATTACCCGCAGAAATGTGAGGAAGTCAGCGTCACGGCAGGAACGGATCCGCTCAACTATCATTTCGAGATCATCGGCCTGCCAAGGGACACCAAGGACAGGACATTGGGAATCAGCCTTAAGGCCGGAGACACCGGATTCGTGACAGACTCTAGGCTGGAGATCAAAATCCCGGCGATGAACGATTTCAAGGTGCTCAGCGCTGAAAGGGTGGAGGCGGATGATCCGTACATCGACATCTATTTCACAGAGGCTCTGGCGGATGTAAGCGACGATTCAGGCCTACTCACTCTAGAAGGCGTGGGACGCAGTTATATTCAGGCTGAGAACGCCCACGTCAAGATATACTACGAAAATCCGGATGACAAACCCCTGATGCTCAAGATTTCCGGTGCGGTAAGCAGCCACGACGGAACAAGGCTCGGAGCTGACTATTCAAAGAACTTCTCTACGACGGAAGTCAAGCCGGCGGTGGAGATTCCGGTCACCGGCAACATCCTGCCGGATTCCAAGGAACTGATACTTCCGTTCAAGGCGGTGAATCTCAACGCGGTGGACATCAGAGTCATCCAAATCTATGAGGACAATGTGCTGATGTTCCTTCAGGACAACAACCTTTCTGGTGACAACTCCCTCCGAAGATGCGGACGGCTTGTCTATAAGCGTTGCATGCGCCTGGACTCTGATCCGTCAAAGAATCTGCACAAATGGCAGGACTATTCGGTGGATCTCTCCGGACTGTTCAGGCAGGAGCCCGGGGCCATCTACCGCATCAGAATCTCATTCAAGCAGGAATATTCAGTCTACGGTAAGAACGACTCGTTCAAGAGTGGAACCCCATCAGACAAGATGGTGTCCCTCTCAGCGGAAGACATCACTGACAGGGACAATGACGACTGGGACACCCCGTCTCCCTACTATTATGACGACTTCCACGACTGGGAGAAGTACAACTGGAAAGACAGGGACAACCCTCTCAAGCCTTCGTACTATATGCAAGATGGCAGATTTCCTGCCATCAACCTGCTGACTTCCAATCTGGGCTTGATCGCGAAGTATGCCGGCGGGAACAAGCTTTGGGTCAGCGTAAGTGACATCATCGACGCCACGCCTGTTTTCAACGCCGAGCTTTACGTCTACAACTACCAGCTCAAGGAAATCGGCTATGCCAAGACCGGCACTGACGGAATGGCAGAGTTGCAGCTTTCCGGAAAGCCATTCGTGGTTGTGGCCAAGAGGGGCGGAGCGACCAGTTACCTGAAAGTCACCGAAGGCGAGCAGAAATCCCTCAGCAGGTTCGATGCCGGGGGCAAGGTTTTGGAAAAGGGTCTGAAAGCGTTCATCTATGGAGAGAGGGGTGTCTGGAGACCGGGAGACACGCTGCACGTCACAATGATCCTGGATGACAGAGAGAACAAGGTTCCTGACAACCATCCGGCAGTGATGGAGCTGTATACGCCTCAGGGACAGTTCTACACAAAGCAGATCAACACTAACGCCAAGAACGGATTCTACGCCTTCACGATCCCTACCAAAGACGAGGATCCCACAGGAATATGGCATGCCTACCTCAAGATTGGCGGAGCCACGTTCCATAAGTCTTTAAGGATTGAGAGCATCAAACCCAACAGATTGAGAATCAATCTTGATCTTGAAAACAAGACTATTGACGGCGGGCGGAATGTTCCTGTCTGCATATCCGCGGACTGGCTCACAGGACCACCAGCGAGCGGACTGGCGGCAAAAGTCACCATGGCTCTACGTAAGGGACCGTCAACATTCAAGGGGTTTGAAGGGTATAATTTCTCCAGCCCGTTGTCTGAATTCAGCGCAAGCGAGCATCAACTCATCAACACAAGGCTGAATTCCAACGGCCAGGCCAGGCTGAACGTGATGATGCCGTCGGCGGAAAACGCTCCGGGGATGCTCAAGGCGGACATCGTGACCACCGTCGAGGAGCAAGGCGGAGATGTAAGCTTCAATTCAATGACGGTGCCATATTCACCATATTCATCATACGTCGGCGTGAATGTTCCGAAAGAGGGAAACGGGCATTATCTGGAGACGGACAAGGACTACATCGTCAGCATCGCAGTCGTGGACAAGAACGGTGTGAAAGTGGCAGGACACAACCTGAAGTACACAATCTACAAGATGAAGTGGAGCTGGTGGTGGGAAAGCCGCAGCGAGAGTCTCGACTCCTACGTCAACAGCCCTTCTGCGAATATAATAGCCACTGGCACAATCAAATCCTCAAATGGAGACGGTGCCATCCCGTTCAGGGTGGACTATCCGGAATGGGGACGCTATCTGGTGCTTGTGACAGACACTGAAAGCGGACACACAGCCGGGGATGTCATCTATGTGGACTGGCCGGACTACAGAGGAAGGTCATCCAAGACTGATCCTGACGCTTTGACAATGCTGTCGTTCTCCACTGACAAGGAATCCTACGAGGTCGGAGAAAAGGTGACCGTTTATATTCCGGCCACGTCAAAAGGGCAGGCGCTCATCTCGCTGGAGAACTCAAGGAAAGTCATCGCCAGGGAATGGGTGAAGACTTCCGGCGAGAGTGATGTGGCATACTCCTTCAAGGTCACTCCGGAGATGGCTCCGAATTTCTACATCCACATCACCCTTGTACAGCCGCACGAAAGAACCGACAACGACCTTCCGATCAGGCTCTACGGAGTGAGGCCGGTGCTGGTCAACGACAAGGAATCGCACCTTGAGCCAGTCATTTCTATGCCCGACGTGCTCCGCCCTGAGGAGGATTTCAAGATCAAGGTCAAAGAAAAGAACGGCAGACCGATGACCTACACTTTGGCCATTGTGGACGAGGGGCTTCTTGACCTCACGTCATTCAAGACGCCGGACCCTTGGAATGCGATGTATGCCAGGGAAGCGCTCGGTGTCAGCACCTGGGATCTCTACGACGATGTCATCGGAGCCTACAGCGGCAGATTCTCGCCGATGTTCAGCATCGGAGGCGACGAGAACCTTATCATCGACGCAAAAAAGGACAACCGGTTCAACGCAGTGGTCAAGTACCTCGGCCCGTTCTCGCTGCAGAGCGGCTCGGCCACACATAAGGTCAAACTACCTTTGTACGTCGGAAGTGTCCGGGTGATGCTTGTGGCGGCAAGGGACGGAGCCTACGGCAATGCAGAGAAGACTGTCCCGGTAAGGTCTCCGCTAATGGTTCTCCCTACCCTGCCAAGAGTCATAGGAGTAGGTGAGAAGGTCGTGATGCCTGTAAATGTCTTCGCCCTTGAGGACGAAGTCAGGGACGCTGATGTAAGCGTCAAGGTTGACGGGCCTCTGAGGATAACCGGGGACACAAACTCTTCTGTGCAATTCAGCAAACCGGGAGACAAGATGGTCAAGTTCAACCTTGAGGCCACAGGAACCGGAACAGCCAAAGTGATTGTCACCGCCAAGGGCAACGGGCAAAAGGCTTGCGGGAAGATTTCCATTGAGGTGCGCACGCCTAACCCGCCGGTAATCTCCGTGACAAGGGCTATGATCAGCAAAGGCGACACCAAGCATTTCGGATTCTCCGCTTTCAAGTCTGATGACAGCCAATGGGCGACCTTGGAACTCACCGGCTTCCCGTCGGTTGACTGCGGAGGTATATTCTCTTTCCTGACAAATTACACATACAACTGCACTGAGCAGATCTCTGCCAAGGGAATAAGTCTTCTTGCGATCAGGAATATGCTTCCTGAAGACAAGCAGAAACAAATAGACAAGATGATTCCAGAGCTGCTTCAGCAACTGTACCAACGGCAGCTTGGCAACGGTGGCTTCGTCTATTGGCCTGGTGACGCTGACGCCGGCGGATGGGTAAGTTCAATGGCTGGAAAGTTTATGATCTCAGCGTCACAGAATGGCTTCAGTGTCAGCAAGGGAGTCCTGGCCAGCTGGTCAAGATTCCAAAAGCGGAATGTGCAAGACTACCGTAATTCCGATAATGGAGGCCTCGGAGACCTTGAGCAGGCCTATAGGCTTTACACTTTGGCGCTTAACGGAGAGACGGAAAGCGGAGCGATGAACAGGCTGAGAGAAAGCGAGAGCCTCTCCGGACAGGCCGCATGGATGCTTGCGTCCACCTACGCCGTCACCGGAAAGAAGACAGTGGCGGAGGAAATCATCGCAGGGCTTAAAACGAACTTCTCCGATTACCCGGAGACCGACAGGACGTTCGGCTCTCCGGTAAGGGACAAGGCCGTGGCCCTTGAGGCCTTGGTTCTCAACGACGCGTTGCCGGAAGCCATGGATGTCGCCCAGGAAATCGCCGACGCGATCGACGGAGGGTGGTACACCACACAGGAAATCGCTTTCGCGACCTGCGCGATGAGAGATCTCGCAAGGAAAGTAGGATCAGACACAATTTCGGCGGAGGTAAGGCAAGGCGAAAACACGGCCGAAGTTAGGAGCGCCAAGTCAATCGGCCGTGCCACAGTGGACACCGAAAGCGGAAGCATTGACATCACAAATAAGATGAACGGAAGCCTTTACGCGACTTTGATCACGTCTGTCATACCGGAATCCTGTGACAAGGTCGAGGCAAGGTCCAGCGGTTTGAGACTGAATGTCAGCTACAGCACACTGACCGGCAAGCGTCTGAACCCGGACAGAATCACCCAGGGGACGGACTTCACAGTGGCCATCACCGTAGGCAACACAAGCGGTGTCAGGGACTGCGACAATCTGGCCCTCACGGAAATGATTCCTTCCGGTTGGGAGATAGTGAACGACAGACTCTATGGAGGCGAGATCTCAAAGGCCTCATTCCATTACCGTGACATCAGGGATGACCGTGTCATCTGGTTCTTCGACCTTCCAAAAGGTACTAGCAAGACATTCAGGATCAAGATGCATGCATCGTACCAAGGCGAGTTTATACTCCCTGCCGTGAAGTGCGAGGCTATGTACGCCCCTCGCATCAGCGCCAACACGGCTTCCGGCACGGCGAAAGTCACTGAATAGTCTATGAGGAAGAAACTGCGATCAAGGATAGCGGCCGGTGTCATCATTGCCCTCTTGACCGCATATTTTTTCTGCCTACCCAAAGACCTGTTCAAAGGCACATCTTACTCCACAGTCGTCACAGACAGGAACGGAGAGCTGCTGGGAGCCCGGATAGCGAGTGACGGACAATGGAGGTTTCCTCCATCGGACACTGTTCCGGATAGGTTCAAGACGGCCCTCATCGAGTTCGAGGACAGATGGTTCGCATACCACCCTGGCGTGAATCCGGTCGCAATAGCGCGCGCCGCAGTAGGCAATATCAAAGCCGGACACATCACCAGCGGGGGGAGCACAATCACCATGCAGGTAATCAGGATGTCCAGAGGACGGGAGCGTAACATCGGACAGAAAATCATCGAGGCGATCCTCGCCACCCGCCTGGAACTAAGGTGCGGCAAGAGAGAGATTCTGAATCTATACGCCTCACACGCACCTTTCGGCGGGAATGTTGTCGGCTTGGAAGCAGCATCCTGGAGATATTTCGGAAGACCACCCGATGAGCTTTCCTGGGGCGAGGCCGCCACGCTCGCTGTGCTCCCTAACGCCCCGGCGGAAATCCATCCCGGCAAAAACAGGACAAGGCTGCTGGAAAAGCGCAACCGGTTGCTTGGCTCGCTCTACAAGCACGGACACCTCGACTCATTGGACCTTGTCCTTGCCTGCGAGGAGCCGCTTCCAGGTGAGCCTGTGGCACTGCCGCAGGAAGCACATCATTTAACTGAGTACTATTGGAAAACCTCCCCAGGCAAACGGATCCGCACCACGATCGACATTCATCTGCAACGACAGGCGCAAGCCATAGTCAACCAATGGAACAATGAGTTCTCACAGACTGGAATATACGATCTTGCGGCGGTCGTGGAGGATGTGCGCACAGGCGAGACACTGGCCTACATCGGGAACGCCAATCCCGATCATAAACGTCCAGGAAGCGAGGTGGACATAATCCGCGCGCCAAGAAGCACCGGCAGCATTCTGAAACCTCTCCTGTACTGCTCGCTGCTTCAGGACGGCGAGATCCTGCCGAAAACTCTTCTGCCTGACGTGCCAATAAACATCAACGGTTTCTCCCCGCAGAATTTCAACAGGCAGTTTTATGGGGCAGTCCCTGCCGACAAGGCTCTCGCCCGCTCGCTCAATGTGCCGTCCGTTCACCTCCTGCGTAGATTCGGAGTGCCGAAATTTCTGGATATTCTCAGGAAATGCGGGATAACGACATTGAACGGAAGCGCCTCGCACTACGGCCTCTCGCTCATACTCGGAGGAGCGGAAGGAACCCTCGGCGGCATCACATCGGCATATTCAAAAATGTCCGCATCCTACCAAAGCGCTGACACAACTCACGCGTCAAAGGCGGACAGGCTGCACAATTTCCCGCTGAAAGACAAATGCGCGCTGTGGTGGACATTCGACGCCCTGAAAGAGGTCAACAGACCTGACGAGATAGACTGGCATCTGATCGGATCGGTCAAGAAGGTGGCGTGGAAAACAGGCACCAGTTTCGGGTTCAGGGATGCGTGGGCGGTCGGAGTGACCGCTGACTACGCCGTCGGTGTCTGGGCAGGCAACGCCCAAGGGCAAGGAGTTCCCGGGCTGACGGGGGCACGCACGGCCGGACCTGTGATGTTCGACATATTCAACCTCCTCCCGACCAAGGAATATGACAGTGAATATTCCTGGAACGGCTGGTTCAAGGAGCCGGTCTTCGGAGATTACATTGTCGCGGAAGTATGCCGTGAGTCCGGATGTCTGAAAGGGGTGTACTGCGAGGATTCAGACACTCTGATGCTGCCACGCAAATCAGTAAGGAGCGAAGTGTGCCCCTACCATCAGGTAGTGGATGGAGTCCGTACGTTCATCATGCCGCCATCGATGGAATGGTACTACAGGCAGCATCATCCTGAATATGCCCCTGTGATTCCTAAAGGCAAGGCCGACGGTTCCACGATGGAATTCATCTACCCTGAAAACGGAGCCGTGATCTACATTCCGCGCCAACTGGACGGATCAATCTCCGGCATAACATTCAATCTGGCGCACAGAACTCCAAGCGCCAATGTCTTTTGGCACCTGGACAACGACTATGCCGGACAGACTCAGATGATCCACCAGATGACGCTGAAGCCGTCGCCCGGCAGACACACCGTCACAGCCGTCGATGATTCCGGGAATTCCGTTTCCGTGGGATTCACCGTGGCGGAGAACAAGACTTTACGCTGATTATTCGGAGGGTCTCTTGTAGCCGTCCTTTGTGGCCCTCTCCGACATCCTGGAGATTCTGTCCGCGGTAGCCGGATGAGTCGAGAACAACTGACCGACGGAAGATCCGGACGCGGCCTGGGTGCCGGAAGCCGTACTTCCACTGGAAAGTCTCTGAAGTTCCTCGAAAGCCATCGCCATAGCCCAAGGATTCTTGCCGGCACTCTTCAGAAAATCGTAGCCATAGTCATCAGCGGCGGTTTCCTGCTTTCTGGAGAAGCTGGCGCTCATCAAGGCCTCACCAAGATCTCCGAGCTGCGACGCTGTCAGGACAGCGACAGTCCCTCCGGTAGACACCACGGCGTCTCTGAGAGCCGAAGTAAGAAGAGCTTGTTTGAACTGCATCTTGGAATGCTTGAGGGCGACATGACCGATCTCGTGGCCGACTACGCCAAGAGCCTCGTCATCAGTCATCGCATCCAGAAGCCCGGAATAAATCCTTACGCTGCCGTCAGCGCAAGCGAAAGCGTTCACTTCATTCGTCTTGTATACTTTGAAATTAAGCGGGATACCGTTCACCGAGGTGATCCCCGAAGTCATTTTCCTGACTCTCTTGACGTATGGACTGGTCTCAGGCAAAACAGTGTTCTCCGCATCCAGTTTCCGAACATACTGACTGACATAAGACTGGATCTGGGAGTCCGACAGAGTCGCGGCCTGTGCCACCTTGGCACCTCCGGAAAGGAGATAGGCGGCGTTGAATTGTTCTGAGCATGAGACACAAAGCATCACGACAGTAAAGAGGATCATCATCTTCCGCATGGCAATAGATTATTTTACGAATATGCAAATATAACCATTCGGCGGAATCCTTACAATCGCTATGGGTGGTGATGCCTAAACATGCCCTCCTCGGTGACGTTTTGGCC
>DJQB01000021.1:13515-18411 GCA_002439875.1 Bacteroidales bacterium UBA6397
GTCTATCCCTCCTCGGTGACGTTATCGCCACTTAACGTCGCCGGACGGCGCAGTTTGGCTCACAACGGTCGTGGATGTGGGCGCCGGAGCATCAACGAAGACAGGCGGGGCTAGCGGGATGAAGGTTCGCTCATCGAAGTCGCGGAGCTCATCGCGGTGGTAGGTCTGGGAGGCGTTCGAGCGGTTGACGGCATCGTAGGCCACGAAGGTTTCGTAGTCATATTCCCAGCTGTCGCCTTCAGACAATTTCATTATCCGTTTGTAGATCGCCTCGCGTGACGGGGCGTTGTAGCCACCGATGTTGTGGCGCATGATGCTCTGGCCCGTAGGGCGATAGGCTCCGTACTGGTAGGTCAGGGCACCTTGATAGACACCGACCTGACCGGAGTAACGGGCATCGGACAGGAAGTGAGTCCAGCGGACTTTCGCTCGGTCACTGGTGAAATCCACGTTCGCCCCGGCTCCGATGGCGTTGTACCACCAATTGCGGGAAGTAACCTCGCTGGACGGGATTGTCCCGGAATAGTAATATTCATCAAAGAGTTTGGCGAATCCGTGGCCGCCGGCCTCGTGGCGCATCGTCTGTGAGAATTCCTTCACGTCGTTGTAGGTGGTAGGGACGTAGGCGATCGCGCTGTTGTCGGACCAGTACCAACATGTGCCGGCGTAGCGGGTGGAGTTCAGGATGACAATAACGACCGACTTGGTGAGATCCACGCCCTGAACCTTGCGGGCATATTCAAAGACCTTGGAGCTGTTGCCGTTGATCCTGGTGCCACTGCCGAAGGTGCAGCCGAGCGCCGTGCCGCCGTTGAAGGTTTCAGTCGTGGATTCCACCGCCACGGAATAGACATCGAAGCGGTTGCGGAAGGTCTTGTACGGTTCTTCAGCGAAGATGGCCTCCATGGCGTGGTCAGCCCAGGTGCCGAACTTTGACTTGGAACCGCTTCCATAGGCAAGGCCGCTGCTCAGGTAACCGTCGCCCATTATTATGAACTTGATGCCACGGCCTACGGTGTGTCTCTGGAGGAGGGTGACGGTGCCGTCGGGGACTAGGTATTTGATTATCGTGTTCGATGGTAAATCCTTAGACTTGATCACTTGCCCTTTTCGGATGTAGATTTCGGTCAGGTTAACACATCTCTCCGCAAACAGGCACGAAAAGGTCTGGGCACATTTGCTTATGTCCAGCGTCATGATCGGGTTGCCGCCACATGAAATCAACTGAAGATCCGTCTGGTTGCTTAAATCGATGGCAGTCAGGTTGTTCTCGAAACAAACCAGCGAATTGAGCGAGACTTTACTTAAATCCAACTTTGAGATAAAATTATGAGCCACGCTAAGAACAAACAATCTGGGATTCCTGTTCAAATCAATGGTAGACAATTCGTTATACGAGCAGTCAAGATACCTGAGATTCACAAAATGATGTATTCCTTCCACCGATTTGATGCCTTTATTCGACGCCTTGATTTCCTCTACAGCGTCCGCCTCCTCCCGGCTGATCTCCCCATCTCCATCCTTGTCGAATTCCTCCACAAGCGCGGCCTTGAAGTTGGCGTCCGGAATGTCGATGGCATCCCAGACCTTCTGCGTGATGGAGATCTTCACCGTGTTCTCCTTCGACTTGTCGGTGATCGTGACGACAGCCGCGCGGGGATCCGGCCCGAAGTTCTGAGCGACACGGAAGCCGAGTCTGTCCTGCCGCATCGCCTTGGTCTGGACTCCGTCATAACTCAGCCACGATGAAGCCTCCGCAGGGATATTCACATCATAGTCCACATTCGTGTCCAGATTCACCTCGTAGGTTCCATCTTTTCCGGAGAATGAATATGTCTCCTTCGGTGCGCTGATGGTACCTTTGACGAAGTTCAGGAACCTCACAACCGTCTTGGAGTCACCCTCATAGACCAGCACGACAATCTCGCCCTCGGCCAGCGGTGACGGAGCCGTCACGACGATCGAGCCTTTGGTCGCATCCTTTTTCTGAACCTTAGCACTCCACCCGTTCTGCCCGAACACCTTGACCAAGGTGCCGGAGGAGCCGTTCACGATCGTATATTCAATGGCCTTGGTCTCCCCCGCGCTGATGCCGATGTCCTCCGACTCCGAGAAGCGGATTCCCAGTTCACCCTTTGCTTTGGGAATATCAAAGGTCGTTCCGTCCTTCAGTTTGACCGTCACCGTCTCCCCGTTGTCGGTCACGCTGGAGAAGAAGGAGTCCCCGTCCTCCCCTGTCGCCTTGTACAGTTTGATCCAGCCCTTTCCTCCGTCATACGAGACGAACCACCAGCCATCCTCGATTTTCAGCTGCGGAGTGATTCCGTTGGTACCGTCCTTGCCGTCTTCGCCATTGGTTCCATCCTTGCCGTCAACCCCTTGCGCCCGGATCTTCTTTCCGTTGGAGTCAAGCAACCAATTTCCGTCGATGATCCAGTAATACACCCCGTCCGAGCCCTGCCTCACACTCACGACTGGGGGGAGGCCGTCCTGACCGTCTTTGCCATCCTTTCCATCCGCACCGTCCTTCCCGTTGCGCAAAGTGACCGTCCTACCCGAAGCGAACGTGATTGAATACCCCGTCCCGTCACTCAGGTCCGTCACGCTCACCACACAATCCCTCCCCTGCACCGCTGAGACCAACGCCTGCAAGGCTGAGATGTTTCCGTTCAGTATCTCGCACTGCCGCTCCAAGGTTGTCACTCTAGAATCGAGAGCCTCAATGTCAGACCTTACTGCGGAATCGTCGTACTTGACGCAGGAGAAAGACAGTATCAAGAAGACTACTATTCCGGCTATTTTTTTAATATTTGAGCACATATTAATCAATAATTTCTAATTAACAATTAAAAAATGTATCTACAGAAGGTCGTTTCACACTTTTCAAAAATGGAAGCCTATTATTTGTGATTATGGCTTTCTCTGTAATAGTTATTAACGCACTCCTCTAACTGGGAACTTGGCGAAGTCAGCATTCCAGCTTGGCAAACTATAAGATAGATTTGATTTAAGGCAAAATATATACGCCATACGAGCATAACCATCAGAATATGACTGCCCCGTCATGATATATAGGCTGCTTGTATCCGTTGTCTTTGTCCTACCAATAGGACCGCTTGCTGGGTAAGCATATCCAGTAGCAGGCATAAAAATGCTATTCCCGTTCGGGCCTATGACTTTATAACCTGCAGTGCCATTGAGAGTGACCGCTTCCAATTTACATTTGTCGTAAAGCTCACTGACCTCTCTCTTTGTCGGAAGCCTCCAATTACCACCCCACCCTTTACGAACGATATCATAATCTGTCCCACTTATATCAATTAGTGATGGAGCCGAATACTCCATGATCACTGCGGTTCCAGTCGGATCTCCCCATAGATAATACCCTCCGACCTCAGTTGACGAAGATGCTCCGAAATTAAACTTGGACCATTTGACACTTAAACCAAGATCGACAGCTTGGTGTGGATCTATCGTAACCGACACATTGCAGTAATCTTGATATCCACCGTCTGACGACTTGACGGTAATCTTCGTGTTTCCTCCGCCTATGGCTGTTACCATGCCAGAAGAAGTTACTGTTGCAATTGAAGCATCATCGCTGGACCATACCAAGTCCTTGTTCGTGGCATCACTTGGTTGGATACTTGCCGATAAAGTATATGTATCACCTTGAATCATCGAAAGAGAAGTCTTGCTTATGGTAACTCCAGTAACATTTACTGGGACTGTAACAGCACAGTGGGCTTTAAAACCACCGTCTTCAGTCTGAGCTGATATCGTTACATTACCTCCTCTTATGCCATGAATGAGACCCGATTGATTGACAGTCACTATATCTGAGTCACTACTTGACCATATTATATTTTTGTTTGATGCGTTTGACGGAGAAACAACTGCTGACAATTGTGCACTACCGCCCTTTGCAAGAGATAGTGATGTCTTATCAAGGGACACACCTGTTACGGGAACAGTGACGGTAACCGAACACTCAGCGGTCTTGCCACCACATTCCGCTGTTACGGTGGCCTTGCCGGCCTCGATGGCTGTCACCTTGCCGTCGGCTACCTTGGCGACCGACTCATCAGATGAAGTCCATATCACGTTTTTGTCAGTGGCATCATCAGGCTTCACTGTGGCGGTTAACTGCGCGGTCTCGCCTACAGCCAGCTCAAGTGAGATTTTGTCAAGAATAACAGATTCAGTGTTAACAGTAATAGTTACTGTACAATCTGCTGTGTAGATACCTGATTTTGCCGTGATTGTCGCTGTTCCTGGCTTCTTTGCCGTTACCTTGCCATCAGCCACGGTTGCCGTTACCTTGCCATCAGCCACGGTTGCGACTGACACATCAGATGAACTCCAAGTTATTGTTTTGTCCGTTGCATTGTAAGGACTTACCGTTGCGGTTATTGTTTCTGTTTCCCCTACTTTCATCGACAAAGAAGTCTTGTCAAAAGTGATTGACGTTACGGCCACCACTTTTGTAGAGACCTTCACGGTACAAGTCGCGGACTTACCACCGGCACTAGCAGTGATTGTGGCAGTGCCTTCTTTGACGGCGGTCACAGTGCCGGAATTCACACTGGCTACAGAGGCGTTAGACGAAGCCCACATCACTCCGTCATATTCAGCATCCTTTGGCAGGACAGTGGCGACAAGGCTGAATGTCTCGCCCTCAACCATCTCGATTGTCGCTGTGTTCAGCGACACTGATGAAACTTGCACCTGAGTTTCTTTCTCTACACATCCTGCAAGAAAGCATAGAGATAATACCAAACTTAGTAATTTACTGGTTTTCATGTGTTAATGTATTTAAGTGTTAATTCCTATCAAATATTCATAAAGACATAAGTCTTAACGTTTATGTCTATTCACTGCTGTCCGGAGAAATTT
>DJQB01000029.1 GCA_002439875.1 Bacteroidales bacterium UBA6397
AGACAGGCGGACTCCTTTTTTTTTGTTGTATCAACACCAGCCCCTCGCTTGTTTACTCTTTACTTACCCTTATTCTTATTCTTATTCTTATCCTTATCCTTATTCTTATTCTTATCCTTATCCTTATCCTTGCCCTTACTCCCCTCTTCTTTTTATCTTTATCTCATTATTTTATCCCCCTTGCACTCTCCGGCGACATTTTCCCACATTTTTGCTCCCCGCCGGTTCCTCATACACTCTCAGGAAGCGTTTTCCACCCTTTTCGTCGAATGTCTCCTTGCGGCTGCTTTGAACGACATTATTCCATGTTTTAGTTATTGCTCCCCTCCTTATGCTCTAACCAATCTACCTTTAAAGTTCTTTTCTATCGTTGCTTGAAGGCTATTGCGGATCTTCAACCGGCCAGGGCGCGCGCAGCGCGAAGGCCGCCATAACCTTCCAGTTACTGTTTAGTCCAAGGAGGAGTGCCATCAAATACGACGCATTCTTGCTCACCAGCATGGAAGCATCTGTAATCTATTGTCTGAAATCTATCGTTAACTTTTGACTTTCATCTATGTGGTTTCCCCTCTTCCAGTATGATTTTTGGCTATTCATTTACCCTAAAAAATCCACTTTCGGATAATTATACTATTTTATAACTTCTTGAAAAACAATACCTCTGAATTTTGACTTGTTGCTGTCCTCCACTTCTTGACCACTTTGCGCCAATCTGTTTAAAAGGTTTTTATATTTTTGTACTCACGATTCTTGAATAGGCCTTAATGCCTGATTCGGAAACGAGTCTGATAATTTTAATTTTTATTGTATGCGTAAACTTTTAGTGTTCTTGTTGCTGTCGCTGGGGTTCTCAGCCTACGCTCAGCAGCGTTCTGTCAGCGGAACGGTCAAGGATCAGAACGGCCTGCCAGTCATCGGGCTCACTGTCTTGGAGCAGGGGACCGGCAATGGTGTTACCACTGATCAAGACGGTCGCTATGACATCAATGTGTCCTCTAAAGATGCGGTTTTGGAATTCGCGTCGTTGGGTTATGCCACGGTGACAGAGAAAGTGGGTGACCGTTCCGTGGTCAATGTTACTGTGAAAGAACAAGCTATAGCGCTTGACGCGGTTGTGGCCATCGGCTACGGCACGGTGAAAAAGAAGGATCTGACCACGGCTGTCTCGACCGTTGACACCGATGACATCAGGCTTCGTCCTGTCCCTACAGTCTCCGGCTTTATCCAGGGAAAGGTCGCTGGTGTGACAGTACAGCAGACTTCCGGTACCCCTGGCTCTGGAATGACCGTCAGGATCCGTGGTAACTCCTCAATCACATCAGGCAATGATCCTCTTTATGTCGTGGATGGAGTTCCTGTAGGAACAGGCAACGGTTCCATAACCTACCTGTCTCCGAATGATATCGAGACGATGCAGATCCTCAAGGACGCATCATCAGCGGCGATCTATGGATCAAGGGCTGCCAACGGTGTGGTTCTCATCACAACAAAGAAAGGCTCTAAGGATGTCGGCCCGCAGATCAACTTCACTTCCTATGTGGGTCTGGGCAATGTCGCAAAGACATTCGATGTCCTGAACGTGGCTCAATACAAAGAGCTCATGGATGAGATCGGAGCTGTAAAGCTGCCTGACGGACTCAAGGATGAGACAGATTGGTTCAAGGAAACCTACAGGACCGCGGTCTCTCAGAACTACCAGCTGTCCGTCTCCAACGCCAATGACAAGTCCAAGTACTACATTGGTGCCGGCTATGTTGACCAGGAGGGTATCATCCGTACAAGCTACTATAAGAGGTATAACTTCAGGGCCAGCATGGACTCTGACATATTCAAATGGATCAATGTCGGTGCTGACGTCACATTCTCACATTGGAAGCAGAACGGCATCATCTCCGGTACTGGCTCAAACAGGGCTGGTGTCGTGATGTCTGTCATCAACACTCCGACTTACGCGAAGGTTTGGAGCGAGGAGAATCCTGACTGGTACTGGACACAGTTCTACGGAGCGAATGTCACCACTCCAGCGGAGAACATCGCCCGTCAGGAGAACTTCTACGACCAGAACGACCGACTCATCCTCACCGGACACGCCACGATCAAGTTCAGCAAGAACCTGAACTTCAAATCGACTGCCACCATGGACAGGACATGGACGTTCAACTACCAGTTCCTTGATCCTATCAAGACCGCTGAGGGACGTACCCAGCACGGCAAGGCGGAGACCACGAGAGCCGACAACAGGGTCATCGTTCTCGATAATATTCTTACCTACAAAAACACTTTGGCCGGCAAGCACAACATCGAGGCCATGGCCGGTACCTCAGCGACACTTTCGCATTGGGAGAACCTGACCGGCTCAAGGCAGTACTTCTCCACAGAGTACGACAACATCCTCTACGGTCTGAATGGCGGCAACTCTTCCGGCCTCAGGGGTAATTCGCAGGGCTTGTCCGAATGGAGCATAATGTCCTACCTCGGCAGAATCTCCTACAACTACAACAGCAAGTATTACCTTACGGCGAATATTCGTGCTGACGGCTCGTCAAAACTGGCACCCGGACACAGGTGGGGCTATTTCCCTTCAGTTTCCGCGGCATGGCGTGTCTCTGGAGAGAACTTCATGCAGGACATTGATTGGATCAACGACCTGAAAATCCGCGCAGGATGGGGACAGCAAGGCAACCAGGGTGGTCTTGGCGACCATGCCTGGGTGCAGAAATATAGTCTTGTCTACTATGACTGGACAAAGTCCGAGAACGCTCAGGCGACTCCTTCCCTTGGAGGAAAGAGCAACATCGGAAACAGGGATCTGACCTGGGAGACAACCACACAGACCAATGTGGGTGTCGATCTTTCAGTCCTGGACAGCAGACTGAACTTCACCTTGGACGGCTACTACAAGTACACCACCAACCTTCTGATGAGCGTTCCGCTTCCGTCGCCATATTCAAACATAACAAGGAACGAGGGCGAGATGTCCAACTGGGGACTTGAGTTCGCGGTCTCCTCCGTCAACATTGACAGGAACGGATTCCGTTGGAACACAGACTTCAACATCTCGATGAACCGCAACAAACTGGAGAAACTCACCCTCCAGCAGGTCTATAACTACATCAAGCCTTCTGACATCCAGAGTGAATATGTCGTCAGGATGACTCCTGGTATGCCGCTGTCCCAGTTCTGGGGCTACAAGGCCAATGGAGTTGACCCTGAGACGGGTCTGATGATCTACGAGGATCTTGACGGGAATGGAAAGATCTCGGATTCCGACAAGACCTGGATCGGAGATCCTAACCCTGACTTCACTTTCGGTATGACCAACAACTTCAGCTACAAGGGATTCAACCTGAGTTTTCTCGTCACAGGCTCTGTAGGCAATGACATCTACAACGCCTCAAGGGTTGACATGGAGGGTATGGTGAACGGCTACAACCAGACCACTGCCGTCCTTCGCCGTTGGAAGATTCCTGGACAGATCACCGACATTCCTAAGTCGGGCGAGATGTACAACGTCAAGGTCTCTTCCCGCTGGATCGAGAACGGCTCTTACCTGAAGGTTAAGAACATCACTCTGTCCTACGATTTCACTGGCCCGAAACTCAAGCGTCTCAACATCACAAGGATCCGTCCTTACGTGACACTTGACAACATGATCACGTTCACCAAGTACTCCGGCTATGACCCTGAGATGAGCCAGTGGGCCAACGCGATCCACTTCGGAATCGACTGGGGCACTTACCCTTGTGTAAAGACTGTTACTTTCGGTGTTAACGTTGATTTCTAAAAGATGATGAGTATGAAAAAGTCATTAATTATATTCTCTTTCCTCGCTCTGGTCCCGCTCGCTTCATGCGAACTTGACATCTATCCTGTCACAGGCTACAACGAGGGTAATGTTTTTGTCCCGAAAGACACCACGACTTCGCAGTACACCACCGCAGCACAGATGGAGAATCTTGTCAAAGGATTCTATAGCGGTGTGCTTAAGCACGACAGGATGCAGAGGCTTCAGTTCATGGACTGGCTCGTGTATTCAGAAGTCCGCGCTGACAACGCCTACAACGGCTCTCCGAGCACCGCGGAGCTTGTCGGGATCGAGTCCAACAAGATTGACGGATCAAATCAGAATGTCACCCGGGATTGGAGTGACTTCCAGCTTGCGATAAACGCGGCCAACCAGGTGATCTGCAACATTGACCGCATCCAGAAACTGGATCCGTCAATGACTCAATCACAGCATGACAACTGGCTTGCCCAGGCGGACATCATAAAGGCTTTCTATGTGTTCAGGGGCACCCAGCTTTTCAACACAATTCCTGTCATCAACTCCATCCCTGACCCTATAACCGCCGAGAATGTTGAGGAAGTCTATCCTTCCTACTATCCGTCTCGTCCGGCAAAGGAGGACATATACGCCCAAATTGTGGAGATGCTTGAGTTCGCTGCCCAGAATGCACCAGATCTCAGTGCGGAGGACAAGTTCGTCCTTTCCAAGACATTCGCCAAGGGAATTCTGGCCCGTGTCTATGCCGAGAAATCGAACATCCAGGACTGGGGTAAGGTGGCCCAGTGGTGCGAGGCGGTCGAGAAGGATATGAATGTCAATTCCGGCAGCGCAGAGACCTTGAGAGCCTCCTTGTGTGACAACTATAAGGACATGTGGTCTTACGATGTGTCAGCCAAGACAGCCGCCAAGAACACGAAGGAGTCAATCTTTGAGGTGACATTCACGGCATCATCAGGCAACTGGCTTCACATGATGTTCCATAGGAATCAGTTCTCTCCTGGGGACAATTATACATGGTCTAAGTGGATCACGCCATCCAGGAACCTGATTGCCGCCTATGACGAGGAAGGCGACACTGAGAGAAAAAATGTCAGCATCCTTTGGGACGCCTGCAGTTGGAGTCTTTACTATCCTGAGGATAAGTACGCGTTCATGGGCAAGATGGAGACCTCTGCCACAAGCATCATCCTCATGCGCCTTGCGGAGATCTACCTGCTTCACGCTGAGGCTCTCGCGATGAACGGTGACAGTGCGGGAGCCTTGAAGTACGTCAACGCTGTGCGTCTGCGCGCCAAACTGCCTGTTGTCAGCGGACTCTCTGGTGACCAGCTGATTGACAAGATCCTTGACGAGCGCCGTCTTGAGCTGGCTTTCGAGGGATTCAGGTTCTTCGACCTTGCCCGCCACGACAAGATCATCGATGTCCACAACAATGTCTGGAAGGATGATTCCTACTACCTTACAAGGGATCCGCTTGATCAGTACAGCATTTTCCTTCCGGTGCCGACAACGGTGCTTGACAAAAACCCTAACATCGAGCAGAATCAGGGCTATTAATGAGCGGAAAAGTCATGCGTTACGATAAACTTTTGTTCTTCTGCGCGCTGCTCCTTTGTTCCTGCTGCGGCAAGGCTTCCGGAAGCACCGAGGGGGGAGAAGTCACCCCTCCGGCTCCGGATCCAAGTCCTGAGACTGTGACGGCCTATGTCACAACCGCTGACAAAACCCTTCTTTTCAAGTCTGAGGAACTTGAGCTTCGCAAGCCGGGAACAATGGCGGTTAATCTTGTCACTCTTGATTCAACTGTGACCTTCCAGACCGTTGACGGCTTCGGCCCTGCCTTGACTGGCAGCACCTGCTACAATCTGCGGGCTGTGATGGAGCCATCGGCCCGGACCGCTCTCCTGAAAGAGCTTTTCGATCCCAAAGAAGGGCTTGGATTCAGCATGGTGAGGGTCACCATCGGCTCATCGGACTTCGGTCTTGACGAGTACACCTGGTGCGACAAGAAAGGTATGGAGAATTTCGCGGCCCATGAATATGATGTCCGTGACCTTTTCCCTGTCCTTAAGGAGGTCCTGGCGATCAATCCTGATGTCAAGATAATCGCCACGCCTTGGACAGCGCCCCGCTGGATGAAGAGAAGAGTCAACAACGACAGCGACTACTATTCATGGACAAGCGGAAGGCTGAAGCCGGAATGCTATCAGGACTATGCAGAGTATTTCGTGCGTTGGATTCGGGTGATGAAGTCCCAAGGGTTTGACATCTATGCCGTGACGCTCCAGAACGAGCCTTTGAACAAGGGTAACTCGATGTCAATGTACATGCCTTGGCAAGAGCAACTTGAGTTCATAAAGACGGCTGTCGGCCCGGCATTCGGGAAGGCCGGTCTGAACACAAAGATCCTTGTCTATGACCATAACTACAACTACGACGGCATCGCTGACCAACAAGGCTATCCGATGAATATCCTTGCCGATACAGAGGCCGCCAGGTATGTGGCAGGCTCCGCATGGCACAATTACTATGGAAATCCTAAGGAACTAGACAAAATGGTCAGCAGGTTCCCTGATAAGGAGATCTATTTCACTGAGGCTTCGATCGGAGGTTGGGCACCAGATTTCGCGAAGTGTCTTATGACTGACTTCGACAACATCTTCATCCAGACCCTCTCAAGGGAGAACAAAGGGGTGACTCTTTGGAACCTTGTTTTGGATGAGAATTATGGTCCCAAGCGTCCGGGTGGCTGCCAGAATTGCTATGGTGTGGTTATGATTGACTCAAAGACCGGTAAGGTGACCGACCGTAAGACCCAGTATTACAACCTTGCGCACGCTTCTAAGGTGATTCGCCCCGGAGCACGCAGGATCGCGACAAAGGGGAATCTCAAGTCTGGTGTCTCATGTCTGGCGTTCCTAAACCCTGACCATTCCTACGGAATAATCATCGAGAACAATTTGTCTGAAAGCCACTCGTTCACTTTTTCCGACTCGGGGCATTCCGTAAAGTTCACGGCACCTGCAAAGTCAATAGCCTCTATAAAATGGAATAACTAAGATAATGATAATGAACATGAAATACATTGTAAAACAATCTTTGGCCGTCCTTGCGATGGCTATGGCCTTCACCTCCTGCTACAGGGAACCAAAGCTGAAGGTCACCGACAAAGGCCCGGAGATGACCTGTGAGATCGCCCAGTCTGCCAACTTGGGAGAGAACCTTCCGTTCAAGGTGACGCTGAAGGACAACATCGCACTTTCCACGCTGCAACTGCATCTTTTCTTTGACGGAACGGAAGTGAGCAAAAAAGTCATCAGGACAAAGGAGAGCGGAGTCTTTGAGGGCACTCTTGAGATCCCTTATTACGCTGACATCTCAGACGGAACCGCGGACCTTACTGTCACCGCCCAGAATATTGAGTTCGGACTGACAGAGGAGAAGAGGACCTTGAGCGTCACACGTCCGGACTTTGAGTACCTGACCTTGACCACATCAGAAGGCAAGGAGGTCCGAATGAACAAGATAGGGGAGTATGAATACTCCTGCACCTCAGAGTTCCCAAGGGAACTTAAGGCCAAGATAGTCTCCGCTCCGTTCGGCTCTACCGGAGAACGTCTGACTTTCGGATTTGACGGGAAAGGAATTGTCGTAGGTGGTGATGACTATATTCCTTTTACCTATGGCTATGCAGGAGAATATACAGTCAAGTTCAACACAAAGACATTTGTGGGATCACCTTTCGTGACAATGGAAGTCAATGGAGAGATTCCTGCGGTTATGGACAAGGCTGAAGAGATCCCTGCGGGAAGCTATGGTGTGAACATCCCTCTCAAGCAGGGCGAGACCCTTTCCATAATGGGATTCGATTTGGCAGACTGGACAATTGATTCCGACTATCTTGAGGCAATAGACATCAATAAGGGACAATTCAAGTTCCTTCCTGTCACAGGACAGTACAGGATCGTTCTACAGACCTCCAACAAATTCATCAGGATCAACCCTATGAAGCCTGGTGCTCTGACAGGAGCCGATTACTTCCCGGTTCTGAACGATGATTTCACAGGTGGTCTTTGGGCAATTGGTGACGACACCATTGGCAAGCCAGAAGCTTCGGGCCACGGCTGGGATCCGGAAGTCGGTGGACTTTGCTGTTCTCCTATCAAGCCTAAGGTCTTCCAACTTACTCTTGTGGCCGGACACGGACTTGGCACAAAGACGGGAAGCAACTTCAAGTTCTTCTTCCAGAGGAGTTGGGGCGGTGAGCTCAAGGGTGCTTCCTATTCCGAGGTCAGTCTTCCTGCGGAATTTGGAATAAACACTGACGGTAACATCGGAGTCGTTACAGATCTTAAGGAGGGTGACCGATATCGCTTCACTGTTGACTTCAGCTCGGCCAAGAAGACTTCCGGTTCGGCTGAGGGAGTGAAACTCGTCGGCGTGAAACTGTAAAACGGATTCAGACAGAATAATATTCAAAGCTATGATTAAGAAACTAATATACCTTACATGTCTTGGCCTTGGCCTACTCAGCCTTGGCTCATGCGACGACAAGGTCGCCAAGGGGGACACCTATCTTGATTTCCTTGATGATCAGGGAAACAGGGCTTCCACTGTGGAATTTGCCAGAGGAGAGGGGGAACGCACTCTTGACATGACCTCAAACACTGACTGGACCATCACTGTGCCTTATGAGGCGCAGTCATGGTTGGATGTGACTCCAACGGCCTCGTCCAATGATCAGAAAGTGACGATAACTGTTTCCGCCAACGATGGTTATGAGCGTTCCGCCGTGTTGAAGCTCAAGGTCTCCGGCAAGGCCGGTGCGCTGATGGTGACAGTTAAGCAGGACGGTGACATGCTGCCTGCGGAACCGCTGCCTGACAACCTTAAGGATGACTGCATACTTGATGTGCAGTTCAATCAGGATGGTACCGCCGTGGATGTGTCCGGCAAGGGCGTGGATGTCAAGACTGTGCCTGGAGCCGGTCTAGTCACCTACGAGAGCAGGGCCACGAGATCCTATGTGGCGCATTTCAACCATGTGCCTGGGTCTGGGTTCTCAAGCGGCTATTACCGTGTCGACTACACTGAGGATTCCGACCTTTGGAAGAAACTTGCGGATGGCCATTCATTGGAGATCCTCGTCAGGTATGATGCTGACTATGAGTCATGGGGCGGTGAGATAAAACCGTTCAGCGCCATGGAAGCCGGTGGCACCGGATTCCTTATCTCGAAGAAGGAGAAAGGTCAGGAACTTACTTTCCTCCCTAACGTCAGCGAGAACGGCAAGAGCACATGGAGATGGGCGACAAGCCAAACAAAACCGGCGTTCGGCCGCTACTATCACCTTGTCGGAGTCTGGAACAAAGAGGAGAAGAAGGCCTATGTCTATCTGGACGGTGTGCTTAAGAACACGGTTGACGCTCCCGGCAATCTTAATATTCCTGGCAATGCCAAGGCGCGCTGGATCTGCATTGGCGGAGACGCCGGCCCTAATGGCGCGCAGGCCGCATGGAAAGGCGACATCGCCATCGCCAGAATATTCGATTCTCCTCTGACTCAGGCTAAGGTGACAGCGTTGTATGACCGCGTCAAAGGCTACAGCCTCCCGGTCTCGACAATCAATGTTGACAATGTTGTGCTTCCTTCCGGAATAGAGGTCAAGGCCGGGGCGAAATATCCTATCCTGGGAACCGGATTCAGCAGCGGTGATGTCATCTCATTCCAGTCTGTGACCGGGAAATATGTCCAGACCGCACCATGTGAAGTCTCCGCTGACAAGGCGGTCGTAACCCTTCCTTCTGACATCGTGACGGGTTCCTACAAGGTTGTCCTTAAGCGCGGAGGGGCGTTCTACCCTCTCGGTGTTGCTGATCTGACCGTAACCGACAATCCTGCTGCGTTGAAGGTTCCTGATGTGGTCGCGCACAGGGGATTCCACAAGAGCGCTCCTGAAAACTCCATAGCCGCTGTCAAGGCCGCGAAGGATCTGGGTGTCTTCGGCGCTGAGATCGATGTCTGGAGAACAACGGACGGTCGTCTTGTTGTCAACCATGACGCCAAGATCAACAACATTGTGATCCAGAACAGCGCTTACGACAAGCTGAAGGATGTAAAGCTTTCGAATGGTGAGAGCCTCCCTACTCTGGAGGCCATGCTGGACTGCATCGGCAAGGATTCGAAGACCAAACTGATCATTGAGATAAAGACGCATAACTCTCAGGAGAAACAGCAGGCCGCGGCCACCGATGTGGTGTCCTTGGTCAAGTCCAAAGGAATGGACAAGGTTGTGGAGTACATCGCTTTTGACTATGAGACCTGCAAGGTCCTCGCTGCTGCGGACAAATCCGCGACTGTCGGCTATCTCAACGGGGACAAATCCCCGGCGGAGGTCGCTGCGGACGGAATCAAATGCGTTGATTATCAATTGAAAGTGTTTAATTCCAACCCGACATGGATCAAGGAGGCCCAGGACAAGAGCGTCATTGTCAATGTCTGGACAGTCAACTCCGACTCGGACATCATCTCAGCTGTGGCCAAGGGGGTTGACCGGATCACGACCGACAATCCCGACAGAATCGCTGAACTTGCCGGTTTGTTGCTAAACTAAAATCACGTTCGCCTTTTCTGTTCTATTTTTATCGGATCTGATAATTCACCGATGGCAGGCCGGAAGTTCTTTCCGACCTGCCTTTTTTTTGCTAAATTTGCCGGCGGTAACCCATAATTGAATTTCAGTGTTATGAATAGAAGGACCGCTGTTCCTCTTTTATTGGCTGTCTCATCATTGCTTCTGTCCTGCTCCGGCAGCCTGGACACCGTGGCTTGCCTGGATAAAGAGCTTGGACTGAGGGAGACATACCGGATGGCCTTTCTTGACAAGGTCGGCGCATTGAAGAACATGCGTACCGAGGGAATGCCATTCGCGGAGGAGTACAGGCTGAACGCATTGATCGCGGAGGAATATTCCTCATACAGTTTTGACTCCACCATGGCGTATCTTGAAAGAAATCACGTCCTTTCCGTAAAATATAGGGATGATGTCCGGCTCACCGAGACTGAACTTCTTAAGGTCAATGAATATATCAGGGCAGGCTATCACGTTGAGGCATCCAATCTGCTTGCCTCGATACGTCCGGATATGGTAAAATCCGAACAGAAGCGTTTGTGGTTTTCTGTCAGGCATTCTCTGGCCGGAGAGATGATGTCCTACTCGGGTGGTCTTGACCTTTATGAGGTTAAGTTTGCTGAGCGGAACGAGATGCGGGACTCCCTAATGCGGTACATCGAACCTGATTCGTTTGAATGGTACTTTCTCAACAGGGAAGCGGCTCTGTCTGCCAAGGATTCGGTGTCCGTCCGGAGACTGACGGAGGAAATGCTTCATCGTACGGATGAAAGCTCCTCTGACTATGCCGCTGCATGTTGGTTCTATGCGGAGGGAATATCTCCGAAAGATTGGGAGCAAAAACTGGAATGGCTCTGCAAGTCAGCAATTTCCGATGTCAGATGCGCCAAAAGAGACTATGCGGCCTTGAATGACGTGGCGCGCATGCTGTTTCAGGACGGAGACATCAGCAGGGCGTTCAGGTATGTCGCGGACTATAGCCTTCCGGACGCGTTGGCGTTCAATGGGAAATTGAGGCCATGGCAGATCTCATGCTTCTTTCCGATGATAGAGCGTGCCTATGAAGCCAAACAAGTACGGCAGTGGCATGTGATTCTGGTCTCGGCCATATTCGTGAGCCTTCTCATGCTGGTGCTTGCCTTTCTGCTCGCCGCATTGCTCCGGCATCATAAGGCGTTGCAAAAGACTAATGAACGGCTCAAGGCTCTTAATCTTAGATTGGAGGAGTCAGACAAGATCAAGGAGGAGTACATAGCCTTGTTTCTTGAAAAGGTCTCAGACAACATCAACAAGAACCGCAAGAACCAGAATCATGTGCTGAAATACCTCCGCAGGGGCGACTACAAGTATCTGATTGATGAGATGGAGTCCAAACCTCCGGTCGATGATGACATCCGGCAGTTCTACAAGATGTTTGACGAGGCGTTTCTCAACCTTTATCCGGATTTCGTGGATCAGGTGAATTCCCTGCTCGTCGAGGATGAGAGGATAACCTTGAAGGACGGAGACAGTCTCACGCCCGAACTCAGAATCTGTGCTTTGATCAGGCTCGGTGTGACAGACTCCGGAAAGATGGCCTCGTTGCTCCACTACTCCGCCAACACTGTCTACAACTATCGCGCGAGAATCCGCAACAAGGCCGCCTGCCCGCGGGACAGATTCGAGGATGAAGTCAAGCACTTGTCAATGCTTGATGCAGAAGATGTGGACGGATGATCAGTCGATGGTGTCCTTGATGTTGTACTTGTTCCTCTCCGGGGAATTGCGGGAAACCATCTCACATATGAACCCGGCGAGGAACAACATCACGCCGAGGATGACTGCAAGAATGGCAAGGTAGAAAAGTGGCTGATCAGTGACAGCCCTGAAATGTACTCCTTGCGCCTGGTGGATGAGTTTGGCTACTATTATCCAAATCGTCATCACAAAACCAACAAGAAACATCAGCAGGCCAGAGAATCCGAAAAAATGCATCGGCTTCTTGCCGAAAGTGCTCAGGAACCAAAGCGATAGAAGATCGAGAAATCCGTTGACGAACCGCTCAAGGCCAAACTTACTCTTCCCGTACTTTCTTTTCTGATGATGGACGGGTTTCTCGGTGATCTTTCCGAATCCGGCGTTCTTCGCCAAATAAGGAATGTACCTGTGCATCTCACCATAAACCTCGATGTTCTTGACAACCTCGTTCTTGTAGGCTTTGAGACCACAGTTCATGTCGTGAAGCTTGATCCCTGTTATCCAACGAGCAGTCGCGTTGTACAATTTCGAAGGAAGGTTCTTGGTCAGTTTGTTGTCCTGACGATGCTGCTTCCAGCCGGAGACCACATCGTAGCCCTCCTCGGTGACCATCCTGTACATCTCCGGAATCTCCTCCGGAGAGTCCTGCAGGTCCGCGTCCATCGTGACGACAACCCGCCCTCCGGCCTTGGCGAATCCTTCGTAGAGGGCGGCTGACTTGCCGTAGTTGCGGCGGAAGGATATTCCTTTGATCCGCTCATCGCCTTTGGCCAACTCCTGAATCTTTGCCCACGAGCCATCGGTGCTTCCGTCATCGATGAAGAGGACTTCATATTCATACCCATTGGCGTTCATCACGCTTCTGATCCACGCCAGAAGTTCTGGGAGGGACTCTTCTTCGTTCAGAAGAGGAATTATAATTGAGAGATCTTTTGAATATTCCATGAGAATCAGAGGTTATTGTTGTCGTTGTTTTGGTCGTTCCGTGGCCGCTCTCCGAACTGATCTACCGGGAAAAGCCTTCTGGCAAAGGTTGTTGAAAGGATCCATCCCCAGAGGTAGCAGTAGATTAGTGAGAAGAAGAAAGTGATTGCCGGAAGTTTTGACAGCATTTTTTCCATCGCTGCCATTGTGTTGGAATCCATCAGATTCTGGTAAGAACTTTGGACTTCCTGAAAGACCTGAGTCATGGTCTCCGGACTGATGACAAGCATTTGAAGCAATGAAAAACCGGCAACCAGTATGGACGAGAAAACAGCCATCTTCAGGCCGTAGCGTTGGAACTGCGTGTAGTCAACCTCATAAGAGTTGAAGAAACGCAGCATCAACAGGCGGAACACGTAGATGCAGGCAAAGATCTTCACTATCTTGATCAAAAACAAAAGGAAGCTGCCGAAGAATCCATTTATTCCTATTGCCAATGCCAATGTCGGCAGGTAATCGAGAATGATTGTGGCTATGGCCATAACAAGTCCGGACACAGCGGCGCTGTTCCATGAGACACTAGACGAAAACTCTTTTTTCATCGCTCTATCACTTTAATATTTATGCAAAAATAGCAAATTATTTCGTATCTTTGCCTCTTGGCTAATAATATGGCTGGCCAAGTTCAAGTACTTGGTCTGTAAATACTGGTCAGACCAATTTATTTTAGTTTTTGTTATGATTAACATTACATTTCCTGACGGCAGTGTCAGGGCCTTCGAGAAAGGCGTTACAGGTTATGAGATAGCCAAGAGCATCAGCCCGAGGCTTGCGGAGGAAGTTTTGGCGGTTGCAGTGAAGCCTGCGACAGACACGACTGTCGGCAAGGGTGTCACCTACGACCTGAACCGTCCGATTGAGGAAGATAGTTCAATCGTCCTTTTGAAGTGGGACGATGATGAAGGAAAGAGAGTTTTCTGGCACTCCTCGTCACACTTGATGGCGGAGGCTCTTGAGGACATATTCCCTGGCGTCAAGTTCGGCATCGGACCTGCCATTGAGAATGGATTCTACTATGATGTGGATCTCGGTGGCCGCCAGATCACTGACGCCGACTTTGCCAAGATTGAGAAGAGAATGCTTGAACTGGCCCGCGAGAAGCAGGACTTCGTCCGTCAGGACGTGTCCAAGGCCGATGCCCTCAAGCACTTTGAGGAAACCGGTGACAAGTATAAGTGCGAGCTTATCAAGGAACTCGCTGACGGTACAATCACTTATTACACCAACGGCCATTTCACGGATCTTTGCCGCGGGCCTCACCTGCGCAACACTGAGGTCATAAAGGCTGTCAAGTTGACCGCCATAGCCGGGGCCTACTGGCGTGGTGACGAGAAGAGGGAACAACTCACCAGGATCTATGGCATTTCCTTTCCTAAGAAGTCGATGCTTGATGAGTATCTCGTCCTCCTTGAGGAAGCGAAGAAGCGTGATCACCGCAAGCTCGGCAAGGAGATGGAGCTCTTCACTTTCTCATCCCGTGTAGGCCTTGGACTGCCTCTGTGGCTGCCAAGAGGCGCTGTGATGAGGTACGAGCTTGAGAAATTCCTCCGCAGGAAGCAGAATGAATACGGCTACCTGCCTGTTGTCACCCCTCACATAGGAAGCAAGGATCTTTACGTGACCTCGGGCCACTACGCCAAGTACGGCAAGGACTCCTTCCAGCCGATCCACACCCCTCAGGAAGGGGAGGAATATATGCTCAAACCGATGAACTGCCCTCACCACTGCGAGATATTCCGCTCGTCACCAAGGTCTTACAAGGATCTTCCGCTGAGATTGGCAGAGTTTGGAACGGTGTATCGTTACGAGCAGAGCGGAGAGCTCCATGGACTTACCAGGGTTCGCTCCTTCACACAGGATGACGCCCACATGTTCGTGACCCCTGACCAGCTCAAAGGTGAGTTCGAGAAAGTCATCGACTTGATCCTTTACGTGTTCAGAATCTTTAAGTTCGACAAATACACGGCTCAGGTCTCCCTCCGGGACCCTGACAACAAGTCCAAGTACATCGGAAGCGACGAGAACTGGGAAAAGGCAGAGAACGCCATCATCGAGGCTGCCAAGGAAAAAGGTCTCAAGACTGTCGTTGAATATGGAGAAGCTGCCTTCTATGGCCCTAAACTCGACTTCATGGTCAAAGACGCCATCGGAAGAAAGTGGCAGCTCGGCACCATCCAGGTGGACTACAACCTGCCTGAGAGGTTCCAACTTGAATATACCGATGCTGATGGCAGCAAGAAACGCCCGATTATGATCCACCGCGCTCCATTCGGATCAATTGAGAGATTTACCGCTGTGCTGCTTGAACACACCAGTGGCCATCTTCCTCTCTGGCTCAGCCCCGATCAGATCAAAGTGCTTCCAGTCAGCGAGAAATACTCAGAATATGCAAAAAAAGTTTGCAGTTTGCTGAATAATTCCGAAATTCGCACTTCTGTAGATGACAGGAATGAGACTCTTGGAAAGAGAATCCGTGAGATTTCCCTGCTAAGAGTGCCTGTGCTTGCCATCGTGGGAGAAAAAGAAGTGGCGGACGGTACAGTCTCCGTGAGAAGGGAAGGCGCCGATGCCGGTACAATGAAAGTCGAGGACTTCATCGCTTGGTTCAAGGCCGAAGTTGCCAAGGAATTCGCATAGTGATGTGTCTGCGACAAAAGTTATTCAATAATATTATAGGAGAGTTTTAAACAGAGCAGAATGCCTTACAAGCCGAAACCACACTACGGAGGCCCTAAACCAGCCACCGCATTCAGACCAAGCGCAGGCCCAAGACCGGCAGTAGCACGTGGACCGCGTCCTTTCGTCCGTCAGAAGGCGGATGATGAATTGAACATCAACGAGGAAATCACCGCCTCACAGGTTCGTTTGGTCGGTGATAACATATCGGAACCAGGAATTTATCCTATTTCCAAAGCCTTGAAGATGGCGGACGAGCTTGAACTTGATCTTGTTGAGATCAGCGCCAAGGCTGACCCGCCTGTGTGCAAGATCCTTGACTACCAGAAGTACCTCTACCAACAGAGGAAAAAGGCCAAGGAGATGAAGCAGAACGCCTCCAAGGTTGTCATAAAGGAAATCCGCTTCGGACCAAATACCGATGAGCACGACTTCCAGTTTAAACTTAAGCACGCACAGGAGTTCCTTGAGGAAGGCTCGAAAGTCAAGGCTTCAATATTCTTCCGTGGCCGTTCAATCATGTTCGCTGAACAAGGCGAAAAGCAACTCCTCCGATTTGCAGTCGAACTTGAGGACTATGGGAGGGCAGAGAATATGCCGACTTTGGAAGGAAAGCGAATGACGATGATGATCGCTCCTATTAAGAAAAAGTAATCCGCCAGGGTGCGGGAACAATATTAACGTTTAATTTTTAAAACAATGGCAAAGCTTAAAACCAACTCCGGTGCCAAAAAGCGCTTCACGCTTACCGGATCGGGAAAAATCAAGAGGAAGCATGCTTATCACAGCCACATCCTCACAAAGAAGACCAAGAAGCGTAAGAGAAATCTAGACCACTTCGCTATCCTCCACAAGGATGACGTGAAGAGAGTAAAAGAGCTTCTGGTCCTGTAGTTTTTAATGTTTAACTTGGAACGCAGTAGAAAAGAATCGCCACAGGGCGGTCACTGCCTCCGGAAAAAGATCAATTTATGCCAAGATCAGTAAATTCAGTAGCCTCAAGGGCTCGCCGCAAGAAGATTCTCAAGAGAACCCGCGGTAATTTCCTCTCCAGGAAAAATGTCTGGACTGTAGCGAAGAACACCTACGAGAAAGGTCTTACCTACGCTTATCGTGACCGCAAGGCCAAGAAGCGCACATTCCGCGCCCTTTGGATCCAGAGGATCAATGCCGCTGCCCGTCAGTATGGCATCTCCTACTCTCAGTTCATGGGCAAACTCGCCAAGCAGAACATCGGTCTCAACCGTAAGGTTCTCGCTGACCTCGCTATGAACAATCCACAGGCGTTTGAAGCAATCGTCAATTCTGTAAAATAGTGTCTGAAAAGTGAGCTTGAAGGAGACATATCACAACAAGTGGGTAAGAATGGGCTTTTGGTCTGTTCTCTATGTGTTGTGGGTGATCTGGCTCGGGAATTATTGGTGGCTCTTCGGCCTAGTCGTCATCTTCGACCATCACATCACCCACAAGGTGAAGTGGATGTTCTGGAAGAAGGAGTACAAGGAAGGGGAGAAGCGCAATGTATGGCTCGATTGGCTTGACGCCATCATATTCGCAGTCGTAGTCGTGACGTTCATCAATATTTTCTTTTTCCAGGCCTTCAAGATTCCTTCATCTTCAATGGAGAGTTCCCTTTTCACCGGGGACCATCTCTTCGTCAGCAAACTGACCTTCGGACCGAAGGTGCCTCAGACTCCGCTGTCCGTCCCGTTCACGCACAATGTGATTTTCGGCAAAGAGTCATATTCTACTCTCATCCAGAATGACTACCGTCGCTTGAAAGGACTCAGGAATGTGAGGAGAGGTGACTATGTGGTGTTCAATTTCCCTGATGGAGACACGGTTTTGTCCCGTTTCCCGTCCGAGGATTACCACACTTGGGTCAGAAGGGCAGGTAAAGACTTTGCTTTGGCCAATGGAGGGCCGATTAAGATCCGTCCTGTGGACAAGAGAGACCATTATGTCAAAAGATGTGTTGCCCTTCCTGGGGATTCTCTCTCAGTCATTGATGGTCTTGTCTATACCAATGGCACTAAGCAAGAGGTCTATCCTGGTGTTCAGTTGTCCTACACTGTCGTAACATCTGGAGGAAAGATTAATTCAAGAACTCTTGAGAAAATGGGACTCAATCTTGAGGAACTCTACTTTGACGGGAGTTTGCCGGGCTACCCGGCCATGCCTCTGACAAAGAGCATGCTTGAGGAGATTGGTAAGATCCCTTCCATAGTCAGTGTTGAACCGAATCTGGATGTTTATCCACCGGATTTTCCAGACTCTTACCTCAGTCTGTTCCCATTTACTGAGAACACCGGTTGGACGCGTGACTATTACGGCCCGATTTGGATTCCGAAGAAAGGTTCTTCGGTAACTCTCACTTTGGAAAACATTCCGCTTTATGAGAGGATTATCTCGGCTTATGAGGGACATGAATTAAGGACAGATGCTGACGGAAAGATATTCATTGACGGAAAGGAAGTTTCAAGCTACACTTTCGAGATGGATTACTATTTCATGATGGGAGACAACAGGCACAATTCCCTTGACTCAAGGTACTGGGGATTCGTACCTGAGGACCACATAGTTGGAAGGCCTGCAATGGTTTGGCTTTCAACTGATGCGAGTCGTAAGTTCCCGAACAACATACGGTGGCGCAGATTCTTTAAATTTGTCTGAATTATTTGCGATTCTGAAAATTTAGAGCGAAATTTGCAACCCGCAATTTATTTTGAATCAATAAAAAAGTAAAATATCATGGCAAAAGTTTGTCAAATCACAGGACGAAAGAGAATGATCGGCAACAATGTCGCTCACTCAAAGCTTCGCACCAAGCGCGAGTTCGCCCTCAACCTCAAGACCAAGAAGTTCTGGTCTGAGGCTGAGCAGAGATTCATCACATTGAAGGTTTCCTGCAAAGGAATGAGAACCATCGAGAAGAAAGGCCTTGACGCTGCTCTAAGAGAGGCTCAGGCTAAAGGATATGTCGGCCTTGTTTAAAATCTATTGAGTTATGGCAAAGAAAGCAAAAGGAAACAGGGTGCAGGTCATCCTCGAATGCACTGAGCAGAAAGCAAGCGGTGTTCCTGGTATCTCAAGGTACATCACAACCAAGAACAAGAAGAACACACCTGAGCGTTTGGAACGCAAGAAGTACAACCCTTACCTCCACAAGGTGACTGTTCATCGTGAAATCAAGTAATTTTGGAGATATAGACTATGGCAAAGAAAGCAGTCGCTACATTCGCCGCCAAAGCTGGCGCAAAGAGCATGGTGAAGTGCATCCGCATGGACAAGTCACCAAAGACCGGAGCTTACATCTTCACTGAACTTCTAGTTGAGGCTGAGAAGACAAAGGATTTCTTCGCGGACAAAAAGTAATTTTCCGTGAATATGATATTAAAAGCGCAGACGGATTTACCGCCTGCGCTTTTTGTGTTGAAATAAATTTCATATTGCTCTCGGTTTTTATTAATTTTGTAAGTTTACAAATGATAACGTTATGGGATTGTTTGACAGAGGAGTCAAGAAGACGAAAGAGGGCTTTTTCCAAAGGCTTTCACGGTCTATAATCGGCAAATCCAAGGTTGACGACAGCGTCCTTGATGCCATTGAGGAAGCTCTTGTGGCCTCTGACATGGGTGTGGACACCACACTGAAAGTAGTCGATAGTCTTGAGAAAAGGGTTAGCAAGGACAAGTACATGACTTTCGATGAGCTTGTCGGCATGCTCCGTGAAGAGATAGGCGTTCTGATGAACGTCGATGGCGAGGAATCCCCTAAGGAGCCGTTTGACCTGACGAGAAAGCCTCTTGTTGTTATGGTCGTAGGAGTGAATGGAGTCGGAAAGACCACGACCATCGGCAAGCTTGCCGCACGTTACAAAGCTATGGGTAAGAAGGTGATGATTGGCGCCGCGGACACCTTCAGGGCGGCCGCCGTTGACCAGCTTCAGATCTGGGCTGACAGGGCAGGTGTGGAGATTGTCAAGCAGGGGATGGGCTCAGATCCGGCTTCTGTGGCTTTCGACACGGTCAAATCGGCTGTGGCTAAAGGTGCTGATGTTGTCCTTATCGACACTGCGGGAAGGCTGCACAATAGGATTGACCTTATGAATGAGTTGACAAAAATCCGCAACGTCATGCGAAAAGTCATCCCTGACGCCCCTCACGAAGTGCTTCTTGTGCTTGACGCCTCAACCGGACAAAATGCCTACCAACAAGCTAAGGAATTTTCCCGCGCGACGGACATAACTTCTTTGGCCATTACCAAACTTGACGGAACCGCAAAAGGTGGAGTTGTCATCGGAATTGTTGATCAGTTGAAAGTGCCTGTCAAGTTTATTGGCGTTGGTGAGGGAATCGATGATCTTAAAGTGTTCGACAAGACGGAGTTTGTTAACTCATTGTTCTCCAAGGAAGATATTGACAAATAAACATCAGAATATGAAGCTTTCTTACAATTGGCTAAAGGATTATCTTGAATCCGACCTTACTCCGCAGCAGATCGCGGACGCTATGACAGCTATAGGAATCGAGGTTGACTGTGTTGAGGAACAGGAGGAAATTCCCGGTGGGCTCGCGGGAGTAGTTGTCGCTGAAGTTCTTGAATGTAAATCACATCCTGATTCTGACCATCTTCATGTCACAAAGGTGAACGACGGAACGGGCGAACCTCTGACTGTAGTGTGTGGAGCTCCCAATGTGGCTGCCGGACAGAAAGTGCTGTTCGCGAGGATCGGAGCGGTGCTCCCCGGTGACTTTAAGATCAAGAAGTCCAAGATCCGTGGTGTTGAATCCTTCGGTATGATCTGCGCCGAGGATGAGCTCGGAATCGGCAATGATCACGCAGGCATCAAGGTTCTCCCCGCTGATGCTCCGGTGGGGATGCCAGCCAAGGACTATCTTCACCTAAAGACCGAGGCGGTCATTGAATATGAGATCACAGCCAACAGGGTGGATGCGGCTTCACACATAGGTGTGGCCCGCGACCTCTATGCATGGATGATGCTCAATAATATTCCTTGTTCATTCAAATACCCTTCAGTGGACGCTTGGAAGCCGGGCGAGGGCAAAGGTATTCCTGTGGAGGTACAGGATGCAACTGCTGCTCCGCGCTATTGCGGGATCACAATTAAGGGGGTAAAGGTCGGACCTTCACCGGAATGGCTTCAGAAGAAACTGATGTCAATCGGTCTCAGGCCTATCGACAATGTGGTGGATGTCTCTAATTTTGTGCTCTTTGAGCTCGGCCAGCCACTCCACACATTCGATGCTGACAAGATCAGTGGAGGTAAGGTCATTGTAAGGAGGGCCTCAGAGGGAGAAAAGATAGTCACACTTGATGAGGTAGAGAGGAAACTTTCAGCAGATGACATCGTAATCGCCAACGCAGACGGCCCGATGTGCATAGCGGGAGTGTTCGGAGGCATCAACTCCGGTGTGAATGCAGACACGGTGAATGTCTTCGTTGAGAGCGCTTACTTCGATCCTGGGTCGATCCGCAAGACTTCCAAAAGGCAGGGGCTCCAGACCGATGCTTCTTTCCGTTACGAGAGAGGAGCCGATCCTGGAATCAATGAATATGCCGCCAAGCGTGCCGCTCTTCTAATTCAGGAGGTGGCCGGTGGAGAAATAGTTGGAGGAATCGAGGAGTTTTATCCCACCAAAATCGAGAAGAAGGTCATCGACCTTGACTACGACCGCATAGAGAGGTTCATAGGCAAGAAGATCGGCAATGACACGATTGAGAAGATCCTCACCGCTCTCACCTACGAGTTTATCGAAAGGCGCGAAGGCGGGGCCAAGGTTGCCGCACCGTCCTACATGATCGATGTCACAAGAGAATGCGATGTTGTAGAGGAGATCCTGCGAATCTATGGCTACAACAACATCGACCTGCCTCAGCACATGAAGATGTCAGTCAATGCCACTCCTTCCCCGGAACCGGAGGCTATCCGTAACGGGATTTCCAACTTCTTGGCTGCCAATGGTTTTGTAGAGATAATGAATAATTCTCTCACCAAAGTGGCTTACTATAAGGGACTGACAACCTATCCGGAGGAAAAATGCGTCACAATCGTCAACCCTCTGAGCTCCGATCTGAACGTTATGAGGCAAACCCTCATATTCAGTGGTCTTGAGGTTGTCGCCTACAATCTGAACCGCCAGATTTCCTCAATGAAACTCTTTGAATATGGCTCCGTCTATAGCCGTAATCCTGAAATGGACGGCAAGACTCTGGCTTCTTACGAGGAGCATCCTGCGTTCTCGATGTTCGTGACCGGAACTCCGGAAAAGTCGTGGAACAGCCAGCCGGACAAGAGCAGTTTCTTCGAGTTGAAAGGCTATGTGGATCTGCTTTTGAGACGCTTCGGGGCCAATCTTTTCCAGATGGAAGCTACAGCAGCTCCCACTGACATATTCAGTGAAGGTGTTGCTTACGCCCTTCCTGGTCAGCACCTTCCGCTCGCTGTCCTTGGCACCGTCTCTCCGGCAATCGCAAAGAAATTCGGTGTCCGTCAGCCAGTGTTCGCTGCTGAAATCAACTGGAACACCCTCTTCCAGCTCGTAAAGAGAGACAAGGTGACTTTCAAAGAGATGCCTAAGTTCCCTGAGGTCAGGAGGGATCTTGCGCTCCTTCTTGATGAGAGTGTAAGTTATGCTGATCTTTACAAGAGTTCGTTCAAAGCTGGAAAGAAGCTCCTTAAGCAGGTTACCCTGTTCGATGTCTATCGTGGGGATAAGATTCCTGCCGGCAAGAAGCAGTACGCCCTTGGATTCGTGCTTCAGGATCAGGAGAAGACTTTGACGGACGAGGATGTGGAGAGAGTCATGAAGAAGATTCTTTTCACATTCCAGAATGAATACGGAGCGACATTGAGATAGTTTGGCATGAAGAGAATTCTCAGGATAGCTCTTTCATTCATGATTTTTGCGTCGGTCGCCGTCTCCTGCGGCCGGGAAGGGCATGTGATTCCTGTGCGCAAAATGGAGAGTATCTATCGTGAGATGCTTCTTGCCGACCAGTGGCTCGCTGAGAATCCTGACAAAAGGAGCGTGGCGGACACCACATGGTTTTACGAGCCTGTTTTTGAGAAGTATGGCGTCACACTCCAGGACTACCAAAAGAGCGTAGATCGCTATCTGAATGATCCCAAGCGTTATGCCGAGATGCTTGGAAGGGTGGAAAAGGAACTTAGGGATGATGCCAGAGCCATCAATGCAAGAATTGCCGATGAGGACAGGCTCAGACATGAGGCAGACTCGATAGTCCGGGAATGGAAATCCGTGAGGGCAAAGCCTTTCAGCTCATTCCTTGATGTGTTTGATGCCGATGCCATGACAGACAGGATTGAGATGAATAAGGACTCTTTGGGGGTCTACCGACCTGTCCCGGTTGTGGAGGACACAGTCTATCACGGTCCGTGTCTGGTCATAAGAGACACCACCGTGAATGGTGAGGCGAAGGACTCGCTTTCGTTGAAAAGGAAGAAGCCTATTGTGGTCTTGGAACCGTTGAGGGACAACATGTCGGAAAAATCCGTAAGGAAATTGGATCTCTCTCAAGAGAAGGATTTATTGATAGTGAAATGAATAGAATAGCGGCGGAATATGTGTTTACGTTGGACGGGGACTCACCTGTCAGAAACGGTTTTGTTGAATATGACGACAACGGAATCGTGACATCAGTCGGGGAGTGCCGTGATCCTGATGACGAGGCCTCTTTTGTGAAAGGTGCTCTGGTGCCTGGTTTTGTGAACTCGCACTGTCACTTGGAACTTTCCTATTTGTGGAAATCTTTCCGCAAGGGAACCGGAATGGCAGGTTTCATTGATCAGATAAATGACATGCGTGACAACAAGAGTCTGGACGAGAAACTCCTGGCCATAAAGCATTGGATGGATCTGATGTGGGACAGGGGAGTCTCGGCTATGGCGGACATCAGCAACTGCTCGGACACTTTTGCCATCAAGAAAGTCTCACCGATGTACACCAGAACTTTTCTTGAGGTCTTTGGGACTGAGCCTGAGGATTGCGCTTCCGTGATGGGGGATGTTATGAGGCTCAAGGCTGTGGCCGATAGTTACGGGTTGGACTCCGCTCCTACTCCTCACTCCTGCTACACCATGAGTCCTGAACTGGTGACAGCCGCTTCTGCGGAAGGCTTGAAATCGGGCTTCTTGTCCTTTCACTGTGAAGAGAGTCAAGAGGAAGAGAACATGCTGAAGTACGGCAGCGGGGCGATGTGGAACAACCGCAAGGCCGCTGGAATGAGTGTGCCGCCTGTGACCGGCAAGTCATCTCTGCTCTATTTCATAGACAGGTTGGAAAAGGCTCATCCGGCTCCGTTTGACGAGCACATCCTGCTTGTCCATGAGGTTTGCATGGACCAGGAAGGAATTGACTCCGTCAAGAAAGTGATGAATTACCCGTATGTGGCTCTTTGCCCGTTGTCCAACATATTCATTCATAATACTCTGCCCCCAATTCCTCTGATGCGTCGCAACGGTTTGAAGCTCACGGTCGGCACAGATTCACTCTCCAGCAATGATGATCTTGATATCATCGCTGAGCTGCGTTGTCTGCAAGACGCTTTCCCTGATGTCCGGCTTCAGGAACTGCTTGTCTGGGCATGCCGCAATGGTGCGGAATTTCTTTCCAAGGAGAATGAATATGGCCGCATATCAGTCGGTATGAAACCAGGTCTGGTCGCCGTCGAGAATCTTGACGAAGATCGCCTTACTTCTGGAAGTTATTCGCATAGAATTGTTTAGTTATGATGCGTGAAGAGCTTGTTTTCGGGCCTATAAATTCCAGAAGGCTCGGATCCTCTTTGGGGATCAATCTGCTTCCTACGAAAGGAAAACTGTGTAATTTTGATTGCGTGTATTGCGAGTGCGGCTGGAACAAAGACGGCACTGGTGACCGCAGGCTTCCTACTTCCATTGAACTTAGAAAGACTCTTGAGACAAAGTTGAATGAATGCCGTGACAGGGGAATCACGATAGACTCCATTACTTTCTCAGGAGACGGAGAGCCAACCTTGAATCCGGATTTCGCCAAGATAATCGACATCGCAATACTTTTGAGGAATAAGTACTTTCCTCATGCTAAAGTGTCGGTACTGTCTAACGCCACAAGGGTGTTCAGAGAGGATGTCTTCGAGGCCTTGAAAAAAGTGGACAATCCGATTCTTAAGATTGACGCGCCGACAGACGCGCTTGCCGGTGTGATAAACAGACCTCAGGGGGAGTATCATGTTGACGACATCGTTGCCGGGCTGATGAGGTTCGGCGGGAATTTTGTCCTTCAGACTATGTTCCTCCGTTCCCCTTCCTTCGACTCTTCGTCCCCGGAAGTCCTTGAGGGTTGGATGAATATTGTAAGGAAACTTAAACCGAGAGAAGTTATGGTATATACCCTTGACAGGGAGGCTCCGGCGGAAGGGCTGGAAAAATTCTCCGTTGAAGAGATGAGAAGTCTGGCAATGCCTTTGATTGAGGACGGTTTCACGGTTCAGATAAGGGGATAGAAGTAATAATAGTTGATTATATGGAACCTTTGTTCGCAAAGTATGGCTATGCTCCGGATAAGGAGCGTATCGGCAAGAGGTTGGACGTCATAGCGGCCAACATTGACAATGTGTCTTCTCCTGAAGTCCTGAGGGATTGTTTGGCTTTGATGGACTTAACAACGCTTCACACGGAAGACACTCCTGAGTCTGTGAGGAAACTGGTAGGCAAGGTTAATTCTTTTATGAAGGATTTTCCTGAGTACCCGCTTCCGGCGTCCATCTGTGTCTTCCCTAATTTTGCGTCTGTGGTGAGGGAGACTCTGGCCGGTCCGGATGTCCATGTCACGGCCGTGGCTGGGTGTTTCCCGGCATCCCAGAGCTTCATTGAGGTGAAGGTCAAGGAATGCGAGATGGCTGTTGAGGCCGGTGCGGATGAGATCGACATCGTCCTGGCTCTGAACGCTTTTATGGCAGGAGACTATGAGACAGCCCGTAAGGAGATCAGGGCGGTCCGCGCGGCTGTTGACGAGGCCGCTGCCAGAAAGGGACGCAAGGTCACTCTGAAAGTAATCCTTGAGACCGGGCTGCTTGTAACTCCTGAGAACATCGCCAACGCTTCATTTCTGGCTATGGAAGAGGGTGCTGATTTCATCAAGACCTCAACCGGTAAGGTCAGCGTGAACGCCACTCCGATGGCGGCCTACATTATGTGTGAGAGCATCAAAGCCTTCTATGAGAAGACCGGGAGAAAAGTCGGATTCAAGGCGGCGGGCGGTATCTCCACATCTAAGGATGCTGTCTGCTACCATTCAATCGCCAAGGCGATTCTCGGTAATGACTGGATCAACAAGGATCTGTTCCGCTTTGGTGTAAGCCGCCTTGCGAATTCGTTGATGTCCTCGATCGAACAGAAGACAGTAGTTTATTTCTAGGCTACATTCCTGTCACTCCTGTGCGCTCTTTGCCGTCGCTGTCTTTGACGATGTGTTCGTCAGAGATGGCGGAGGCTGTCTTGACGAGATATTCGCGAAGATCTTCCCATGTGTGGAACGTCTTTGCGACGGTCTTGACGGCGGGAATTGTGGTTTCCTTGTCATTGTAGACAAGCTTGACCAGCACATCGCCTTTTCTGTTCTTGAAGAAGACCATCTGGAGATTGGAGGCCATCGGCATCATCTGGAAGTCGAGCCAACGCTTATGTACATCCGATGACTTCCAACGATCCTCCATGCCGGCGATCCGGATTGTCCCGATGAGCGGAAGAAGTCCTACGTCATGTCCGAACCTTAAGTCCGCCGCCTTCCCGCTTTCCGGCCTCATCGCATCGTCTGCCTTGGCGACAATGTCCCCGATGAGCGGCTTGGCGATTGTGGAGACATATTCACCCTCCTCTTCGGAGATCCCATAACTGTAGTAGAGCTTGTCGTTCCTTGAGATCCACAGTCCGGTAAGCTCATCATTTGTGAAATGGCTGAATATGTCAGGGCGGGCATCGGTGTTTGGGCTGATCCCGCCGGCAAGGAACACGTCGTCCATGAACTCTTTGGGGTTAGGAATGAACTCCGCGGCCTTGGCGGGATCCGTGAAGATGGCCTCAAGAAACCTTTCCGGAGAGATCAGGCTGTCGAGCAAGTGTTTTCTCAAGACGTTAGAGCCTTTGATTACATCCTTTGTGTCAAGGTTCATGCTGATGTAGTCCAGATATTTCGGTCCTGTGACATAATGGAATCTCAGGTTACCCTTTCTTCCCTGAAGCGCGGTTGTGAAATTCGCCATGCTGACCAGACATCTTGGCCAGTAGCTTGAGACGCATTCAATCTCATTCCGTTCCCCTTTGAAGACCTCCGGGTAATTGGCCTTCATCCTTGAGGCGATCCCTTGATGCTCGTCCGCACCTCTCTCGCTGAGCATTCCGAACATTCCTTGATGTTCGCGATTGACAGTGTCGATCCTGCTCTTCAATAGTTTCCCCTCTTCTGTAAGAAGCCCTGCTTTTTCGGCGGTGTCAAGAGTTTCGACCGCCCCTTTGAACAAGCCCGCACTGGTGTGGTAACGCGAGCCATGTCTGCCATAGTGGCTGATGTAGAACGGCTTGTAGCCTTTTGGCGCTTTTGTGAGTGTTGCGGGGGAATATTCATAATAATGATATACACCTCCGGCTCTTTCTGGATTCTCATCGATCAGGTCTTTATACGATTGTGCCTGGGCGGAAAAACTGAACACGCTGGTGATCAGCGCTATGGATGCCGCGTGTACGGCGGTGCGAGTGAATATTCCCATATTTTTGCTAATTATTAATTGTGGACAAAGATAGAGAAACGCCCTCTAATTGCCAAGCGTGGCTGCTTTTTTTACTTAATCGTTGAATACTTCATTCCACGGCTGCGAGGTTTTACCTTTGCCATGTAACTAAAAACCAACTGAACAATGAAATGGTTCTTCAAAATTATGCTGCCGGCTCTGGTGCTGGTGTCCTGCAGCAAAGAGGGTGGGTCTCCGGTGGAGGTCAATCCTGTCAGCACGGGGGAAAATGTCGAGGCCGTGGCTCATGACGAGATTGAGCTTGGACAGAGACTCGCAAATCCGTATTCCGTTACAAATGTAGGCAAGGCCCTAACGGTTCTATACCCTACGAGAGGCTCTGTCGATGTGCCTGTCACGGACTACTATGTCCGTTTCCTTCCCAAGGACACGGTTCAGCTTAACATTCTGTCGGATCTTGGTGTTGAGATGCTGGATCATCCTATGGACCGTGAGATCCTGAAGGATGGCGACTACTACCATGACCCGTCGATTCCTGAAGGCGAGATCACATGGCAGTATGCGGTGGTGCCTCCTGATTTTGATTTTCCTGACGGTATCCGCCACGAGATTCTGGAGGAGTGTTTTATTCCTGACGACAATGCGGACACAAAGGCTCTCGGAGATCTGGATCTTGACGCCCTGGAAAGGAAAGCGTTCGAACTTACTGACAATGCCGATCTCCTTGAACCTGAGACAAAAGCCAGGGTGAAGCCTTCCGGAAAAATCACAATTGTGGATGAAAGGCTCAGGAGCAAGAAGACAGCGGGAGTGGCAGGTGTCAAGATGGTGGCGAATGTCTTTGTGAAAATCGCCACGACCTACACGGACGAGAATGGCAACTATGAGTTCTCTCGTAAGTTTTCGGCCAGACCTCGTTATCGGATTTGCTTCAAGAACCGAGTGGGATTCTCAATTGGATTGAACCTGATTCTGATTCCGGCCTCAATCTCCACAATCGGCAAAGGATCATCTAAAGGAATAGATCTCACCATTGACAAAAACTCGGACGCCACTTTGTTTCGTAGGTGTGTGGTCAACAATGCCGCTTACGATTACTTTAAGAAGTGCCAGGCGACAGGTGTCACAATGCCTCCAAAGAATTTGAGGTTCTGGATTCTGAATATCCTCAGACCTTCAAGTACCCTGATGATGCATCATGGCGCCATGCTTGACGGCAAACTTGTCAGCAAGTATATAGGGAAGTACACATCCATCGTTCGGATTTTCGCCCCGGACATCACCATCGGCTCAAAAGACAAAAATGGTGACTATCCGAGCCTGTACTCCACCACAATTCATGAAATGGCTCATGCAAGTCACTTCAGTAGGGTAGGAACGGATTATTGGAAAAGATACGCGACCTACATCCTTACTTCGTTCGTGTCCACGGGGGATTGCTATGGCACCGGTGGTGGTGATAACGCCGGTTGCTGTGAGGTCGGAGAGATGTGGGCCTACTATGTCGAGAACATGATGTACAAGGCTCGCTACGGCGGCAGCCCTGCCTTCGGACTTTCGTATTGGTTCAAGCCTCAGATATTTATGGACCTGGAAAACGGCGGTGTCAGGCGTTCCGAGATCAGTGCTTCCATGGGACCGTATGTCTCTGACATCAAATCCCTGAAGGCTGCACTTCTTGAGAATTGTGCCGGGAAGACAGCGTTGATAAACAAGACGTTCTCAAAGTACGGCAAGTAGTTTTGTGATCCTTTTGCCTCCCCGCTCTTGAAATTGTTTGCAAATTCACAAATAATCAGTATATTTGCAATCCACTTCAAGCGCGGGTGGCGAAATGGTAGACGCGCTAGTTTCAGGAGCTAGTGTCAATTGCGACGTGTGAGTTCGACTCTCATCCCGCGCACAGGAACGGAAAGCGATGGATTGTCGCTTTCCGTTTTTTATGGTGCCGTGTATAAATACTTGTATGTTGTTCAATTATTCCACAGCGACTTTCCAGGAGTCGATGGTGCGGGTTTGGGTGGAGATGTTGACTCCGACCTTGAAGAGCCTTCTTCCGGTCGCTGAGCTTGTCGAAGCGCTACTGTTGGTCGCTTCGACAGGCTCGGTGACCGATGTGGCTTCATGGTTTTCCGAACCTTCAAACTTGTACGGGATAAGGTAGCCCTTTTCGCCAATCTGCTTGAGAGCCTCCTCAGCGGAACCGTCCACCTTGAATTCAAAGACATAGATTCTGTCCTTTGTCCGGCATACCGCATCCGCCCTCCCGATGGCGGACTTGTCCTCGGCTTGGGTGTAGTAGCCAAGCAGAGAGAAAATAAGGTAGATGATTGTCTGGAAATGCTTCTCGGACTTGTTCTCCAGATCGTACGGAGTTCCCGCAAGGAAAGATTGCATCCTCTCCAAGGCACCATCGATGTCGTTGTTTTTCAAAGCTCTGTTGAACTGGAGCACGAAAGAGGCGCTCATTCCTTCAGAGCCTCTGTAACTGTTCAGAAGTCCCTTGAGGAATCCTTCCCTGACCTCCCGGTTCGGATAGCCTAAAGTATAGGATTCGTCTTCAGCGTTGTATCCCTTAATCGTCAGATAGCCTGTCTGATAGAGAAGTGGCAGGATGCTGCCGGAAAACTCCGGTGAGACATCAAAGTCGCTTCTTGCGATTTCGTTCATCCTGTCCAGAAGGTTTTCGGGAATAGGATTCTCCCTCATGCGCTCAATCAGGAAAGTTGGAGTGGCCGTGTCGAACCAATACTGCCGAACATTCTGTCAGACAGGGAATTGAGCGGGCTGAACGGGTTGTAGATGTCCTCCGATTTGGCGCAGAAATGGTAGCCATCGTAATTGCTCTTAAGCTTCTCCAAGGCTGCGTCAAAAGAAATTTCCAACTCATCTGCCATCTCCTGTACGGGAATATTCATCTGCGATTGAAGTTCTTCCTGCGAAATTCCGCAGATCGCTGAATATTTCGGCATCATCGAGATATTCTTAAGATTGTTGAACTCACTGAATATGCTGAGCTGCGCGAACTTGGTGATTCCCGTGATGAACACGAACCTAAGGTAAGGATCCAGACTTTTGATCGGGCTGTAGAAGTTCCTCATGATCTGGCGCATAGGCGTGAGCCGCTCCTGATTGTTCACCACGTCCAGAAGCGGAGCGTCATATTCATCGATGATTATGACGGCTTTCTCGCCAGTCTGCTTCACCGCCCTGTGGACAAGCCCTTCGAATCGTTGGTTGACACCAATCTCACAATCTCCTTTGCCGTAGAGCTTTTCGTATTTCAGCAATTAAATGTTCAGTTCGCTGAGCAATTCCTCCTCGCTGCAATGCTTCGCTGTGGACATGTCGAAGTGCAGCACCGGATGCTTTGTCCATTCTTTCTTCAGTTCTCCGGCCTTCAGTCCGTTGAACAACTCCTTGTCTCCCTTGAAGTAACTATGGAACGTCGAAGACAGCAACGACTTCCCGAACCTCCGCGGCCTGCTGAGAAACACGTACGAATAATTCGTCGCCAGATCGTGGACGAACCCCGTCTTGTCGATGTAAAGATAACCACCCTCGATAATCTTATCGAACGTCTGCACCCCGATCGGGTATTTGATCCTTTTCTCCTCCATAGCCCTTTGTCAGTTAATGTTTGGCGCTGAATCCTATTCCGCAATGAGACGCTGCCTGCGCATCAATGCCAGTAAGACAAAGATAATGAATATTTTCCATTTCCCGCTCATGGGAAATGGAATTGTTCTTTTGCCATTTATCGGGCTTGGAACGAGAACTTGTAGCCGAAGCAGAGGGTGACGACGGTGGGGTTCTGCCAGAAGAGGGACTTGAGTTCCAAGAAGTTGAGAGTCTCCTGACAACGGTTGATGCCATAAGTCTTGTGGGTGAACTGAAGTCATTAACCCTCAGCGAGTTCATTGCCTCTGCCGAGAAACGCTGCCACCCGTTTCGTCCGTGTCCACCGCTCCTCTCAGATGATTATGCTGTAGCAGAGATTGGGAGTGTCTGGTGAGTAAGATTTCCAGAAGGAAAAGGATGCTGAACGCGAAGGCGATCCAATATATTCCTAATATATTGTCCGGAAAGAATTTGGCTGCCAGCGGTGTGGCCACAAGAGGGGAGAGGAACTGTCCTGCATAGAGTGCTGCTGAGAGAAGGGGCATCACCGTCGTGGCCGCCTCCTGGCCGGCTTTTATTGACGCGATCGTGTTCAGGTAAGGGACTCCGACACCGTTGGCGATTCCGATGAACAGGCAGCCGGCAAGCAGGGAAGGAATGCTTTGCGAGATGGCGAAGCAAAGGTAGCCCGACAGAAAGTATGCGGGCGAGAAATATTTGACGGACAGTCTGAACCGTCTCATCATCCAGCCGAACGCCACTCCGACCAACGCCGCCACCACATCGAGCGCCACCATGATGATGGTCACCGCAATAGGATCCAACGATGTCGTCTTGACGCAGATGGCTGAAAAATTGGTCGGGAATATGAAAAAGCAGATCATCAGAAGCAGCATCCCGAGGACGGAAGGGTAGAACTTTTTGAGATTGCGGAAGAAGCCCCCGGGACCTTTCGGACTGTGCAGTCTTTTGTTTGGCAGGAACAGAAGGATAAGTATCAGGACAAAAAGGCCCATTGAATATACCAGGAAGGCGTAGTTCCATCCGACTTTGGCCAGCACCCCGGCGATCAAAGTCGCAATCACGCCTCCGATCTGATTCATGGCCGCACATAATCCCATCAATCTGGATTGTTCATCGGGCGGGAAATAGTAGGACAGCAGACCTGTTGACAACGGCATTATCATTCCGACAGACACGCCCAGCAGCGCGCGCAGGAAGAGTATCGCTGAGATGTCCTCAAGGAAGAACGCGCCGGAGCCGGAGACGATGTACAAGACAAGTCCCGTCACAGCGATGCTCTTTGTCTTCAGGATTCTGCACAAGAATGGAAAGCAAAGATTCGTGACAATGATGAAAAGTGCCGGGAGACTGACGATGAACTGGATAAGAAGATCCGGCTTGTCAGCGGAATGCGCCTTTACGGCCCACAGCGCCGGAGCCATCGCCGCCCCGGCCATGACCGTAAGAAGACTGATTGAGAGGATTGTGAACGTTAGTCGCCCGGAGATTTGTTTCGTCTGCATAAAATTTTGATTTTTAATGAATATAATCCTTTGGAGTACGGGCTCTGCCAAGCCCGGATTCTTCAGACGCTATTCCAGACGCTTACAAATCCGCGGTGCAAAAGTACAAATAAATCGGATTCCTTGTAATCTGTTCCGTGCGTGAATATGCTGCTTTTGCCCACGAACCCATTCTGTACTTAAGCCCGTGCGTCAGAACCTTGATTCCGCTCCCGAAAGTCATCCCACCCTTTGCACCGTGAGTAATAGACAGAGCCTCACGCACGGAGGGCTTTGCTCCCCGGTTAGGTGCGTTAAAATAGGGAATTTACGCGCGAGGTTGACCCGCTCAGGATTGGCGTCTCTTGTGAGGGGATTCAAGCCGATTCCCGAAATGACCCGTAAAGGTAGTGAATATTCTGTTGTCTTCATTCGGAAGATTCTTCTTGGATATTGTACGAAACGCCTTCAGCATGATGTGCCCAGAAAGTGCCTACGTTTGGTCTTCGGCTGAAAAACTTGCACTTGGAACAGCGACTTTTTCAGACTATCCTTTGTCCCGGTCATCTCGGAGGCATCTGTTCATGAAGGAGTTCCGTAAAATCGGTGGATACACGTCTCTGATTTCTTTTGACTAGTGTTGCCAATCCGGAGAGTAATCCGTAAATTGGCCTGAAAAAAAAAGGACTAGTGCTTCAGGCTTGTGCGGCAGTGGCGGTGACAGATAACGGTGAATTATGATGTTTCGCTGTGAGCATTGATCTTGGAAGTTATTGATTTACAATTGTCCGCTTTAATGATTTTGATAATGGAAAGATTGCTGATCATTGACTCCTGCATGAGACTGGAGTCCAGAACAAGAAAGATTCTTGACGCAGCGAAGGATGTGCTTTCTTCGCGGTATGACATTGAGACCATTGATGTCAATGCGGTGGGACTGTGCGCATTGACTCCTGAGACGCTTGCTGAAAGATCGTCCGGTGCCGTTCCGGAATCGACGGTGGCACTGGCCCGCAGGATCGCTTCCGCTGACAGGATTGTCATGGCCGCTCCGTTCTGGGACATGAGTTTCCCTGCGGTGCTGAAGGCGTTCTTCGAGAATATGTCACTCTACGGCGTCACCTTCACTGACAACGGACGGACCTGCACCGGATTGTGCAAATGTAAAAGGGTGATGTACATCACGACAAGAGGCATGAATATAGAGACGGGAAGCCGGCTGGACCAAGGCAGCTCATATCTTCAGGCTCTATCCTCACTTTGGGGCATTGGAGAGGTCACGACCGTGGCAGCGTGGAATCTGGACTATAGCTCTCCCGAAGAAGCCGATAAGAGGGTGGCCGAGGCGTCGTCTCTCGCAAAGACGTTGGCGCTTACATTCTGACCGGCATTGCTGTTTTCCGTGAGTGGAAATGTCTTATCTACGCACCAAGAGGTCTGTCTCGTGTGCTTCGTGCGTGAAGTGCCCTTTTGGACGCACCGAAACGCAGGAGGCATATTCAGACTTGCTTTTATGAATATCCTACTTGATCAGAATCAGTTTCTTATTCCTGTAGGAAAGGACTATCTTCTGCCTTGACAGGATCTGGTAGCCGATAATGCCGTCGATTCTTTCGTCCTTGCTCATATTGAGGTGACTGATGCTATTGAACACGGTCCGGGTGTTCCTGAAGGTTTTTCCGCCTATCTTCAGGCTCTTCAATTTACCATAATGAACATCTGTCCCTTTGCTATTGCCGAGACCTTGCAGTTCCGCCGTCTTCACTCTTTTCAGATTGTCCTTGAACTCGTCCCACCGTCCGGAGTCAAGAAGGTCGCTTGAGGCTCCGCAATCGATGCCGAATGTAAGGCTGGACGTGTCAATCTGGCCATTGATGAGGGGAATATGGCGCATCGCCTTGCTCATCTCGAATCGACTTGCTCATCTCAAAAGGCACTTCTTCATATTCATACTTCCGCTCTTTCAGGAAAGTCTCCGTGTAATCCGGATCAATCAGGGTGAGAGTCTTGCCCTTGTAGTCAAACAGCAGGTCATAATCCTTGTACACATCGTAGCCTATGAGACCGTAAACCTCCGTGCCGTTCTCCAGGTGATGACAAGAGGCTCAGAACTGGGTAATCGAAAAAAGCATCATTAGGTGACATAAAATTCGATTATCTTTTTTGATAAATAAAGAAAACAGCTACCTTTGTAATCGAAAACTACGTCACTCAGTGACGCAAAATTCGATTAGCGATGAAGCTCATCTGATGGAGAATATGGTTTAAAATGAACTGAGGGCACGTGGGTCCAATGTGGACGTGGGGACCGTTCCTATCGTGACAAAAGATGAAGACGGAAAACAGAAACGATCCACTCTTGAAATCGATTTCGTCTGTAATTTGGGTAGCAGACGTTACTACATACAGTCGGCATACCGTATGGAGTCTGACGAGAAAATAAAGCAGGAACGGGCTTCCTTGCTGAAAGTGGATGATTCATTCAAGAAGATTATCGTTATCGGAGAAGAAAGTCCGGTGACAAGGGATGAATCCGGTATCACAACCATAAGCATCTATGATTTCCTTTTGAAGGACAACTCATTGGAACTGTGAACCTGCCGTATAAACAGTACCCACGGTAAGAATTTCGACTCCGCTGACTCAATGAGAAAGGCGCTAAAAGATGAATGCAGACGCCTCGTTTGGCATTTTTTTAGGCTATCTTTATGCTGTTATAATTATCATGGCCACAATCGGCAACATATCCGCACTCCTGTCATCGGTGCATCTTCCGGAGGACGCGCTGACAGCATTGTCGTTTCCGTCCAAGAGCATAATCCTCGAAGAAGGGGAAGTAGCCGACAAACTCTATTACGTCCGCAGCGGATGCCTGCGTCTCGCGTTCAGCAACGACGGCAAGGACATCACATTCCAGTTCTTCTTTCCCGGAGACATTGTAGCATCGTTCGACAGCTTGCATAACGGCGCACCAAGTCTCTTCTCGCTTGAAAGCTTAGAGCCGAGCGAGCTCCTCGCGATAGACGGGAAGGAATTGAAAAACATCATCCTAGCAAATGACGTCCTCCGCGATGAATATGAAAAACTGCTGGCAGACCGTTTCCACGCCTACCAGCAGCTGTTCCTCTCCCGCAACCGTAACACTCCGCGGCAGCGCTACGAGGAACTCCTCCGGCAGAATCCGGAAATAGTCAGTCACATCCCGCAGCACTACATAGCCTCATATCTCGGAATAACTCCCGTCTCGCTCAGCCGCATAAGGGCGAGGCTTTAGCTGAACTTTTTCTATTCACCCACGGCTTCCATACCGACAGAATAAGAATCGTAGCGAAACCGGCCAACTGAACGATCCCGGCAATGGCCACGTGCCGTACATCCGCTAAGAACGGCTCCACAGGAAACTGCTCATATAGCATCATTGCCGCATAGTCCATATTTTCCTCTATGATAACGCCCATATAGACCTTGCCGATAAGAACAAGCGCCACGGTCAGCGCCCACTTTACACCGACCCATTTGACCTTGAAGAATCCCCACTTCGTGAATATTGAATATACAAGGGCCGTCAGGACAATGCCTACGCCGCCTGGAGTAAGAAAGAACTTGTCTATCACAAGATGATCCTTCGCCACCGCATACATCTGCTCCACGCCCTGCGGCTGCACGCCCAGCATAATGCTGGCCAATGCCATAACTCCGCCAATCCACATAATCCCGAAGAGTATATGGAAAACCTTCAGGGCTTTCATCGCATTTAAGTTGTTGATTGTCTTCATGCCAATGTTTTTTCACAAAGTTATGGCGGCAGGATGTCTTGCGACGATAACAATTGTTAAGAAACAAACGCCCGGCAAGACAGCCGTCATTCAACTGACGCATGCTCAACATCGAATCCGCAAAAAGTGCAGTTTCTACCGAAATTCTCGTAACATCAAGGGGCACCACAATCGACAAACTTAATAGTCTAACGCCCGGTGCCACCCATCTTTCAGGATTCGGGACAAGCGGGCGTAACACAAACGGAATCGAAGAGTGGCTCAAGACCATCAATATGATGAAATAAGGATATTTCCGGTCTTTGTGGGAAGGCCGGAAATTTGTATATTCGTGGTTCATAAGACTATGATGCGTTTATGGAAGAGCAGAAAGACATAATGGTTGTGGACAGGCTCGGAGTCGTCCCGCTTGACTCTAAGGCCGAATACCTTGACCATCTCCTGTGCCTTGCCGGCACCTGCCGCTACCGCTTCAACGAACGCGATTTCGAATTGCACGCCGGCGACCTGTCCATCATAAGGAAAAGGAAACTGATCGAGAATATTCATTGGTCGGAAGATTTCCGATGCAAGGTCATCTATGCCAAGCCGGGGTTCATAGAGCTGTGCACGCCGCAGACCAACTATGGCATCAAAGGGTCACTTTCCCTGTTCCTTAACCCGGTCATTCATCTGACTCCGGAGCAGCAGATTGTCTGCCGCCGGGATTTCGACCAACTGGAGATGCGGATAGAGGACACTGAACACCGTTTCTATAAGGAGGTGGTGATGAACGCGATGCAGACAGCCATCCTGGATTTCTTCGATTTCCACGCGCGTATTCACGGTAACAGCGACATCTCGACCCAGAGCGCGTCCATAATGAACCGTTTCCTAGGGATGCTTGAGGAAGGAACATACCGGGAGCACCGCGAGGTGACATATTACGCCGACAAACTCTGTGTCACCCCGAAGTACCTTTCCGAAGTGTCCAAGAAGGCCAGCGGCTACGGGGCTAACTACTGGATAAACCGCTACACCATCCTAGACATCACACGTCTGCTCCGTGACAAGTCATTGTCATTCGTGGACATATCCGACATCTTCGGATTCTCCTCACCGGCTTATTTCAGCCGCTACGTGCAGCAGAATCTGGGAATGAAGCCGTCCGACTACAGGGATTAGACGAAGTCTCCGTTAATATAGCAGACCGAACATCCATAACGGAATGCGGTTGTGGTGTCCGATTTCTGTGTCGTCCACAGCCAGATAGCTGTCGGCCACGTCTTTGATTTGCTCAAATGATTTCTTGCGACCGCCTACTTCAAACAGATATTTCCCATCCACAAGGAAATCTCCCTTTGCGGGATAAGTGACGGCGTGATCGACTGCCAATTGGCTCAAAAAGAAAGTCTCCCGTACAGTCCCGATGTT
>DJQB01000015.1 GCA_002439875.1 Bacteroidales bacterium UBA6397
GCTGTACATTGCTCTCGTTTTTTCCGGCTAAGATAAGGGGATTTCCTGCGGGTCCAAAATTTGACCACTAACGATTTGACCACGAACTCACTAACCTAAGAGTTCGCAGGCTTCATCAGGAGTGAGGACAGGAACTGTCGATGCTTCAAAATCATGGACATTACGTGTGACAATATATTCCGGCTTTTCACATAAGGCAGAATAATATTGGACACAATCCTCGAAATCATTCCAAGCGACACTGTAAGCGTTGTCCAAAACAAATGAGTTTATCGGTGTCACTATCAAGAAATGACGGAGAAAATCCATTTTCATGCGAAATGTTCTGACTGGCATCCTGGAACGCTCCACACAGATAAAGTTGGAGTTCACAATTGTCAAGGCTGAGGTGCAGATTTCTAATTGATTTTCCGCAGCGTACGACACCAACGAAGCGGCTGCATCGTAGAAAGGATGACGCTCCAAAAGAAAATCAATCAGCACATTCGTGTCAAGAAACAGTCTCATAGATATTTGGTGGCCTTGTCAGACTCAATTTCTTTTTTGTAATCGTATGACAGATCATCGGGGCATTTGAAGCCTATCTCCAAAGCTCTGATCGCAGAGGAAATATAATACTTTTGCTTTGGTATGTCTTTTTGAGTCTTGACATTGTTCAAAAATGACCGCAAGCCTGCCGCTGCGGCATCATTGACACTGACATTTTTCAATCGGGCATAAGCCGCAATTTCATCATATATCTTGCTATCGACAGTTATTGTGTTCATTGTCATACACTTTAATACTGAAAACAAAAATACGACAAATATTCGCAAATAACAAATAGGCTGATCCAAAAACGCAATATAATTTACTGTGTTGGAGTCTATTAACAGTTCTCCTTCGACTCCTCCAGACGTTTCTCAAGGTCGCTGATCTTCTTGTCCATCTCCGCTAACTCCTTGTTCTTCTCCCTGATTAGGCGGTTCTTCCTTTCTAGCTCCGCATCAATCTCCGCTATAGCAGCGTCCTTTTCTGCAATGATGCGATCCATCTCCTCAATGGCGCTGGTCATCTCGTCTCGATCGTTTTTCGCATGCTTCAGCTCAAGGAATATGTTCTCTTTGTTCCGCGAGAAAAATGCCAGCAAGTTGTTGAATTGTTCGTCTGTCATGTTCGCGCTAAGATCTTAATCAGCCAGCACGGCACTCGGCTAAGGTAAAGGGAGTTTTGCGAGTTCCCCAGCGGATTTCTCAGCCCACTCCAGGGTGTTTACGCCATCCTTTACGGCAAAGTTCAGTCCAACCGCGACAATGACCTTGCCTTTCAGCTTGAAGGCTTCGCTGTAGCGTTTTGACTCTATCTGCGAGAGCGCCTCCTCAGGGCTCCTGTCAAATTTGAGCTCCATCACATAGACGGTGTCACTCGTTTCCAGGGTGATGTCTATCCGTCCTTTGGCGGTACGTTGCTCTACCGAGATATTGTAGTTGGTCAACAAAGCGAATATGATGTAGAGCATCTGCTGGTAGTGGCCCTCATAGTTCGTGTTGTCGCAGTAAGGCACGGTCTGGAGAAAGCCGGCAAGCATCGACAAGGCATCATCTATCTGCCTCCTCTTGATCAGCACAGACATCTTGGCAATGGCGGTGTTTCCCTTTGCAGAGTTCTCATTCAGATAGTGTGGCAGCAGGCTGCGGAACAGTCCGACACGAATCTCGTTGTTAGGTATGTCAAGCGTGTAAAGCTCAGTTTCTTTGTCATACCCTTTGATGGTTAAGTAACCACTCTGGTAAAGCAGCGGCATGATTGTGGTCATCGTCTCGGTCGCCGCATCGAAATCATCTTTACCGGCTTCCATACTCGCACCCAACTCCGACGGCAGGAAATCGTATTTCCGCATCATGTTGATGAGATAGGTCGGAGTGCCGGAACCAAACCAATATGAATCAAGCTTCTTCTTTGAAAAACAATTGAGCAGACTGAAAGGATTGAAAACATCTGGCGAAGGCCAACAGAAATGATAACCATCATAGTTGTTCTTCAACTCTTCTATGGCTTTTTCATTGCTGATTCCCAACGCCTCGGCAAACTCCTCTATATCCGCACCCATCTGAGTAAGCAGTTCTTCTTTCGTAATTCCGCAGATGCCGGCATAAGGCTCATCCATGCTCACGTTGGCAATGTTGTTCAGCTCGCTGAATATGCTGAGCTGCGAGAACTTGGTGATGCCAGTCAGGAAAACGAAGCGGAGCAACGGTTCGCAATCCTTCAACGGAGAGTAGAAGTTGCGCATCGTATTGCGCAGCACGCCAAGACTTTCCTTTTCATGAACAACATCCAACAATGGTGCGTCATATTCATCGATGAGGACCACGACTTGCTTGCCTGTCTTCTGATGTACGGTCCTTATCAAATTAAGAAGACGGACATTAGGATCAGGGGAATCGCAGACAACTCCAAGACGTTCTTCATTGACTTTCAGAATATAAAGCAGATAACGATCCAGTTGCTCCTTCTCCAAATGCTTGCCTCCTGCCAGACTGAAATGCAGCACGGGATATTCCGCCCACTCCTTTTCCAACTTTTCGATGGCAAGCCCCATGAAGAGGTCCTTCCGCCCTTCAAAATAACTCCGGAAAGTGGACACCAGCAACGACTTACCGAAGCGGCGCGGACGGCTCAGGAAGAAGAACTTACCGTCAGTATGAGTCATCCGGTAGACATACTCCGTCTTGTCGATATAGAGATTGTCCAGCCGGCGAATTTCCTCAAACGTCTGAATTCCTATCGGGTATAATTTCCTTGCCATATCCGTTGTTTTTACATTTCTGTAAAAATAGAACAAATATTCGATTCAGCAAAAAGTAAACTGCAATTGATGATTGGTATTACTTAGCCACACAACGGTGGTCAAGTGCCTCGTACTTGGAGTGGTTGGAGACGTACTCCGGGACGATGCGCTTCATGGCGGCTACGGTGGCCATGTCATCGTAGAGGTGGGACTGGGCGATCAGGGAGTCGATCTCGCGGCTGACATCGGACCAGACATATTCACGGACGCTTGCGATGCGGATCTTGTCGTTGAACGATGGCTTGGTCTCCTCCTTGTCGTTCAGGACCTCCTCGTAGAGCTTCTCACCGTCACGCAGGCCAGTGTACTTGATTTCCACGCCCTTGGCGCCGCTCAGCTCAATCATGCGCTTGGCGAGGTCCGCGATCCTCACGGGTTTGCCCATGTCGAAGACGAAGATCTCTCCGCCTTCACCCTTCGTGCCGGCTTCGAGGACAAGTTCGCAGGCCTCCGGGATGAGCATGAAGTAACGTATGATGTTCGGGTCGGTAACTGTCACGGGACCACCGGCCTTGATCTGTTTCTCGAAGAGAGGAATCACGGAGCCGTTCGAGCCGAGGACGTTGCCGAAGCGGGTGGTGATGAACTGGGTCTGGCCTTTCACAACCCCGTCACGCTCGGCCTTGTTGAGACTCTGGACGTAGATTTCGCATATTCGTTTGCTGCATCCCATCACGTTGGTCGGGTTCACGGCCTTGTCGGTGGACACCATCACGAAGCGGGAGACACCATATTCCACGGAGAGGTCGGCCAGCACCTTTGTACCCCACACGTTGTTCTGGACGCTCTCGCAAGGGTTGTCCTCCATCATCGGCACGTGCTTGTACGCTGCCGCGTGGAAGACATATTCTGGACGGAATGACTTGAATATGCTCTCCATCCTGTCGCGCTTGGTGATCGAGGTAACGACCGTCTGGCAAGGAACGGAAGGATATTCCTTGGCCATCATCAGACGAATCTCGTGCTGTGGGGTCTCAGCCGAGTCGATCAGCATGAGTTCCGCTGGGCCGAAAGATGCCACCTGGCGCACAATCTCGCTGCCTATGCTGCCGGCAGAGCCCGTGATCAGCACCCTGCGTCCCCGAAGAGACTCCGCTACCGAGTCTAGGTCAACCTTGATCTCGTCTCTTGGGAGCAGGTCTTCGATGCTCACCTCCTTGATTGACGGTGCGCCCTCGATCACATTGCGGTCAGTGTCAACGACATTGTTGGCGGTCAGGATGCGCGCCCCGCTCTCAAGGATGTAGTCCTGAAGCGCGATGTCGTTGCGGAAGCGGTCTATACGGCCCGGAGCGACAAGTACCGCGTCCACCCCTCTACGACGGATTGCCTCAGGAAGGCTGGCATCGGCCTCGTACACAGGCTCGCCCATCAGCATCGTGCCGTTCGCGCAAAGGGAAGGATCGTGAGAGATGAAGCCACGGAGGCGGAAGCGCATCGGCTTCTCGCTGCGGATTGCCTTCGCAAGCCCGATACCTCCAGCACGGATGCCGTAGATGAACACAGACTCGGCTCCTTCGGTGCGGAAATAAGCATCGTAAATCCACTTAATAGACATCCTCATCAGCCACATCAGCCCGGTGGAAATGGCCTCAGCAGTGACAATTTGGCGTATCTGAATATGCGCGAACAGCCTCGGAGGGCAGTTGTTCGTCCAGAAATGCAGGAGAATGACAGCCAAAGCAGAGCACACCATCGCATAGGCGACACGCAGCAGGTCATTGAACGAGGAGTAGCGTATTATTCCGGAATATGTCCTGAAAGTTGCGAAGAACACCAAGTGGATGCACTCGCACAGCAGAAGCAGCCGCATCAGCGGCCAGAAGTTCTGCTGAAGCGCAGCTCCACGGTTGAAACACCAGTAGATGAAAACGCTGGTAACTATCAGTATTGCACTGTCCAACAGCAGAACGCACCAATAAGGGAACGTCCGCTTGGAAAAATACCAGTCCACCAGATCTCGAATTGATCGCATTATCTTGATTTTAGGTTGCTAATAGGAGTCCTACGGGAAGACGGGAAGACGGAAAGCGGGAAAAAATCAAGGGCGGGTGTTTTGAATATTCCCGCTCTTGGAAGAGTCAGTTCATTGAAGGAACTATGTGTTTGAATATCACTTCGTCTGTTATGGTCACTTCGGCAGGGTCGCTGAGCTTGTCGAAGCGGCCCGGTCAAAGCGGTATGTTAGAACTTCTAATCCCGGCCGAAGAGATCGCGGGTATAGACTTTGTCGCTGACGTCATCGAGGGCACTGTCGTAACGGTTGGCGACAATGGAATCAGAACGTCTCTTGAACTCGTCCAGATTGTTGACCACTTCCGAGCCGAAGAAGGTGGCGCCGTCCTCAAGGGTCGGTTCATAGACAATCACGGTAGCACCCTTTGCCTTGATGCGCTTCATCACACCTTGAATGGAGCTCTGACGGAAATTGTCGGAGCCAGTCTTCATCGTGAGACGGAACACCCCGACAGTAATCGGTCTTTCCTTCTCTCCGCTCCATTGGCTGGAGGCAGTGTAGTAGCCAGCCTTCTGGAGCACCTGATCCGCCACAAAGTCCTTCCTCGTACGGTTGGACTCGACAATGGCACCAATCAGGTTCTCTGGGACATCAGCGTAGTTGGCCAAAAGCTGTTTCGTGTCCTTCGGAAGACAGTAGCCACCGTAGCCGAAGGACGGGTTGTTGTAGTGAGATCCGATTCTTGGGTCAAGACATACACCGTCGATTATGGATTTTGTGTCCAGACCTTTCATCTCTGCATAAGTGTCCAATTCGTTGAAATAGCTGACTCTGAGGGCGAGGTAAGTGTTGGCAAAAAGCTTGACCGCCTCAGCCTCAGTCGAACCCATGAACAGGACTGGAACATCCTCCTTGAGAGCTCCTTCTTTGATGAGTTTTGCGAATATGTGGGCGCTTTCCTCAAGTTTCGGATCGGACTTGTCATAGCCAACAATGATGCGGCTCGGATAGAGGTTGTCGTAGAGGGCTTTTGATTCCCTGAGGAACTCAGGTGCGAAAATGATGTTGGGCACAACCACCCGCATTGTACCGTCAGAAAGTCGCTCACGGTAGGAGAACTTCTCTCTGACAGAAGATGTGTAACCTACCGGTACAGTGGATTTGATCACCATGACTGCCTCAGGATTAACCTTTTGGACGAGGTCGATCACCTCTTCAACGTGTGATGTGTCGAAGAAATTCTTCTTAGGGTCGTAGTTCGTCGGGGCTGCGATCACCACGAAGTCAGCCTTAGAGTAGGCAGCGGCTCCGTCAAGAGTGGCGGAAAGATCAAGATTTCCTTCTTTAAGGTAGCGCTCAATGTACTCGTCCTGGATCGGAGACTCCCGACGGTTGATCATTTCGACTTTCTCCGGGACAACATCCACGGCCAGTACCTTGTGCCTTTGGGACAGCAATGTGGCGATAGACAGACCCACATAACCGGTTCCAGCAACGGCTATGGTCAGATTCTTTGTGTCAGTCAAATCATTCATGTGATTGATTTTTGTCATCATATATTATGTCAGGGCGCATTTACAAGTCACTTCGAGACGGTCGGTGACTCTACCCGTTATCCTTGTCGGAGCCGTAGTAGGAGCCGCCCTTGTGCCCGTAGTAGCCGTAAGAGCCGTAGGTGCCGTAGCGACCGTAGTAGCCTTCACCGGAGGCGGTGCCGTTGAGGACGTAGCAGAGGGAGGTGTAGTCACCGCTCTTGTACAGGGCCTCGAGCTCAGGGACCATGGCCTTTTCGAG
>DJQB01000004.1 GCA_002439875.1 Bacteroidales bacterium UBA6397
AAGCCGATGATTAATGTGGAGCGCGTCTCTCCTTATGAGAATGGCCTTATTCAATTGTCTCTCTTTTAGTTATAATTCATCGAACTCACGTTAATATAATGATATAAGGTACATGGATATGAATGAAAAGGCTGGCCTGAATGTCTTGGCCAGCCTTTTTCTTGATTGTTGTGCTGTGTTGTGCGGCTTAGTCTCTTGTCAGTGTCTGGCCGCCGATGAACTCACGCATGATGGAGGTTGGCGGAATCGCCGAGATTTCACATGGCTGCAGCGCCACGATGTAGTCAAGGAACTTGAGCAGACGTACGGCCTCGGTGTATGCCGGAGAATTCGGAGAAATCCTGAGCAGAAGCGGTTCGGCGTAGTATTTGAGCATTGGAAGCTCAAAGATCAAGGCGGAGTTGAACAGCACGTCGGCGTTCTCTTGAAACGGGAATATGTTCTTGCTTTCCCCACGTCGCACGCTGTTCCATCTCATTATCGTCTCTTCAGGAGTGATGCCCCTGACGCGGTTGTCACGAACCATCCTGCGTAGCAGACGGTTGTCTGAAGTGGACATGTTGTTGTTCTCGTCGATGTTCAGTGAGGTGAGAGCGGAGACATAGACCCTGAATATCCTTGAGTTGTCTACCGTTGGAGTCATTTCTGGGTTCAGCGCATGGATTCCTTCCATGATCAGTATGTCTTTATCCTCAAGGCGGAGTCTGTTGCCATCGAAAATCCTGCTGCCTGTCTTGAAGTCGAATCTCGGGATCTCAACCTCTTTCCCTTCAAGCAGTTCATTGAGTTGCTTGTTCAGAAATTCGAGATCCATGGCGTGAAGCGACTCGAAATCGTAGTTGCCGTCCTCGTCTTTCGGAGTATGCTCCCTGTCCACGAAATAGTTATCCAATTCGATGACTTTCGGCTTGAGACCCAGTACTTTGCATTGGAGAGCGATTCTGAGGGACGAGGAAGTCTTTCCACTGGATGACGGTCCTGCGATCATCACGATCCTCTTTGTGCCCCTTTCAGCGTAGATTCTGTCGGCGATTCTGGCATAGTTTCTTTCGTGCAGTGATTCCGCAAGATTTATAATGTTGACAGCCTTGCCTTCTTTAACGGCCTTATTCAGCGTGCCCACACTCTCTATGTTGATGATTGAGCACCAGTCAGAGTATTCTTTCAACGCGGATGAGATTTTTCCCTGCCGCTTCATCGGCATGACTTTGCTGAAATCGGTCATCATCGGTGGCTGTAGGCAGAATCCGTCACCCATTCCGCTGATGTCGAACACCCTGAGGTAACCGGTCGAAGGAATCAGAGGCCCGTGGAACGTGTCTGCCTTCCCGTCAAGGAAGTAGACACTGCAGCTGAACGTTCCTAGACTCTTCTGCAGCTCGGCTTTCTGCGGTTGATTGTTTGCGAGAAATAATTCCTCAGCCTCCTCGGAGAACATCTTAACCTTTGTGAACGGAAGATCTTCCGCCACAATCTCCTTCATTTTTCCCCTGATCCTGTCAATCTCGTCATCCGTGACGAAACAGGCCTTGTTCCGCCCGTCATCGTTCTTCCTTTTCTCCACGATTTCACAGTAGAGTCCGCTCGGCAGCGAGTGGTCGATCACAAGTACCTTGTCAGGATAGAGTTCCCTGACAGCGTTCTGCAGCACGAAACACAGCGACCGCACGTAACTTCGTCTGCCGTCTGGATGATTGTAGCCGATGAACTCCACCTGATGCAGGTTGGCTGGTCTGAAACTCAGTTCCTTGAGCTTGTTGTCCACCAGTGCGGCCAGAACATCGTACGTTTGCCCTGTCTTCTTGTCTTTGACTGTCGGGCAATACTTGTCCGACAGAACCTTCAAGTCCTGTCCGTTCTCAATCTTATGGTTCTTGCCGTCATTGACGCAAAACAATGTTATCTCATTCTTTTCCATTCTATAATAATCTGAAAGAAATCTTTCAAATATAATCAAAAATGATGTCAAACTTGCCGTTGTAACAATAAAATAACACCTTTTTGCAACGTAAAGAACGCGATACACAGCCATTATTCGGTCATAAGAAAAAATATTTCTGTTTCTTTTGACGAAATTTCTGTTTCTTTTGAAAATTTACGTTTTCTTTCCCCATCTTTGCCGGAGTACATAATAAACTCAAACTATGTTGGTTGACATTCTTGGGGCGAAGTGCGTTGGCATCGAGGCTGTCCCCGTCACCGTGGAGGTGGACATAACACATGGAATAGGAATACATTTGGTCGGGCTCGCGGATGTGGCGGTCAAGGAAAGTCTTCTAAGGACTGTCACTGCCCTTCAATCACTTGGCTTCAGGATTCCTGGAAAGAAGATTGTGATCAATCTGGCTCCTGCTGATGTGCGGAAAAACGGCAGCGGTTACGATCTTCCGATAGCGATCGGAATTCTTGCGGCATCCGGGCAGAAACATTTTCCCGGATTGGACAAGTACCTCATTATGGGAGAGTTGGGACTGGACGGCTCTGTGCGTGAGGTGCAAGGGGCTCTGCCGTTCGCAGACCTTGCAGCGGACATTGGAATATCCGGGTGCATCATCCCGCTCCGTTCCGCGTTGGAGGCTACCGAATGCAATGACCTGTCGATATTCGGAGTCGAGACTTTAACTGATGTTATAAGAATCCTTGAGGAACAGGAGGATTGCGGCGACCTTCTGGTCTGGAACACGAGGCTTTACAGGAAATTGAGCCGTGAGGCTCATCGGAACAGCAAGCAGCCTGAAAAGGAGGGTATGGATTTTTCGGAGATAATCGGTCAGGAAGGAGCGAAGAGGGGCGTGGAGATCGCCGCCGCTGGTGGGCATAATTTGATAATGGTAGGGCCTCCCGGCAGCGGGAAAAGCTCTTTGGCCAAAGCCATGGCCGGAATTCTGCCGCCTATGACAACAGAGGAGGCTGTGGTCACGAGTAAGATCTACTCTGTGGCTGGGATGAAAGGCTCCCAAATCGGCCTGATCCGTACTAGACCCTTCCGCGCGCCTCACTACAGCGCTTCCCTGCCGGCGATAATCGGCGGCGGGGCCGGTGCCGACATCCGCCCTGGCGAAGTCACACTGGCAGAAAACGGGATTCTTTTTCTGGATGAATATGGCCAGATGCCGAAATCCGTTCTGGAAGCCCTGCGTGGCCCGATGGAGGATAGGAAAGTCACAATATCACGTCTCCGTTCCAAACTTGAATATCCCTCCTCGTTCATGCTGGTGGCCGCTTCGAATCCATGTCCGTGCGGCTACTACGGAGAAGGTGACCGTTGCCGTTGCACCTCAGGCCAAAGGCTGAATTATCTGTCCAGACTCTCTGGCCCGGTAATGGACAGGATTGACATTCAATTATGGCTTCATCCCGTTGACACAGTGAAACTTGTAGGAAGAAAGAAAGGAGAGTCAAGCGAAGTTGTCGCCCAACGTGTCCTCAATGCCCGTATCCTCCAGAAACGACGTTTCGCTGATGACGGAATATTCACGAACGCGGAGATGAGCAACCGTCTGCTTGAGAAACACTGCCAATTGAACGATGAATGCCGCAAGGTGATGGAGCAGTTGATAGCCCGTCTGGGCTTGTCCGCAAGGGCATATTCAAGAATCCTCAAAGTCGCCCGGACCATCGCCGACCTGGAGATGTCCCGAGACATCAGACCAGAATATCTCCGTGAAGCCGCCTCCTACCGCTTTCTTGACCGACTGAATCTTGAGACATTTGGATAGTTTGAAAAGTTCGCTTCGAGGCTTCGACAAGTTCAGCAATCACAGGCTAAGTGACCACGCTGTTCTTTATAACTATGAAACCACATTTTTTTGATGCACAAAGGCCGAAAAATCAAATTGAAAATTTTGGTCTACCGTGCAAAATTTTCAATTTGCCTTTTTTCCGGCCATTACCTTCGGAAGTGTGAAACTGTTTCTAATCGATGATTTGGACGAGTCCTTAATCCTCCCAGGAAACCGTGCGAGACTCGTCTGGATTGACCGTGATGTGAACCCGCAGCGTCTCTTCCGGAAGAAGCTCCTCGATGTTCTCCGGCCACTCCAAGACGCAGAGACACCCACTGTCAACATAGTCGTAGAACCCGATGTCGAGAGCCTCGTAAGTCTCGGTGATCCTGTAGAAATCAAAATGATACATAGGTTCACCGGAACCGGTGCGGTACTCATTCACAATTGCGAATGTCGGAGAACTGACAGTGTCCTCCCGCACACCTAGCCGCCGGCAGATCGCCGTCGTGAAAGTCGTCTTTCCCGCTCCCATCGGGGCATAGAACGCCAGAATGGAATGCCCTTTTGTCCGTGAAAGGAACTCGCCCGCAGCCCTGTCTATGTCCTGCAGGTCTTTTATGATGATTTCGTGTTTCATGTTCATGGATTTATGGTCTCAACCAGATCTCGGGATTTTGAGGATTGCGCCCGGACCAGATCTGGAAATGGAACAGTGTCTCTCCTCCGATTGTGTCAACAGTTCCGATAACCTGTCCCGTCTTGACCTTGTCCCCGGCCTTTACGCTCACCGTTCCCAGTTTGCAGTAGAAGGAAAAGTAATTGCCATGCTGCACTAGCACGCACTTGTTGTACCCAGGCATGACCACAATCTGCTTCACCTCCCCGTCAAACACAGCCTTTATTTCGGTTCCGGCGGCAAGCGCGATTGTCACACCGTTATTGAACGGAAGTTTAAGGTTCGTGTAGACAGGGTGGAACCGTTGTCCGAAATGATCCACGACAGGACCTTCAGCAGGCCATGGAAGTTTGCCTTTGTTGGCCTCGAATTTCTTGGCCAAAGTGTGGTCTATCGGCTTTCTGGCGGTGGCCGATTTGTTTTTGCCGGACTTTCCCAGGGACTTGCCCTCCGTGGCTTCACGGATTATGCGCTCGATCTCCCGGTTGAGCGCATCCATCTCTTGCCGCTTTCTGGAAAGTTCCTGCTGGTACTTCCTCTTGTTCTTTTTCAGTTGGCTGACAAGATTCATGGAATCATTCTCCTCGGCCTTCAGCTTGTTCATCTCCGTCACCCTCTGTGCCTTGACGGATTCGGCTTCCCGCCTCATGGCCGCCAATGCCTCACTTTCCTTTTTCAACTCGGCCTGGACATCAATGATTTTCGAAGCCTGCGAGTTCATCTGCTTTGAAAGATCCCTGAGGTAGCCGTAGCGTCTGAATGCCTGTCCAATGTTGTCGCTGGCGAGGATGTACATGTACCAGATCTTCGCGCTGCGGTTCACATAGGCGCTTCTCACGAGCCGCGCATAATGTGCGGACAAAGTGTCCAGCCGCGCCTGCATCAGGGCGATTCCCTTTTCCTTCACCGAGATCGAGTCGGAATATTCAGCAATCTCCCTGTCGCTTTCGGTGATGAGTTTCTTTCTGGATGCAACCTTGCCGCTGATCATGTTGAGGCGGCTCAATGCACTGGCGCTTTGGGCAGCGTTGCTTCTGAGCTGGCCGTCAAGAATCGCTATCTCTTTCTGCAAGCGTGCCTTGCGCGCCTCCTGCGACCGTGTGTCCTGGGAATATGCGGGTGACTGCCAGACCAAAACCGCAATGAGCGCCATGAATATTCCTATGTTCCTTCTCATTCTTTCCCTTCCGCCTTTTTGTTTTCAGCCTGAGTCCTATAGACTTTCGCCAGATCGGTCTCTCCAAGCGCCTCAAGCACAGTGGCGTAGTGCTCCAGACATGTTGCGCTTTCCTTGGCTCCGTAAAGCATCGCATGCTTGAACTGAGCCTTTGCCTCCTTGTCCTTTCCGAGCAGATGGAGTATCCAGCCGTACGTGTCAAGGTAAGTCGGGTTGTCAGGCTCCTTGTCCACTGTCTTCTTGCTCATTGCGCAGGCTTTCTTAAGTTTGCTGCCCCTCAGAGCAAGATAGTAGGCGTAGTTGTTGAGGGCGGGGGCATAGTCGGGATCGAGCTTCAGGACTTTGGCGTAGACCTTGAACGCCTCCTTCTCGTTTCCGAGTTCGTGATACATGTCGCCGATGGACGAGAGCGCCGGAATAGTGATCGAAGTGTCCCCCTGTGCCATTTCGATGATCTTACGGTTGTTGTCGATGATCCCCTGCCAGTCTTTCCTGTTGTAGCACGCCACATTCTTCATGTCCAGAAAGGCCGTCTCTTTCGGAAACCTGACCAAGGCGCTGTCGCATACCCTCTCAAGGGCGTTCCAGTCTTTCATATAGCCTAGAAGCTGTGCATATGTGACTGCCGTGCCAAGGTTGTCAGGGTGCAAAACCATATTCTTGTGGATCAGAGCCTTCGCCTTTCCCTGCCTTTCGGTTGAGTACCAGTATAGACCTGATGCCGTGAGAGCGGCGCTGTCGGTCGGGTGGCACAGTACCAAGTTGTCGTACAGAGTGTCGATCTGGGGTCTGACACTTTGGATGAACCGCGGGTCGGAGCGGGTGACAAGCATGCCGAGGTACTGTGTCTTGGCCCGCGCGTCCGTCTGGTCGTCGGCGATGAAAATCTTCAGCGTCTTGAAGAATTCCGGAAAGTCCCCGCGGGTCCTGTAGACCTCTGATTCCCCCAAAAGAGCCGGTATGTAACCATTCTGAAGGTCGAGTGCTTCCTTGTAGTATGCCAAGGCGGCTGTATCCTTGAACTCGGCCATTGAATGGTCGCCGAGCTTTGTCAGCACGTAAGGAGATGAAAATTCCTTGTTGTAGTCCTCAAGTGTCTTGAGAGCCTCCAACGGCTTGCTTTGCCTCAGCAGGATGTCGTATTTGGTGGCGGTCACGTTCTCGCTTTTGCCGAAGACCGCTTCGATCTGATCCAACGCCCCAAGTGCCTTGTCGTACTGGTTATGCTTGAGATAAAGGTTGACCAACGTGAAGTAGATGTCGTCCTTCTTCGGGAAATCCTTCAGCAGCTCCTCGTAGGTCGCGATCGTCAGATCGTCCTCTCCTGTCAAGGAATATGCCCGCGCCAGTCTTTCCTTGTACCAGTAATTCGAGGGGTCGATCTCCGAAGCCCTCTTGAATGCAGCCTTGGCTCCGTTTATGTCATTGAGGTAAAGGCGGCACATTCCAAGATAATAGAATGCCGCATCGTTTCCGGGAGCCGACTCTGAGATTTTCTCCAGTCTCTCCTTCGCCTCCTTATACTGCTTGTTGTCCAAAGCGGCGACAGCGTCAATCAACTCTGAGTCAACCGCCTTTGCGACTTTGTCGTTCTGTGAATATCCCACGCCGGACGCGACAAGCATCCAGGCCAGAATCACCATTGTCAGCTTTTTTCCGTTCATACTCTTAATAATCTGGCTACCCGGAAGCCACATTTCCGACATGATTGCCCTCAAAGTCCGCTTCCGATTGCAAAAATAGCACTTTTATAATAAGAAGTTGTTTTGAATTGTTTGAAATGTTCTTTGAGGTGAAAAATCTTCATCTTCTTCCCGCTTCTTCAGTCAGACAGCACCGCTATCCTCCTTGGAAGAAGCGGTCGGATCTGAAGTTTTTCACTCTTAACCTTCAAAATAACAGATCAAATCAGCTTCTAATATACTGTACGAATTTTGTGCCGCAGTTGCAGTGACTGTCTGTAGGAGAAAACAAAAACAGGCCCGGATTCCGGACCTGTCATATTCAATATGTTTGTATAGACTATAGGTTGGCGTTGTCTTCTTTCCAGTCCTTAACCGGTGGAACGATGCCAAGTTCGATGATCTCCTCGCGCATCTTGCAGAGGTGCTCATAAGACTTCTGGAGGTCGGCCATTTCGGCTGCGGTTCCTTTAGGCTCGGTGAAGTGGACACCGGTGGCGTCGATTGTCGTAGGCATCGCCATCATCACATTCTTGAAGCCACATTTGTCGCAGTTCACATAGCAGCCGGCAGGCCAGGTGAAAGGTGTCCCGCCCATAGCGCCTTCGATCATCTTCACTGCCTGATATGCAGGGCTCTGGAATGAAGAGCGTCCGCGGAGTTTGATGATGTTGGAGCCTCCCTGGATTGTGTCGTGTTTGATCTCGGCCCAACGCTCCTCTGAGAGGTTGAACTCAGAGAGAGGCTTGCCGTCCACCTTCGCATTTGAGGCGAAGACAGCCATCTGCTCGCCATGACCGCCGTAGGTGTAGCAGTCCGTAACCTTGGACTGCTGGACACCGCATGCTTTCGCGATCTGCTCCTGAAGACGTGTGGAGTCAAGAGCGGCCAGGGAAGTGAGTTGGTTCGGTTTGAGTCCTGAGTGGATGAGAGCCGTGAGGGCGGTCACATCCGCAGGGTTGAAGATGACCACAACATGCTTGACATCCGGGCAGTACTCTTTGATGTAGTCACCGAACTGAGCCGCGATCTGGCAGTTGCCCTTGAGAAGGTCCTCGCGGGTCATTCCGTCCTTACGCGGGGCTCCGCCGGAGGATATGATGAACTTGGCGCCAGTGAAAGCCTCCTTAGGATCGGTTGTCCATGTGACGTTCGCTCCCGGGAAAGCGCAGTGATACATTTCCTCAGCGACACCGTGAACAGCAGGTTCGATGATGTCATAAAGGCAGACATTAGGAGTGAGACCGAGCATAAGAGCGGTCTGAGCCATGTTTGAGCCGATAGCACCGCCGGCACCGACGATGAGCAGCTTCTCATTTGTCAAAAATCCCATTGTTGAAAAAATTATGTTAATAATCCTATAATTTTCAAAAGTGTTACAAATATAACAATTTCCGTCGTATTTTCTTTCTAAATCAAAAAATCATTATATTTGTATCCGAATTGACAAAGGAAGATAACTGATTGTATGGAACCTCCCAGTTCTATTCTGACAGACAGCAAATCAAAGGCGGACCCCCGATCGGACGATCCGCTGTCGCATGGCAATGTCGATAATAGGTCATCATTCCCGCACATTATGGTGTCGGGCTTTTTGTCGTACTGTTTTATGAATTCTTAGAATCTATGCCACTATACCTTAAAAAAGAATTGGAAGAGTCCAGATCCTTGATCGGAGTCTGGCAGATTACCGAAACGGAAGAGAAACTTCGTGAGCTTGCGTCCGTTCCGTCCGACGAGATGGAGGAGATCTCGTTTATAAGCAATGAGTCGCTCCGTAAGCAGAGGCTTGCGGTCAGGGCGCTTCTTTGCGAGTTGTTCGGAGAGAAAGTCTACCTCAGTCACCACGACAACGGCAAGCCTTATCTTGAGAATAGTGTGACTAACATAAGTATCACTCACACGGATAAGTACGTGGCGGTGATACTCAATGACAACGAGGATGTTGGAATCGACATCGAGTCTTTGTCCCGTGACTTTTCCGCCGTGGAGCGCAAGGCTCTTTCCGAGGACGAGCTTGAAGACCTTGAGGAGGACAAGAGGAACGAGCAGCTGGCGATTTACTGGTGTGCCAAGGAGGCAATATTCAAAAGGCTTTCAGCCTATAGGGTCAATTTCGCCGAGCAGATAGAGGTCGAGCGCTTCCGTCCGAAGGGCGAGGGAGAACTTGACGCTACATTCATCCATAAGGATGGCTACGAGGAAGAATTTGAACTTGAATATATTACCTTTGACAATCATGTGCTTGTCTGGGTAGTCGGATAATATTGTTCAACCATTTTAACCTACTCTGATCCATGTCAACGACAGTTTTGGTTCTAATCGCCGTCCTGGCGGTCATCTTACTTTACATTTTCTTCACCCAGCGCGGTTTTGTCAGACTTGAGGAAAAGATGAAGAACGCTTTCAGCCAGATCAATGTCCAGATGAAATCCCGTTGGGATGCCGTGACGAATCTGGTCGAGATGACCAAGCAATACACAAAGTACGAGCACGACACCCTCGCGGATGTGATATCGAAACGTAACGGTCCGGTGTCAAACGCCTCCGAGCTCGCTCAGAGCGAGGCTTCGCTGCGTTCCGTTGTGGGACATCTTAATGTCGTGGCCGAGCAATATCCTCAACTTGGCGCCAACACGGTGTTCGTCAAGACGATGGCCGACATCAAGGATTACGAGGAGAAAGTCCGTCTCGGCAGAATGGTATACAACGATTGCGTCACCAAAATGAATATGATGGTCCGCCAGTGGCCTTCATCCATGGTCGCTTCGTTGCTGCATTTCACTACGCATGATCTTCTTCCTGAGGATCCTTCGGTCGTCAACGTTCCTTCAGTCTCTGACATATTCAATAAGTAAGGCCATGAAAAAGCTTCTGGCTTTTTTTCTGACTGTCATCCTTTCGATCATCGCTGTCCCGATATGTGTCGGCAGCGAAGTGGATTCGTTGAGTATCAACGTGGATCTTCAGGATGATGGTTCGGCTTTCGTGAACGAGACTTGGCGGATTGATGTCTCATCTGACATCTCCGAATGGTATCTAGTCGCGGACAACATGGGCCGGATGACAATCAGTGACCTTCAGGTCTGTGATGAGACAGGAAATGAGTATGTCAACGAAGGCGAATGGGATGTCAACCGCAGCCGTGCCGGTAAGGCTGGACGATGCGGCCTTGTCTCCAAGCCCGATGGCTACGAGATCTGCTGGGGCGTTGGAAGCCCGGGTCGGCACACCTACAAGGTCCGCTACCTGTTGACAGGTTTGGTTAAGGGGCATGATGACATGGACGGATTCAACCATATGTTCGTCGCCAGGGGTCTGGACTCGTCCCCCGAGTCGGTCATCCTGACTATCCGGAAACAGGGGACGGTGTTCTCCATGGAAAACACCAAGGTCTGGGCGTTTGGCTTCCGCGGCGAGATTCATGTCGAAGACGGAGCGGTGGTCGCCCGTACAACTGAACCGTTCAATAGAAGTAGCGCGATGATTGTCATGGTGGGATTTGAGAAAGGGCTTTTTCATCCGTCGTTGTTTGAAAGCCGCACTTTCGGGCAGGTTCATGAGGCCGCTATGGAAGGGAGCGACTACCGCAAGCCTGAAGGTGGCAAGGGAGAAGGTTTCTGGATGGGGATTTTGGCCGTGTTGGGAATCGCGCTGTCTGTTTTCGTCAGCGTGATGTACATCGGCAAGACTGTCAAACGCAAGAAAGAGCTTCTCGGCGGCCGGATGAAGGACGTGCAGTGGTACCGTGACGCTCCTTTGGAGGGCAATCTGGCCAGATCCTGCAATATCCTGCTGGCGTTTTCCGGAAACAAAATGCAGGAGCGCCAGAATCTTATTGCCGCCTACATCACAAGGTTGTTCTATCGTGGCGCTTTTGAAATCGTGCCCCAGCCTGGCAAGTCAAAGCCGTTGATGCGGATCAAGGCTCTTGAGATTGGTCGTGATGCGGATTCTCGTTCGGACATAGGTCTGGAGGCGGAGCTGTACTCGTTCATCAAGGAGGCGGCCGGTGAGGATGGACTGCTTCAGAGACATGAACTCAAGCGTTGGGCGGATTCGCATGGCGAACGGCTCTACAACTGGGGGCAGATGGCTCTGGACGGAACGACGACCATCTGGACGATCAAACCGGAAGAAGCGCGTCAGGTCTTTGGCCTCAGGCGCTATCTTAAGGATTTCACCTTAATCAAGGACAGAGGTGTGGTCGAGGTTAAATTGTGGAATAACTATATGATTTTCGCTTCATTGTACGGCATTGCCGATCAGTTGATGAAGGACTTCCGCAAGGTCTGTCCAGAATATTTCACCTTGTCTCCGGTCACCGAGCCTCTTGACGATGACATGACCACCCTGGTGATCTGGAACATGATCAACATGACCTCCCGCAACTTCAACTCGGCCTCTGTCAACTATGAGGCGTTCAGAGCCGAGAATTCCGGATCTTCGTGGGGAGGCGGCGGTGGAATGGCTTCGTGGGGAGGCGGCGGAGGCTTCTCCGGCGGCGGCTCCGGCGGCGGAGGCCGTTGACCGGATCACTTGAATATTCATAATCGAAAGTTATCCATTGGCAAAAGTGAACGATCGTTTTCATCTTTCATTTGCCGTCGGCGAGACTTTTTTTTGATGGTTGGACATTCGTGTAAAAGCGTTACATTTGCTTTTTTCCGGAACAACTATTTTGGAATGCGGATCAAAGATTGTATATCGTGGCTCCTGCACGCTTCAAGAGGGCATAACCTTCACATTCTGTGTGTGGGTGTCATCGGTATGTCCAGAGTTGCGGTCTCTCTGTTCTTCATCTGGGTCTGCAAGGGGCTTATCGACAACGTTACCGGACAGTCGGAGGGAGGAAGCCTTGGTGTCCTCGTCGCCTTGATGATTATGTGCGTCTCCGTCAGGCCGCTTCTTTCCTTGGTGGCTGACAGGCTTGGCCGCAAGACCGAAGCAAGTGTGAATAATAAACTGCGGATGAATGCTTTCGATCACCTGATGGCGAGCAGGTGGGATGGGCGTGAATTCCGCCACTCGGGTGACATACTCAACAGGTTGATAGATGATGTTCCGAGCGTCTCCGATGTTTTGTGCCGTGGCATTCCGTCCGTCATGGTTACAACATCCCAGCTTGTCGGCGCTTTGTACATCCTTTCCAAAATGGATGTCCGTCTGGCGCTGATCCTCCTGCTAATCATGCCGGTGGCTCTGTTGCTTAGCAAAAGTTATGTCCGTAAAATCAGAAGGCTCACTCATGACATCCGCTCCGGGGAGAGCTCAATCCAGGAACACATTCAGGAAAGCGTGCAGAATCGTCTGCTGCTTCGTTCTCTGGAATACACACCGCAATCTGTTTCCAAACTTGGAGACCTGCAATCCAGACTGTTCCGTAATGTTATGAGATACACGGATTTCGCTCTTTTCTCCCGCTTGATGATTCAGATTGGATTCTCTGTAGGTTACGCCACCGCATTCCTCTGGGGAATATTCGGAATCAGGAGCGGAGCTGTGACTTTCGGTACGATGACGGCATTCCTTCAGCTTGTGGCCCAAATACAAAACCCGATGGTCGAGCTCAGCCGGCACATCCCTGGTTTTATCCGTGTCATGACCGCTGCCGAGAGGCTCGCCGAACTGTCGGACGTCCCTCTTGAGCCAACCGGGAAGCCTGTTGTCCTGGCCGGAGGGACAGGAATCAGGGTTGAGCATCTGACATATTCCTACCCTTGTGGTGATAGAAAGATATTCAATGACTTCTCCCATGACTTCACTCCCGGCAGTGTGACTGCGGTCATCGGTGAGACCGGGATAGGGAAGACCACCCTGATGCGGCTTATTCTCGCCCTTGTCTCGCCTGACGCCGGGAGAGTTGTGTTTTATGACCGTGACGGAAACAAGGTCGAAGCCTCACCCTTGACAAGGTGCAATCTGGCCTATGTCCCGCAGGGCAACACTTTGTTCAGCGGAACCATCCGGGACAATCTTCGGATGGGGAATCCGGATGCCGGAGATGAGGAATATTCAAGGGCCCTTCATATGGCGGCGGCTGATTTTGTCATGGATCTGCCTGAAGGCCTGGACACCAGATGCGGTGAGAACGGTGTGGGACTGAGTGAGGGGCAGGCTCAAAGGATAGCCATTGCCAGAGGGCTGCTCCGTCCAGGAGGAGTCCTTTTGCTTGACGAACCGTCTTCGTCTTTGGACGTAGAGACGGAGAAGATCCTGTTGGAGAGGCTTTCGGGACAAGTTATGGACAAGACTCTCATAATCATTACCCACAGAGAGGAGATAACATCCATTTGTACGTCCGTCCTAAGGATCACGCCTTCTTCTGGATCCTTGGCCTGATGCGCGATCGTCTCCAGAGCCCGAGAAGTATGCGTCGGAAAGGGGCTGCCGTCAACCAAAGCCTGATTTTTAGACGGTAACTTTTCGAGTTCACGTCAACGCGGCGTTTCCCTTGCTTCAGAACCGACACCGCGCGCCCGAATATCCCGTCCCTTCCGCAATGTTCTTTCGCTTTGAGGATTCCGTCGCCTTGGATCACCGCGATGTCTTCCGCGTCAAATTCCAATATCCGGTGAAGGATGAAGTGGTTGTTTACCCGGAAAAGCACGATGTCACCCTTGTGCGCGCTCCGGTGTGGTAAGCCTTCGGGGCTGGCAGCCTCCACGCCTTCCAGCACGACAAGATCCACTTCGCCCACGATGAAAGGCAGCATGCTTGTCCCTTTAACGGGGATGGTCACTTTCTTTCCTTGGCGCAGCAAAGTGATGACATCGCTGAAAAAGGCTTCATTGTTGACAGTCATTCTTTCCATTCGGTGAACAAACTGATGTTTCATTATCAAATTTCATCTTTGCAAATGTATTGAAAAAAAACGTTATCTTTGTCAGTCAGCATAAATAAAACAATAACATGAGAATAAAAAGTGGTTTTGTCATACGTGAGATCTGCGGTGAAAAGGTCCTTTCGGGAGAAGGCAGCGACTGTGTCAACTTCAATAAACTGATAAGGCTGAACGATTCCGCGGCATATCTGCTTGAATCTGTCGGGCTGTCGGAGTTTTCGGAAGAAACACTTGTGAGTCTGTTGCTCGGAAAGTATGATGTCACCCCGGAGGTGGCTCTGTCTGATGTCAGGGCAATGTGCTACGAACTGAAAGACAACGGTGTCGTTGAGTGATATGCTAGCTTCAAACATCCGGATTTACCGTGTCGGTGGGATAGCATTCGCCATTGAACTCGAGTCTCCATGGAGTCCGATGGAGTACACGGACCCGGTACGGGGGCGGATAGATCGTGCGGCGGCCGGTGATGTCTTGCCTGTCCTTCCTGTCAGGGCGGGAGACAAGGTTCCTTTCAGGACATTTGTGCAGGGGCGTGCAGAACTCATCCCTGACGTGAAAGCCAATATGCTGGATCTTTCCATGCTTGAACCGTTCTTCATAGGACATGAGGAAGATGTGGATTTCCGCCTTGTCATCCATGCGCCTGAAAGCGAACCTTTCGAAGTAGGATCCGGAGAAGGTCTTATCATGGATGTCAAAGACTCGTCTCCGTTCTTCAAGGTTTACCGCCGTCCGGAAGGAACATGGTTTGAGGTCAGTGGTGAACCCTGTCAGCCTTTAGGCAAGTTGTTGGTTTCCAGAGATAACCGTGTAGGTGACTATTATCCGGAACCTGGAATGACAGCATACAGGGTGACACGCATAATGGATGTGCTTCTGCGGATGATGTTTTCCTACAACTCTCCCGCACATTCCGTCTTGCTTATGCATTCATCGGTTGTTTCTCTTGATGGAGAGGCTGTGATGTTCCTTGGCCCGAGCGGAACCGGCAAAAGCACTCACAGCCGCTTATGGCTTGAGAATATTCCGGGAACGATGCTGGTCAATGATGACAATCCGGTCGTGAGACTTGAGGACGGGAAATTGTTCGTCTATGGCACGCCATGGAGTGGCAAGACACCTTGCTACCGGAAAGTCCGGTTCCCGGTCAAGGCTATTGTCTGTCTTAGGCAGGCTCCGCTCAACACCATTTCAAGATTGAACGGAATCCACGCCTATGCCGCTTTTGTCAGTGCTGTCTCCTCAGTCCGTTGGGAGCGGAGAGTAATGGACGAATCAACGCCGGTCGCGTCTGGAATCGCTATGTCGGTTCCGATTTATTCAATGGGGTGCCGTCCTGATGCCGATGCCGCCAAAGTGTGCCACTACAGTGTCTGGGAATCAACACGATAAATTGTCATATTATATGAATATCTCGACAGACGAACTGTTCTTCAACTTGTTGCGTTCCGGTCTTTGGAATAAGGGCGAGACTGGCATTGATTATTCTTCCGCTGATTGGCTGGCTTTGATAAAACTGGCGAAAGAGCAGACAGTGGTTGGACTGCTGTCAGACGGAGTGTCCGTCCTGAAGCGTTCGGGAGGTCGGTTTTCGATGTCCCCTGAGACTTCACGGCAACTTATGGTTCTGACTGTCGGAGTGGAAAGAGCCAATGGGCGCCTGAATTCAGCAGTGGCCGAGATTGCCGGCATATTCAAAGAAAACGGGATCAGCTACTGCCTCATAAAGGGGCAGGGAACGGCACTGAATTATCCTTGCCCTGCTCATCGGTCCCCGGGGGACATAGATTTCCTTTTGGACGATGAGAATTACAGCCATGCTTCCGCTGTGCTGTCAACCAAAGCAGAGAAATTGCTTCCGGAAGACGCGGACAAGAAACATTTCGGAATGTTGTTCCATGATGGAATCGATGTGGAGCTTCATGGAACGGTTCGCGCGGGTTTCGGAAAGGGGTTCAACAAAGTCATGGACTCGCTGCAGGCTGAAATGTTCAGAGAGAAGGATTTTCGCTCATGGAACTGCCTTGGCGCTGAGGTGTCGCTGCCATCTAAGAACTTCGACTCCGTGTTCATATTCACTCATTTCATCCAGCATTTTTATCATGGCGGATTGGGGCTGCGTCAGATTTGTGACTGGACCATGCACTTGCACAGATTCGCTTTAGAACTTGACAGGGAGTGGATCCTGAAACAACTTCGCGCTTTGGGGGTGTTTCGCGAATGGAAAGCCTTTGGCTGCCTGGCGGTCAATAAATTGGGCTTGCCAGAGGATGAGATGCCGTTTTATGACCCTTCCTATGCGAAGTATTCCGAGATGATCTGGGCTTCCATCAGGCATTCCGGCAATTTCGGGCGCAAGATGAACGGCGGCCGTGACATAGACTCCGAACCGTATTTTCTCCGTAAACTTCGTTCCCTCCGCAACCATCTCCGTTGGATGTCCCGACACTTCTCACTCTCCGCACGCAATACTATCAGAGCCGTTTCCAACACTCTCATCCAGGGTGTCTCAGCTGTCTTCAAAGGAATGTAAAAACCTTATTAAGAGGCTGTTTTGAGTTGCGTGTCTGAAATTTTGCATCAAAAGAACATTCCAAACTCAGCACCTCTTAAGTTGGGATGACCCCGCAACTTTGGCCCCATACGTTGCAGCCTTGATCTTGGAAATGGAAATTATACCAAAAAGCGACCGGATTTTCCGGTCGCTTATCTTGTCGGGGTACAGTGACTCGAACACTGGACCCTCTGGTCCCAAACCAGATGCGCTAGCCAACTGCGCCACACCCCGATAACGTTCCTTTGGGTTAACCCCTAGGACCTTTTCTGACAACTTGCCTCAAACAGGCGTTCTCATTGGAAAGGATTACAAAGTTATGCCTTTTTTCTTAATTCGCAAAACTTTTTTGAAAAAATCAGTTATCTTTGAAAGAGAATACGGAGTTATGATCATACAGGCAAAGAGCATAGAAAAATCATTCGGAGACCTTAAAGTGCTTCGTGGTATTGATTTTCAGGCAGATAGATCTGAAGTTGTCTCTATTATGGGTGCTTCGGGGGCGGGGAAGTCCACGCTGCTTCAGATTCTGGGAACCCTGTCGACCCCCGACTCGGGCTCTCTTGAGATAGACGGAACCGATGTACTTCACCTGAATGGCAGGGAACTGTCCGCTTTCCGTAACAGGCGCATAGGATTTGTGTTCCAGTTCCATCATCTCCTGCCTGAGTTCAACGCATTGGAGAACGTGATGATCCCGGCCTTTATCGCAGGTCGTTCGGACAAGGATGCAAAAGCCGCTGCCACGCGTCTCCTTAAGGACGTTGGCCTGTCCGAAAGGATGGACCACAAGCCATCGGAACTCTCCGGCGGAGAACAGCAGCGTGTTGCCATCGCGAGGGCCTTGATCAATGAGCCGGCGATCCTTTTCGCGGATGAGCCTTCGGGCAATCTGGACACAAGAACCAAGGCTGAGATCCATCAGTTGTTCTTTGACCTTAGACGACGTTTCGGGCAGACTGTTGTCATCGTAACTCATGATCCGGATCTTGCGGGGATGTGCGACCGGTCGCTTTTCATGCGCGACGGTCAGTTCGTGGAGGTGTAGTCTGTCCTGGCATATTCAAGAATGAGTGTCTTTCATTTCAAAAGGTTCGATGTACGCAACGAACGTTCCACCATGAAGGTGAACACGGACGGCGTGCTTCTGGGGGCTGTGACCGAAGTTTTTCCTGGGGACTGTCATATCCTTGACATCGGCACTGGCACAGGCACAGTGGCTTTGATGCTCGCCCAGCGCCTTTCCGGGATAAGCGGGGAGGGCGCGTGGGACATCCAGGGAATCGACATTGACCAGCCGTCGGCGGCGGAAGCGGCCGAAAATTTCAGCCTGTCGCCTTGGCGCGGGCATCTTGTGGCGACGAATGTCGGATTAGCCGCATTCAGTAAGGCCGGGCTGGATCTCCGTTACGACCTCATCGTCTCGAATCCGCCATATTATGACAACTCGCTTCCGGCTCCTGACACTCGACGCAACATGGCGCGCCACACCGGTGGTTCTGAAGGTCACGAAGGCGACGTTGAGTCTCTTTCGTATAGGGAGATTCTTGAATATGCTTCCGATGCGCTTGACGAAGACGGCCGTGTCTCGGTCATCTTACCTTCGGATCAGGAAAAGGCTTTGGCTCGTCATGCGAGGATGTGTGGCCTTGTTCCATGGAGAATATTGAGGATAAGGTCAGTGGAGCGAAAGCCTGTGTCAAGGTTGGTCGTGCAGTTCAAGCGTAGGGGGCAGGTCGTGGAATCTCCCTACGAAGAGTTTCTGACCCTTCTTGACGAAAGAGGGAAGCGTACTTCACAGCATACTTCCCTCGTAACAGATTATTATCTGTAACCAAACTAACCATTAACCAATTGACCAAAAAATCTAATAATCTGTTAGACGTATCATATGCTATCTTTCTCCTTTTTTGTCGTTTTTGTGCAGCCGGTGGATCTGTTGCCTGCGGAATGACTCTTCGGCGATGTATAGTTTTGCAACTTTCTTGCCAGACAGAATCTTCCGGTATTCCAAAACATATTTACTGTCTATCTCCTTGCCCCTCTCCTGCGCCTCGATGTATTTGTCCAGCAAGGCATCCAGTTCATTGTCGCCCTTCCCGGCCGTGATGGCGTCGTTCAATACCTTGTAAGCTTCCATGGACATCTTGAAGCACCGCTTTTTTTCACATTCACATTTGTTGTAGACCGGCCAGAATCTTTCCGCCTCCGCACTGGTCAGTTCCATGGCGTCCGTAAGGTATGCGATCTTCTCGGCTTTCCATTTGTCCTGCCAATCTTTCTTGTCTTTCTCCTGAGCCAGTATTCCCTGATCCGTGAGGGTAAGAGCCAAGACAGCGAGCGTAAGTAGCATCCGTTTCATGTTTATCTTATTTTTTCGCTATAAGTCCTGTATATTCAATTAATTCCGTGGACGTGCCGGAAGAAATCAGATAGTTGACCACATCTTCGTCGGAGATGGAGTCCCGCTCTGAAAGAACAGCTTGAAAAGCCTCCTCCGGCATGGTCATAAGAGCCACATAAGCGGCATCGTTGTACCACTCTTCGCCCGTGGCACTTCTTCCGGTCGTGTTCCCGAGGATGAGATTTCCTACGAACACGATCGCAAGAAAGCATGCCGCCAATGCCAGATACGGCTTCATGCGCCGCATCGCGCCTACATTCCTTGTGGTGCTGCCTGGGATGGCCGCCAACCGCGTTTGAAGGTCATTGAAATAACCCTCCGGAACGTTGTACGAAGCCTTTCCGCCGCCTATGAATATTTTGTCGTTTTTCCACATATCCATCATTTTTGACAGATTATCTGCCTCATGGTTTAATTCCTGATTCAATTTCCGCGCGAATTTTTTCGGACGCGAAGTGATAGGACGCTTTCAGGGCTCCGACAGAGGTTTGGAGAATTTCGGATATGTCCTCATAAGGCAGTTCCTCGAAATAGCGCATCATAAAGACCGTCTTCTGCTTCCTCGGAAGTCTTGAGATGGCTTTGAAAAGGGTCTTTTGCGCGTCTTCACCGTTAAAATATGGATCACTGTCTATCTTGTCAGCCAACTCCGAATCGATACTTTCAAACTTTAGGATGGATCGTATCTTCTGCTTGTGGAGCCAATTCAATGTCTCGTTGGTGGCGATGCGGTAGAGCCAGGTGAACAGTCTGGAATCACCTCTGAAAGAGGGCAGCGCGGTCCAGATTTTTATAAATATCTCTTGAAGGAGGTCGTCTGTGTCCTCGTGTGAACAGACGAATCGCCGTACATGCCAGTAAAGCCGCTCGCTGTAAGCCGCGACCATCTCCTTGAAGGCCCTTTCAACCTGGCCGTTCCGGTAAAGTCCGATAATCTCGTCGTCTGTCATCCTGAAGTCCTTCCCGCTTTCAAATGTACGACAAAATGATTATTTTTGCAATTATACTTTGTTAGGGGGGGGAGGAACCCGGGCTTACAATTGAACGACACACTTTATATGAAGCATATCAGGAATTTCTGCATAATCGCCCATATCGACCATGGTAAGAGCACCCTGGCCGACAGACTCATAGAACTGACCAAAACCTTGTCTTCCAGGGACATGGAGGCTCAGGTGCTGGATGATATGGATTTGGAGAGAGAAAAAGGTATCACCATCAAGAGCCACGCCATACAAATGGAGTACGTCTATAAAGGCGAGAACTATGTCCTTAACCTGATTGACACTCCCGGTCATGTGGATTTTTCCTATGAGGTGTCACGGTCAATCGCATCCTGCGAGGGAGCCCTGTTGGTTGTCGATGCGTCGCAGGGCATCCAGGCCCAGACGATCTCTAACCTCTATCTGGCGGTGGATCATGGCCTTGAGATCATACCAGTGATGAACAAGATTGACATGGACTCGGCACAGCCGGAGATTGTGGCGGATCAGATCGTAGATCTTCTTGGCTGCGGCCATGACGACATATTCAAGGTCTCCGCTCGCACAGGGGAGGGGATCCCTCCGCTTTTGGATGCCATTGTGGAGAAGATTCCGGCTCCGCATGGGGATCCGGACGCTCCGCTGCAGGCGTTGATCTTCGATTCCGTGTTCAATCCGTTCCGTGGAATCATCGCCTATTTCAAGGTGTTTAACGGCTCGATAGCGACAGGTGACAAGGTGAAGTTTGTCGCCACCGGGCAGGAATATGACGCCGAGGAGGTAGGCGTCCTGAAAATGAAACTTCAGCCTACCGGCAAGGTCTCCACCGGGGACGTAGGCTACATCATCTCCGGAATCAAGAAGGCGGTTGAGGTCAAGGTGGGCGACACCATAACCCATTCGGCCAGACCTTGTGCCGCCGCCATTGCCGGATTCGAGGAAGTCAAGCCGATGGTGTTCGCCGGCATGTATCCTGTCCAGGCCGACAAGTTTGAGGAACTGCGCGCGACATTGGAGAAGTTCCAACTCAACGACGCCTCGTTTGTCTACGAGCCGGAGTCTTCGCTGGCTTTGGGTTTCGGCTTCCGCTGCGGATTCCTTGGGCTTCTGCATCTGGAGATTGTCCAGGAACGTCTTTTCAGGGAGTTCAACATGGATGTCATCACGACAGTGCCTAACGTTTCCTATAAGGTCTACACGACCCAGGGGGAAGTCCTTGATGTGCACAATCCGTCCGGCCTCCCGGCTCCGACTTTGATCGACCACATTGAGGAACCGTTCATCAGGGCGCAGATCATCTCGAAGACCGATTTTTACGGGGCGATCATGAAACTATGCATGGACAAGAGGGGTACTCTGATTGGTGAGCACTACATAACTTCCGACAGGGTCGAACTCACCTATGACATGCCGCTTTCCGAGATTGTGTTCGATTTTTATGACAAACTTAAATCAGTGTCAAAGGGTTACGCATCCTTCGACTATCACGTGACGGATTTTCGTCCCGCAAGGCTGGTCAAGTTGGACATTCTCCTGAACGGTGATCCGGCGGATGCCCTTTCGACACTTATACATGAGGATCACGCCTATGAATTCGGACGCAAGATCTGCCTGAAACTCAAGGAACTGATTCCGCGTCAGCAGTTCGACATCGCGGTACAGGCTGCGATCGGGGCCAAGATCATAGCCCGGGAGACGGTGCGTCAGGTCCGTAAGGATGTCACAGCCAAGTGTTACGGTGGAGACGTGACCCGTAAGAGGAAACTCCTTGAGAAGCAGAAGGAGGGAAAGAAGAGAATGCGTCAGATAGGGACGGTCCAGGTACCGCAGAGCGCTTTCATGGCTGTGCTCAAACTGGATTCTTAGGAATATGAACGTGGCTCTTCTCATAACTCTTACCGATGATGGCAGGGATGGCTCCAAAGCTTGCCTTGAGGAATGTCAAAGGCAGACGGATGCCTTGGCGGCCACGGGGGAATATTCCTTCACTACTTTTTTTAATGATGAGGGAGCCGGCGGCTATCAGAAAGTCTGGGAGAAGGCATCCGGGACAGGCTTTGATTTCTACCTTTGGATGGATTCCGACCTTGAGCTGGAGGAGGGTGCTTTGGCCTCGTTCTTTGAGAACTCCATGTTCCTTAGGCACAAGGCGGTGATCGCCGGCACTGTCTCTGATCTTTCCGGAGGGCTGCTGTCGGGCGGCAGGTCCCGTCACGGGAGGCTTTTGGAACCGGATCCTGTCATCCCGATCCCTTGCCAGCTTTATGACATGTCGCTCACGTTGGTTCCCGATTATGCGGTGAGGCATCTTGAGAATCCGTCCGACATATTCAGACCCAACCTTCTTGACTATGGCTGTGGATCGAAAGTGGCTAAGGCCGGTGTCGCAAGGGTTATAGCTCCCGGCATTCTGGCCCGTACCGCGCGGAAGCCGGATCTGCCTGTCTGGAAAAACCCTGACATACCGGCTTTCGAACGGATTGCCTCTTTATTGAAAGAGGTGAATCACGAGTTTGTTCAGGTTCTGCACTCAATTTTCAGATAATATTCGTAAATTTACACTTGCGCATTCGATTGCGGATGCGCCTATAACGGCATAAACATTAAAACATCCAATATTATGAGACATCCCAAAATAGGAATCCGTCCTACAATAGATGGCCGTCAAGGCGGTGTGCGTGAAAGTCTTGAGGAAAAGACGATGGCACTTGCGGCTAATGTCGCCTCCCTTGTTTCATCCAATTTGAGATACACCGACGGCACTCCGGTGGAGTGTGTGATCGCTGACGGGACGATCGGCCGTGTGGCGGAGAGCGCCGCATGCGCGGAGAAGTTCGAGCGTGAGGGGGTTGGCGGAACAATCACCGTGACATCCTGCTGGTGCTACGGCTCCGAGACGATGGACATGAATCCTTATTGGCCGAAGGCTGTCTGGGGATTCAACGGCACGGAGCGTCCGGGGGCTGTTTATCTTGCGGCGGTGCTTGCCGCTCACGCCCAGAAGGGACTTCCGGCTTTCGGAATATATGGACATGATGTCCAGGATCTGGAAGACAATTCAATTCCTGAGGATGTTGCCGGGAAGATTCTTCGATTTGCCCGTGGAGCGGTCGCTGTCGCCGAGATGAGAGGCGAGTCCTATCTTTCCATTGGTAGTGTGACAATGGGTATCGCGGGTTCCATCGTGGACACCAACTTCTTTCAGAAGTATTTGGGAATGAGGAATGAAAGTGTCGATGAGGTTGAGATCCTCAGGCGAATGGATTTGGGAATATACGACCCTGATGAATATGCCAAGGCCATGGCTTGGGTCAAGAAGTACTGCATGACTAATGAAGGATGGGACAAGAATCCTGAGGGCAAGCAGAAAACGCGTGAGCAGAAGGACAAAGATTGGGAATTTGTGGTGAAGATGACCATCATCGTGATGGATCTGATGCACGGCAATCCTAAACTTCGCGAGATGGGATTCAAGGAAGAGGCTCTTGGTCACAACGCCATTGCTGGAGGTTTCCAGGGACAGCGCCAGTGGACTGACTGGATGCCTAACGGGGATTTCACAGAGACCCTTCTCAACACCAACTTCGACTGGAATGGCCGTAGGGAGCCTTCAATCCTCGCCACCGAGAACGACTCGCTCAACGGAACGGCGATGCTGATGGCGCACTTGCTGACGAACCGCCCTCAGATCTTCTCCGACGTGAGGACGTACTGGAGTCCTGAAGCCGTCAAGAGAGTGACTGGTAAGGAATTGACGGGCAAGGCCGCCCCAGGCATTATTCATCTTATCAATTCCGGTGCAACAACTATGGATGGATGTGGACAGAGTGCTGATGCTGAGGGTAAACCGGTAATGAAGCCGTTCTGGGAAATGACAGAAGAGGACGAAAAACGCTGCTTGGAGCATTCGCAGTGGATGCCTGCAGACAGGGATTACTTCCGTGGAGGCGGTTTCAGCATCCATTTCGTGTCCAAGGGAGATTTCCCTGCCACGATGGCCAGAATCAACATCGTTGACGGTCTCGGCCCTGTCCTTCAGATCGCTGAGGGTTGGGTTGTTGACATTGACCCTGAAATTCACGAGGTTTTGGACAAACGCACAGATCCTACTTGGCCTACGACTTGGTTCACTCCACGTCTTGACCCGAAGAAGGATGCCTTCAAGGATGTTTATAGCGTGATGAATAACTGGGGCGCCAATCACGGAGCCGTCTCTTACGGCCACATTGGTGCTGATCTCATCACCTTGGCCTCCATGCTTCGCATTCCTGTCTGCATGCACAATGTGGATGATTCTAAAATCTTCCGCCCGGCTGCATGGAATGCTTTCGGGATGGACAAGGAGGGAGCGGACTTCCGCGCATGCGCCAACTTCGGACCTGTCTATAAGTAGTCCTTGAATATGAAGGGGAAAGATTCAATTCTAAAGGCAGGCGGAGTTAGTTACGTCCTGCCTTTTATTCTCATAACGACTTGTTTTGCCCTTTGGGGATTCGCCAATGACATCACTAATCCGATGGTTAAGGCGTTCTCCAAGATATTCAGAATGAGCGTGACTCAAGGCTCATTGGTGCAGGTCGCGTTTTACGGAGGCTATTTCTGCATGGCACTTCCAGCAGCGATGTTCATCCGTAAGTTCTCGTACAAGGCCGGTGTCCTGGTCGGGCTAGGACTCTATGCTCTAGGTGCTCTCCTTTTCCTTCCGGCTAAGTCTGCAGGTCTATACGGATTCTTTCTGATAGCCTATTTTATAATGACATGTGGACTGTCTTTCCTAGAGACAAGCTGCAATCCGTACATTTTGAGCATGGGGACAGAGGAAACCTCTACCCGCAGGCTTAATTTTGCGCAGTGTTTCAATCCGATAGGCTCTTTGATGGGAATGTACGTTGCGATGAATTTCATCCAGGCGCGAATGCATTCTGCCAGCACTGCCGAGAGGGCTCTCTTGGATGATGCCGGTTTTGAGGCTATGAAGCAGGCCGACTTGAATGTCCTCACAGGACCTTATTGGGTTGTAGGCCTGGTGATCATTGTGATGTTTGTCCTTATTCTTGTGGCCAGGATGCCTAAGAATGCGGACAAAGATCATGAGATGAACGTTGGCCCTGTACTTAAACGCCTGGTTCACAGGCCTCGTTACTGGGAAGGGGTTGTCGCTCAATTCTTCTATGTCGGGGTCCAGATAATGTGTTGGACATTCATTATCCAGTATGGCACGAGAGTGTTCATGGCGGAGGGCATGGACGAACAGGCCGCTGAGGTTCTGTCGCAGAAGTACAACATTGCCGCGATGGTTCTATTCGTGACATGCCGCTTCCTGTGTACATGGCTTATGAAGTTCTTGAAACCGTCTAAATTGCTGACAATATTCGCAATAGGTGGCATGATTGCGACTGCGGGCGTGATTTTCTTCCAAAATCGTCTCGGTCTTTATTGCCTTGTGTCAGTCAGCGGGTTCATGTCTCTGATGTTCCCGACAATCTACGGAATAGCACTCGGAGGCCTTGGTGATGATGCCAAATTCGGTGCCGCAGGTCTGATCATGGCAATTCTCGGAGGCTCGGTGCTGCCTCCTCTTCAGGCCTGGATCATTGACAAGGGAACCATCGGATTTCTTCCTGCTGTGAACGCTTCGTTCATACTGCCGTTCATCTGCTTCGCTGTTGTTTGCTTTTATGGAATCCGATCGACTAAGATTCATCTAGCCCGGAAATGACTTTCAGGCAGAACACCAGAGCCTGCATCGCGTGATCGTTAAGCGTCACAAGCGGCTCAGGACACACACCAAAGAATGACAGCGCGATTGTTGCCACAGAAAGTGTCATGATCGCACTTGTCAATGGCAGCGCTATTAAGTTGGTGATTATGAAATATTTCGGAAAGGTGTGAAAATAGTACCATGCGATTGGCCCAGTGAAAACCTGGCAGGAGATGGAAAGCATGGCCGCGTCCCATATTTTTCGGAAAGGATTGAATTTTGACAATCCGGAACCGCTGGAGGCTGGATAAATCCGTTCCAAGGTGGGGTAGAGGAGAAATATTCCCGCCATGGCCATGTAGGAGAGTTGGAAGCTGGCGGAGGTGATCACATCCGGCTTGAGTGCTAATTGAAGCGTCAGAGCGGCCAGCAAGACACGGACTGGCTCTCTTTCCCTGCTTAGCAGTTTGGCGGTCTCGTTGATTGTGATGAATAGGAACGCGCGGATGATTGACGGTGCCGCCCCTGTCATGACGGAGTAAAATAGAGCCGCCCCGATGATTAATGAATATCTCAACTTTCTGACTCTTGGGCTGTTTCCCAGTGGAAGGGTCAGCCTTGTCAGAATGAGGTAAAGCACGCCAAGGTGCAGGCCGGAGAGGGCGAGAATATGCGAGGCTCCGCTGTCTCTGAATATTCCCGTAATCTCTTTAGTCAGGTCGCTTTTGTCCCCGGTCAGCAAGGCTTTCACCAAAGGAGCGGTTGTCTGGGATGGGTAGGGAATGGAATCTATTAAGGAGCGTAGGTGTCCCACGGCTTTTTCGGCAGCCGGACCGATGAATCCGTTGGAATATTCAGGAACCCCGCTTGCCAGGGAATAGTTTAGTGAGCAGAATATTCCGGTGAGCATGAATATTCCCGCGAAGGCGGTTCGCCCCTCGCTGAGTTTGCCGTACCGGTCGCTGATCTTGTCGAAGTGCGCCGCTATGGTCGTTATACAGATGAGTAAAAGAAGAATAGAATCCGTGATGAGCGGCAGTCCCTCGAAAGGGAAAGGGTATAGAACCGCTCCAGCCGCGACCCCAGCCGCGAATGGAATGCTAATCCCCACAAGATCTCTCGCCTCAGCCATTGCACTGTCTTTTATTTGTCAAAAATAGCTATTAATTTCGTATCTTTGCCAACATAATTAAATTAATTTCAAACGGAATGATTATTCTTGTTATCAATTGCGGAAGCTCTTCGATCAAGTACCAGTTGCTTGACATGAAGAACGATGACGTTTACTCCCTTTTGGCCAAAGGAATAGTTGAAAAGATAGGCCTGGAATGCGGACGACTTCAGCACACACCGGCCGGCAAGGAGAAAGTCGTGAAAGATCTTCCTGTGCCAGACCACACTGTCGGAATGCAGATTGTGCTAGAGGCTCTCATTGACAAGGATTACGGTGTGCTTAAATCATTTGATGACATCGAGGCTGTAGGCCACAGAATTGTGCAGGGCGCTGATTTCTTCTCCGGAAGCGCTATAGTTGACGAGGATGTCATCAAGAAAATTGATTTCTGCTGCGACTTCGCCCCTCTTCACAACCCGGCACATTTGCTAGGAATCAGGGCTTGTCAGGAAGTACTCCCTTCAGTGCCTCAGGTCGTTACCTTTGACACTGCCTTCCATCAGACGATGCCTCCTTATGCCTACATGTATGGTCTTCCGTACGAGTATTACGACAAGTATCACATCCGTCGCTACGGCGCTCACGGAACCAGCCATCAGTTCGTGGCCAAGAAGGGAGCGGGGATGGTCGGCCTTGATCTTAACAACTCAAGGATCATCACCTGCCACATCGGCAACGGAAGCTCCATCACGGCCATCGTGAACGGAAAGTCTATCGACACTTCTATGGGGCTCACTCCGCTAGAGGGTCTGGTCATGGGAACCCGTTGTGGTGACGTTGATGCTAATGCGGTACTCTATATGATGAAGAAGGAAAATCTCACTCCGGACCAGATGTACGACATCGTGAACAAGAAGAGCGGATTCCTCGGAGTCTCACAGAAGACATCCGATGCCCGTGAGCTGGACGAACTCGCCAACAACGGTGACCGTAAGGCAAAACTTGTTCTCAAGATGCTGACGTTCCAGATGATCAAGTACATCGGTGCTTATGTGGCTGAGATGAATGGAGTTGACGCGATTTTCTTCACTGGTGGAATTGGCGAGCACAACAGCCGTCTACGCCGCAGGGTCTGCGAGAACTTCACTTACATAGGACTCGCTTTCGACTATGAGGCCAATACGGCATGGGGGGTGGACACGGTCATATCCTTGCCTGAGTCGAAGGTAAAGGCGGCGCTTGTGACAACTGACGAGGAACTGGTCATCGCGCGTGACACCATGCACCTTGTTCAGAGCATGGATGAGTAGAATCAATCAAAATCAAGAATATCATGATTACAAAATTCGCTGACGTGTTCGCCGAACTCAAGGAGAAAGGCGTATGCAAAAGAATGGTTGCAGCGTGGGCTGTTGACGAGCACACTATCGAGGCCTGCGCTAAGGCTTCGGAGATGGGCTTCGTGAAGGTTACCCTCGTGGGTGACAAGGATCTCATCAAGGAGACCTGCCAGAAGAACAACATTGACATCGAACTCTTCGAGATTGTCAACGAACCTGTTGAACTCAAGGCTGTGTCAAGGGCGGTGCAGCTTGTTCACGACGGTGAGGGCGATGTGCTTATGAAAGGTCTTTGCTCCACGGACAAGTTTCTCCGCGCCATCCTTAACAAGGAGACCGGACTTCTTCCTCCAAAGGGCGTGTTGAGCCACGTGGGTGTCATCGAAAGCCCTAACTATCACAAGCTTCTCTTCCTTTCGGACATGGCTGTTATTCCTCTTCCTGACTTCCGTCAGAAGATGAAGATCGCCGGCTATCTGGTCGGTGTGGCCAAGTCATTCGGCATCGCCAAACCTAAGCTTGCGTTCATCGCCGCTTCGGAGCAGGTTCTTGACTCAATGCCAGCCTGCATGGAGGCCGCCGCCCTCGCCAAGATGGTTGACCGCGGACAGATCAAGGGATGCATCGCTGACGGTCCTCTTGCTCTTGATGTCGCGATCGACAAGGAGTCAGTGGAGATCAAGAAACTTGTCAGCCCGGTGGCAGGTGACGCTGACTGCCTTGAGTTCCCTAACATCGAGTCAGCCAATGTGTTCTGGAAGACAAACTCCAAACTGGCTGTGGGTGTGAAGCAGGCCGGTATGCTCGTAGGAACTACCGTTCCTTGCGTGCTCGCGAGCCGCGCGGACAGCGTTGACACAAAACTGAACTCCATCGCGGAGGCTGTCATGTTCGTCAACAAGTAGTCTTTGCTTTTGAATATAATCGATCCGCCCGGTCACTGAGCTTTTGTCGCAGTGCCGGGCGGGATTTTTTTCGGTCACTTCGACATGCTCCGTGACCGATGGATCAGTCAAACCACTCTTTCTCCGGGTCAACCTCTTCAGCCTGTTCCTGGTAGAACATATTCCTTGCCGGGAATCTGGTGGAATATTTTGCCCGCAGCTTGTCGAAAAGCTCAGCGGTGTGGCGCGCAAGTCCCGGGCCTTTGTAAGTGCTTGTGTTGGAAATGAATATCCAACATTCCCCGTCAGGGAAGTACTTGACCAGCGCGCTTGTCCCGGCGAATGTCCCGGTGCGCGTCCAGTAACCATCCTTTGTGTCGTTCCAGCCGAGAGAGTATGTGTTCTCGTCGAAATATTCAGTCATCAGGTCCACACTTTCCCTGCTGATAATGTCCGGCACTTCCGGCCTGCCGTCTATGGACGCTACCAAGAGTGCCAGTTCCGGAGTGGAGGCTACCCATGCTCCGGCTCCGGAAAGACCTGTCACATTATTGCCGCCGTAGCAGCGGGTGACCTTTCGGCCGCTGTTGTTGAACTCCTCCGCCGGCTCGTCATCGTGCTGGACGTAGTAGCGGGTCTCGTTTGGGAGCCTGTGCTTATAGTAATTGCCGGCAATGTGGAAATCCAAGCATCCGGCAGGGCGCAGAACGTTATCCTGCATGAAGGTTTCATAGTCCATCCCGCTGACCTTCTCAATCACCATTGAAAGGGCCAGATAGCCGATATTTGAATATTCCTGTGCGGAGCCAGGAACGAATCTCACGCGCCTTTTGAGTTGGAGCTCCATCAGCCGTTCCTGTGAAGGGACCTCGTTCCAACCGTTCTGCATCATTATCCAGCGGGTAGAGAACATAGGGTCTCCGCCTCTTTTGGAGAACCCGCCCTTGTGGCGCAAAAGGTCTTCGACCGTTATTCTATTATATAAGGTGTCCTTTATTGCGGCGTTGTAGGTGGAGTCGTTCAGGATTCCGTCGGGGCCGAAGACATGATTCTTGAGGTTCAGCAGCCCTCTTTCCTGAAGTACCATGATGCCGACCGCTGTCACAAGTTTGGAGACCGAAGCCATCCGCAGGATGGTTCCCGGCTGCATTTCCTTGCCTGTGTCCGCCTCTCCGTAACCTTTTGCGAAGAGCAGGGAATCATTTCTCATGACCGACAGTGACGCTCCGTGTATAGCCCAGTAAGTCAAGTAGTTCTTGACCATCCTGTCAAACCCTTCAAGCGAGGACGTGTCGGACATCTCGTTGGTCAGGGTTTCGTTGAGGTTGACTGGCACGGGACGGGATTCCTGCTCCGCCGCCGTCATTTTGCCGAACGCGGATTTCCCTGCCATTACGACAATGAGCGCGGCGATGAGACCCGCCACGGAAATGACGATCATCCTCCTTGTTCCTCTCACCGTCATATTCCTAAATCAATCCGGCCTTCCTGCCGAAGTCAATTATGAAGCCGGCGGTCCCGTCTATTCCTAGGAGCGATGAGTCAATGCAGAGATCATAGTCTGACGCGGCTCCCCAGTTCCCGAATGTGAAGAAGTTGTAGTAGGTCTCCCTCGTCCTGTCCTGCCTGACTATTCTTACACTGGCCTCTTCCGCGCTAATTCCAAGTCTTTCGGACACTCTTTTAACCCTGTCCTCCATAGGCGCGCTGACAAAGACATCCAGACACTTCAACTCCCTGAGAATGTAGTTTGAACATCTTCCGACGAAGATCGCGGAGCCTTTGGAGGCGATGTTCTTGATGGTGTCGCTCTGGATCTTGAAGAGTTCGTTGTCTCCCACATAGTTGTGGGCGCTGCCGAACCTTCCGCTGCCGAAAAATGAGGAGATGTTGAATATACTTCTTTTCTCGTCGCTGCGCTCCAACAGTTCCTTGCTGAAGCCACTCTCGTCAGCGGCCTTGGAAATCAGCTCGTTGTCGTATACTGGTATGCCGAGGGCTCCGCCGACCTTCAAGGCGACGAGTTTCCCGCCGCTTCCGAACTGGCGACCGATGTTGATTATAGTGATTTGTCCGTTCATATTCATTGATGTTAGTCGTGTGCCGTTATGAAATGGCGCTGCCAAGGATTGTCGGCTCGTCTCCGTCCTTGAGTTTGCTGAACTTGCGCATAAGATTGCTGATCATAAACAATGTCGTGACGCAGGCCAGCGCGTCGGCAATAGGAAACGCGGCGAAAACTCCGTGGGTGCCAAGGAGCAATGGCATCGTGAACAGCAGCGGCACCAGGTAAAGGAGCTGGCGGCTGAGGGACAGGAAGATTGACTTCCTTACCATTCCAAGGCTCTGGAACAGATTGGTTGACACCATTTGCCAACCAACGAGAAGCACCACCGGGTTCATCACTCTCAATCCTTTATCAGCCACGACCTTAAGGCTTGGATCATTGGTGAATATGCTGACCATCACTTCCGGGAAGAATTCGGAGGCGATGAACCAGAAGCCTGTTATGACAGTGGCCCACATCGAAGTGCGGAGGAATACTTCCCGTACTCTGGAATATTTCCTTGCTCCGAAATTATAGCCTGCGATAGGCTGCATTCCCTGGTTGAATCCCATCACCACCATGATGAACAGGAAGTTGATCCTGTTGATGATTCCGAAAGCCCCGATGGCAAGGTCGCCGCCGTACTTGAGAAGCTGTTGGTTGATGAACATGGTCACGATGCAGGAGGCCGAGTTCATGAGGAACGGTCCCATGCCGATTGACAATGAATCCTTTGCTATTCTCCACTCGAGTTCGAAGAACCTTTTGGGCAGCCGCAGGACGTTGTCCTTCCTGGTGAAATAGTAGATTGAATATGCCAGCGAGACGACTTGGCATATCACTGTCGCCAAGGCGGCTCCGCGGACCCCCATCCCGAACGTGAAAATGAATATCGGGTCCAGGATGCTGTTCAGGATCACCGTGAACAGGGTGAGCCCCATTGCCATCTTCGGATTGCCCGAAGACCGGATGACGCTGTTAAGTCCGAAGTATAGATGGGTGAAGACATTGCCGTAGAGTATGATCTCCATGTAGTCCCGAGCGTACTTTAGCGTGTTCTCGCTGGCTCCGAAAAAGTAGAGGATCGGATCCAGGAACATCAGGCAGAACACGGTGAACAGAAGTCCGATGATGCAGTTCAGTGTCACTTCGTTGGCCAGTACCTTGTTGGCTATCTTGTAGTTCCTCTGACCAAGAAGCACGGAGATCATGGTCGCCGCGCCGACACCCACGAGAGTTCCTAGCGCGGTGCTGAGGTTCATCAGCGGGAATGTGACCGCAAGTCCAGAGATGGCCAGCGAGCCGGTCTCGGGAATATGTCCGATGTAGATGCTGTCCACCATATTATAGAGAGAAGACGCAGTCATGGCGATGATTCCAGGGACTGCGTACTTCTTCAGCAACTTGCCGATGCTTTCACTTCCAAGTTCCGTCGGAGCCGTCTGTGTCTGTGACATTTTATTCGGGTTTATCAACGATTTCTATTTCAAATGTCAGCGGTGCGTATTTCGGAATCGCGTTGCCGTTTCCGCTGTAGCCGTAGCCGAGAGCCGAGTAGAACGCGCACACCCCTTTCTCGTAGGCCTTCATCTTCGACAGGCAGTAGGCGAATCCATTGATGGTGGTGCTGCCGTCCGAACTGCTTGAGCCTCCAAGTGTTATATTGGTGTACTCCTCGCTAAGTGCCACCTGCTGCGGCTCGTATGTCTTGGATGAGGAGTATATTCCATAGAATTTGGCGGTGTCTTCCACCGTGGTGTCAAACACTTGTCCGTTCAGCAGTCTGCCCGTGTAGTTGATGTAGAATGTCGTGTCGCGCGGCAGGGTGGTGGTGTCTGTCGGCTCCTTGAGCTGCTGGTAGTAGTAGCCGTAGAATGTCGAGTCCACATCGTTCATCTTGCGGGCGGTGTATCTTTCCAAAGAATCAACCTCCCATTTGTGGATGTCATCGGTCTTGTCCGTCAGGGTGATTGTGTAAATGACATCCGTCCCTGTCTCGTTCTCGAGATAGTCGTCGCCTGTCTCATAGCCCTCGTCCCCGTCAAGCGTGACATTCAACCATCCCGGGATGACAGCCGTCCGGGTACCTCCGACTTTCATACCTTTAATCATTTCGAGTATTCCGACCTGCGTCGCCAACCCGCTGTTCAGCACCACGGTCGGACCGTAATAGTCACCTTTGGTGTAGGAACCTATCTGCTGGGCCACCTTTTCCTCTGACGTACTGCCGATGTTGCCGTCCAGATCTGTTGCCGTGTACCTTATGAAGAAATAGAAATCGTCATCGGTGACGGCGGCTCCGATCCCGGGCTGGTCGTCAGTGATGTAGATTCCCAGACCTGTGGGCTTGACATTCGGGTGATGCGCGCTCATCCACGCGTCGAGGTAAAGTTTGTTGTCTGCATTTTTTGATTCTGTGACTTCCTTGGCGCAAGCGACTGCCATCGTGACCACGGCGGCCGTGATTCCACAGAACTTGATGATCTTGTTTTTGAGTATGCTCATGTCAATTAACTTTCGTTTATCTATTGGTGACGTCCGTTATCCACAAATGGTAGGCCAATGCTGAATTGCCAGGCACGGTTCCTGTCTTGTGTTTTCCGAAGCCGTACTTCCCGTTGAAGAGAATGTAGCATTCATCCCCGCCCTTGACTCCGACAATCCCTTTTTTAAGACCCTTGACCAGTTTGTCCCTGGAAAGATCGACCGTGCTGACCTTGAACAGGGTGGTGTCGGACACGGTCCATCCAGAGGATTCCGCGAACTCTTTGTTGTTGGTCGCGAACATGTTGCCTGAAGACAGGCTTGAGCTGTTGACCATGTGGCCGGCGTAATAGAATGACACACAACCGTTGGCGTCCAACGCGCCGCCGTCCCCTTGTTTCACCGTGACCCTTACCGAGCCGTCAAGGTATTCCACGGTAGCCTCTGAACCTTCCGGAGCCAGTGAACTGACAATCGATTCAATGTTCTTGTCCTGCTGAGAGTAGGTGTTCTCAGTCTCTGTCTTGCCGCAGGACGGAGACAACGTGGATAGTAACGCGGCCGCCATGGCAGATATGATGTGAGGTCTCTTTGTCATATTCCAAAAAACTTCCCAGTAGCTTTCAAGATGTATGCCTCGGCATCGGAAGGCGAGGCCAAATCCTCGCCTACGGTCAGTTTTCCACCGGCCGCCCGCTCGTGCCCCCCGCCGTTGAAGAACCTTGCCGCGCATCCGTTCGCGGAAGTGCCGGCCTTGGATCTGATGGAAACCTTGAAGGTGTCGTCCTCCTGGGTCAGGAATACGCTCATGCGGACAGCTCCGATTGACAGCGGCATGTTGACAAACCCCTCGCTTTCACCTTTCCTGAAGTCGAATCGCTTCTGTGTCTGTGCGTCCAGAATAATGTATGCGACGCCGTAGCCGGTGATCATAAGCCTTTCGCCCATGAGGAACCCCATAAGCCTCAGGCGGTTCTCACGATAGTTGTTGTACAGCTCCGAAAGGATGTAGTCCCTGTCCACTCCGGCTTCGATCAGTTTCGAGGCCATCTCGAAAGTGCCTGGGTAGACCGAGTTCGCGAAGTTGTTCGTGTCTGTGGTCATACCAGTGAGCAGGGCTTGCGCACATTCTGGCGGCAGTGCCGATGCGTCACCACGAATATCAGGCATCTCCATCAGAATCCAGAACAGAAGTTCGCTTGCGGAGGAGATCTCGGTTTTCGAGAATGTCAGGTCAAAGGAGCCGGTCTCCGGATTCAAGTGGTGGTCGATCAGTATTTTGGCTGCTTTTGACCGCCGAAGGAGACCTTCCATTTCGGAAGTCCGAGAGAAAGAGCTGCAGTCAAGGCACACGATGAGGTCGCTGGATTCAATCCTTTTCCGAGCTGTTTCCCTGTCCTCCTCGAAGACCATTATCATGTTCTTTCTTCCAAACCTCAGCATAAAAAGAAGGTGTTCAGGGATGCTGTCCGGCACGATAAGCACGGCATCCTTGCCTTTGACCACGGCAAGGTAGCTTGCCATCGCCGTCCCACTGCCGATCGCATCGCCGTCCGGGTGAGTGTGGACGACGACGGTGATGCGGGAGGAGTTGCCCGTCAACCTGTCTAAAACTGCGATGTCTTTCATTGCTGTCTGCAAAATTACAAATATTATATTGCATTTCATAAATCAATTTTCTAACTTTGTCAAGAATTGATGTTTAGTCTTTTCGTCGATAAGAAAAACATAAAAACAAAGAATAATGATCAAGACACTGAAAACGATTCTCTGCATCGTACTTGCGCTTTGCGCGATCTTTTTAGTCTACAAGATTTATGACGGCATTATGGAGCCTGTAAGATTCAACAGGGAAGTTGATGCCCGGCAGAAGGTCGCGGTCCAGAGGCTTAAGGACATCCGTGATCTTCAGGTGGCGTTCAAGAGTGTGAACGAGAGGTTCACCGCATCGTTTGACACCCTCAAGCAGTTCTACAACAACGGTCAGATGGTTGTCCTCCTGCAGGTCGGCTCAAAGGATGACTCTCTTGCCGTGGCCCACACCAATGACATTAAGAAGACCCACAAGGGCATCACCGACGAAGGCCTTTACAAGCTCTACCAAGAGGGCGATAGGAATCTCGTGTTCTCAATTCAGAACAAGATCGCTGTTAAGGACACCCTTTTCCGTGGCAGGAAGGACTTTGACATCAATGCGATCGACAGGATTCCGTTTGCGACAGAGGGCGAGACAGTGGCCGCTGTGACTAAAGTCGAGATGTCCGCCGTCGTGAAGAAAGTCTCAGGTGTGAACGTTCCTCTGTTTGAGGCCAAGATGCCTTGGAAGTCAATCCTTAATGGTCTGAATCACCAGCTGATTGTCAACAAGGTGGCAGAATGTGAGGATCAGGGACGTTACGAAGGTCTCATGGTCGGCAGCGTCACGGCCCCAAACAACAATGTGGGCAACTGGGAATAGGCCGGTCTCCAACTCGGAATAGATGGATTGGAATCCAAAACAGAAGATTGACGGAATATCCATTCAAGTCTGCTTGAATGGATATTCTTTTAAGGTGTTTGATGGTACCGTTGTGAGGAAGTCCGGGTGGCGTGGGGCGGACACGGTCTTCACGGCCGCCGATCTTCAGCGCCGCTATCTGCAGGTGGAGGTGTCCCTTATGACTCCCAAGGTGGCGTTGGTCCCGGATTCTTTTTTCGATGAGGCATCCATGCGCCAAAGCCTGTCTGACACAGTCATTCTCGGAGATGGCGATGAGGTTCGTTATGTATGCGTCCCGGAATATGCGGCGGTGCTGGTCTATTCATTGACAATCGGTGAGTTGCTGTCGCGGATTATCTCGCAGACAGTTCTTGGCAAGGATGGCCGGCCGGCCGAGGTTTTTCCTGAGATGTACTTCATTCTGAAGGATCTCGGTAAAATCGATGAGTATAACAGGATTGTGGCCTCCTATGCGGCCGGCTATCTTTATCTGGGAATAGCCCAGGGACGCAACCTGCTTTTGGCTAACGTGTTCCGAGCGTCAGACTTTACGACGGCGGAATATTTCCTGTTCATGGCTGTAAGGAAACTGCAGCTTAATCCAGAGATTTCGTCAGTCTATTTTCGTACTCCGTTGTCGGACGACGAGGAAATGTCCCTGTACCGTTATTTTAAATCAGTTGAGAGGCTATGAGGATCATAGGAGGAAAGTTGCGGGGCAAGGCAGTCAATCCACCTGCCGGCTACAAGGCCAGGCCGACCACCGATTTCGCGAGGGAGGGACTTTTCAATGTGCTTGACAATGAGTACGATTTCGATGGTCTTAAGGTACTGGATCTTTTCGGGGGTACCGGAGCGGTGGCGTTCGAGTTCGCCTCCAGGGGAGCGGCGAGGGTCTGGTCTGTCGAGATGGCGAGGGAGAACGCTTCGTTCATCAAGACCGAGGCCAGACGGCTGGGACTGGACAATGTCACGATGGTCAGGGACAATGTGTTCGATTTTCTCGGCATCTGCCATGAGAAGTTTGACATAGTGTTCGCCGATCCGCCTTATGCTCTGGATGGGCTTGAGGCCTTTCCGGACAAGGTCTATTCGGCTGACATCCTGCATCAGGGTTGCTATTTTATTCTTGAGCATGGTGACGAGCACTCATTCACCGGGCATCCGTATTTTCTAAAAGAGAAAAAATATGGGCGGGTGCATTTCTCATTCTTCCGCAAAGACTAAATGACGACACGTATTTAAAAGACACTGACCATAATGTACGATGCCAAGAACGGGCTGTGGAAAGCCCACTGCCAGGATGGACCTCTTTCCATCATCGGGAAGATGGCTAACCGGCATGGACTTGTCGCCGGTGCGATTCTTCGATGTGTTCGGGCAGCGGGGGCATCCGCTCAGCTGTGCCGTATCGCAGACGGGTCCGCAGCTTTTGAGCCGGATTCTCGGACTTGACGACACCCAGGAAGAGGAGCGGCACGTCGAGGGTAGTGAAAAACACGACCTTTGCCGTCACACGTACGGTCACGAGAGAGCTTAGTCGCTCGATTTTAGGTAACTTGATAAAATGACACAAAACAATAACGACAATGAAGACAAGACTTTTCACTATTCTGGTGTCTGTTATGGCTTTCACCGCTCCGGTGGCCGCCCAGTCTTGGGCACCGGTCGGCGACCGTATCCGCACGACTTGGGCTGAGGAGGTAAGCCCTACGAATGTTCATCCGGAATACCCCCGCCCACAGATGGCTCGTTCCGAATGGAAATCCCTCAACGGATTATGGGAATATTCAATAACCTCAAAGGACAGCGCTGAGCCGAAAAAATTTGATGGGAATATTCTTGTGCCTTTCGCTGTGGAATCCTCACTTTCAGGAGTGGGACGTACATTGACTCCGGAAGACGCTCTTTGGTATAAGACGACATTCAAGGTCCCGTCAGCATGGAAGGGCAAGAGACTTATGCTTAACTTTGAGGCGGTAGACTGGCAGGCTGATGTCTATGTCAATAATATTCAAGTCGGCAGACACACAGGCGGTTACACCCATTTCTCGTTCGATGTGACCCCTTATCTTAAGAATGGTGAGAACAAGCTTGCCGTCAGGGTTTTGGATGCCACCGACAATGACTTACAGCCTAGAGGCAAGCAGGTGAAGAATCCTAAGGGCATCTGGTACACCGCTGTCTCTGGAATATGGCAGAGCGTTTGGATCGAGCCTGTCGCGAAAGCGCATATCTCTGATTATTACGCGGTCTCTGACATCAAGGCCGGTACTCTGGATGTCTCCGTGTCCACTGTGGGCACTCAGGACGGAGACATTGTTAAGGTGGCTCTCTTGGAAGGTGGCATTGGCTATTCGACGGAAAACGCCTCATCCAAGGTCATCGCCCAAGGAATGACAGTCCCCGGCGGCACCGTGACGCTGCCTGTGAAAGGGGCGAATCTATGGTCTCCGGACTTTCCGTACCTATACGGCCTTAAGGTTTCAGTTGTCCGTGGCGACAAGACATTGGATTCCGTTGATGGTTACACCGCTATGCGTGAGGTTTCTCTCTATGTGAAGAACAAGAACACAAAGCTGATGGGACTTAACGGGCAGCCTCTTTTCCAGTTCGGGCCTTTGGATCAGGGCTGGTGGCCTGACGGACTCTACACCGCACCGACCGACGAGGCACTGAAATATGATATTCAGAAGACCAAGGACTTCGGGTTCAATATGATCCGAAAACACATCAAGGTCGAGTCCTCACGTTGGTTTTACCATTGCGACCAGCTCGGAATGCTGGTTTGGCAGGACATGCCTTGCTTTGGATCCAACAACCTCAACAAGTGGGGCGTGCATAACTACAACGAGGGTACGGATTTTCCGGCCACGCCTCAGGCCAAGACCAATTACTATAAGGAATGGTCAGAGATCATCTCACAGGTGAAAAAATTCCCGTGCATCGTGATGTGGGTGCCGTTCAACGAGGCCTGGGGCCAGTTCGACACCAAGGCGGTTGTGGATTTCACACGGGCTCAGGATCCTACGAGGCTTATTAATATGTCCTCCGGCGGTAACTGGGAGCCTGACTGCGGTGATGTGATGGACAACCACCACTATCCTTATCCGGCGATGTATCTTTGGGAGACGAAGATGGCCAATGTGGTAGGAGAATATGGCGGCATTGGTCTCCCGCTTGAGGGGCATCTTTGGCAGCCAGACCGCAATTGGGGCTATGTCCAGTACAAGAATGGAGATGAAGTGCTTGCTGAATATTCCAAATTCGCAGACCAGTTGATCCTATTGGTCAAGCAGGGCGTGTGTGGCGCTGTGTACACTCAGACCACTGATGTCGAGGGAGAGGTTAACGGCCTTATGACTTACGACCGCAAGGTGATCAAGTTGGATGAAAAGAGACTTAAAGAAATTAATACAAAGGTAATCAAATCGATGCCTGTTAAATAACTGAATATTATGTAAAAACTTTTTGACATCAAAGATAAGGTCGTCGTGACTACCGGAACCTGTGGGGATCTGGGTACGACCATCGTCAAATATTTCGCGTCTCAAGGGTCTCTGGTAGCTTGGATGTGCCGCTGGTGGCAATATGACCGCCCCCAAGGCCATGACCGGCACGATAAACGTGGTTGATGGCGTCTTTTCCGATCCAACCCTCAACCGCTATGCCCCCCCCCCCCCCCCCCCCC
>DJQB01000037.1 GCA_002439875.1 Bacteroidales bacterium UBA6397
CAGGAGCAAGGGATTCTGGCGGGAGAGGTGAGCGGCATCGGGGCGGTGAACAACGCCACTCTGAGGTTCCTCAATCCGGCCACGAAGCATTATGTCGACAAGACGTTCGACGAGCAGATGGAAATCTCAAGTCTCGTCGGGAACATTTCCGAGAAGGACGGCAAGGTCTATCTGCATCTCCACGCCAACTTCGGGCGGGCGGACTACACGGTTGTGGGCGGACATCTGCTCACCGCGACCATCAACGGGGCGTGCGAGGTGTTCATCAGACGCTATAACTGCAAGGTGGGGCGCCACTTTGACGAGGAGACAGGGCTGAATCTTTACACATTGTAGCCGTGCCGCCGGATCAATTTGCAAAGGATAACCGGATGGAGAAAATCAACATCATCGACTGCCCGCTGGAGGAAGTCGGAAAGCGCCTCGGTGGCTACGGAAGCATATTCATAATCCATGACCGCAATGTAGGCGGCATCGTGAAAAGGCTTGGCATAGAGGCGAAAGGGGCTTTCCCGATCGAGGCGACGGAGGAGAGGAAAACGCTCGTCACGCTGATGGAGATCGAAGAATGGCTGCTGGAGAAAGGCGCTGACAGAGAGGCGTTTGTGCTGGGCATTGGCGGCGGGATCACGACGGATCTGGTCGGTTTCGCTGCATCCGTCTATAAGCGCGGGGTAAAGTTCGGATTCGTTCCGACCACCCTTCTTTCACAGGTGGACGCGGCAATCGGTGGCAAAAACGGTGTGAACCTCGACTCCTACAAGAACATCATCGGGGTGATCCGCCAGCCGGAAATGACATTCATCTGCCCGGAGCCGCTGGAGACACTCCCCTACCGGCAAATCCTCTCTGGGGCTTCCGAACTACTCAAAACATTCATTATCAACAACAAGGGTAATGAATATGAAAGGGCTGTGAATATGCTCTCGGATATTCATAAGCGGGCGTCAGAAGGCTCAGCCGAGGCTGCCGTACGGGAATATTCAGAAACGCTTCGGGAGCTGATTGCGGCAGCGGCAAAGGTAAAGGCCGGCATCGCAGGAAGGGATCCGAACGAGTGCGGGGAGCGCCGGCTGCTCAATCTGGGGCACACTTTCGCGCATGCCATCGAGAAGAATTCCAGGGAGGCTGTTTCTCATGGGCAGGCTGTCTCGATGGGGATTATTCTGGCCGCCCGGCTGGCCGAGTCCTTGGGGCTGACGACTGATCTTTCCGAGCGTCTGGAAGCTGATTTCACAGCTTGCGGCCTGCCGGTTGAGTGTCCGTACGACATTGACACTCTTGCGGATGCGATGAAGAAAGACAAAAAGGCGGACGGGGAGTTTGTCCACTTTGTGCTGCCGCTGGGCATCGGACGGGTCGAGACAAGGGAACTTCGGGTCGAGGATGCGGTTGAGGCCTTGAAAGAAACAATCTAACTTTGCTGATCGGATGCTCAACGGCCTCTTCAGCGAATGTTAAATAATTGAATATTCAAAACTTATGATCTGCACGACAATCCAGAACCGGACTCTGGAAGAGATAATGAACCTGCTGGAGGGCAGCGAGCCACGGATTCAGATGGCCGAGATACGGCTGGACAGATGCCCGCTGGACATCGAGGAGATCGAGTACCTGTTCTCCTCCTCGGACACACCGCTTGTGGCGACATGCCGGGTGGCCGATGACGGCAACGGGACGTGGGAGGAAGCCGAGCGGAAACTGACGGCTGCGGTGGAGGCCGGAGCGGCTTTTCTGGATCTGGAGATAGAGGCACCGAAAGAGATCGGCAAAAGACTCCGCAGGGCCTGCACTGAATATGGCACCACGATGATCCGTTCCAGCCATTTCTTCGCCGGGACGCCTTCGGAGGATGTGCTGCGGAGCACTGTGGAGAAGTGCAGGAAGTTCGGTGGGGAGATTGTGAAGATCGCGGCTATGGCGGCCTCGGAAGAGGATGTCGCCAGGGTGCTGGGGCTTTACTCGATCGCTCAGCGTCCACAAGACAACCAGCGGTCGTTTGAGCTGATCGCCTTCTCGATGGGCGAAACAGGCAAGGCCAGCCGGCTGGAATGCCTGAAACTCGGCAGCCCGTTCACCTACGCCGCACTAAATGAAGCCGAGGCAGCGGCACCCGGCCAATGGAGTTACTCAGAGATGCTTACGGCCGTCTATGGCGACAGGGAACCCATTCATTGCGACACGGCTCTGAATATGCCGGCCTCAAAGAGTTTCGCCCAGCGAGCCATCATCGCAGCGGCCCTCGCCGAGGGCGAATCCAGACTCGGAGGCTACTCCCCTTGCGGAGACAACGAGGCAGCGATCGAGGTCGCCAAGGCGCTCGGAGCGAAGGTTCGGATAGAGGACGGAAGCACCCTCATCATAGAAGGCATAGGTTCGTCAGCGAATATCCCCGAAAAGATCAGCGTAGGGGAATCCGGTCTGCTGACCCGTCTGCTGATCCCGCTCGCCGCAGCTCTGGGAAACGGCAATCAGATAGAAATTGATGGCTGTGGAACCCTCCCGACCAGACCTCTGAAAGGAGCCGCCGAAATCATGGCCGGCTTCGGAACGGTCCTGAGACCTCTCACCCCCGCCCCCGAAGTCCACGTACCCCTCACCGTCCAGGGTCCTCTGCTTTCCGGCAAGGCCAGCGTTTCCGGCAAAGGCGGCTCGCAGCTGATCTCCGGCCTGCTGATGGCACTGCCGCTCCTTTCCGGAGACTCGACCCTGCATATTCACGATCCCAAGAGCATCCCTTACTTGTTCATCACCGCTGATGTGCTGAGGCGTTTCGGCATCAAGATCGGCAGCGAGATGGAAGGCGGCGAGGATTTCCTTGAGACGCAGGACTGGAGCCTCTGCACCGGCATCACATTCAAGATCAAGGGCGGGCAGAAATATTCCCCGGCAGTCTTTGACATAGAGGGAGACTGGAGCGCCGCCGCCAATTTCCTTGTGGCCGGAGCCCTGTTCGGGGACGTGAAACTGACCGGACTCGACACGACCTCCCTTCAGGCCGACATCTCTATAATGGACATCCTGATGGAGGCCGGAGCCAGTCTGTCACAAATCGACGACGAGACGGAGGACGAGAATGTGGACAATGAAGCGACCTATGAAACTGCCGACGCGGCAAACGGCAAAGTGACCGGCGACATGAACAACTCAGAGGCGGATGTCCCGAAAGGCCACCGAGGCCTGATCACCGCCCAGAAAGCCCCGCTCCGCGCCTTCGACACCGACCTCAACAACTGCCCGGACCTGTTTCCGATCGTCTCCATCCTCGCCACCTTCTGCCACGGGCGCAGCAATATTCAAGGATTCAAGAGGTTGGCCAGCAAGGAAAGCGACCGAGGCACTGCGATTCTGAATATGCTCAAGCAGATGGGCGTGGAGGCTTCCGCCAACGGCGACACCCTCACCATCACCGGTGAATCCGTCGAGAGCCGCCTGTTGAACGGCCATCTTCTGAAGGGCGGTGAATATACCTCCTCGCACGACCACCGCATGGCCATGGCCCTGACCGTCGCCTCCTGGTGCGCCGCCTCCCCCATCCACATTGACGACACCACCTGCATCGCCAAGTCATTCCCCGCCTTCCTAAGCACTTACGGATTATTAGAGCGGTGACATTCCCGCTACCACTACACCTTCCACACCCTTCTTTTCAGCCAAAGGGAAAGAATCGGGTCGGATATCTCGTAGGTCATTGGCGCTGACATCGTTATCAGATCCTTCTCCGTCAAGGTTTTCTTTATTCTGGCGATGTTGGCGGCGGTGCCAAGACGATAGGCGCCCAACACAGATGTCCTCGTGAAGCCGGAATGGATTCCATCCGACAGAAGATGCAGGAAATTCATCTGGTAGGCGGAAAGAGATTCCGTCTGCTGTATGAACAATGGCTCACATGCGTCAAGCAAACGGTCTATGCCAAATTCGACATCCTCAGCGGTGGCCGCCTTGCCACAGCGAAGCCAGACGAACCAAGCCAGCTGCTGCACGTATGATGAATATCTCTCCGTCACCTCACAGATTTGTCTGGCAAGCTCCTCCGAGATTTCCTTTCCTGTAGTCTCAAAGCGTCCACGAATATATTCAATCCAATCACTTTCACTGATCTTGCCAAGATAGAACAAGTCCCCAAACCGGTAGAAAGGGTAGTCTTGCCGTAGGAAAATGTTCTCCATCAGATGTTTCTTGCCTCCGTACAAGCAGTACGACACGTGGCTCTGCAGTTGCCAGACACCTCGAAGTTTTTTCTGGAACGATAATGAATCAGGAAACTCACCTATTTGCTGGAACTCATCCACGCAAACCACAATCCTATACCCTTTCTGAGAGGCAATCTGTTCCGGAAGTTGCAGGATGTCCTCAAGGGTGCTGCCTCCGGAATTATATTCAAAGGAGATTGAGAAGTCGTTAAACGGGTCTTGTCCAAAGGTGACTTTCGGAACAAGGCGGCTTAAAAAAGTTTTAGCATTAGCAATCCATTCCTCCCATTTGCTTGAAGTGGCTTTGATCACCGCTGTGGCGAATGAATTAACGAAATCCGCCTCCGACCTGCATCCGAACGCATCCATCTTTGCGATTCTTATGGCATCGCTCCCCACAAGTCCACAGGCCCTGTCCACCAAGGAAGTCTTCCCCATCCTGCGTGGCGAAATCAATATGGTGTTCACACCATAGAGAAAGTTCATTCTCAGTCTTTCAGTCTCGTCCTTTCTGTCCGTGAAGGCATCCCCCTCAACCCCTACCCCGAAAACAAATGGTGAGTCCATGTCCGTTGTCATTAATATTCAATGGCAAATATACACACTATAATCCTTTTTAACAACCTTGTTTAAAACAACCTTGTTAAAAACCAATGGGATTATACTCTTCAGACTTGTGTTTGATCTCATCCGCAGCCCTTTCGGCCTCTTTTGATCCTCAAGAGTGTATAATGCACTCATAGGAAACGTTTTCCGCACTTTTCGTCTACTATCTACTTTCCGCGTCCGGTACAACTGGTATATTAAATTTCTCAGTTTGGTGCAACCACACCACTGTAAAAATCTAAGTTTGGTGCAAGCGAGTTATTTTTGTTCCTAAAAGACAACGATTTATGAAAAGGAAAATATATGATTCGCTTTTAAGGTGGAAAAATGAAGAGAAAGGGAAGGTTGCTCTCCTAATAGAGGGTGCCAGACGGGTGGGAAAGAGTTTTATAGTGGAAGAGTTCGCCAAGAATGAGTACAAATCATATATTCTTGTGGATTTTGCACACATCAGCAAATCCATGAAGGAAGTCTTTGATGAGTACCTGAATGAAACAGACACTTTTCTCCTCTTATTGCAAAATGTCGCTGGTGTTCAGTTGTATGAGAGAAAGTCGTTGATCATTTTCGATGAGGTTCAGAAATATCCTATGGCGCGTCAAGCAATCAAACACCTTGTCGCAGACGGACGATATGACTACATAGAGACAGGGTCTCTTGTAAGCATCAATGAGAACACGGAAGACATTCAGCTACCCTCTGAAGAACGGCCTCTTCAAATGTTTCCAATGGATTTTGAGGAGTTTTTGTGGGCATTGGGAGACAAGATGACCATGCCGTTCATCAAGACGTGTTTCGAGAATCGGTGCCAGCTTGGACCGATGCACCGTAAAGCGATGACCTTATTTCGGCAATATCTCATCGTTGGAGGGATGCCTCAAGCAGTAAAAGAGTTTGTGGAAACGGGAATATTCCGAAGAGTGGACATCGTGAAACGGGACATTTTGGCATTATACCGTCGTAGCATTGACAAACATGTCAAGAGTTACACGGAAAAGGTCAAGGCCGTGTGGGATCAGATTCCTGGGGAGCTGCAGAAACACGAAAAAAAAGTTTCGCCTTGCAAGTTTAGGTGAAGGAGCAAGGTATAGAAGCTACGAGTCATCATTTGTGTGGCTGCAAGACGCACGCTTTGTGAACATCTGCCATGGTGTCACAGAACCTCAGGTTGGTATGAGACTGAAAAGAGACGACCAGACCTTCAAATGCTATATGGGAGACACAGGACTCTTGATTTCCCACGCATTCGATGACAAAGCCATCCAAGGGGAAGAATTGTATCGGAAACTCCTTCTTGGCAAGTTGGAAATCAACGAGGGAATGCTAATGGAAAACATTGTGGCTCAAATGCTTGTAGCAAGCGGGCATCCTTTGTATTTTTACAGCAATTACTCGACGGTCGCAGAGGATAGGATGGAGGTCGATTTCCTTGTTGAAAAACCTACACTGACCAACGCACATGATATTTGCCCTTTGGAAGTGAAGTCCGGCAAATACTCCGCCTTTTCGTCACTGGCAAAATTCCGTAAAAAATTCAAAGAACAGCTTCATACATCATACATAATCCATACTCAAGATTATAAGGAGGAAAACGGTTATGTGTTTATCCCTATGTATATGACCCCGCTTCTGTAAAAGCTCATCTTCATTCCACATATTCTACGTTTAGTGAGCGGTAAATAATCCGACATCAATAAGGGTAATTTTTATGCGTATTTATTGCATTATGACTTAAAATTATGTATTTTTGGCAAAACATTTACAATTATGGCACAGGTTTCAATGACAGTCAGGATGGACTCTTCGTTAAAGGAATCTTTTGATTCCTTATGTTCTCAATTTGGGATGAGCGCGAACACCGCTATGAACATATTCGCAAAAGCTGTAGTTCAACGAGGAAAAATTCCTTTTGAAATCAGAGGCGACAAAACCGAAAAGCTTACGGAAGGGTATAAGGCATTCAAGGTCATCAGAGCACTATCGGAAGCTGGCGCCTTTCCTGAAATGTCCCTCGAAGAAATCAACGAGGAAATCCAACACGCAAGATCCCAGGAATGAAAGTGTTTGCCGTCATCGACACAAACGTGATTGTGTCAGCGTTGCTTTCCAGAAATGGAGAGACACCGGTTGTGAAAGTATTTCAGGCGTTGTTGGATAAAAGGATCACGCTACTGGTTAATGATGAAATCGTCTCGGAATATAAAAATGTCTTGAACAGGCCTAAATTCAAGTTCCCAGCCAGGTTGATTTCTTCAATCTTGGATGAAGTAATAAAAAACGGAATCAACTCTCAACGGGTTCACTCCGAAGAAGTGTTCCATGATGCAAAGACATCGTCTTTTATGAAGTCGCATTATCAAGACCAGGGTCATTTCTTGTGACCGGCAATCTAAAGCATTTCCCACAAACGCCTATTGTGGTTTCTCCACGTGAAATGATGGAAATCCTTAAATCATCCGTGAAGACCAAATAGTTGACAATTAAGTAATGCCAGACTCTTCTTCCGCTGTTTGCCCAGATGAAGTTGTTTGGCGTCCGTGTGCCATTCCTCCCATTTGCTTGAAGTGGCTTTGATCACCGCTGTGGCGAACGAATTAACGAAATCCGCCTCCGACCTGCATCCGAACGCATCCATCTTTGCGATTCTTATGGCATCGCTCCCCACAAGTCCACAAACCTTGTCCACCAACTAAGTCTTCCCCATCCTGCGTGGCGAAATCAATATGGTGTTCACACCGTAGAGAAAGTTCATTCTCAATCTTTCAGTCTCGTCCTTTCTGTCAGTGAAGGCATCCCCCCACAACCCTTACCCCGAAAACAAATGGTGAGTCCATGTCCGTTGTCATTAATATTCAATGACAAATATACACACTATAATCCTTTTTAACAACCTTGTTTAAAACAACCTTGTTAAAAACCAATGGGATTATACTCTTCAGACTTGTGTTTGATCTCATCCGCAGCCCTTTCGGCCTCTTTTGATCCTCAAGAGTGTATAATGCACTCATAGGAAACGTTTTCCGCACTTTTCGTCTACTATCTACTTTCCGCGTCCGGTACAACTGGTATATTAAATTTCTCAGTTTGGTGCAACCACACCACTGTAAAAATCTAAATTTGGTGCAAAATATTCATTTAAAATTTGTTTGTTTGGTGCAAACTTGTTCTATTTGACGATCTCTTAGAGTAACCGTGGCGGATAAACAGCTGACATTCAGGCGGAAGGGCAACTTCGTGGTGCTTAAAATCAGACCACGATATTGCCTTATTCACTCATTATCAATCTATTAGATGCCACGAGACATCGTAAGGTCGGCGAGGACGATGGCGGTGACGGCTTCGACGATGACGGGGGTGCGGAGGGCAAAGCAGACATCGTGGCGACCAGGGACGTTGAGGGTGGTCTGCTCTCCGGTCTTGACGTTGAGGGTGGTCTGAGCTCTGGAGATGCTGGAGGTCGGTTTGAAAGCAACGCGGAAGACTATCGGGGAGCCGTTCGTGATGCCACCGTTGACTCCCCCGGAACTGTTCTTGGACGTGGTCACGGCACCGTCCATAAGTTCAAGAGGATCATTGTGTTCCGAGCCTTTCATCCGGGCGGCGGCAAAACCATCACCAAACTCAATTCCACGAACTCCTGGAATTGAGAACACGGCGTGGGAGATCAGCGACTCCACCGAATCGAAGAACGGTTCGCCAAGACCGGCCGGCACACCTGTGACACGGCATTCGACTATCCCACCGAGCGAGTCACCTTCCTTGGCTGTTCTGTCCAGAAGATTGCTCCACTTTGACTTGTCGGTCTCCCCACCAATCTCTGCCAAATCAGCCTTGCAACAAATCGCAGGGAGAATTTTCTTGGCGATGACTCCAGCTGCGACAAGCGGAAGGGTTATCCTGCCGGAGAAATGTCCGCCTCCACGGGGGTCGTTGAATCCGTTCCACTTGACAGAAGCGACATAGTCGGCGTGACCAGGACGCGGAACCGCCTTCAAGGCCTCATAGTCCGAAGAGCGGGTGTTGTTGTTTCTGAATATTACCGCGACCGGCGCCCCTGTCGTGTGTCCTTCAAACACTCCGCTGAGGATCTCCGGCTCGTCCGCCTCGACACGAGGTGTGGTGCCTTTCGCCCCGCTCTTGCGCCGGAGGATGTCCGGCATAAAGTCCTCAACGCCAAGCTCAATCCCTGGCTTGACCCCATCCACGACCACTCCGATGGCCGCTCCGTGCGACTCCCCGAAGATCTCCACCCTGAAATTCCGTCCGAATGCGTTCATATATTCAAAAAATTAGACAACATAATTTTTATGGCACATTGGAATATTTGCATATTACCCTCTATTGATTCTCTCTACCAATTCGTCTGGTGTCAGCAGTTCCATTTTTGAGAAACCAAACCATTTTTCACCCAAATCTTTAAGGGAAGCTCCAATATGATACACCGCATCATCTATGCAAAGGAAACGGTCATGTGACAAGAGGAATGTCTCAACAGAAATCGGAGCGTATTGGGTGTTATGACGGTCAATGTCAAGTTGGAGTTGGCGGCTTATCCGTTGCGTGTAAATGACAGAAGTCACTCCTTCTTTTCTTTTGTCAAGCAAAGTAAGCACAGTTTCGTCTACATAATTATCTATGAGTATTATGCGTCTACTCGCACACTTAATCAAGTCGGACACGAAAGTATAGGCGTCGTAAATCTGACCATTGAAAAACACTCCCTGCTTCGGCTTTACATTACCTTCATCCAATCTGCGGAATACTTCATCCATACGCTTGTCTGTCTCTTGTTGATGCCGTTGCATTTCCAACTGATGATACTCCATTGTTGAGATACGGTGGAATACCGATGCATTATTTGCCATAAAGTGGCGCATAGAGACAAAGGCCAGCATTATTTGTATATTCACCTCAATGGCTGTTTGCGAACGAAGGACAGTACTGAGCATAGCCACGCCTTGTTCAGTGAAAGCAAATGGTTTCTTTCTTGCCCCCATTGTTATTGAATTGGATATCACAGTCTGTGATTCCCAATTATCGAACTCTTCCCGGGATAGTTGGAACATGAAGTCAGAAGGAAACCTGCTTATATTACGCTTAACGGCCTGATTTAACACTCTTGTCTCTACACCATATAGCATAGCCAAGTTTTTGTCGAGCATAACCTGCTGCCCTCTGATAATCTCTATCAAAGGTTCTATTCTATTAACTTCGTCATGGTTATCACTGTTTGTGATTTCCATTTTTGGATTGTTGTTCTTCTCAATATGCTTGCCCGCGCCTTGATTACCTACATTCTTTGCCATTAATTTACAAAAATCAATAAGTCAGTCCTTGCAAAAATACACTTTTCTTGTGGAATAAAATGTGCTATCTTTGTAGTTATATCCTCAAAAGAGCCGTTTTGTGTTCTGACACGGTGAATTATGAGGATTAAACTACTTATTGGAATGGACATCAAGGAAGAAGACAAGATAATTCAGGAGGTCACCCGGCAGGAGTACAAGGAGGGCTTCGTCACGGAGGTCGGGCAGGACTTCATCCCGAAGGGGCTGAACGAGGACATCATACGCACCATCTCGCGGCTCAAGGAAGAGCCGGACTGGATGCTGGAGTTCCGGCTGGGCGCTTTCAGGAAGTGGCAGGGGATGGAGATGCCGCAGTGGGGCCATCTGGACATGCCTAAGATTGATTTTCAAGACATTATCTACTACGCTGCTCCTAAGAAGAACTCGGAGCGACCTAAGGAGATCGACCCGAAACTGGAGGAGACGTTCGAGAAACTGGGCATCCCGGTGAGGGAGCGCGAGGCTCTGGCCGGGGTCGTGGCAGTCGACGCGGTCTTCGACTCGGTCTCTGTGGCGACAACCTTCAGGGCATCGCTGGCGGAGAAGGGGATCATATTCTGCAGCTTCTCGGAGGCCGTCAAGGAGCATCCGGATCTGGTCAGGAAATATCTCGCCTCGGTTGTGCCGGTCGGGGACAATTTCTTCGCAGCGCTCAACTCGGCGGTCTTCAGCGACGGCAGTTTCTGCTATATTCCCAAAGGGGTCAAATGCCCGATGGAACTTTCCAGCTATTTCAGGATCAACGCGAAAGGCACGGGGCAGTTCGAGAGGACCCTCATCGTGGCGGACGAGGGGTCGCAGCTGAGCTACATGGAGGGCTGCACGGCTCCTATGCGTGACGAGAACCAACTGCATGCGGCCGTGGTGGAGATCGTGGTGGAGAAGGACGCCGACGTGAAATATTCAACGGTGCAGAACTGGTACCCGGGGGATGCGCAGGGGCGCGGTGGAATCCTTAACCTCGTGACAAAGAGGGGAATATGTAAGGGCAGCGGCTCGCATCTCAGCTGGACGCAGGTCGAGACAGGCTCGGCGATCACATGGAAGTACCCTTCCACGATCCTCAAGGGCGACAACTCCTCCTCGGAGTTCTACTCAGTCGCCGTGACCAACAACTACCAGCAGGCGGACACCGGCACGAAGATGATCCACATCGGCCGCGGCACCAGAAGCCAGATCGTAAGTAAAGGAATATCAGCGGGTCACAGCCAGAACAGTTACCGTGGTCTAGTCCGGATGAACCCTGGGGCGACCGGGGCGCGCAACTATTCGCAGTGCGACAGCCTTCTGATCGGCTCGCAGTGCGGGGCGCACACTTTCCCGGACATCCAGAGCGCGAACCCGACTGCGATCGTGGAGCACGAGGCCACAACCTCGAAGATCAGCGACGAGCAGCTGTTCTACTGCAACCAGCGGGGGCTCGGGCCTGAGGACGCCGTCGGCCTGATTGTCAACGGCTACGCCCACGAGGTGCTCTCCCGCCTCCCGATGGAGTTCGCCGTCGAAGCCACCAAGCTGCTTCAGGTCTCCCTTGAAGGCTCTGTGGGTTAATGAATATATTCACGGGCGCTTCTGAATATTCCGGAAGTGCCCGGACGGGTGGGCAGTCACCTGATAAAGTGTTTTTCAGCAAGTTATTGCCGGCTTGCGTGGGAATGGAATATTATGAAGTTCTTTGATATAGAAAACATCGCGTTCACGTTAGGCGGAACGGGAGTGAGCTTTCTGGAGCTGATCGGGGTCATCGCGGGACTTACCTGCGTGGTGATGGCCGGACGCAACAGCAAGTACAACTTCTGGGTCGGTTACCTGTACAACATCCTGCTGTTCGCGCTGTTCTGGCAGAGACATCTGTACTCGGCGATGCTTCTCCAGCCGATAGCGTTCGGAATCAATGCCTTCGGACACTGGAGATGGACACATCCGAGTCCCGAGGAACAGAGCTCGAAAGACGCCTCGGCACTGAAAGTGACGCATCTTTCGATGCGTGGCTGGTGCGTGGCCCTCACGGCCGTGGTCTTTGCCGGAGCCGTCTGGGGATTTGTGCTCAGCAAGTTAGGCACGGCATGGTTCACGGACATATTCACACCGGATCCTACACCGTGGCTGGATTCGTTCGGATTGATGCTGACGCTTCTGGCGCAGTTCCTTTCCGCCCAGAAGAAGTGGGACTGCTGGATCGTGTGGCTGGTGGTGAACATCACGAACATCACCCTCTACCTTAGCGCCGGCCTCGTCTTCATGCCGATCGTCAGCGCCCTGTACCTGCTCAACGGCATCTGGTCCCTCTGGACCTGGTACCGGCTGTACAAAGAGGAGAGGTAGGACGGCCTGCGGCTGCTGAGCCTGTCGAAGCATCGAAAAGACCAAGCTGAACGGCCACAGAGACAAGTCGCTTCGACAGGCTCAGCGACCGGTCAAGGTTCAGCGACATGGAAGAGGTAGTCGTGGATAGCAACTGACTAAAGGTGAGCGATTTACGTATTTCCCTTTAGTGGGTTCCGACCAAAGAGAATAGCGTAAAATATTGACAATGAGGAGCATAACCTCCACGCAAAACATAATGAACATGACAGACATATTACTGAAAATAACCGATCTGCACGCCAGCGTCGGAGACAAGGAGATCCTCAAAGGCATCAACCTTGAGATCCGCCGCGGCGAGATCCACGCTGTGATGGGACCGAACGGGGCGGGCAAAAGCACCCTGTCCTCAGTCCTGACAGGAAAGCCGAACTATGAGGTAACTTCTGGCTCAATCGAGTTTGATGGAAAGGATCTGCTGGCCATGAAGCCAGAGGAAAGGGCCTGGGCCGGACTATTCATGTCCTTCCAGTACCCTGTTGAGATTCCGGGCGTGTCCATCACAAACTTCATGAAGACAGCCATCAACTCGAAACTGAAGGCCCAGGGGAAGGAACCGATGAAAGCCGGTGATTTCCTGAAACTTATGAAGCAGAAGATGGCTCTTGTGCAGATGAAGCCCGAGTTCGCCAAGCGTGAGGTCAACGTCGGTTTCTCCGGTGGAGAGAAAAAGAGGAACGAGATCTTCCAGATGGCGATGCTCGATCCGACCCTCGCGATCCTCGACGAGACGGACAGCGGACTGGACGTGGACGCGCTTAAGATCGTGGCCGACGGTGTGAACGCGCTGCACACTCCGGAAAAGTCGGCGATCGTCATCACCCACTACCAGAAGCTTCTTGAATATGTCAGGCCGGATGTCGTCCACGTCCTGAAGGACGGCCGCATCGTGGCCACCGGAGGTTACGAACTGATAGACAAGATTGAAAAGGATGGCTTTGAACAGTTCTAAAAACATAGACCACGGCAATTATATTCCCTCACCCATCGTGCCGGGAATGAAAGTAGCTGACGGAGAGCATATTCGTAAAGTCTTTGTGCTTTCCTCCGCTGACGCTGCAGCAGGAGCTGGGGTTACTAAACAAGAGGGCCCTGTCGGAGCGATGTTTGGTTCGACAGGCTCTCCAACCACCAAAGCGGTCACTGAGCCAACCAGGGAATCTGCCGCAAAGGCGACCACTGAATCGGTCACTGAGCATGCCGAAGTGGCTGGTGCCGAAATTCGACAAACTTACCAGCCCGTCACCTTGATGGTCACTGAGCCTGTCGAAGTGACCGGCCTGTCCACAATCCCGTCAAACATCGAGGTGGGGGCGGATGCGACACTGGATCTGACGGTTATAGTGCTGCCGGGTGTCTCGGTGCGGATTCCGCTGACGATTGACCTGACGGGGGCGCATTCAGAAGTGAGACTTTCAGGAATATACCTTTGCTCCGGTCACGATGACGTGACGTTTGACATCACGATGCATCACCGCACCGGGGACTGCCGTTCGCAGCAGACATTCAACGGGTTGGCGGCCGGTGAAGCCAAATGCGGATTCTTCGGCAAGATCGTGATCGCACCTGACGCCCAGAGAACCGAAGCGTTTCAGGAGAACCATAACATACTGCTTTCGGACTCCGCCAGAGTCAACACCAAGCCTCGGCTGGAAATCTACGCTGATGACGTGAAGTGCTCGCACGGTGCCACCATCGGGAAACTTAACGAGGACGAGCAGTTCTACATGCGTTCCAGAGGCATCCCGGAGGAAGAGGCCAAGGTCCTTCAGATGATCTCGTTCGTGGCTCCGGTACTGGAAAACATTCCAGAAGATACTCCGGATGGAAGCCCGTGTCGCTCCGCAGTCGCCGAACTCGTCGAGAACGCCATCCGCGGATTGTAGGAAGTGATACATAAGTACTTGTGTTCCATGGCAATAAGCCTTTCTCTTAGGGTGATACATACCGAAGGTAATTAAGAATCTGCTTGATTATTAACCAGTTAGTTACCACGGCTGCAAATTCTGATGAATATGATAATCAAGACGAATGTCAAACTGAATCTGGGACTGAGTGTCCTGCGGAAACGTGCCGATGGGTTTCACGACATCGAGACGCTGTTTGTGCCATGTTTTGATTTCGGGGACACTCTTGAGATCATCACCGGAGATGACTACAGCCGGACCTCGGCGGCTTTGTTCGCCAAGTATGGTGGTCAGAACGAGCACTTCGACACCTCGGCACTTCGGCAAACCAGGCAACTGACAGGCCCTGCGACTGGCAAGTTCTGCGAGCGACATGATCTGCTGACGGTAAGTCCAGCGGACGGTAAGCCTTCCAATCAGCAAAAAGATTCGGTTGGTGAGCATGTCGAACCAACAAAACTTGACGAATCCGCTAATGATGACAAGGAAGGAGCCTCTCTCTCAGAAAGAGTAACCTCCTCAGAGGATGGCAGATTGGTTCAGGAAATATCCGAGGACGGGAAACTGATGATCACAATCGCGCGGGACGAGGGTGTGGACTGGAATCCGCTTAAGGATCTGTGCGCAAAGGCGTACGGCATTCTGGCACAGGACTTTGACATGCCTCCCGTGAAGATATTCCTGGAAAAGAAGGCTCCAGTGGGGGCGGGGCTCGGTGGCGGATCGGCTGACGCTGCCTTCACCCTCAAGGCTCTGAACGAACTTTGCGGACTTGACCTTGACAATCAAAGACTTTCCGAATATGCCGCCAGACTTGGCAGTGATTGCGCATTCTTCATGTTCAATAAACCGATGTTCGGGTCTGGGCGTGGGGAAATCCTTGAGCCTTATGAGATCGATCTTTCTGGATATGAAGTCAAAGTGCTTATCCCGGAAGGAGTTGCGGTCTCCACCGCTGAAGCCTACAAGGGAATAATTCCTCGGGAAAGCCGCTTCGGCAGGCTCAGTGATCAATCAGGGGAATGTCACTTCGGAAGGCTCAGTGACCGGCCATGCCGCCAAGTATCTTCCGCCATTGAGTCATCCGCGGATTCCGCAGGATTGGCTTATTTGAAAACCGCGCTGGAATTGCCGGTCACGGAATGGAAAGGCAACCTGGTCAACGATTTCGAGGCCACTGTCTTCAAGGCCCACCCAGAACTAACAGCTATAAAACAATCCCTCTACGATTCCGGCGCCGTCTATGCCTCCATGTCCGGCTCCGGTTCCGCGCTCTTTGCCCTGTACAAGAAATAGCCCGTGAGCCAGGACAGCGGTTTCACGCACAGACATAGCCACGGAGATGACCTGGTGCGTGGAAAGGCAGGCTACA
>DJQB01000036.1:0-126541 GCA_002439875.1 Bacteroidales bacterium UBA6397
GGTTCGATTCCCAACGGGGGTACTGAGTGGAGATTGATTCTCGTATCTTATTGGATATGAGGAAGTTTTTCGTCTTGTGAAAGGAGTTCTAATCTTTCTCGCAGTTGCGTTTTTTGTTTGTGTACCGGTGATGTCGGCTCGGACACCGGAGTCCCGCAATGAGATAACGTTTGGCTACGGACGGATGACTGTTGTGGATTTCGCCCATGTGGCTGGCGGGGTGTTCGCCACTGCGTTCACCGCCGGTTACGCGAGGTTTGACAACTTCTGGTCTTACGGGTCTGTTAGTCTTGACTATTACCGGGTCCTTAACAAGACTTTTTCCGTGTATTTGTCGAGACCGGAGCTGGAATGCAAGGGCTGGTGGTTGCCGGAGTGAGTTGTTCGTTCTAAGTCACTCTGCGATGTAATAAATCGCCGCCATCACGGCAATTAATGTGATGGTGGCGAATTGGTTTGAATGGTGATTCTGTCAGATTCAGAGATTGTCAAAAGTAAAACTCTCCCAAGGAAGCTGGGCATCCTTGCCGTGGTCCAGAACATCCGCGACATGGCACAGCATAGGGAATAGGGCAAGATCGACCTCGCCTTTCTCAGCACGTTTGGAGATCGCGGCGAAAACCCTGCGGGACACCACGAGGCTTTCAAGGGTGACTCCGGAAAGAATCTCCATCGCCTCATCGTATGTCTTGCCTTCACCCAGCAGGATGCCGATCTTTCTGGTCCTGCCTCCGTAAACAGTTACATATAGGTCTCCGATTCCGATGTTCTCGCAGTCACGGCTCGCTCCCTGCAACTCAAGAAGGTAACGCATCTCCTTGACAGCCTGATAGAAGGCACCAGCCTGGCTGTTGTAGTGAAGTCCGTCATTCATGGTCCTGTTCACCAGACCTATTGTCATCGCGACCGCCAACGCATAGCCGTTCTTCAGGGCCACGGCACTCTCCAGTCCCTCGACATCGTTGGTCAGGGAAATGTGATAATAGTCTGTGGCCATCGCCGCTTTCATCATCCTGAGAGTTTCCGGATCCTTGCCGCAGAAGGCGACCTCCGTCTGGTCGTGCGCCACAAGCTCATAGCTGGTGCAGGGACCTCCGATGGCACAGATCTGCCTGTCGATGCCTTTCTTGGCAAGCTCGCGCTTCCAGTATTCAGGGTATGAGATCAATGCTCCGTCCTCAAGGTTGATCAATCCTTTGGTTACAGATAGCACCGGAACCGAAGGATCAAGTTCCGAAAGGACGTTCTCAAGGAACCAGTCAACTCCGAATGAGCTGACTCCTCCGATGACGAAGTCGCATCCCTTGACGGCCTCTTGCCATTCCTCGAATTGGAAATATTCAACGCCTTCCGGGAACGGCACATTGAATTTCAAGTGCTTGCCTGTCGATTTGCATGCGTTGATGATCTCCTTGTCCAAAGGGGTTCCGACAAGTCGTACGATGTTCCCGTTCTCTATGGCGGGGAAAGCGAGGGCGGAGCCCATCATTCCGGCTCCGATGATTGTGACAGTTTTTGCCATTTTATAATATGATGTCTATTAAAAAGATGTTATGAATTGTTTGTTTGAAGGTTTGAGAGTGAAAGCCTTCAAACAAATCAAAACAACTTATAATTCTACTATTTGCACCAGCGGTCCAGCCAGTCGAAGTAGCTGCGGTGCCAGAAGAGGGCGTTCTGCGGCTGGAGGATCCAGTGGTTCTCCTCCGGGAACACTATCAGCTTGGACGGGACTCCCATCATCTGGGCGGCGTTGAACGCGGCCATGCCCTGGTCGTAAGGGATGCGGTAGTCCATCATTCCGTGGATGCAGAGGATCGGGGTGTGCCACTTTGTGACATTCAGATCCGGAGAATTGGAATAGTGGCGCTTGGCCTTGGCGGCGTCACTCCACGGCGAACCTGCCTGCTGGATGCCACCGAAAGTCTTGCCGTCACCGCGCGGTCCCTTCTCGCCGGCGGTGTATGAATATTCAGAAAGCCCTCCGTTGTCGAAGTTCGGGAACCACATCTCCTCGGTCTCGTAGTACATATATTTCTCATCGAATATGCCGGCGTGGGCGATGAAGCAGTCATAGACGTTGCCGTGGATTCCGGCCATGTAATAGACGCTGAATCCGCCGTAGGACGCTCCGCAGCCCGCAAGTTTCCCTACATAAGGCTCAGCCTTGAGTTCCTTGGCCGCGCTCAGATAGTCCTGCATGTTCTGGCCGACGTAGTCGCCGCTGATCTGCTCGCACCATTCCTGTCCGAAGGCTGTCGTGCCTCGGCGGTTAGGCAGGATGACGATGTAGCCCTGGTTGGCCATAAGGCGGTAGTTCCAGCGGTAGCTCCAGCCCTGGCTCAGGGTGCCCTGAGGACCGCCAAGGAATATCTCGATGGCAGGATAAACCTTTGTGGAGTCGAACTGAGGAGGGTAGAGGACCCATGTGAGCATCTTCTTTCCGTCCGTGGTCTTGATCCAACGCTCACGGGTCTCGTAGGCGGTCAGCTGGCCGATGATCCCGCCGTTCTCGTCGGTGATCCTGCTGAACGATCCGTCAGTCCCGTTGACGGCCACAAGCTCGGTCGGGAATTCCATCGAGCAATAGCTGGCGAGCAGGGTGCTGTCAACGATGGCGAACGGAGAGTTGAAATCGTACCAGGCGTCCTCAGGTGTGATTCTCTTGATTTCGGCGTCTGCCACAGTCACGTTGCATATCGCCTGGAGACCTTCGATCAGGGAATTGAAGTAGATGCTCTTGGAGTCAGCCGCCCAGACAGGACCACCAGCGTTGTACTTGAAGTCTGTCGTGAGGTTACGTATTCCATTTATGTGAGGAATGGCGGACTGCCCGTCTGAGGAGGCTTCGGTGTCAGTGAGGTCCGCGACCATGAGGCGAACCTTGTCGGCCTCATAGCCGTTGCGCTCCATGCTGAGCCAAGCAATGTGCTTTCCGTCAGGACTCCAGACAGGATCGGTGTCGTAGCCGCCGCCCATAGGGATACGGGAGGTCTCTCCGGTCATGATGCTGTAGATGTAGATCTCCGTGTCGGTTGAGAAAGCATACTCACGACCTGTCTCAACCTTTTTGCATGAATATGCCACATGGCGTCCGTCCGGACTCCAGCAAAGCTGCTCGATGCCGCTCAGAGGCTCCAGCGGCAGCTCGTACTTGCCCGCGCTTTCCGCAAGTATATTCATTGAATTGTCCTCTGTTATCTTCTCGTCGAGCGGGGCCGCATAGGTTTGAGGCCTTTCGGTGGTCCAGTGGTCCCAGTGACGGTACATGAGGTCTTCAGTGACGTAAGCCTGCGCCTTGTCCAGTTTCCCGTCGAAGTCCTTCGGGGTCTTGACAGTTCCCGGAATGGTGCTGGTGTAGAGAACCTGTGTCTGATCCGGACTGAGGGAGAACTCTCCGATTCCAGCCTTGATGTCACTGATTTGCTTTTTGTCTGACATTGAGGCCTTTCCGTCGGCTATCGTAACCGCTGACTTGAAGATCTGTCCTCCCTGAAGGTAGAAGATGGACTTCCCGTCATCGCTCCAGCGGGCGTTGCTGACGCTCTTGCCTTCGGCCGTCAGCTGGATTTTGTCTCCAAAAGAAAGACCGCCATCATTTTTGATGACCTCGGTCAGGAACAGATTCCTGCATGAACGGTTTTCCTCTAACGAGGTATAGCTTACCTCATATAGGATCCAATGTCCGTCGGGAGACAACTGAGGGTCAGACAGCCTTCCCAAAGACAGAAGGACCTCCGGAGTCATCCTTCCGTCTTCGATCTTGATGTCGGAAGGTCCGATGTAGGCGGAATCCTCCGCTTCGTGTTTATACGAGCAACTAGTCATTGTCAAAAGAGTCACCGCCATCATGGCGAAGTTTGCTGTTTTGTCCATAAATATTTGAATATGATTTATATGCTTTTTCTATCTCATCCTTTACTTCGCCCCTAACCTCTTCCGGGCTGATAACCTCCAACCTCCCAGCGTGGCGGCAGAACTCCATCGTCAGGTTTCTGTTGGGAATGACACGGATTCTGAATATTCTTCCGCCTCCGATGGCCTTTCCCTCCTCGACCTGTGACCTGTGGATAGGAAGGTCACGGATGTAGCTTGCCTCTTCGTCTGTAACCTTGAAACGGACCGTGACAGGTCTCTGGTCTGGCTTCGGGAAATATATTCCATAACTTTGGCTGAATAATTCTTCGACATCGAAGCCTTTCGGCATCTTGAAAGAGACATCTGTCATCCGAATGGAATCAATTCTGTCCAGCCCGTAGACCCTCCAAGCCCTTTTGTCATCGTTGCCATCAGCGCTTGACACCGCCCTTTCATGGCAGTACGCCACGAGGTACCATCTGCGCTCGTGCTCCTTGACGGCGAACGGCTGGAGGTGGAGGGTCACCCTTGACGGAGAGTTGTATTTCCCATAACGTATTTCCAGTTCCCTGCCGTCCTCCATCGCCTGCATTATCGTCGTAAGGTGCTTCTGTCCTGACGGGATTTCCTCCACGCTCACCCTGCCTGACAACCTTTCCTTGCCGAGGGTGAGGAGACTGCTGACGGTGAATGTGTTGATCAGCCATCCGATGCTCTCGTCATTGTCCAGAACATCCTTCCCATAAGGAATATAGTAGCGGTTGACCCTTCTGTCGCAGTCGATGTCAACACCGAAGATGTCCTCCACTGCAAGCCTGTGGTTGTTGAAAGTCCTTCTTGAATACGCCTGACCGAATCTTGTGGTATACTTTACGTCAAGCTCCTTGAACGTGAGTCCACGCCCACCAGCGGCGGTGAGTGTCTGAATCAGCCAGATGTATTTTCCCACAAGTTCCGAGATCATTGCATTGCGCTTCTTTTCGGCACATCAAAGATAGCAAACAAAACTTGATTTTTTTCAAGTATTGGCAAGCAATGGAATTGATTTTTGCGATTTAGTGAGTAGATTTGTGGTTGAAATGAAGAAATGCGGTATGAATATGGTTGTGAAGATTATGGCGCTGTCGCTTCTGCCGGCCTCAGTCCTTGTCTCATGCATGGTTGAGAACCATGAAGACGGTTTATATCATACAGGAGACGAACAGGTGGCCAACTATCAGGTTTTGGGAACTGTAAGGGGAAAAGACGGGCACCCCCTCACCGGAATCCGTGTTGTCGCCGGCCACAGCACCGGCGTACTATACCGCGCTGACACCCTGTACACCGACAAGGACGGCAAATTTTCCAAATTTATGTCGGTTCCCCGCGTGGATAAATTCTATATGTCATTCTCGGACATTGATGGCCAGGCCAACGGCGGTGAGTTCGAGACGAAATCCGAATACGTCTCTCCTGTCCGCACAGAGATTTCCAGCGGACATTTCGGCGGCTCTTACATAGTCTCCATTGATGTCACGCTTAAAAAGAAGTGACGCTGTCTCTGCATAAAAGGTTCGCGGAATGATCAGGAACAAGTTGGACACAGACGTTCAGTTTCTTCCGGGAGTGGGACCGAAAAGGGCCTCGCTTCTGAAATCGGAATTGGGGGTGTCTACTGTCGGTGATCTGCTGCGCACGTTCCCATTCCGCTATATTGACCGCAGCTCAATCCAACCAATCTCCGAAATCCAGTCCACCAGCGCTTACGTTCAGATTTTGGCCCAGGTTGTGTCCTCCCAGATCAACGGCAAGAAACTCAGCGTCATTGTAAAGGACGAGAGTGGGATGATGGAACTTGTCTTCTTCCGAGGAATGAAGTATATTTATGACCGTCTTAAGCCAGGATTGGTTTTCCTGTTTTTCGGCAAGCCGAATCAATTCAACGGCCGTCTCAATATGGTGCATCCCGAGATTGACAACCCTCCATCCGATGGTTCTGCCGGTTTTTCGGGAGTCTTGACAGGAGTCTATAATTCGACCGACAGGCTGCGAGGTGGGGGAGTGACCGGCAAGGTGATGAACAGGCTGATGGCCGAGGCGATTGACCTTGCGATCGGAGATGTAGAGGAAACCTTGCCTGAATATATTCTTAGGGAAAAAGGACTTGTCCCGTTGAGGTTCGCGATAAGGAATGTCCATTTCCCGTCCGACCAGAACGCGCTTGAGAAGGCCCGGTACCGTCTTAAATGGGAGGAACTGTTCTTGTTGCAGTTGTCTTTGTTGAAACAGAAATATGTCCGCAGCCGCTCCGCTGCCGGGATTCCTATGCCTAAGGTTGGCGCTGCTTTCAACGCTTGCTTCAGAGCCTTGCCTTATGAACTAACCGGGGCTCAGAAACGTGTCGTGAAGGAGATCCGTTCGGACATGATGAGCGGACACCAGATGAACCGTCTGCTGCAGGGAGATGTAGGGTCAGGCAAGACCATGGTGGCAGTGCTTTCCGCCCTGATCGCTGTGGGAAACGGGTATCAGGCTTGCATCATGGCTCCTACCGAAGTCCTGGCTCAGCAACACTTTGCCAACATCTCCAAGTACTTGGCTCCGACCGGTGTCCGCTGTGAACTGTTGATTGGCTCGACCGGCAAGGCCGCCAGAAGACCGGTTCTGGAGGGTTTGGCTGACGGATCGGTGGGGATAGTCATTGGTACTCACGCCTTGATTGAGGACACCGTGGTGTTCAGGAATCTCGGACTTGCAATCATCGACGAACAGCATCGTTTCGGGGTGGACCAGAGGGCTAGACTGTGGATGAAAGGTGCGGGGGGCATCCCTCCGCATATACTCGTCATGACAGCCACACCTATTCCCAGGACCTTGGCCATGACTTTTTACGGGGATCTGGATGTGTCTGTGATCGATGAGATGCCTCCCGGAAGAAAGCCGATCCAGACTATGCTGATTGGGGAAGGCAAGCGTCCGGCTCTTTATAATTTCATGAGGAAGGAGATTGCGGCGGGACGGCAGGTGTTTGTTGTGTATCCTTTGATATTCGAAAGCGAGAAAGTTGACTACCAGAACCTTGAGTCCGGCTATGAGAACATTGTCTCAAAGTTCCCTTTCCCGCCGTACAAGGTGGCCATCGTACATGGTCAGCAGACCAGTGAGGTCAAACAGTTCAATATGGACGCGTTCTCATCGGGGCGGGCGAATATCCTCGTGTCCACAACTGTGATTGAGGTTGGCGTGGATGTTCCGAACGCATCTGTGATGGTAATCGAGAGTGCCGAGAGGTTTGGTCTCGCGCAGCTGCATCAGCTTCGGGGACGTGTGGGTCGTGGATGTGAGAAATCCTATTGTGTGCTGATGCACGGCAACAAGGTCAGCAAGGAGTCACGCAAAAGACTTGAACTGATGTGCGCCACGGAGAACGGCTTTGACCTGGCGGAGGAGGACATGAAGATGCGTGGTCCCGGGGATCTGGAGGGGACCCAGCAGAGTGGCCTTCCGATTGAGTTGAGCATAGCGTCCTTGGCTCACGACGGGGCTTTGCTTGCGGACGCAAGGAGGTATGCCGAACACATCCTTGCCCATGACCAGACTTTGGGTTGTCCCGCAAACGAGCCTCTTGCGCGTGAACTCCGTAAGGACAAATACAACATCAAAGATTACAGTAAGATCTCGTAGCCCCTTACAGAAAATATTCCGGACGGCAATCCCTCAGTTTTGGATGGTGTCTGTCTTTTTCGGAGAGGAGGATCTTGTCTTCTGGAACTCTCCAGTCGATTCCCAAATCAGGATCATTCCATGCGATGGCGCCCTCAGATTCCGGGTGATAGAAATTGTCGCATTTATACTGGAAGATCACTTCGTCACTGAGCACGCTGAATCCATGCGCGAATCCTTTCGGGATGAAGAACTGTCTGTGATCATACTCAGAGATCTCCACGGCCACGTGCCTGCCGAAAGTCTTTGAGCCTGGTCTGATGTCAACCGCCACATCGAGAACCTTACCTTTCACAACTCTCACCAGCTTGCCTTGGGCATGCTCTCCTTTTTGGAAATGCAGTCCTCTTACCACTCCATAGCAGGATTTGCTTTCGTTGTCCTGCACAAAATTCACGGACTCCACCTTCTCTGCGAATTCCCTTTGATTGAAAGACTCGAAGAAATAACCTCTGCTGTCCTGGAATATTCTCGGCTCTATGATGAGCACGCCTTCGATTTCGGTTGTGATGATGTTCATGCTGACTCTCATTCTATTATATCCACTGACACTCTTCGCTGCCTGTAGCTGTTTCTAAATCTCCGTCTCCTCCGCTATCTTGATCAGGTACCGGCCGTACTGGTTCTTGAGCATCGGTTTCGCCAGTTCGCGGATCCTTTTGGCTGTGATCCATCCTTTTCTGAACGCTATTTCCTCAAGGCATGCCACCTTAAGCCCCTGGCGTTTCTCTATCACCTCAATGTAGGTTGAGGCTTCGGCGAGCGAGTCATGTGTTCCCGTGTCAAGCCATGCGAAACCACGTCCGAGTTTCTGCACCTTTAGTTTGCCGGCTGACAGGAACTCTTGGTTTACGGTCGTTATCTCCAATTCACCTCTGGCCGAAGGCTTGATCCTGCCGGCGATCTCCACAACCTCGTTTGGGTAGAAGTACAGTCCGGTCACCGCATAATCGCTCTTCGGCTCCGCCGGTTTCTCCTCGATGCTCAGGCAGTTGCCGTCGGCGTCGAATTCCGCCACTCCATAGCGCTGCGGGTCGCTCACCTGATAGCCGAAGACGGTGGCCTTGCTTTCCTCTTCAGCCGTGCGTACCGCTTCCCTCAACTGAACTCCGAAACCTGAGCCTTGGAATATGTTGTCACCCAGCACCAGGCATACACAGTCTGATCCGATAAAATCATTTCCGATGATGAAAGCCTGCGCCAGACCGTCTGGGGAAGGTTGTTCAGCATATTCAAAATGCACCCCGAAATCACTTCCGTCCCCCAGGAGTCTTTGAAAACCCGGCAGGTCGGAAGGCGTGGAGATAATGAGTATGTCCCTGATCCCGGCCATCATCAGGATTGAGATCGGGTAGTAGACCATCGGTTTGTCATAGACAGGCAGCATCTGCTTGCTGACTCCCTTGGTGATAGGATAGAGACGTGTGCCGCTTCCGCCGGCTAGTACGATACCTTTCATATTCCTTTATATTTCATGGCGCCAATCGGGCTGTTAGTCATTTGTTTCTCATTCTTTTTATGCAGGAGGCCAGGGAATCTCTCCAATATGGGATGTCCACGCCGAATGTCGCCTTGACCTTTGTCTTGTCCAACACGGAGAAACGCGGTCGTCTGGCTTTGGAGGGATATTCCTCTGTGTGACAAGGCTGGATGTCGCAGACATTCCCGCCCAATTCGCAGATCGCCTTAGCGAAGTCATACCACGAGATCGCCCCTTCGTTGGAGTAATGGTATATTCCTGTCTTGTCTAGCTGATCTTTTTCGATGATTCCGGTGATCAGTCCGGCAAGGTCATGGGCGTAGGTAGGCGTCCCTATCTGGTCAAACACGACCTTCAGGGAGTCGCGCTCTTTCGTCATGCGTATCATTGTCTTGACAAAGTTCTTCCCGTATGGTGAGTAAAGCCATGCGGTCCTGATGATTATGTTCCTGCATCCAGATTTTCCGATTTCTTTCTCGCCGGCAAGTTTGGTGGAACCGTAGGCTCCGAGCGGGTCTGTCGGCCAGTCCTCCGTGCATGGTGTCGGGACATTCCCGTTGAATACATAGTCTGTTGAGATGTGGATCAGCACGGCATCCCTTTCCGCCGCGACTTTGGCCAGATTCCCGGCCGCCGAGCGGTTCAAGAGCATCGCCAGAGACATTTCATCCTCAGCCTTGTCGACATTAGTGTATGCGGCGCAGTTGACGATCACATCTATTTTTTCAGATTCGCAGACAATCCTCACGGCATCGATGTCGGTGATGTCAAGATTCAGAGTCTCAACTTCAGGCAGCGAGATGACATCTGAGAATATGTATTTGTCGCGGCATCCTGCCGTCACGTCGCGGAGCTCCGTTCCAAGCTGACCGTTCGCTCCTGTCACAAGAATATTCATAATGGTCCGGCTATGCCCGTTATGGAGGCATCGCCACTTACAAATTTAATCAGAAATCTTTCGTTAACAAAATTTCCTTTATCACTCCTTTCCCGGATTGCCATGCCTCCGGTGTCGAAATATGGAGGCTACCTTGTTGAGACTTTTTTGTTTAAGGAGAGCCTTTGATTAAATTCCTGTCAGTGTCAATCACGTTTTTGGCAGCCAGAATGCGTGCCCCGCTCTCCAAGATTTGGTTCTGGAGAGTGATGTCACTGCGGAAGCGGCCAATCATGCCAGGTGCGACAAGAACCGCCTCCACCCCTCTGCGACGGATAGCCTCCGGAAGGCTGGTGTGAGCCTCGCAGGATCAACAACGAAAATCAATGTCGCCGCAGACGCATCTCAAAAATAACTGAAAATAGTTGTCCGTTATGTTTCCTTTCCGGTGGTTTTACATTGGATATTCGAATATCTATTGGCTTTTTTGTACTTTTGTGGATAAAATGATGTCAAAATGTTATGCTAATAGATTCGGAGCTTCTTGACGCCTTGTCCGAAAAGGTCAGGCTGTCGCCGAGGTTGAGGATGAATTATGATCTGCGGAACCATTCGTGGGATGGGTCGCAGAGAATGCTGAACGCCCTGGAGCCGGGGACGGTGGTTCCGGTGCACCGGCACGCTAAGTCTTCGGAGACGGTTGTGGTGATCCGTGGGGCGATACGGCAGAATTTCTATGATGGCGACGGGAATGTGACCGAGTCCGTCATATATAGGGCTGGGGCATCGGTCTCCATCTGTGTCGTACCGATTAATACTTGGCACAATTCAGAATCGCTGGAACCGGGGACCATCATCTTTGAGGCTAAGGACGGGGTGTACGAGCCGCTGGGGCAGGATGATATCTTGAATATTCAGTAATATGTGGCCATTTACAAAAAAACGCACTCTCGGTGACATTGGGATATTCAACGGTCTCACTGACTGTCACTCCCACATTCTCCCAGGGGTGGATGACGGTGTGAAGACGTTGGAAGAGTCGTTGGCGATTCTGGATCGTTATGAGAGACTTGGCATGAAGACGGTGTGGCTGACGCCGCACATCATGGAGGATGTCCCGAACAAGACGGCGGACTTGAAAGAACGCTTCAACGTTCTCTGCCGGAATTACAAAGGAGGATTGAACCTTCACCTTGGCGCGGAGAACATGATCGACAACCTCTTTGAGGAACGCCTTCAGACCGGAGACCTGCTGACAATGGGGGAAAGACATGACCGCCTTTTGGTCGAAACATCCTATTTCACACCTCCTTACGGGTTTTATGACACACTTGAGGCCATAAAGGCGAAGGGGATGTTCCCGATTCTTGCCCACCCTGAAAGGTACATCTATATGTCTGAGGGAGACTACGACTGCCTCAAGTCCAGGGGAGTTCTTTTCCAGCTGAACCTGTTCTCACTTGCCGGTCTGTACGGCAAGCGTGCAAAGAATGTTGCCGGGGATCTGCTGAAAAAAGGTTATTATGATTTCACGGGAACCGACATCCACACTATCCGGATTCTGGATCATTGCCTTGCTGAACCGGTTGAGCCAAATGTCTTGGGCGGATTTAAGGATTTATAAGGAAGATTCTAAATGGATTGAAAACTGAAAGAAATTTTTGGTTATTTAGAATTTTTCGTAACTTGTAGCCGGAATAACACAAAAACTGTAAACTGCTACGAGTTATGTCAGAAAAGAAACTTCTTCTGGGCGATGAGGCTTTGGCCTTGGGCGCGCTTCATGCCGGACTTTCCGGCGTGTATGCCTATCCAGGCACACCTTCGACTGAAATAACTGAATATATCCAGTCACACCCTCTCACAAGAGAGCGCGGAATCCATTGCGACTGGTCTTCCAACGAGAAGACGGCGATGGAGTCCGCGCTTGGCGTTTCATATTCGGGGAAACGCGCTCTGGTTTGTATGAAACATGTCGGCATGAACGTCTGTGCCGACGCTTTTGTCAATTCGGCCGTCACCGGAGCCAATGGTGGCCTTGTGGTCGTGGCTTGCGATGATCCGTCGCAGCACTCCTCGCAGAATGAACAGGATTCAAGGTTTTATGCCGATTTCGCCATGATGCCGTGCTTCGAGCCTTCCAACCAGCAGGAAGCCTACGACATGGTGCGCGAGGCGTTTGATTATTCCGAGGCCAATCATATTCCTGTGCTCATGCGCCTTACGACCCGTATGGCTCACTCGAGGGCTGTTGTGGAGGCCGGTGAGATCCGCCGAGAGAACGAGCTTCATTTCCCTGATGAAAGGCATGAGAAAAATTGGGTGACACTGCCTGCCAACTCAAGGAAGCGTGTACGGCAGCTGGCGGACGATGTGTTGTCGTTCGAGGCCGATTCTGTGAACTCTTCTGATAATAGTTATGTTGAGGGGCACAACCACAGGATGGGAATCATCGCTTGCGGAATAGCTTGGAATTATCTTATGGAGAATTTCCCGGACGGATGTCCTTATCCAACACTCAAGGTCACACGCTACCCGTTCCCGAAGGCATTGGCAAGAGAGATGGCAGCAAGTTGTGACGCCATTCTCGTGCTGGAGGAAGGTCAGCCTCTTATTGAGGAAAGGTTGCGTGGGATCCTTTATGATCCAGAGGACAGAAGAAGGACTAAGATTCTTGGAAGGCTTGACGGAACTCTTCCGAGGACAGGCGAACTCACGCCCGACTGTGCGCGCAAAGCCCTTGGTCTGCCTCCTATGGAGACATATCCAAAATCAGAGGTTGCCGTCCCGCGCCCGCCGGCACTTTGCCAGGGATGCGGACACCGTGACTTCTACACCGCGCTTAATGAGGTGCTTAAGGACTATGCCCCTACGGCCCGTGTGTTCAGTGACATCGGTTGCTATACCCTTGGCTATATGCCGCCTTTACACTCGTTCCAGACCTGCGTGGAGATGGGAGCATCCATCACCATGGCTCTTGGTGCGGCCAATTCGGGTGTTTGGCCGGCCGTGGCGGTGATAGGAGACTCCACGTTTACCCACAGCGGGATGACCGGGCTTCTTGACTGTGTCAACGCCGGAGCGAATGTCACCATCTGCATCTCGGACAACCTTACGACCGGCATGACCGGGGGGCAGGATTCCGCCGGAACCGGCAAGCTTGAGGAAATCTGCAAGGGACTCGGTGTCGAGCCGGAGCACATCCGAACGATAATCCCTCTTCCAAAGAACTATCCGGACATGGAGAAGGTGATGGATGAGGAATTTAACTACAGCGGCGTGTCGGTCATCATCTGCCGCCGAGAGTGCATCCAGACCGCTAAACGTTATGCGGCGGCCAACAAAAAAGCATAATATCATGGCAAAGAAAGACATCATACTATCAGGGGTGGGAGGACAAGGCATCCTCTCCATCGCGACTGTGATCGGTTGGGCCGCGCTTGACCAGAACCTGCATCTGAAACAGGCCGAAGTGCATGGAATGAGCCAGAGAGGCGGTGATGTGCAGAGTAACCTGCGCATCTCCACCGAGAGGATCTGGAGCGACCTTATCCCGAAAGGGGAGTGCGACCTGATTCTCTCTCTGGAGCCGATGGAAGCCCTCCGCTATCTGCCTTGGCTCTCAAAGGATGGCTGGATTGTGACAAACTCCACTCCGTTTGTGAATATTCCGAATTATCCTCCTATGGAGGAGATCACCTCCGAGCTTGCGAAAGTGGGCAACGTGATCACACTTGACTGCGACGAGATCGCAAAACAGACCGGTTCTCCACGCAGCGCCAACATGGTTCTTCTCGGAGCCTCAGCCGCCGTCATGGGGATCCTTGAGCCGGAAAAGCTCCGTGAGGGGATCACCAACGTTTTCTCCCGCAAGGGTGAGAGGGTAGTGGAAATGAATATAGCCGCGTTCAACGCCGGCCTTGAGGTCTCCAAAAACTTTTCGAAATGAAACCGATCTCCAGACAATCCATAGACGAAGTCCTGCGAAGGCTTGACATCGCTGACATCGGTAGGACAACAATCCGCCAATGTGTCAATGTTTCGCATGAACTGGAGAAAATTTCAGGTGAGAAGTTCGTACATCTCGAGTTTGGCATACCTGGACTGAACGCCTGCAAGATAGGTCTTGACGCACAGATAAAGGCTTTGTATTCAGGCGATGCGTCTGTCTATCCTCCAGTCTGTGGCATTCATGAGCTTAAGGAGAATGGATCCCGTTTCATAAAGGCTTTTGTCGGTGTGGAGATTTCTCCGGAGGGGATCATTCCGACTGTCGGTTCCATGCAAGGGTGCTACAACCTTCTGCTGGAGTGTGTCCAGATGAATCCGTCAAAAGACACGGTTGTCTATTTCACTCCAGGTTTCCCGTCACATTACGTTCAGGCGAAGGTGCTTGGCTTCAAGACTATGATGTTTGACCTCTATGATTTCAGGGGTGAGAGGTTCCGTGAGAAACTGGAGGAAGTGTTTGGTGACGGACGGGTGGCGGCGGTAGTATATTCAAACCCAAACAATCCGTCCTGGGTTTGTTTGACCGAGGATGAACTTAAGAGTCTCGGTGAGCTTTGCTCCAAGTACGATGTGATCGCTCTGGAGGACATGGCTTACTTGTGCATGGACTTCAGGAAGGATCTTTCGGTGCCGTTCCGGCCGCCTTATCAGCTGACCGTCGCGCGCTACACCGACAACTGTGTGCTGATGATCTCCGCCTCTAAGATATTCAGTTACGCCGGGGAGCGCATCGCGATGGTTGCAATCTCCGACAAACTTTACAAGCGTGAATATCACGCCCTTCGCGAGCGTTACGGCTTCGGCGGCTTCGGCGACAATTTCTCTCTTACCTACCTCTATGTCAATTCATCAAGTTGCTCCCATTCGGCGCAGTACGCTTTCGCGGCGATGCTCGGGGCTGCGGCTGACGGCGTATATGACTTCGTGGGCGATATGCGGGAATATGGCCGCAGGGCGGGGAAGGCCAAGGAGATATTCCTGCGTCACGGATTCCACATTGTGTACGGCAAGGATCTGGAAGAGACGGTGAGTGATGGGTTCTTCTTCACGATCGGCTATGACGGTCTGACTGGCAGCCGGCTTCTGTTGAATCTTCTTCGTTGCGGAATCTGCGCCATCACGTTGGTTGCCACGAGAAGTACCCGGGAGGGCATAAGGGTCTGTGTGTCGCAACTTAATTCCGAAGAGGATTTCCGTGCGCTGGACGAGCGCCTTGGACTCTTTGTGGGACTATATGAGTCTGGTGATTAATTATATGGGATAATGAGATATGCTAGTGCCGATGAGGCGGTAAAACTTATAAAGTCAGGTGACTGGGTGTTCTTTCAGGGAAGCACAGCCGTGCCTGTGATCATTCAGGAGGCAATGGCCCGTCGTGCTGATGAACTCAGAGGGGTAAACATCGTTTCAGGATTCAACATCACGAAAGGTCCGGCTCCGTTCTGCAAGCCGGAGTACAAGGAGTCGTTCTTCGTGAACAGCCTGTTCCTTTGCGCCGACCAGAGACAGTATGTGGCCGAGGGCTACGGCAGCCTCATTCCTGGATTCCTCGGTGAGCTGCCGTCGCTGATCCGACGTCACGAGATTCCGGTCGATGTGGCGTGCATCAACTGTTCTCTTCCGGATGAGAACGGCTATTGCAGCTACAACATCTCCGCTGATCTTGCGCTTCCTGCCGTAGAGTCGGCGAAAATTGTGATCGCCCAGGTGAACAAGAGTATCCCGTATCTTTACGGCACGGCTATGATACACGAGTCGCGGATCACCGCCGCCGTTGAATGTGATGACCCTCCTGTGGATATGCACTTCGGTCCTCCGACCGAAATCGAGTCGGCCATAGGTTCGTACATCGCAGCCGAGATTCCGGACGGAGCCACTCTCCAGATCGGCGTTGGTGGCATTCCGAACGCCATCCTTAACGGTCTGAAGGACCACAAGCATCTAGGCCTCCATACTGAGGCTATGACTGACGGGGTGTTCCGTCTGATGCAGACGGGCGTGATTGACAATTCGTTGAAGAAGGTCGAGCCAGGCCGCAGCGTCGCTTGTCTGGCACTTGGTTCACGCCATATGTACGAGTACCTCGACCACAACAAGAACGCGATGTTCTACGATGTTAGCTGGACAAACGACCCGCAGCGCATCCGCCAGAACCCGAACGCCATGGCGATCAATTCCGCCATTGAGGTGGATTTGACCGGTCAGATCTGTGCCGACAGCATCGGTGATATGATCTTCTCCAGTGTCGGCGGTCAGCACGACTTCATGTACGGCGCCGCTCTCTCCGAAGGCGGCAAGACATTCATCGCCCTGCCGTCCCGCACCGCCAAGGGCCGCAGCAAGATTGTCGCCCACCTTGCTCCCGGCGCCGGAGTGGTCACGACCCGTTTCCAAACGCAGTACGTTGTCACTGAATATGGTTGTGTCTATCTCCGCAACAAGAACCTCGCGCAGCGGGCCAAGGCACTTATCTCCATCGCTCATCCGGACGACCGTGAGGCCCTTGAACGCGCCGCCTGCGAGCGTTTCGGTTACTCTTTCCTGCGTTTGAGATAAGTTATTATGCAGAACGAGGATTTTTATGTAAGTTTGTACCTATGGAAAACAATTCAACCAGACCCAGGATATTCCTTTACACGGACGGGGCTTCAAGCGGTAACCCGGGACCGGGTGGATATGGTGTGGTTCTTAAGTGCGCCGGGTATGAGAAGGAGATGAGCGGAGGATTCATCCGGACAACCAACAACCGGATGGAACTGCTTGCTGTCATCAAAGGGCTTGAGGCTATCAAATGGCAAAACGCTGAGGTTGAAGTGTATAGTGACTCGTCATACGTTGTGAAAGCTGTGAATGAGGGGTGGCTTCGGAGTTGGGAGCGGAAGGGGTGGAAGAAGGTGAAGAATCCTGATCTTTGGATGCGATTTCTGAATGTCTACAAGATGCATCGGGTTGCGTTTCATTGGCTTAAAGGACACAACGGGCATCCTGAGAACGAACGGTGCGACAGGCTGGCTGTCGCTGCCGGAGCGGGTGCTGTGGCAGCAGGAAAGGTGCTTCCCGTGGATGAAGGCTATGAACTTAACGCTGCAGTTGAGGGCAATCTCGTTGATTTTGGTTAAATTTGCAATCTGTTCACGTCAGCTACCGCTGCGGTGACCGCTAATTATTGTTGGAATTATGGAAAGAAATAACAAACGGCCGATTGTCGGAATAACCCAAGGGGATGGCAATGGAATTGGATACGAGGTGATTATCAAATCTTTGGCTGACGCCAGGATCCTGGATTCATTCACTCCTGTAATCTATGGTTCTTCTAAGATTTTCGGATTCTACCGAAAGCTCATCCACAATCTTGACCAGATGGACACCTATGTGATCCAGAGCGCCAAGGATGCGAAACCGAAGAAAATCAACATTGTCAACTGCTTGCCGGACAATGTGTTCGTGGAGCCGGGGCAATCCACTCCTGAGTCCGCGAAATCCGCCATCCGGTCTTTGGAATGTGCCGTTGAAGACATTAAGAACGGCGACATCGATGTGCTGGTGACAGCTCCGATCAACAAGAAGGCCATGGTGACCGAGGGCTTTGGCAACACGGGACACACGGAATATCTACAAAAGGAGTTCGGTGTTGACGACGTGCTGATGTTCATGGTTTCTGACCAGCTCAGGATCAGCGTTGTGACCGGACATATTCCTTTAAAGGATGTTCCTTCGTCGATCACCCAGGAGAAGATTGTGAGCAAACTGAGGTTGATGACGGCTTCGCTTAAGAGGGATTTCGGCATTGTGGAGCCTAAGATCGCCGTGCTTGGACTGAATCCGCATTGCGGAGATGGCGGTCTGCTGGGGAACGAGGAGGAAAGGATCATCCTTCCTGCAGTGAAGGCGGCCAACGCCGAAGGGCTTCTGGCTTTCGGACCATATTCCCCGGATGGATTCTTCGGGCTTGGTCACTATGCAAGGTTCGACGCCACGCTGGCCATGTACCATGATCAGGGTCTGGCTCCGTTCAAGGCGTTGGCTTTTGAGGATGGTGTGAACTTCACGGCTGGACTCCCTATCGTGAGGACTTCGCCTGACCATGGCACGGCCTATGAGATGGCTGGGCGCGACGAGGCTGACCCTCAGTCAATGATGTCATCCATCTACACTGCTATCGACATCTTCCGAAAGAGAGCGGAGTACGACACTCTCCACGAAGGAAAGTTGTAAAAGAAGTAACATTGTCCGGTCACTGAGCCTGTCGAAGCTGCCGGATGTCTCGAAATATTAAACTTTTGAATATGAACAGCAAGCGCTCAATCCTGATAACCGGCGGTGCAGGCTTCATCGGAAGCCATGTCGTGAGGTTGTTTGTCAACAAGTACCCGGACTACCGGATCGTCAACCTTGACAAGTTGACCTATGCCGGCAACCTTGCCAACCTCAAGGACATTGAGGAACGTCCGAACTATACATTCGTCAAAGCCGACATCTGCGATCTGGAGACTGTCCGCAGGCTTGTTTCTGAATATGCCATTGATGGCATCATACATCTTGCCGCGGAGAGTCATGTTGACCGTTCGATCAAGGATCCGTTCATATTCGCTAAGACCAATGTCCTCGGCACATTGACCCTTCTTCAGGCCGCCCGTGAGTTCTGGGAGCCTAAAGGGTGGGAAGGGAATCTATTCTATCACATCTCGACAGATGAGGTCTATGGCACTTTGGAGTTGACAAAGCCTGAGGGCGACCCTGCTGGCAACGAGTGCGGTGGCGGGCCGTTCGGCGACAAGTTCTTCACAGAGGATTGCAAGTACCAGCCTCACAGCCCGTATTCGGCGTCGAAGGCTTCAAGCGACCATTTCGTGAGGGCTTATCACGACACGTATGGGATGCCGACGATTGTGACCAACTGCTCGAACAATTACGGACCATTCCAATTCCCTGAGAAACTTATTCCATTGTTTATCAATAATATTCGTCAACGTCGTCCTCTTCCTGTGTATGGAAAGGGAGAGAATGTCCGTGACTGGCTTTATGTAGAGGATCACGCTCGTGCGATCGACTTGATCTTTCATGAGGGGAATACTGCGGAGACATACAACATCGGTGGCTTTAACGAGTGGAGGAATATTGACCTGATCAAGGTTCTTATCAAGACCGTGGACCGGCTTCTTGGCCGTCCTGAGGGAGCTGATGACGATCTTGTCACGTTCGTCACCGACCGCAAGGGGCATGACATAAGATACGCGATAGATTCCTCCAAACTGAAGAATGAGCTTGGATGGGAACCGAGCCTTCAGTTTGAGGAGGGAATTGAGAAAACTGTCCGCTGGTACCTTGACAACGGCGCCTGGCTTGACAATGTCACAAGTGGAGAATACCTCCGTTACTACGAAGACATGTATAAAAATCATTAGATAAGGTCGCTTCGATGTGACTACGCCACGCCATACGCCATACGAAAACGTCATTTTGGCAAAGTCAAAAAAACTTTCCGCTTGCGGTAAGGTTTTCTGATGGAGACGTATTGACGCGTCTGGCATTTCTGCTGCCTTGCGGCCTTGAGTCCAAGGAATTCCGTTTTGGCGTCCATCAGCCTTTGCCTGCTTGACAGAAAGTGTACGCAAAGGTACACATTATTTTGTTATCTCCAAATATTTTTCTGTAATTTCTTGAAAAATTAATTCATTTGATGCTAAATAAGTATTTATGTTATAATAAAATCAATAATTAAATGTTGACTTAAAGCACTATTTCAAATAAACTCAAAATCCCGGCGGCGCCCCCTCTCCTCGTCCCCTAACCATGCCACCGGGACCGTGAGTTAATTCCTTTAGCACTGTGTTGACACGGTTTCATCCACTGCTTCCACCGTGTTCGCGATCACTTCCATGCTGGTCTTTTCCGTGCCGTCATTGGCGGTGTACTTCTGTGAGCGCAGTCTTCCTAACACATAGAGGGGAAAGCCTTTTGCTATGATGTCCAGTGATGGAATCCCCTTGCTTCCTTCCCAGGCAGTGACGTTGTGCCATGTTGTCTCGATGTTAGGTTCTCCGTTCCTGCCTTTATAGGCGAAGTTAGTAGCCACGGAAAAATGCGCCACTCGCGTCTCCCCGACCTTGAGAATGTTGACATTGCCGACATTCCCGCGGATTTCAATTCTGTTCAACTGTTCCATAATTCAAGTTGTTTTTGAAAATTGTCTGACGCAAAGTTATAATGAACTGCAATCACCTCCGCAGACCGATAAGAAATTATATGAGAGATTTTTCTGAATATTAAAAAAATTGCTGTTTCTTATCCTTTGTGTCTGTCTGCCATGAATTATTTTAGATTGTGCGGTTTATTCTTATGGCTATAGGGATATTCTTTAGCCTCATAAAGAAATATTTTATTGAGGTGTGGATTTTTCTTTTTGCCGCAAGTTTTATAAGAAACAGAAATAAAATCATGAAGTATCTTTTGATTGCTTTCAAATGTCGTTTCTGTTAATCATATTTGCCGGAGTGTGAGTCTTTCGCCATTCCCTGAGATGCGGGGGAGGATCGTGAACCGGAACTGTGGTGGCGGTGGCTTCCGGGGGACTTGAGGATGTTGTTTTTTACGGCAGGTGTCTGTCGGCAGGAGATAAGCCATTATGAACAAGAATGAAGAAGAGCAGAGGGGAAGGTGTCTGGAGTGCGGGGATGTTCTTCCTTACGGACGGAGCGACATGAAATTTTGCTGCGTCAGTTGTAAAAGCCGCTATCATTATGTCAACGGAGGCTATCTGAAAGGCTACCGTATGAAAACCATCGGGGCTTTGGATCGAAATCATGAGATTCTGGTCTCCCTGCTGGATAGGGGCATGACATCAATAAGCAATCCTGACCTTGCGCAGATGGGCTACAGATTAGACTGTGTCACATCCTGTCACAAGGTCAGGAATCATCATGAGTATCGTTGCTACGACATCAAGTATTTCATGACGGAGAGCCGGATTTTCGGACTCTCCAGGGTTGAGGTAATGCCCCCATCAAAGAAGAGGCGTTAGGCCTGCCCGGTGCACTCCACGTCCTTGCCCGGATCCTTGAACAGGAACACGAACAGGATGCCTACGAGCAGGGCATAGCCGGCGAATATGTACCAGGCTGTGGCCCAGTCAGGTTGGAAAGCGTTGTAGACGTAGTGGTTCACTACCTTGCCGGCGGCCCATGTTCCTATCGAAGCTCCGAGGCCGTTCGTCATCAGCATAAACAGGCCCTGTGCGCTTGAACGGATGTCCTTTGTGGTCTTACGGTTGACGTACAGAGAGCCGGAGATGTTGAAGAAGTCGAACGCCACGCCGTACACAAGGCACGAGAGGATGAATAGCCATACCCCTGAACCTGGATTCCCTATAGCGAAAAATCCGAACCGAAGTACCCAGGCGAACATCGCGATGAGCATCACCTTTTTGATCCCGAACTTCTTCATGAAGAAAGGTATAAGAAGGATGCATAATGTTTCGGACATCTGGCTGAGCGAAATCAGGGCGTTAGCGTTGCGCGCGCCCCATGCGTCGGCATATTCAGGATTTCCGGCGAAGGATGAGATGAACGAGTTGGCGTAGCCGTTAGTGATCTGGAGTGACGCGCCCAGGAGCATAGAGAAGATAAAGAAGACCGCCATCTGCCTGTCCTTGAAGAGGGAGAACGCCTTGAGTCCTGTCGCTTCCATGAAACTGCTGCCGCTGGCTTTCTTGACCGGAACGTTCGGAAGACTCAAAGCGTAGAGTCCGAGAATAAGGCTAAGGGCCCCTGACGTGAAGAATTGGAAGTAGCTGTGCTGGTACTGGATGCCGGAAGGATCCTTCATAAAGTTCACAAACAGCATCGTGCAGATGAAGCCGACCGTTCCGAACACGCGGATCGGCGGGAATGCCTTGACAGTGTCCTTTCCGGCTCCCTCGAGACCGGCGTAGGCCACGGAGTTGGTAAGGGCGATTGTCGGCATGTAGAACGCCACGCTTAAGGTGTAGAGAATGTAGAAAATGCTGAAATTGAAGTCTGTCCCCACAATGTAGGCACCGTCTGTCAGGTTGACGTTGCCCATGGCGTAGAGCCCAGTTCCGAGCATTGTGACACCAGCGGCCAGTTGGCAGAGCGAGAGAGTCTTCTGCGCCGGAATCCATCTGTCTGCCACGATGCCGACAAGCGCCGGCATGAAGATGGAGACAAATCCCTGTGTGGCGAAGAACAGCCAGATCTGCGGGCCGAGCCCGGCCTTGCCGAGGAAACTTCCCATTGATGTCAGGTATGCTCCCCAGATCGCGTACTGGAGGAAGTTCATGATGATCAGCCTCAAGCTGATGAGCTTGTTGTTCATAATATTATTCTGTTTATTTGTTATTTGCCCATGGTCAAAACAAACAAATTTACGAGTTTTCGTCTAAAATCACTATCTTTGAGGGTTAAATTTTGGAAGAATGGTGTTCAGAGAGATAGTCAGGGATCCCGGATCAAGGGCAAGGACTGGAGTTTTCACTACCGGCCACGGTGAGGTGAGGACCCCGATTTTTATGCCGGTCGGTACCGTCGGCTCCGTCAAGGGTGTCTATCACAGAGACTTGAAGGAGGACATCAAGGCCGAGATCATTCTTGGCAACACCTACCATCTCTATCTGAGGCCGGGACTTGACACATTGAGGAAGGCCGGTGGACTGCACAAGTTCGAGAACTGGGGCAGTCCGATCCTGACAGACAGCGGCGGATTCCAGGTGTTCTCTCTGACAAAAATCCGCAAGATCACAGAGGAGGGATGCCGTTTCCAGTCTCACATCGACGGTTCCAGGCACACGTTCACTCCGGAGAACAATGTCGACACACAGAGAATCATCGGCGCAGACATCATGATGGCGCTAGATGAGTGCTGCCCGGGTGACGCGGACGAAAGGTATGCAGCCAAGTCCTTGAAACTGACACAAGGTTGGCTTGAGCGCTATTTCAGGCGTTTCTGTGAGACCGAGCCTTTGTACGGGTACAATCAGGTGATGTTCCCGATCATCCAGGGCTGCGTTTATCCGGAGCTTCGCAAAAGGGCGGTTGATCATGCGGTTGGTCTTGTCGGTGACAGTGAGGCCGTCGGCGGTTTCGCTATCGGCGGGCTTGCGGTAGGGGAGCCTACCGATAAAATGTACGAGATGCTTGAACTTGTCTGTCCGATCCTTCCTGAGAACAGACCGAGGTACCTCATGGGTGTCGGCACGCCCGCCAATCTCCTTGAGGGAATCGCGAGGGGAGTGGACATGTTTGACTGCGTGATGCCGACCCGCAACGGCCGTAACGGGATGCTCTTCACTTGGAACGGCATAATGAATATGCGAAATTCAAAATGGGCTGAGGACTTCTCTCCGATCGACCCGGATGGCGCGTCATTCGTTGACCATACATATTCAAGAGCCTACCTGCACCATCTTTTCATAGCGAAGGAGATGTTCGCAGCGATGGTCGCGAGCGAGCATAATCTGGCTTTCTACCTTGACCTTGTCCGCGAGGCGCGCGTCCACATCGAGGCGGGAGACTTCTCATCCTGGAAAGACGTGACAGTAAAAAGAATAAGTTCAAGACTTTAGGAATATGAGCTTTGGATTGAAGAAGATAGACTGGTACATCATAAAGAAGTTCATCATGACCTTCTTTATCGCCCTTCTTCTCATCATCGGAATAGTCATAATCTTCGACATCAGCGAGAAGATCAACCACTTTGTCGAGAACAAGGCTCCTCTTCATGCTATTGTCTTCGACTACTATATGAACTTCGTCCCATACTTTGTGAATATGTTCAGCCCGCTGTTCGTGTTCATCACGGTCATCTTCTTCACTTCAAGAATGGCCGCCAACAGCGAGATCATCGCGATCCTCTCATGCGGAGTGAGCTACAAAAGGATGATGGTACCGTACATGGTCTCGGCTTTCCTGATTGCGGCCTTGTCTCTCTCGCTCAACCTTTGGGTCATTCCAAGGGCCAATGTCAAGCGAATAGAGTTTGAACTTAAGTACGTCAAGCACAGGAACTCCCTGTCGTCCAGCAATGTCCATTACCAGATCAGCCCAGGCAAGTTCGTGTCCGTGGAGTCGTTCAGCTCTTGGAACAACACAGCCTATGATTTCACTTTGGAGGACATACAGGACAACAAGCTCGTAAGGAAGATCTCTGCCGAGAAAGCTGTCTGGGACAGCACTTTCGGAGGTTGGAGGCTGAAGAACTATTTTGTCAGGGACTACACTGAGGGGCTTCAGGATCGCATCACAACCGGAGCCGAACTTGACACGGTGCTCAATTTGACGGTCACAGACTTTTACCGCAACAAGAAAACGGTCGAAACCCTCCCGGCGGGGCCGCTTGACGAGCTGATCGCGACACAGAAGATGAGAGGAGACGCCAACGTGATGTACGCCCTCATCGAGAAGCACACGCGTTGGGCCCTTCCATTCTCGGCGTTCATCCTGACGATGATGGGAGTCTGTCTTTCCTCCAGGAAACGCAGGGGAGGGATCGGACTTAACATCGGGATTGGCATCGCCTTGAGCTTCACTTACATTCTGTTCCTGAGGTTCAGCCAGATGTTTGTCTATTCGGGAGCGATGCCACCTGTGGTAGCCCTTTGGCTTCCAAATGTGATTTTCGGCATAATCGCCGCTGTTCTGTACAATCGGGCTTCTAAATAACTTAATATTTATGTCACAACACACCTTATCCCCACTGAAACGATCCATCGTCGGAGTTCAGTTCATGTTCGTGGCCTTCGGTTCCACGGTTCTCGTCCCGCTTCTGGTCGGATTTGATCCTGCCATCGCTCTTCTTGCGGCCGGTCTCGGCACACTTCTTTTCCACGCCGTCACCGGAGGCAAGGTGCCGATCTACCTCGGCAGCAGCTTCGCTTTCATCGCTCCGATCATCAAGGCCACCGAACTCTACGGATTGTCGGGAATGTTCTGCGGACTTGTGGCCGTGGGTCTGGTGTACATCCTGATGAGTTTTCTTGTGAAACTCTTCGGTGTCAGCTTCATCAAGAAACTTTTCCCGCCGATTGTGATTGGTCCGGTCATCATCCTCATCGGTCTTTCCTTGGCCGGAACCGGAGTCGATATGGCCAGCAAGAACTGGATTCTGGCGCTTGTGTCGCTTTTCGTGGCGATCATCTGCTCGTGCTGGGGCAAGGGTATGATCAAACTCATCCCGGTTGTGTTCGGCGCTCTCGCCGGCTATATCGTGGCAGTGATATTCTACAGAAGCTCAATGGATTTCTCAGGAGTGGCGAACGCTCCTTGGTTCCAGCTTCCGCATTTCTCTAAGATGAGCCTCTCGTGGCAGGCTATAGTGTTCATGGCTCCTGTGGCCATCGCGCCGATCATCGAGCACGTGGGTGATGTCTATGCGATCAGCGAGATTGCGGGAAAGGATTTCGTGAAGGATCCGGGACTGCATCGCACGATGCTGGGCGACGGTCTTGCCTGCACGTTGGCTGCATTCCTCGGCGGCGCTCCTGTGACGACATATTCGGAAGTGACCGGAGCCGTGTCACTTACCAAGGTGACAGACCCTTCTTGCATGAGGATTGCCGCTCTCTCCGCGATCCTGATTTCCCTCGTTGGTAAGGTCGGCGCGGCTATCCAGACAATCCCGACGGCAGTTCTCGGTGGCATTATGCTTCTTCTTTTCGGCAGCATCGCCTCGGTCGGAATCAACAACCTTGTCAAGGCTCAGATTGACATGAACAAGACCCGCAACCTGATCATCGCCTCCCTGATTCTTACCATCGGCATTGGCGGCGCCGTCATCAGCTTCGGCAAGTTCTCACTCGCCGGCATCGGTCTCGCCTCAATTGTGGGCGTCATCCTGAACCTCATCATTCCGGACAAGAAGGACGCGGAGGAGTTAAATTCCTAAGCGAATAAAAGTGTGTGTCCTATGAATATTATAGGGCACACATTCCATTTATATTTTGATGGATTGAATATGAATGCATTGAAAGTCAAAATAGTTAACAAAAGCCAATGGCCGGATCCGGCTTATGCCACCGAGGCTTCTGCGGGAATGGATCTTCGGGCTGACATCTCAGAACCGATCGTTCTGAAGCCGTTGGAAAGGGTACTGGTGCCTACAGGCATATTCATTGAGCTTCCTGTCGGCTATGAGGCGCAGGTCCGTCCACGCAGCGGGTTGGCCACAAAGCACGGAATCACCGTGATCAACAGTCCAGGTACGGTGGACGCTGATTACCGGGGGGAGTTGAAGACTTCTTTGGTGAATCTTTCCAACGTGCCTTTCGAGATTGTTCCCGGTGAGCGCATCGCACAAATGGTTGTCGCCCGTCACGAGCGTGTCGAGTGGGAGGATGTCGAGGTTTTGTCTGAGACAGAACGTGGCACTGGCGGCTGGGGCAGCACTGGGAAGAAGTGAGTTGCCTTTCAGATTCATTGAATATGATTCCTCCCTTCGGATGGGGAGGATTTTGTATAGATAGAAAATAGCAAACGAATATGGATGTAAAAAGACTATATGCCGCTTTTAAGGAATGCGGTCGTGTGACGACGGACAGCCGTGCCATCAGCGGGGGAGAGATGTTCTTCGGGCTGGTGGGGGAGAATTTTGATGGTAATGAATATGCCCTCAAGGCTCTTGAGGCGGGGGCACGCTATGCCGTTGTGGATGAAGGCTCGGCTGCCGCTGCTTCGGGAGATCCTCGTCTGATCGTCGTGCCAGACACGTTGGAGGCTTTGCAGGTTCTCGCACGTCACCATCGCGAAAACACTTTCGTGGAAGGTAAGCGTCTTACTGTCATAGGTTTGACCGGAACCAATGGCAAGACCACGACCAAGGAACTGATAACGAGGGTGCTGTCCGTGAAGTATAATGTGACCTCAACACAAGGTAACCTTAACAACGACATCGGAGTGCCACTGTCTGTCTTGAACATCAATTCCAAGACACAGATTGCCGTGGTCGAGATGGGTGCCAGCCATCCGGATGACATTGAGAAACTGGTAAAGGTCTGCGGTCCGGACTATGGTCTGATCACGAATGTCGGCAAGGCTCATCTGCTTGGATTCGGCAGTTTTGAGGGTGTGAGGAGGGCCAAGGGAAAACTGTACGACTATATTCTTGAACACGGAACGGGCATATTCCTGAATGCCGATGATCCGATTCTGGTTGTGATGGCAGCCGAGCGCAGGGGGTTGAAGGCCATTGAGTATGGTGTCGGTTATTGGAATGCTATGGTTCTACCTTCCGATCCCGGACACCCTTTTGTCCGGATGGCTATTCCAGACACGGTCGCTTCATCGGTCCCTGAGCCTGTCGAATGGTCGATGGTTCGACAAGGCTCACCAACCGCCGAAGCGACAGAAAACACCGAAAACCTACTGTGTCTCGATACCCATCTGGTCGGATCCTATAACGCCAACAACATTGTTGCAGCCATCGCCGTCGGCCTCCATTTCGGTATACCCCTTGATGATGCCATTCAGGCTGTGAGTGAATATATTCCTGAAAACAATCGCTCTCAGTTGGAGAAGACCGAGCGTAACATATTGATTGAGGATGCCTACAACGCCAATCCAACGAGTATGGCCGCGGCGCTTGACAACCTTGCCTTGGTGCAGGCTCCTTTGAAAGCCGCTATGCTCGGAGAGATGCGCGAGTTGGGTGAAGAGTCTGTCTCAGAACATGTTGTCGTGTTGGAAAAGTTGGCTAAGATGAATCTTGATCTTGTCTGTCTCGTAGGAGAAGAGTTTCGCAAGGCCCTTGATTCAAAGCCGGAAGTTCGGCCTGGTTCACCAGCCTTCGAGGTGATTTCAAATTTTAACTGGTTCCCGACATCAGATGACTTGGTTGCCTGGCTGAAAGAAAACCCGATTTCTGACCACACTATCCTGATCAAAGGCTCCCGTGGCATCCGGATGGAGAAGATTTTGTCCGAGTTATAGGGAATTTCCTTTCGTCAAAAATCATTGTCAGCCCTGTGGCAGGCACTTTGTCGATGCGTGTCTGGATGATGTATCTGGCAAACATCCCGACAAAGTAACCTATTGCCAGACCGACAATTGTCCCGACTATCACGTCGCCTATGTAATGCTTCCCGACGAATATCCTGCTGACGGCGACCAGCGCCGCCCACATCAATGCTAACTTGTAGAACCCGTTGTACGTATGTGTCCGGTCGTTTCTGAACCCGATTATGAGGCACATTGCCAGGGCGAAAGCGTTCGCCGCATGCGCCGAGAAGAATCCGAAGAACCCTCCGCGTCCTTCCAGCACATTCAGCCCGCCGAGAAGCATCCTGGCGCTGTAACTCGGTCTCAGCCTGTCAACCGAGTGCTTCACGATGGTTGAGAATTGGTCGCAAAGCCCGAACGCGATTCCGACAGAAGCCAGCACAACCAAGGCTTTCTTCCAGCCAAGTCTCCTGAACAGGAAATAAGCGCAAAGAGCATACGCCGGAATCCAAACGGTCTTGTCGGACATCAGCGTCCATAATTGCTCTGTGGCCGGTGTGCTGAGGTTGTTGAGGAACAAGGTCGCGTCCTGATCGATCCGATGCAGGAATCCTATGAGTGAAGCGCTGACCATAGTATGTCTTTTAATTCCTTGATGCCTTCTCCACTGACTGATGAGATGAACACATGAGGAATCCCTTTCGGAAGAGCGGGCTCGATTTCTTTCTCAATCTCCTTGTCGATCATGTCGCATTTGGTGACAGCCAGCACACGGTCCTTGTCCAGAAGTTCGGGATTATATTCCTTAAGCTCATTGAGCAAGGTCTCGTAGCTCGCCTTGATGTCGTCCTCTTCAGCCGAGACCATGAAGAGCAGCACCGAGTTACGTTCGATGTGGCGGAGGAAGCGTATACCGATGCCCCTCCCTTCGTGCGCTCCCTCGATGATCCCTGGGATGTCGGCCATCACAAATGATTGATCGTCATAGTATTTAACGATTCCGAGGTTCGGCTCCAGAGTCGTGAAGGCGTAGTTGGCGATTTTAGGCTTTGCCGCCGTGATTGCCGCAAGCAGAGTGGATTTTCCAGCGTTAGGGAAGCCCACAAGCCCGACATCCGCCAGCACCTTAAGCTCAAGAATGAACCAGCCTTCCTGACCGTCCTCACCCGGTTGGGCGAAGCGCGGTGTCTGATTGGTGGCCGTCTTGAAGTTATTGTTGCCAAGACCACCGCGCCCTCCTTTGCAGAGAATCCGCGTCTGCCCCGGTTCCATCATCTCGAACAGCACCTCCCCTGTCTCTGCATCCTTGGCTACAGTGCCGACAGGTACATCCAGAATGACATCCTCGCCATTCTTTCCGGTCCTGAGTCCGCCCTCGCCGTGTCCTCCGTCCTCAGCCTTGATGTGCTTGCGGTACTTCAGGTGTATCAGTGTCCAGAACTGCGGATTGGCCTTGAGGATAATGTGTCCTCCACGTCCACCGTCCCCTCCGTCAGGTCCCCCCTTAGGCACATACTTAGCCCTGTAAAGGTGCATGGATCCCGCACCCCCGTGCCCCGAAGCGCACCAAATCTTCACGTAGTCTATGAAATTGCTGTCCGGCATAGTAGTTTTTCTTAATAAGAATTTGCAAATATAGCGAAAGTTTGGGAAAGACAGAGGGTGTTCAACAATCCTTCATTCTACGACAGTTTGTTGCGATGATTTCATCGCAACTAATGACTATATCCTTTGATTCTTGATATTTTTATTGATAATCGCAAAGTTGTTTATTGATAATCGTAAAATTAATTCTATCTTTGCTGTTGTCAAAAATTATTAGCTTATGAGAATCAGAAATCAAAAAAGCATTAAGGCCGTCAGTATGGCCGTTCTTGCGATCGGGGCGATCTACCTTGCGTTCGTGTATTACAGAACCATCTCTATGCTATGGTTCAATGAGGCTCCGGACAGGATTGTCTGGAATCAAGGCCGGATGGGTTGGCAAATCGCTGTTCTGGCCGGATATCTCCTTGGCTGGACAGCCGTGTTCACGCTCGGTGTCCTTGTTGAATGCAACATATTCAAGGGGCTGAAGTCCGGAGACTTGTTTCCGAAGAAGAATATTCCTTTAATTATGGGTGCGTCGGTACTCGTCGGCCTGTCCATATTCTTCGGCTCCAATGTGTCTGATGTCATGAAGGGCGTGGAATGTTCGGTTCTTGATTCGAACTGCATCTTTGTACCTTTGTTGGTGATTGTTTTCGGTCTCCTTTACAAACAGGCCTCGCTTGCGATCGAAGACAGCAATCTTGCGATATGATTACCATCAACCTTGACATAGTCCTTGCGACAAGGCGTATGACTCTCAGCGAGTTGTCCGAGAAGGTGAGTGTGAACCTGACCAACCTTTCAATCCTGAAGACCGGCAAGGCCAGGGCGATCCGTTTCACAACCCTGAACGCTATCTGCAAGGTTCTGGATTGCAAGCCGGGAGACATACTGGACTATGAACCTGATCCGGAAGGCACGCCTGTTTCTTGCGATGATGACGACTGACTCCATAGTTGGCCGTGGAGGCTAACTATCGCTTAATGAATATATTGAATAGGGTTACTCCTGCCCGTATGGGTAGGAGTAACTGCTGATAATAACTTGATTATTATGCTGTTGTCCTCCACGGGCTATTTCTCGCGTATTTGAACTGTTTTCGGCGAAAGCCTTGACGGCCGGACAAAGTGAGTGGTTTCTGCATTGTGGCCGGCCAAGCTGCAATCCACCGGACGAACAACGCCAGACAATATGTGACGGTGGGAATATTACAAAAGACATTCGGTCACATTGCGAACTTGGGCCGGTTGAAGCCAGGCAGGGCTGAAAAACACAAAAGCAACGGTACCGGATTTTCATTGAAGTGTGCCTTTCAGATACTTCTGACCAGCATTGAAAGCGTTACGCAAATCCGCACTCGCTTCATCGCAGCCTTGCAAATAACTTTCTTGAAAGTATAATAATGTAGCTTGCCGTAACTGTACTTTGGTGAAATAATGTTATTTTTGTGCCAATAATCAATGAGTTAAAGCAAGCAAAGCAACCTTATGACAAAAATCGCCTTCATAGACCTTGAGATAGACGGCAGAGGCAAGATCCTGGACATAGGGGGAGTGAAAGACGGGCAACGGTTTCATTCCTCCATACCCAGTGGTTTCATTGAATTCATCTCGGATTGTGATACCCTTTGCGGGCACAATATCATCGAGCACGACATCAAATACATTGGATCATTCCTTAAGAAGGGATACATCCTCATCGATACCCTTTACCTTTCACCGCTGCTTTTTCCGCTCAAGCCTTACCACAAGCTTCTCAAGGATGACAAAATCATTTCAGAGGAGTTGAACAACCCGTTGGGTGACAGTCTGAAGGCTCAGACTCTCTACAGTGATGAGGTGAGGGTTTCAAGGCGTTGGATAAGAATTTCCAACAGAACGATATGATAAAACATCCTCCTGCTTGTTTCTGGTAGGAGGACGGTCTGTCATTTGAATGGTTATCAATTTGCTGGGCTCTACGTTGAGCGTGGACCTGACGGTGCGGTCATCGCTCGATGAAGAGGGGAGAGGCGGCCAGATAGTTGCCGGTCGGGGTGAAGGTCGGGGTGGTGATCTTCACTTTCTCCACGAGAACTGGTGTGTCCACGTTTTTGGCGGTGATGAAGGAATATGTTCCTTTTTCGGTGGCCCAGCCGGTGCGTGTCTCATCATAGGAGGCCAGAAGACTCTTCGGAATCTTGATCTCGACTGTTTGGCTTTGGCCAGGAGCGAGAGTTTCCGTCTTGGTGAAGCCTTTGAGCTCACGGGCGGGCTTGTCCATATCCTTGCCGGGAGCTTTAACGTAGATCTGGACGACCTCCTTTCCTGAATATTTGCCGGAGTTCTCCACCGTAACGTTGACAATGTAATCATCTCCGGCGTCTTCCACTGTCATCCCACTGTACTTGAACTCGGTGTAGCTCAGACCGAAACCGAATGGATAGGCGGTACGGACCTTGTCGGTGACGTAGTACCTGTAGCCTGTATATATGTCTTCACGGTAGTTGACATAGTCGATGTTCTCCAGGTCGTACCGTTTTTTGACTCCGATAGGCGCCGGACGGTAGAACGAGTAGTTGATCGGTTTGTCAGTGAGGATCTGAGGCATTGTGCCAGCTGTCGGGTCATCGTAGTAGCTTACCGGAATGCTCATAGGAAGCCTACCGCTTGGCGTTTCCTCTCCGGAGAGTACTGATGCGATTGAGTGACCGGCCTCGCAGCCAGGTAACCAACTGACTACCACGGCATCGGCCATGTCCTGCCACGCTGTCATGTCCACGATCCCACCAACGTCCAGCACGACAATCAGCTTCTTCCCCTTGGCATGGAAAGCCTCGGAAACTGCCTTGATAAGCCTTATCTCGTCAGCGGACAACAGATAGCTGAACTGGTAAAGCCTGTCCTTTCCTTCCCCGAAGATGCGCCCGATGGTTATGACGGCTTTGTCCGCTTCCTTTGCGGCCTGAGCCAGAACGGCTTTGGATGGCAGAGCCTCTGCAGGACGTTCAGCGTCCACGAACCACTGGTTGAACTTGCTGTTGATCCTGCGGGTGTTGAACTTCTCGTATTTGAGACAGTCATTGTAGAAGTCGTCTGTTCTCTTGTCAAGTCCGAATCCCGCGTCAGAAAGCCCCTGCTTAAGGTTGATCACATAAGAACCGTTGACGTTGCCGGCTCCGGTTCCCCCGGTGATGAACTCGTATGAAGTCACACCGAACAATGCGATCTTGGATTCAGGAGCCAAAGGAAGGGACTCTGAGTCATTCTTCAGCAGCACGATACCTTCCTCAGCGGCCTTGCGGGCAACGGATGCATTCTTCTCAAGGTTCGGTTTGTTGGAATATTCATACCCTTTGAAACGTGGACATTTGACGATGAGCCTCAGAAGCCTTGTCACGGCAGTGTCAACAGCGGACATCGTTAACGTTCCTTCGTTCATGGACTTGACTAGACGCTTGTAGTGGTCATCGCTGCCAGGCTGGATCATGTCGTTGCCGCTTGCGACCATCTTGTCTGAATATAATCCCGCGGCCCAATCAGTCATGACCACTCCTTTGTAGCCCCAGTCATCCCGAAGTACACCTGTGGCAAGGTCGTGATTCTCAGCGGCAAGAGTGCCGTTGATGTAGTTGTAGGAAGTCATGACGGTCCAAGGGCCGCTCTCCTTGATTGCGATCTCGAAATTCCTGAGGTACAACTCTCTAAGGGCTCTTTGCGACACTCTTGTGTCAAGGTACAACCTGTTGAGTTCCTGATTGTTGGCGGCGAAATGCTTGATTGAAGTCCCGACTCCCTGGCTCTGGATTCCACGGATGTAGCCGGCAGCGATCTTGCCTGCCAGCAAAGGATCCTCGGAGTAATACTCAAAGTTCCTTCCGCACAGCGGATTGCGCTGGATGTTGATGCCTGGGGCAAGAAGAACGTCCACACCATATTCAAGAACCTCATTGCCGATGGCCTCTCCGACCTGCTCGACAAGCGAAGGATTCCATGTGGCGGCGAGAGAGGTTCCGATCGGGAATTTTGTGCAGCGACGGTCGTCAATCCTGACACCCGCCGGGCCGTCAGCCAGCACAATGGCCGGGATGCCTAGCCTTTCTATCGGGTGAGTCGTTCCGGCCGCACCTTTGACGTAGAGGGTTGTGTAGCCAACACCATTGAAGGCTTTGGCACCGCTGCCGACCAGTAGAGCAGCCTTCTCTTCAGTCGTCAACTCGTTGACAATCTGAGAAATGTTGTCACCGTTCAGCTTCAGTGGCGAGCCAGCGAGCAGAGCGGTGACCAAAAGTGAACCTATCGTCATAGGTTATGACCTGTCCATCATTGTGAATATCCTTCCGCGAACCTCCTCGATGGTTCCTGTGCCATCAATCTCCTCGTACTTTCCCGCCTTCTTGTAGTACTCTACAAGAGGTTCGGTCTTCTCGTGGTAGGTCTTGACGCGGTTGTTGATCGTCTCGTCCTTCGCATCATCCGCGCGGCCTTCGATGGCGGCCCTATGCTTGATGCGCTCCTTGATCATTGTGTCCGGAATCATGATGGAGACAACTGAGGTGACAGCCTCACCGTTCCTGGCGAGCATCCTGTCAAGAGCCTCGGCCTGTGCGATTGTGCGAGGGAATCCGTCAAGAAGGAAGCCGGACACTCCGGTAACTGTCTTGAACTTGTTCTCTATCATGCCTTCTACAACCTCGTCAGGAACGAGTTCGCCAGCGTCAATCAACGCTTTTGCCTTTAGACCGAGTTCTGTGCCTTTAGAAATTTCCCCTCGAAGAAGTTCTCCTGTGGAAATGTGGCAGAGATTGTACTTTTCAACCATTGCTGAGGCCTGGGTGCCTTTTCCGGCGCCCGGAGGGCCGAATAGAATAAAATATTTCATATCTGTGTCCAATACATAAATATCTTTGAGATTCCTTCCAAGCTCGTTGTAGTCAAGACCGAATCCGACGATAAAGTCGTCAGGAATCTCCATCGCAACATAATCAAGCTTCACGTCCTTTGTGTAGGATGCCGGCTTTAGGAGCATCGTGCAGATCTTGGTCTCGGCTGCCCCCTTCTCCTTAAGAATCTCCTTAAGCTCCACGATGGTGTTGCCGCTGTCCACGATGTCCTCCACAACGATGACTCTCTTGCCTTCAATGCTTCTTGTCAGCCCCATCGTCTCCCTGACCTTACCGGTCGTGTGCGTCCCATTATAGGAAGAAAGCTTGATGCAGACAAGCTCACAGTTGAAAGAGAGCCTCTTCATCAGTTCGGACGTGAACATAAGGGATCCGTTCAGGACACAAAGGAGTACAGGACAATCTGTACATCCTTTGAAGTCATGGTTAATCTTCTCGGCCACTTTGTCGATGGCATTCTCAAGCCGTTCGTTTGAGATGAACGGTTTGAAGGACTTGTCAAATAGTCTGACGTTGCTCATTGCGGTTCGTTCTTTTTTGTAAAAAACAAAATTAGGCATTATTCCTTAAAAAAACAGAAAAACTTCGTATACGTTTCTTTTTTCTTTTCGTTTTTTACGTTTATTAACCTTAACTTGCCGGCCTGAACCTGAACGTGAAGGGGATGCTTTCCCTCGAACATAAATATCACTGGTCATGAATATTTTGAAAAACTTCATTGCCGTGCTGCTAGCACTGACGACTCTTTCTCTGAATATGACCGCTCAGTCCGATGAGCGGATGAGGGCGATTCTTTATCTGACCGGCACGGACTCCGAGGAGGAACTGGACGAGCAGGAGGTGGAGCGGTTCGCCGCTCTGGCCTCCCGTCCGTTGGAAATCAACCTTGCGTCAAGAAGCAGGATAGTCTCAAGCGGTCTTTTGAGCCAGTATCAGGTGGCGAGCCTGATGGACTACCGCTCTCGGAACGGTGATGTGCTTTCCGTCTCCGAACTCGCTGCCGTTGACGGTTTCGGAGAGGATTTAGCCAATGCTCTAAAGCCTTTCATCTCGTTTGCCTCAAACTCTTTACCAGGACAAATCAAACCGGATTCGAAACGATTATCTCACGAGGCTCTGGTCCGTTCCGCCGTCAAGGGAGATGCTTCCAACTATGGAGTAAAGTACAGAATGAATCACGGTGAGATGCTCGAAATTTCGTCAGCCGCCCGGACTAAATATTCCGACAATGAGCGATTCCCTCCGTCCGCATGGTCTATGAACATGACATATTACGGAAAAAGGCGTTTGGGCAAGGTCATCATCGGTGACTTCAACGCGCGCTTCGGCCAGGGACTGACGCTTTGGAGCGGAATGTCCATGTCTGGGCTATCCACCTCATCCTCGTTCAGCAGACGTCCTTCAGGTTTGTCGCCTTCCTTTTCATGGTCTGGAACAGGAAGCCACAGGGGAGTGGCGGCTGACTTCATTGCGGGACGCTTGGTTTTGTCCACATTTGTATCATTCCCTGGCCTTCGCTCATGGTGCGAGAGCGGTAAACCGTCCGAAATCTCCTTATTGTCCGGAGCCAACCTCACCCGTTACTCTCGCAACGGACAATTATCACTTACCGGCTACGGCCTGACGATGCCAATGAATATGTCAATGAAGCCTAAAGGAGGCAAACTGTCAGGGGACTTCCGCTACTCGTGGCGTGGGGTGGACTACTTTGGAGAGTTCGCGTGGGATTTCGCAGGAAAGAGTCCTGGAGCCTTGCTTGGCGCAGTGTTCCCTTTGGGCAGTGATTGGAGACTATCTTCGGTTGTCCACAGTTACCATTCAGATTTCGGCTCCGATTACACTGGTGGACTACGTGGTTGGACAAAGACTTCCGACGAACATGGCATCGCGTTTGGACTGGAGAAAGGCCCGGCATTCCTTACGGCTGATTTGGCTGTCAGAGACTCTGAGCGGGCAAAAAGGCAGATCCGTGTCCAGCTCAAGCTTCCGTCGCAGTTGACGGAGACATCGGTGTTGTCAATAAGGTTTACTGAACGTTTCCGGCCTTATGAACCGGTGCTGAAGTACCGTACGAGTGCCAGATGTGATTTTGACTGGTCCAGTTCAGGACTGTCAGCGCGTTATGGTCCGTCTGACAAGCCCGCATGGAAGGCCAGAGGCAGGATTGAGGGGCTTCTTTGCCGTTCACTGTCGGGCCTTGCCTATCTTGAAGGCGGGCGTAAAACGGATCGGTTCAGCGCCTATCTTCGAGGCACCATATTCATTGTCGATAATTGGGATGACCGGATATATTCCTACGAACGGGACGCGCCGGGTAATTTTACTGTCCCGGCCTATTACGGGCGTGGTTGGAGCCTGTCTGCTGTGTCGGGGCGCAAGTTCCGGTTTGGCGGAGGGAGGGCTTTGAAATTGTATTTCAGAGCCTCGACAGTTGTATATTCATTCATGAAAGAGCCTAAACCATCGGTCTCTGAGGGAAAGATCCAGGCCGTGATGACGTTTTGACCGTTATTCAGGAATCCTGAGTTTCATCCCAGGCTTGATGTTTTCACCTATCCCGTTGAATTTCATAATCTTATCAGCTGTCATACCAGGAAACTTCTTTGCGATGCTGTAGAGAGAGTCTCCCGCTTTCACTGTGTAGTCAGTGTAATTCAGTTGGCTGGAGGCCGATTTGACCGCGGAAGCGGTCGGCGCGCCACCTCCCTTATAGATGCGTATCTTCTGTCCGATGCTGAGATTGGTGCTCCTGAGATGGTTCCACCTCTTGAGCTGGTTCACGGTGACATGATATCTGGCCGCGATCTTTCCCAACGTGTCACCCTTCTTGACCTTATAAGTGATCGTGCCACCTGAATATGTCCCTCCGGAAGAACGTTTCGAGTCATCCACCAGGGTCTGTGGGTTGAGATATTCAGAAGCCTTGTAGTTGTAGATCGAGTCCTCATGGGCCACGAAGTCACCGGAATAGTTGTAAGGGATTCGGAGAATGTAAGTCTTGCTGTCGCCTGGAATCACATCCTTGATGTACTGGGGATTGAGGTTTCTGAGCTCGTCAACCGGGATTCCGACCAGTTCGCTGATCTGCTTGAAATGCAGGTTCCTGTGGATTTCGAAGGTGTCCAGTTGGGCCGGCATCTGCATGTTTGCCGGGGTCAGTCCGTACTCCTTGCTGTAGTGGATGGCGTACATCGCACCCACAAATGCAGGCACGTAGCCTCTGGTCTCTCGCGGAAGATAGTCATAGACCGACCAGAAATCCCTCTTGCCTCCGTTCCTGCGGATGGCCTTGTTGATGTTGCCGGAGCCGCAGTTGTAGGAAGAGATAGCCAAATTCCAGTCCCCGAAGACATTGTAGGAGTCTGTCAGGTAGCGTGCGGCCGCATCGGCCGACTTGAACGGGTCCAGCCTCTCGTCCACGAACGAGTTGATCTCCAGTCCGTAAAGTTGGGCGGTTCTGAACATGAACTGCCACATCCCTTTCGCACCTGCCCTGGAGACAGCCACCGGGTTCAGTGCCGACTCGATGATGGCCATGTATTTTAGCTCGTCAGGGAGATTATACTTGCTGAAAGTTTCTTCGAAGATTGGCATGTAGTACTTGCACAACCCCAGGATCGTGCCCATCTTGGAAGGCATTTTCTCGGAGTAGAGGATCATGTAGTTGCGGACCTTGTCGTTGTAGGGAAGTGTGATGAAGGAGTTCATCTTCTCTAGTCTGGCCTTCATGACTTCGTCTGAGACATTTGATGTGAAACGGATCGAATCCATGTCATAGCCGCGCCCCTCCTCATTTTCGTTTGCCTGGCGGTGAAGGTACCAGATGCTCAACAGACTGTCTGTTATCTCGGGCGTGTAGTCTTCCGGATTAAGTCCCGCCGCTGTCTTGTACCTGTTCTCTTCGTAGACAACGATCATCTCGTCGGCGATGCTGTCTTTCTGGTTACGCTCTTTCTTCAGCTTGTCCAGAACTTTCCGGAGAGAATCCACCTGACTCTTTAGCTCTTTGTTTTCCTCCTTGAGCCTATTTCTGAATATCTGCGCACCTGCGTTTCCCTGACACAGGAAAACCAGAAGCAGTACTAGCGCCAACGCTGAATATGTGGTTTTTCTCATCCTTGAATGTTCTTGTTAAAATCTCAGACCGACTTTTATTCCGATTGCATTGTCTCCGAATGCGCCCATTCCGTAACCGCCGGCCATCGGCGGAATATTGCTCTGCGGAGTCATGGCATATTCATAATAACAAGGGGAGACATATTCATTGTACGGAGAGATTATGGCCGGAGTGACTTTCAGCGTGAGATCGTCGTTCACCTCGAAATCCTGCATATAGGCGAAGACATTGGCATCAATGATTTGAAGCAGGTAACTTCCAACGATTGCCACAACTGAATAGTCCCTGTATCGTCTGAAGACGTTACGGAAATATAGCGCCCTCTCCGCGGGAATACTTCCGTCGTAGTTGCCGTCAGGATTTGTCGCCTCGTTGTGTATTCGCTTGTACCTCTTGTAGTTCTTGCTGTTAAGGGCGTAGAAATGATACGATCCGATCAGCATTCCCCAATAGATGGGAATCTTCCAGTACTCGCCGTTGTACGCCTGTCCGAGTCCCGGGAGGAGGATAGAATATATCGTCGCCTTTCCCGGCTGGTTCTTAACGTCCCTTTTGTAGTTGACCACTCCGTCCATCAGGGTCGCCCAATATATGAACCCGGCGCTTGCGAACATATATTTAGCCATATCCTTCGAGCGGGTGTCCAACTCAAACTCCATGTTCGGGTCAAGCGCCATCGCGATGTCATAGCCTTTCTTGGAGTGCCGGTACTTGCTGTTGTAGTGGATTCCCAGCCCGAGAGTCGTGCCGATTCCTCCGTAGATGATCGGCAACTTCCAGTACTGTTTGTTGTAGATCTGCTCGGCTCCGATGAACACTGTCGAGCCGGCGAACATCGTTCCGATCCTCAGTGTTGTGTCTTTGTGGCTCACTCCTCTGAAAAACTCCCGGAACGACCACATCTTGTCAACGGAGTCTTTTGCGGCTCCGGTTGTGTCGCTTGGGTCGTTGTAAGTCTGGTTGAACGCCTCTTCTCTGAACTGGGCTTTCAAACCAGCCGAAAAGGCCGTCAGGCAGACAAGTGCCAGACATATCCTGAGAATCAGATTCTTCATTGTTTTTCTTAGATGTTCGATTCATCAAGGGCTTTGAGGAATCTGCCCACTTCCTCGTCGGAGTTGAACTTGATTGTCATAGTTCCCTTTCCGGAGGCCGAGCGTTTCAGGCTGATGCTGTTATCAAAAAACTTGCCGATATGCTCCAGAACCCTGTAATATTCATCAGGAAGATCCTGCTGCTTAGGGGTTGGTTTGGCATTCTCGCCTTTGCTCAGTTTGTGGACCTTCTCCTCCAGTTGACGCACCGAAAGGCCGTCCTTTATCACAAGGTCGCAGAGAAGTTCCTGAATATGAGGATCCTCCACTCCGAGAAGAACTTTCGCATGTCCCGTGCTGAGAAGCCCGGTCTTGAGGTCGTGCTGAACCTTGGTCGGAAGTTTGAGAAGCCTGAGGTAATTGGCGACCGAGGCGCGCTTCTTGCCGACACGCTGTGCCATCATCTCCTGTGTGAGATTGCATTCGTCCATAAGCCTCTGGTAACTCATCGCCACCTCGATCGGGTCGAGATCCTGCCTCTGGATGTTCTCCACAATGGCCATCTCCAGCATTCCCTGATCATCGGCGGTTCTGATGTAAGCCGGGATGATGTCCATTCCCGCCCTCTTGCAGGCCTTGAACCTGCGCTCGCCGCTGATGATCTGGTAGCGTCCGTTCTTGAGCTTGCGCACCGAGATAGGCTGGATCAGACCGAATGTCCTTATGGAATCAGCGAGTTCCTCCAGAGCCTCGTTGTCGAATGCCATACGAGGCTGATAAGGGTTCGGCTCTATCAGGTCCACCGGAATCCTCAGCACGTCACCATAGTCCTGCTCCGGCTTGGAACCGGCGATTTCCTTATTAATATAACCGACCGGTTTCCTTTCCGGCCCGATTGTCTGGATGTCTCCTAAAAGGGCGCTGAGACCTTTGCCCAGCCTGCTTTCCTGCTTATTGTTGCTCATTGATGTCGTATTTCGCAAGTTTTCGGTAACTTGCGTCACAATAATTTATTTCTCGTTCTTTTCCAACACTTCCTTAGCGAGGTTCATATAGTTGGTCGTTCCGTTGCTGACCACATCGTAGAGGATGATCGGCTTGCCGTGCGAAGGCGCCTCGCTGAGACGGATGCTACGCTGGATCACCGTGCCAAACACCATGTCCTGGAAATGCTCCTTGAGTTCGTTCACGACCTGCGCGTGAACCTTTGTCCTGCCGTCGAACATCGTCACGACAAACCCTTCGATCGTGAGTGCCGGGTTCACTCCGCTCTGCACCAGCCTTATGGTCTGGAGCAGTTTGCCGAGTCCCTCAAGCGCGAAGAATTCCGGCTGTACAGGAATCATCACGGAGTCGGATGCCGAAAGGGCGTTGATGGTGATGAGTCCCAGGGAAGGGGAGCAGTCGATGATGATGAAGTCGTAGTTGTCACGGATCGGGGCCAGCCTTCTCTTCAGAATCGTCTCCCTGTCCTCAACGTCGATCATCTCGATCTCCGCTCCGACAAGGTTGATGTGTGACGGGATCATCTGAAGGTCTGGAATCTCTGTCTGAATCAAGGCGTCATGAATGTCAATCGTGCCGATCATCACCTCGTAGATAGTCCTCTTCTCGTCGTTGTCCGGAGAGAAATTCAGACCGGATGTCGTGTTGGCCTGAGGGTCTGCGTCGATGATGAGAACCTTCTTCTCCAGCACGGCCAGTGAGGCCGCAAGGTTGATGGCGGTCGTGGTCTTGCCCACTCCGCCTTTCTGATTGGCTATTGCTATGACTTTTCCCATGTCTTGTGTGTTTGTGAAACCGAAGGAAACGCCTGCCGGATTGCCGGTTAACGTCAACACAACAATTGCTCCCCGTTTTTCCGTTCAAATTTCAAAGTTACTTAAAAATTATGGAATATGAGAATATTAGCGGAATAGAAGTTATCAACATAGGCACGGGCATACCTTGGCGTGATGATCGCGCACGTTATGCAGGGTCGACATCAAGCGCGATGTGGTCTGAATATTTCTTCTCCTTTTCGAAGCGCGTGACCGCGGCCGCAAGCGTCTCCTTGTTCCTTACGAGCGAGCGGTCTTTCGGCAGCAACACTCTGATCTGACGGATGTTCTGGTTCGAGATTTTGTCGATTGCAGGGGAATATGGCCCTATGACATTCGGGCCGTTCCGCACTCCGGGGGCATAACTTATCCTTACACCCAAAGCACTGCGGATCGCCTCTGCGAACTCACGGCTCAGCAGATCCACCCTTGCCTGGTTGTAATCCTTTATGATGACTCCGATGACCCTTGAATATGGCGGATAGCCGAACATCTTTCTTTCGCTGAGGAACCTGGCCATTGTGCCGTTCTCGTCCAGTTTCCCTTCAATACTTTGATAAACAGGATGTCCGGGTTGGGAAGTCTGGATGACGAACAGACCTTTTTCCCCGCGCCTTCCGCAACGTCCCCTAAACTGCTCCAGAAGCTGGAGTCCTCTTTCATCGGCTCTGTAGTCCTCCTGCCCGAGAATCGAGTCGGCCTGAAGTACGGCCACGAGGGACAATCCGCTGAAATCGAATCCTTTGGCGACCATCCTTGTTCCGATCAGAATGTCGATTTCCCCTTTGGAGAACTTGCGGATCGTGTCAGTTTCATATTTCCTTCTTTGCGCCGTGTCGCTGTCCAGACGGGCTATCCTGGCTTCCGGGAACAGTCTGGCCGCTTCCTCCTCGATCTTCTGAGTCCCGGATCCCAGAGGCTTCAACTCACCGCCACATTTCGGACACTTGCCGGTATATTCATACACCCTGCCACAGTAGTGGCAGACGAGCTTTTCGCCTCCGTCGGAGCGCCTATGCAGGCTCAGGCACACGTTGCAGCAGCGGCATTTAGGGATTTCACCGCACTCCTGGCACTGCACGATCGGGGAATATGCCCGCCTCTCCCGAAGAATCAGAACTTGCCGATTGGCACTCAAGCACTTGTTTATCCGGTCGATGAGCTTACGGGAAAAGTTGCCGATCATCCCGTTCTTGCGCCGCTCGGCAATCGTGTCGATGATCTCGATGTCGGAGTCAGCGGCATCGTAGAATCGTTTGGTCAGGGTAACGAGTCCGTAACGTCCGACGCTGCAATTGTAAAGCGATTCAAGCGAAGGCGTTGCTGATCCGAGCACCACATCAGCTCCAAAGATCTTAGCCATCATTATCGCTGTTTCCCGTCCGTTGTACCGCGGGGCGGGGGAGTCCTGCTTGTAGGACGTGTCGTGCTCCTCGTCCACAATCACCAATCCCAACTCCTTGTGTGGCAGGAATATCGCGCTGCGTGTTCCAAGAACTATGTAGCCGGAGCAACGTCTATTTCCTTCTATTCTTGTCTCTCCAAAGTTTCTGAGAATAGTCGCTGCTTCCCTTTTTCTTGTCATGGTCTCTCCGGAGTGGAAAACCAATAGTTCAGTCGGAAATGTCTCACTAATCCTGTCCTCCAACTGCCTGCTCAGTGCGATTTCCGGCACCAGATAAAGCGCATTCTTCCCTTTCGCCAGCGTTTCCTGTGCCAGCTTCAGGTAAATCTCAGTTTTGCCCGAACCCGTCACACCGTGCAGCAGCGCAGGTTTTCCATTGGCGAAAATCTCCTTAATTTTTGAATATGCCGTCTCCTGCGCCGCAGAGAGCACGATGTCTTTCCCGTTTTTTGCGGACGCTTCGACAGGCTCTGCGTCCGAATGCCCAGCCGCAGACTCGCTTCTGTCGGTCACTGAGCTTGTCGAAGTGACCTCTCCACTCAATGCCATAATCTCTCTTTCCAGCGCTTCTTTCTCCTCCAAAAACTTCTCACGAGTCTCCGCTTTCCGTGCCCTCCCGGCCAACTCCGCCTTTTTCACTGCCCTCTCTCTCAGCCGCTTGATCTTCTCTGCTATCATGCTCCTTTTCTTCTCCTCTCTCTCCGCCTTCATCGCTTCCATTCGTGCCAACGCCTCCTCCTCAGCCACTTTCTGTGCTGGATAAGCCGCCTTGTACACTTCTCCGACCGTGCACATGTAATATTCCGAAATCTGCCTCCAAAGCGTGATCTCCTCCATCGAGACCGGCTCCAGTCCCACTGCCATCCCGACAACAGGCTTCACCCTGTCCACAATCCCTATGACCTCCACATGTTTTCCAGCGTCCACAACGCTCACGACTCCAACATATTCCTTGCCGGCGAAATTCACCCGCACACGGTCTCCGACACATATAACCCCTCCGTCCAGATAGTAGAACGGTTCCCACTCCAGCCGTAGCGGAAGGATAACCTGTATGAAGATTCTGTTCGACATTATGGCGAATTTAGCCAAAAACATCCACACATCGAAGAAAAATGCAATTTCTTCTCAAAAAAAATTTGCAGCCAAAAGAAAAATGTCTATCTTTGCAATCCCAAACGGAAACGGTGTCGTAGCTCAGATGGTAGAGCAATGGACTGAAAATCCATGTGTCGGCAGTTCGATTCTTCCCGACACCACTACAAAGCCTCGTAGAGATCGCTCTATGAGGCTTTTTCGTACCCATGTCATGAATCAGTTCGATGAGCCTTCAGGCACTTCTGACTGGCTTTGACATGAAGGCGTTCCGTAAATCTACAACGGCGTCGGCACGAGAGGTCCGTAATAATGTATTGTCCCCGCTTGCCTCCTGACGTGTGACCCGTGGCTCGGGAATCTGTATTGAGATTCCGGTGTCTGAGAGGATGGACGACATCCTTTGACCAAATTGTCGTACACCTCCGACATTATTTGGGTTTCGATGACACTTTATGGCGAAAATGTAATTCAATCTCTCGTGTGTCAGCCTGTGTCAGATTGCCGTTGGACTCGGATCGTTGAGCGCAAAACAAAGGCTTGCCTAAAACATTGGCGCATAGACCGGCACTTTGTGAAGGTACACCGGCTATGCTTTCTCCAGAACACAGTCGCCCGGAGCCTTGATGTTCTGGTCGAGGATGATCTCTCCGACGGAACCGTAGCGGATGAAGCCGGTACGAGGGTTCTTGATGGAAGGGACGTGCCCTTTGACCGTGGCCTGGACTGATGAATATTCAAACGCAAGGTCTGCGTCAGAACCCATCGTGCAATCCTCAAGGACAAGATCGTCGCAATAGCACAGTGGCTGTGTTTCGGTGAAGTGGCAGCGTACAAGGCGGAGGTTCTTTGAGTACCAGGCGAGATATTCACCATTGATGACAGAGTCAGTGACGGTGACGTTCTCTGATTCCCAGAAAGAATCCTTGGAGTTCAGGACGCAGTTTCTGATCTCTACGTTTTTAGCGTATTGGAAACTATAGTTGCCGTTCAGTTTGACATTGGTCAGCTTGACATTCTCGCAGTGCATGAACACATAGTCGGCTCTGTCGATGACGGTGTCCTCGACCTCGATGTTCCTGCAGTCCCAGAAAGTCTCCGTGCCGCCCATGATCTGGACATTCCTCAGTTTGATTCCGTCCATCCGCCGGAAAGTCTTCGGAGCATCGATAATTGTGTCGTAGATCTCGCAGTTCTTTGAATACCAAAGCCCTGAGCGGGCTCCTACTGTGAGAAGGCTATCCTTAATTACAAATCCTTTGCACTCCCAAAATGGATACTTGCCTTCGAACTGGCAATGAACAGCGGTTATGTTGCCGGTCTCTTTAAGCGCTGATTCTCCAGCGTGGATCTTGACGTTCTCAAGATATAGGTCGTGTTTGCAGTACAGCGGCCTCTCTCCACCGAATTCTTGATTGATGATCTTTTCCATATCTTCAAGTAATCTTTAGTTTCATCCATTTCTCTCCGCGAAGTCTCCAGTAGAACAGCAGACCGCGGACATTTAGCTCGATGCACATGGCAATCCAATAGCCTGTAAGACCCATTCGAGGTGTTAAAATCAGTGCCAGTCCTATGCGTACCACCCACATGCTTCCGAAATTCATCACACTTGGCACTAGCGTGTCGCCCCCACCAACGCATGAACCGTAACCTGCGATTGAGAATGCGTACAGAGTCTCTGCGAAGGCTTCGATTCTAAGCACTTTGGCTCCAAGGTCGATGACATTGGGATCTGAACTCAGAAGCATCATCAGGTCGGTGGCGAAGATGAACATGAGTACTCCCAGTAATGTCATGATGCCGGCGGCCATCAGCAGGGTGATCTGCGAGAACCTCTTGGCGACATCACGACGTTTGGCTCCTAAGCTCTGTCCGACAAGCGTTGTGGCCGCCTCCTCGATTCCGTAGCCTGGCATGTAGCAGAAACTCTCAGCAATGATGGCCAGAGAGTTGGCAGCTATTGAAACCGGACCGAGAGGGGCCACGATGATGGTGCTCATGATGTGCGATCCTCTCATGATGATGTTTTGAAGCCACATCGGAGCGGTGATCCCCCATGCGTTGCGCACATTTTTGCGCTGAGGAACGAACGTGCCTTGTTCACCCTTGATATTCAATTCTTTAGAACGTATGAGGACGTACCAGACCACAAAGATGGAAGTAACAAGTTCAGCAGCACCAGTGCCTAGTGCGGCTCCCGCAACTCCCATGTCGCAGACGTAAATGAATATGTAGTTGAACATCACGTCCAGGGCACACATCCCGGTGTACATAAGACTCGGAATCTTCATATTGCCGCTGGCTTGAAGCATTGAGCTTGCCGCCCATCCTACCGCTCCTATGGGGATGAACGCTGAGTATATCCAGAAATATTCCGATGCGTCCTCATTTATCTCCGGTGTCCCGCCAAGCCAATGGGGGAGCGCTCCGCTGATGCTTATACCGGTCACGGCGAGAACCAGTCCGATAATGAATACTGTGGTCAGCCCTTGCCTCATCACGGCTCTGGCACCCTTGAAATCCTGCGCTCCGCAAAGGTGGGCGATCTGGACTGAGAATCCGGCGCTCGCTCCGGACTGGAATCCGCCCATTATCCAGGTCGTTGTGGCGACCAGACCTATTGACGCGGACTGGTTGGCTCCGAGTTGGCCGACCATCCCGGCATCGATGTACTGCATGAGAACTGATGAAAACTGGGCGGCGATGGCGGGCAGACTCAGCAGAATCGTAAGCTGAATCTGCTGTCCGAGGGTCATAGGTTGCCCCTTTCGGATCATTCCGAGGAGTATGTCTTTCTGTCCGGAGGCCATAAACTATGCAAAGATATTCACTAAATGGCATTTCACCAAGTTTATTCCACACTGCTATATCACACTGTTAATAGTAGATTCAGTGGCTGTCTATTGATTGAGCATATTTATGAATTTGTCAAATAATTTATGTAGGTTTGCGTTATGAAAGTTGCTGTGATCGGGGCCGGGGCTGCGGGATGTTTCTGCGCCATTGAACTGAAACGGAGGATGCCTTCCGCTTCGGTTGAGGTGTTCGAGTCTGCCCCGAAGGCTTTGGCCAAGGTGGCAATCACCGGGGGAGGGCGGTGCAATCTGACCAATTCCTTTGAAGGAATATCTTCTCTGTCTGAGGCTTATCCCCGCGGAGACAAGTTGATGAGGTGTCTTTTCCGCTCTTTTGACAACAATGACACATGGCGTTGGTTCGAGAATGAGGGCGTGCGGCTTGTCCTTCAGGGTGATCATTGCGTTTTTCCGGCTTCACAGAACGCGATGGAGATCGTTAATACTCTGCTTGCCCGGATGCGACAGGAAGGAGTCGTGCTCCGAACAAAACATAAAGTCACAGGAATATTCCCGTGTCATAATAATGGAGGCTACAAACTCTCGTTCCCTGTGCCTGCCGAAGGACCGTTGCTCCCAAATTCCCAACGACAGCGTGATCGAGAATATTCCACCGACATCGTGATTGTCACAACCGGAGGCAGTCCGAAACTCTCAACCTTGGGATTCCTGGATGCCATGAATCTTGAAATCATCCCTCCTGTCCCGTCCCTTTTCACCTTCAACCTTCCCGGCAGTCCTGTCCGAGAGTTGATGGGCACCGTGGTCGAGAATGCCGGCGCATCCCTGGCCGGGACGAGATTCAAGGCCAACGGGCCTCTTCTTATCACCCATTGGGGAATGAGCGGTCCGGCAATCTTGAAACTCTCTTCTTATGCGGCCCGCTATCTTGCTGACAATGAATATACTGCCACTCTTTCCGTGAATTGGTTCGGGGATGAAGGCGAACTGGATGTCAGAAGCAGAATCCAGTCTCTGTCCAAAGGTGGTCTCCAGAAATTAATACTCAACACTCATCCTTCAGAATTGCCTTCGAGACTTTGGCACTACCTGATTTCCAAGTGCGGCATCCGGGAAGATGCACGATGGGCTGAGCTTGGCTCAAAAGGAATGAACCGTCTTGTGAACACTTTGACCAACGATGAGTACCAAGTCCGAGGAAGGAGTCGCTTCAAGGAGGAGTTTGTTACCTGTGGAGGTGTCGCCTTGTCCAACATCAACCTCAGCACACTTGAATGCAAGACTCATCCGGGTCTCTATTTCGCAGGAGAAGTCCTTGATGTAGATGCGATTACTGGAGGTTTCAATCTGCAAGCGGCCTGGTCAATGGGCTATGTCATCGCACAGTCCATCGCTGCAAAATAATGGTTGGCCGCTGAGTTCATCAACGCGTGCCAACCATTTGGATGATGCAAATGTCACTTCGGTGAACTCAGTGACCAGTGCCCGATTTGCCAGTCTGGCGGAACGATTATTCCGCACATTCCGCGAAATCTGATTTCGATGCTCCGCAGACCGGACATTTCCAGTCCTTCGGGATGTCTTTGAACGGGGTTCCTGGCTTTATGCCACCGTCTGGATCCCCTTCCGCCGGATCATAGGTCCAACCACAGCGCAGGCATTCGTACTTTTTTGAGTCACTTGCCATAACAGTTATACTTTTAGTGCAACATTATGGTGCGCCACAGCGGCGCACCAACACTGGAACACTGCAATAACTATTCCATCAATTTCTTGTATTTGAATCTCTTAGGCTCGGTGTTTCCGAGGCGTGCCTTGCGGTTCTCCTCGTACTCAGCGTAGTTGCCCTCGAAGAACACCACGTTGGAGTCACCCTCGTAGGCGAGGATGTGGGTGGCGATCCTGTCCAGGAACCAACGGTCATGGCTGATCACCACAGCGCATCCCGCAAAGTTCTCAAGACCGTCCTCCAGAGCGCGGATCGTATTGACATCCACATCGTTAGTCGGCTCATCCAGAAGCAGGACATTGCCTTCGTCCTTGAGGGTCAGCGCTAGGTGAAGCCTGTTCCTTTCACCTCCGGAAAGCACTCCGCAGAGCTTCTCCTGGTCAGAGCCGCTGAAATTGAAGCGTGAGACCCATGCCCTTGCGTTGATGTCCTTGTTGCCGAGCCTCACCCACTCGGAGTTGCCGGCTATGGTCTCGAACACTGTCTTGTCCGGGTCGATGCTCTTGTGCTGCTGGTCCACATAGGAGATCCTCACGGTCTCCCCTGTGTCGATCGATCCTGTGTCAGGTTTCTCGATGCCCATGATGAGTCTGAACAAGGTTGTCTTTCCTGCTCCGTTAGGACCGATCACACCGACAATCCCGGCAGGGGGAAGGGCGAATGAGAGATGCTCGAAGAGAACCTTGTCCCCGTAGGCCTTGGACACGTCCTTGAACTCGATGACATTGTTGCCGAGGCGCGGTCCGTTCGGAATGTATATCTCCAGATTCGCCTCCTTCTCCTTAGAGTCGGCCGCGGCCAGTTTCTCGTAGGCTCCAAGACGTGCCTTCTGCTTGGCCTGACGGGCTTTCGGAGCCATGCGCACCCACTCCAGCTCGTGCTGGAGGGTCTTGCGCCTCTTGCTCTCCTGCTTCTCCTCCATCTCAAGCCTCTTGGTCTTCTGCTCCAGCCATGAGCTGTAGTTGCCTTTCCAAGGAATGCCTTCGCCTCTGTCAAGCTCAAGAATCCATCCGGCCACGTTGTCGAGGAAGTAACGGTCGTGGGTCACGGCGATGACCGTACCCTTGTACTGACGCAGGTGCGCCTCCAGCCACTGGATGCTCTCGGTGTCAAGATGGTTGGTAGGCTCGTCCAGAAGCAGCACGTCCGGCTCGCGGAGAAGCAGACGGCAAAGAGCCACACGACGGCGCTCTCCTCCGGAAAGCGTTGAGATCTTGGCATCGGCCGGAGGGCAGTTAAGGGCATCCATTGCCCTTTCGAGTTTCGCGTCTATCTCCCAGCCGCCCAGATGCTCGATCTTTTCGGACAGTTCGCCCTGACGCTCGATGAGCGCGTTCATCTGATCCTCATCCATCGGCTCCATGAACTTGAGGGAGATCTCGTTATATTCATTTAGGACATCCATGACCTCCTGCACGCCTTCCTGCACGACCTCAAGTACTGTCTTGTCAGGATCCATCTGCGGCTCCTGCTCAAGGTAGCCCACCGAATAGCCCGGAGCCCAGACCACCTCGCCACGGTAGGATTTCTCCACACCGGCGATGATCTTCATCAGGGTCGATTTGCCGGACCCGTTCAGACCGATGATGCCGATCTTCGCTCCGTAGAAGAATGAAAGGTAGATGTCTTTCAGAATAACCTTGTTGTTGTGCGGGAGAACCTTTCCCACACCATTCATAGAAAAAATTATCTTTTCGTCTGCCATTTTGTTGGTAGATTATTTTAATGATTACTAAATTATTGTTTGTAAATATTTTAATATACCATCCGACTGTCGTCAGCGAAAAAGGCCATACCCGGCTTCAATAACTTCTCTCCCCAATGAACCCACGGATCAGTGATGTCGGTGGGATCTCCTTGTCCGAAACCGGCACGAAGTAGTGCAGGAATTTCAGCAGCCTGTGCGCTTCGCTGTACTCCGGACAGTTTTTCGGCACTGTAGCGAGGATTCTCTCGGCATGGGTGCGCAGCACGGCGAACTCCACGAGATAGGCCGAGTTGAAAAGCACGTCGGCGTTCTCCTGGAACGGATAGATCCATTTTACCTCTGCCCTGCGTACGTTGGGCCAGTTCGCGATCGACTCCCGGGCCGTGAACGCCCCTTTGAGATAGTCCCTCACAATTCTTCGCAACAGGCGGTTGTCGCTCGTCGGAATGCAGTTGTGACAGTCCAGCGAGATGGAAGTGATGGTGTTTATGAATATCCTGAATTTTTCCTTGTCAAGGACCTTCTCCGTCAGCCGGGGGTTCAGCGCATGCAGTCCTTCGATCAGCAACACAGACCGGTCTCCCAACTTGAGGTTCTTGCCGTTGAACTCGCGGCGGCCGGTCACGAAATTATATTCAGGCACCTCTACCTCCTCTCCGTCAAGAAGTTTGACAAGGTCTTTCTGGAGATATTCATGATCCACGGTGTCGAAGTTGTCAAAATCGTAGGATCCGTCCGGGAGTTTCGGAGTGTCAACGCGGTTTACGAAGTAGTCATCCGTTGAGAACGAGATCGGGTGCAGGCCGCAGGCTTTAAGTTGGACGCTCAGCCTTTTGCAGACCGTGCTCTTTCCGCTGCTGCTCGGCCCCGTGATGAGAACCAGCTTCACAGGATTCTCAGGGTCGTTGTGCCGCCTCTCGATCTCCTCGGCGATCTGGACTATCTTCTTCTCCTGAAGCGCCTCTGAGATCTGGATAAGGTCTGAGGCGTTGCCTTTGAGGATGGATTCATTGACATCCCCGACATTGGAAAGCCCCATTATCCAGTTCCATTTGTGCGTCTCGGCGAACACCTCGAAAGTCTTAGGCTGCTCGTGAAGCGGAGCCAGATCCTCAGGATGGTGACGGTCAGGGACTCGCAGCAATATTCCTCCGTGGCAGAGCTTCACACCGAATGTCTTGAGGTAGCCGGTGCTCGGCACGAGCTCATCGTAGTAGTAGTCAGTCACATCGCCAAGCGAGTAGCAGGTGATGTAGACCTCGCCGCACGTCTCCAGCAGCTTCACCTTGTCGAGGTCTCCTGATTCCTTGAATATCCGGATAGCCTCCTCGATCTGGAGTTCCTTGCGCCTGAAAGGAATATTCTCGATCACGAGTTCCCTTATCCTCTCTCCGATCGCCTCCACATCCTCTTCCGTCAGGAAAGATCCATCGTTCTTGTAGACCGAGCAGAAATAGCCTTTGGAAATCGGCCGGCGGATGGTCATTCTGCTTTCCGGGAACAGATCTCTTGTCGCTTTGTACAAAAGAAAGCAGAGCGAACGGCTGTAGAAACTGCGTCCGATATAGGTCCTGTAGTCAAGAAACTCGATGTCAAGATTGTGAAAAACCCTGAATTTCAGTCCCTCCGCCACATTGTTCACCTTGGCGGCCAGTATGTCGTACGGTTTGTCGAACTCGAATGCCGGTGCGATGTCCAGCAGGGGAGTCCCTTCGAGGAACTCTTTGTATGTCCCGGTGTTCTTGCAGAATATTCTTACCATAAACCAGATTTGATGCGGTAATGGACAAATATACGAACAAAATTCATCTCCGGCAAAAGCGTTTTCCGGAAGTCTTGTCGGAAAGTTTTACCGTGTGCGTATGGATTGTCGTTGATTCTTTTGTGAATATTGCTCTTTCGCCCCTTTGCGAATGTCGGAAGTTGCGCGGAAAAATATTAAATTTGCAAACTTTTGGAAATATTCAACAGTTACGATAATGAAAAATGCAATCGTTTCCGCAGCAGTGGCAATGCTGCTTTCCGTCGGAGCCTTAGCTCAGAATGATCTCAATCTGGAGAAGGTTGGCGATGTGATTGAGCCGCTTCCGGCTGGAAGTGTGACCTTCAACGGCTACTTTGCCGATGACATCCAGAACTCCATCGATCACTGGGTCAACGGAGTGATGCCTTACGACAAAGTCATCGACTACTTCATCAAGGGTCGTCCGAAGTTCGCCCTCGGCGAGATGCCGGGCAAGTGCATCCGCACAAATTCCCTCCTTTACCGCTACAATCAGGATCCCAAACTTAAGGCCTTGACTAAAGAATTGGTCTACAAACTTATGGCCACCGAAAAGAGCAACGGCAGCATCAGCTGCACGGCTGTCGATGACCAGCCGGGCAATCGTGACGGCGACATTTGGGAGAGGAAGTACGTCATGCTTGGTCTGCTCCAGTATTACACAGATGTGGAGCGGGATCCACGTGTGCTTTCAGCCCTTGAGAAAGAGGCGAAGAGCGTGATCGATCAGGTCGGCCCCGCCCCTAAGAAGAGCATCACCGATTTGGGCTGGAGTTCCACGAAAATCGAGTCGTCCTCTATTCTGGAGCCAATGGTGAAGCTTTATTTCATCACCGGCAGGAAAGAGTATCTTGATTTCGCTGAATATATCGTCACAACCGGAGCGTCCAAGGGCAGCAACATCTTCCAGCAGGTATTTGACGGGGAGCATCTCTACAATGTAGGCAAACCTTACCCTAAGGCCTACGAGATGACTTCTGTATGGGAAGGATTGGCTGAATATTACCGCGCCACCGGAGACCCGAGGTGGAAGACTTGCCTTGACAACTTCTTCAACGATGTGATCGAGAATGAAATCACCATCATCGGCAACGCGGGGGCCGACATCTATTGGCCAAGACTCAACGGCGAGGGATGGAGCAACACCTCCGTGGAGCAGACCAACCCGAACATCAAGAGGATGATGGAGACATGTGTCGGTGTGACCTGGATGAAGTACTGTTCTCAGTATCTCCGTCTTACCGGCGATCCTACGGCTGTTGACTACATCGAGAAATATGCCTATAACGGCCTTCTGGGCGCCATGAAACCGGACGGGAAGAGTTTCAGCTACGTGAACCTTCTGAACGGAGCGAAGGTGACCAACAGCGGTTGGGGAACCAACATTGACGGCCAGCCTGTGACCTGCTGCAACCTCAGCGGCCCATGCGGTCTGTCCTACCTCCCTTACATCGCCGCCATGCAGTCCAAGGAAGGTCCTGTGATCAATCTCTACAATGCCGGAACAGTGTCAGCCAAGACAGCGAAAGGCAACGAGGTGAAGCTTGGAATCGTCACTGAATATCCTCGCGCGAATGAGGTTCACATCTCTGTTGATCCAGTCGCCAAAGAGAAGTTCACGGTGAAGCTGCACATTCCTTCCTGGAGCGAGAACACCTATGTGGAGATCAATGGCAAGTATGTCGGCAAGGTCGAGGCCGGAAAATACCTTAATCTTGATCGTAAATGGAAAGCCGGGGACATTATCTACATGATTTTCGACATGCGTGCGAAACTCATCAAGGCTTCCGACAAAGGCCGTAATCCTGAAGGCAAGTACTTCCAGGCCGTGCAGTGGGGTCCGCTGGTTCTCGCACGTGACGAGAACATCGATCCTGACTACAACAAACCGGTTCAGGTTGTCGCTGACGCAAATGGTGATGTCAAGGTCAAGATTGTCAACGCCGAGCGTCCCGGCACAAGAATGCAGTTCCTTGTCCCTACCACAGATGGCGACATCAAGATGGTTGACTATTCCTCTGTTGACTGCTGGAAAGGCAAGCACATCCAGACATGGCTTCCGATGATCCGGTAGCTCGGACATTAAGGAAGCCACATCTGTAAAGGATGAAGAACTTTGGGTCTCAGACTTGATTAGATTTGTCGAAAGATTACGTTCGTGTTTTCAGTAAAAAATAACTATTGCGGATTTATATATTGCTTCAATGCATTGACGTATTCTTCAAAAGCGTTGCGGCCTTTTTCTGTGACTCTGCAGACTGTGCGTGTTTTCTTGCCGGCAAAGCCTTTCTCCACTGAGACATATCCGGCGGCAGAGAGTTTGTCAAGCTGCACACTCAGATTCCCTGCTGTCGACTCGGTTTTCTTTCTAAGATAGACGAAATCGGCTTCCTCCACATTCATGAGAATCGACATTACGCCCAGTCTCAACTGAGAGTGCAGTAATGGATTCAGTTCTTTCATCGGATGGATTTTGCTTTATGATTGAGAATGTGGCCGGGGAGAATCATCATTGCGGCAAATGCAACTATGAATATCGGCATGAACCATGAGACGACAAGAGGCACACCGGCGGCGATGCAGCAAGTTGTGAATATGCCCGCGCAAAGCCCGATTGCACCTCCGCAAATGAGACTTTTCTCGCGAATCACCAATCCTTGCATTATCTCACCCATCGGCACTATGACAAGTGCGAAAGCAAAGAATGCCGTCCAGGCATGCTTACCTCCAACCAGCAGGAATCCGAGGCAGAAGGCGGTGGTGGCGATAGCGCTCAAGCCAACTGCGGTCCATATTTGTGAGACGAGTTTGTCGCTATAGCTTTTCACACCGGTCCTGGCTTGTCCCTTCCTGGCCATAATCGGTGTGGCTATGCCGCCGATTATCCAGATCAAGAACCACAGCCAGTTGACTGCCTGGTTGTGAGTGGTAATGAGAAGCACCCATACCAATAGGGTGATCACAACCACGAGGTATCCCCACATAAGGAGAATATTGCCGCTGCCTTTGGCGAGGCGGTCTTTGGTTCGCGAAATCATCGAGGTGATGATTTCAATGCTTTCCTGTTCGGAGATTTTTCTTTCTTCCATGACTGAGAACGTTTATAAGTTTAAAAAAAAAACTGTTTATACAATAAACCATTATTTGAAAGAAAAGAGCAAACTCGCGCGATGCCGCCCTTCATCTTTACGCCCGCAAAGTTAAACCAGTTTATGTTATAAACCAAATTTTTCTGCATCTTTTCTTCAAAAAAATGCATTACCTTAGTTATATTACTGTGTTTTAACAACATATCCAATCAGCGAAATTTGAAGGCCACCAAGGATCAACCATGGTTCGTGAGTATTTTGGTTTGTCCTTTTGTTAAGGGAAGTATTCTCTTGATATTCGCAAATAACTTTGAAAAAGGGGCCTGTTCTGCTGAGGCTCTTGGGCCATTCTTTCTTACTTTATCCGGCCTCCAATCCTTCGAACATCTCCTTGTCTCCAGCGAAATAGTTGTGGATGGTGGAGGAGAGCAGAGACTTTCCGAAGCGCCGTTGCCGGATCACTCCGGCAACGGCCTCTTCGTAAATCTGTTGTGAAGTCAGTAGGTCCTGGCAAGGCTGTAGTCATCCCTGCTTCCGCGGAGAATCATGGCGATAGAGTCGATGGCTTTGCCGTCACGATAGACTATCATATTCAGTTGACCTTGGCAGCTGCTCCAAGAGTATCCGGTGTCGCCGATCGTGTAGATGAGGGGAGTTTCCGGTGTGGTGAATTTGCAGGAGTAGCTTTCCCGCTCACGTCTCTCACCTTTGACGGTGACTTTCCAGCTGTGGAAATGAGCGTAGTCGCCCGGCAGCATCCTTGCCGTGATCGTGTAGTCGGTAGGGTAGGAATCATCGCCAAGGAACCAGTAGTCCATATTCTTGTTGGAGATGATCCAAGTGCTGTCTTCCGCCGCTTTTTCGACCTTGACACCAGGCATTCTGTAGGAAGGATCAAGAGGATCTTCTACAGATGTTTTGCTTTGTATGTCAAGCTTTCCTCCACCAATCCTGCACTCCAGAATCTTGAGATTGTCAACTATCAGGTTGTCGGCGATGCACATCATGTACGGGCCGATTGAATAGGTCACATTGCCATCGCTGCCTGCAAAATCTGTTTGAGCCTTGCTGCATGATGAGACTGCGATGATTGTCGCTGCGGCAACTGCCGCGAATGATAAAATCTTTTTCATGACATTCAAGTTTAGAATCTGTAACCTAATCCACCTCTGATTCCGCCCATTCTGGTGCCGACCACTATTTCAAGCGTTGTGTAGATCTTATGGTTCATCCATTGGAATCCAAGCGGAATGAACTCAACAGCAGGGACAAGTTTTGAATATGATTTCCCGCATTCTTTTCCCGCCCAGACGGAGGCTCCGGCTCCGACACCGGCATACATCCTGAACAGCTGCCTGTTGATGAACGTGAACTTGGCCTGTCCGAGAAGCGACATGTCATTCAATGTCTTTTCTCCTACTTTCTTGTTGCCGCGAGGGTCGAACACATTCGCCCATGCTTTGGCGTAGCCGGCGCTTGCTCCTACCTTTAACCACTTGGTGAGATGGACATTGAAATCGGCTGTGTAGAAAGCCGAGAATCCCGGGTCGCCGGTGTACGGGTCGTAAATGTCGCTGAGATCTCTTTTGAACCAATGGTGTCCAGGAAATTCGTCGCTGTCGTAGGCCATCTGCATCACTCCAATCATCAGGTTGGCTTCGTACTTGTACCCTTTGACATCCCCGGAGGACATCTGCGCCCCACTAGGTAATGCCATGCCTAAAAGCATCGCTCCCGCCGCGCAAAGCGCTTTAAAAACAGTTTTCATAATATTGTTGGTTTAAATGGTTTCTTTGGTTTCGGCACGGGTCTGGAGGTTTATCTGTAATATTCGGGGTAATGCGTCAGATCCTTGGTCGAGCCGTCACGTAGGCGGATGTAGGAGTCAAGCTTCCTTTTGCCTTCGTGGAGCACGATTACCCTGCTTCCGTTCATCCCGATGTTGTTGTAGACCGTGGCCGCACCGCTGTACCGTCCGTATGCCAGCATGATGCCGTAGTAGCCCACCGAGAAGTCGTTGTCGTGGTCGTGCCCGCAGAAGACGGCCATCACGTCTCCGCATTCAAGCATCTTGCAGAAAAGCCCTGAGTTGAAATGGGATGAGCAGATGGTCTCGCGATGGGTCCCGTAGGCCTTGAAATTAGGATCTTCCTTGAAGGCGTAGGAATATTCAGGTAAAGGAATATGCATGAAAGCTACTGAAGGAAGAGGCTTTCCACCGTGGGCGTCTGTGATTCCCGCGCTTGCCTTTCCGTACCATTCCACTTGGTCGGAATGGACGTAGTCATAGTCGTAATTCTTGGTGACTTTCTTTGAAAGGGGAGACTCGCTTCCGGAATCGAAGCACCAGATCACCGATGCCGTGGTGTCAGCGGAATGAGACTTTATTTCCAAGAAACAGTTGCCTTCTCCGTGCAGCCCAGGCGTGTCGTAGGTCACGCAGAGCCGGTGCGACATCGCCTCCTTTAATAGGGAAGCATTTGTCTGGTCGAATTCCTTGTCGTGGTTGCCGAAAATGACTCCGTACGGGACACCGAATTTATCGAGGGTGTCAAGGATAACCTTGTAGTTGTCAAGAGCGGGCTTGGCATAGACTTGATCTCCTGTCAGCATGATGAGATCCGGTTTCTCTCCTGTCACAGCGTTTCTTATGTTCTCCCAGACAAGCGGAGTTGTCTCATTTGAAGGAATCAAGTGAGTGTCTGTGAACTGGAGAACCTTGAACTCACCGTCTGACTTGAACCGGAGTGTCGGTCTCAATGGCTTTTTAGCGTAACCCGAAGCGCAGATCACAATTGAAAACAAAACGCATAGAATCTTCTTGATAGTCATGATCAATTATTTGGTCGTTGTTTCTCCTATAATTCTAACCGGTCCCAAAAGTCCTGCCGGGAGCAGAGGCTCATCAGGCTTGAAGAACTCCATCTGGGTGTAGGTGACCTTCTCCGTCACTCCCGGCTGGACATCTCCGACGAGGCGGTTGTGCCACATGTTGACGACCTTGACCTCAATGGTGTTGTCGCCGCTCCTCAAGGCCTTGGTGATGTCAACCTTGAACGGGGCGTTCCAAATCACACCCAGATTCTTTCCGTTCACGGTCACTTCCGCAAGGTCTTTCACTTCCCCTAAATCCAGAATGACGGAATCCTTGCCTCTGAGTTCTTTCTTTTTTAGCTTGAATGTGTTTGAATATGTTACTGCTCCTGAAAAATACTTTATTCCTGACTCAGGACTCTCTGTCAATGAGGTAAGTGTGTCAAATGTGGTGCACTCCGGTGCTCCGCGCTCCTGCTGGAACCTGACTGACCAAGGTGTGCTGATTTCGAGCAATGTCTCGGTGGCGGTCTGCGGCAGCTCAACCTTCGCGATGTCCGTGTCTTCTGTGAATATCACGAAGACTGACTGGTGCTGCGTCAGAGTCATCTTCACGTTGGTTCTTCCGTCAGTGGTCTCATAGCTGACCGGCTCCGTGGAAGCATCCTCAGCGTGCCAGATGACCGGTTTCCTGCCCGTTGTCCTGAATGAGGCTGTGATTTCTCTGGTGTCCTTGGAAAGGTTTGTTACCCAGTAGATTTCACCGTTCGGGAGTGCTCTGTGCACGAACTTTATGTCCTTGTTGTTTCCGTTCGCTATGCTTAAGTCTGGCTTTAGATTCATTCTTGAAAGGACCTTCCCGGCCGGCACTCCGGCTGTGACGTTCTTTCGTCCTGAGTTCCAGATGTCGTTCACGAGAGTCTTGAACTCTTCCTCTGTGCCGGTGTTGCTGGCGAGTTTTGAAGGCTTGGCTCCGCAGATGGTGATCCCGGCGTCAGCGAACTCCTTAATCTTGCGAAGAATGTCAATTGACATGTGTTTGACGTTTGCGTCAAGCATAAGGACTTTGTAGCTCATTCCGCTCGGCACGGTCAGTTCTCCGTTGTCGGCCTTGGCAAGGTCACGGATCACAGAAGGACTGAAATAGTCGTAGTTGTAGCCGTAAGGAAGCGCGGGAACCTTCTTGAGCATGATGCCGGTGGCGTTGTTGTCCTCACCGTAGTAGTAGGCGACATCGGCAACGAAACGTCCCTGTTGGAGCAGATGACAGCTTCGTGACAGGTAGTCGGTCCAGCAGCGAGCCTGATCCGCCCAGGTCTGATGGCGGTCGAACCACTGTCCGTACTTTCCAAGTCCAAGTCCGGGCACCTTGTCGTCAACAGGTTGGTGAGGCGAGGTGTGGATCACGAAGCGGTTGAGTCCGGCGGCCATCGCGGCGTCCGCTGTCGGCTTCAGGACAGCAGGGGAGAAGACCCATGCCCCATCCCTGTAGCCATCGGAAGTGAATGACTCGGCGGCAGCGATGTTCTGGCCGTAGATATGCGCCACGGAGGCGGATTCACGCACGTCAGCTTCGAAACGAGGATTGAATATGTTGCCCTTCTTATAGTCCATCCAGAACGCTGACATCGGAATCTCGGCGTAACGCTTGCAGTCCATCCCGTCGGAAAGGTTCGCGCGGTAGTTCTCGTGGCTTTCCGTGTAGCGTTTCATTCCGTAAGGCTTGAGAATCTCGTTCTGAAGGTCGTAGTGATACTCAGTGATCATGTCTCCGATTGCCCTTCTCCAGTCGAAGAGGAACCTTTCGGTCTCTTCGGTGTTGTTCAGGACCATTCCTGTCAGAGCCGGCATCCATCGGAGAAGATCGTAGCCCCTGCGTGCCTTGAACTCCTCGAACATGTTCCCGGTCCAAGTCTGCGCCCCGGCCTCGTAGCTGTCGGTGAGGAGATATTCGATTCCACCTTTGCCGAGTCTTCCACCGGAGGCGTCGATGTAGGTCTGGAGGTAGTTGTGGAAATATTCAGTGATGGCCTTGGGGTCGAGTTTGTCAACCTCGAGTCCCGTGGCTTCCGGTGAGGCCGGGTGGTTGGTCTTGCCGGTCAGGCTGTAGCCGAAGCGGAAGATTCTCCAGTGGCCTTCCGGTGCGGTCCAAGTGAGGGTGCCGTCCTTGACGTAAGGGGTAAGGTCCACGACATCATCCAATTTCGCCGCATCGGTGCTGTGAGGCGTGTCCTCCATCCAGAGATGACGGTAGAAACTGTTGCCGGCCTTGTCTCCGGCGAGTTGTATCCTGGTGACTGTCGAGAGGGCGAACTGTGATATTCCGAAATGGCAGTCTTTCTTGCCTCCATTGTCTCTGAGGTTGAATCTGAAGTACTTGGCAGTGGTGGCCGGAATGGCGTAGGTTCTTTGCGCCGCGGCCTGGTAGGAAAGCGGAATGGCCTTGAAGTGGACACCGTCATCGCTGTAAAGCAGCTCTTTGGTGTGTGAATATTGTCCGGCGTCTTTTCTGAGTTCCGAGACAACCACTGACTTTACCGTCTGTGGTTCGGAGAACTCGTACTGGATCCAGCATTTGCCGTCCTTGTCAGCGGAGATGTCAAGGTAATTCCCGACACTGTCGCCCGTTATGTGGTCAAGGATTTCCTCACCACTGACCATGCTGCCGCTTGTTGTTATGGTAGGTTTAAGGTTTTTGAGGTTAACGTCCGCATCGCAGAGTTTCACTCCGATTATCGCAATATCCTTGTAGAACTTTTTCTTCAGAAACACCTGTGAGATGCCGTCGAACGACTCGCAGAAGTCCTGGAACGGGCCGGTCACCGCGAATCCTTCCGGAAGTTTGATGTTGAGAGGCTTGCCGCCATCGACTTCAATCTGTCTCCAGACGAGTTTTTTCATCGCGTCCTCATCCTTGACCCACGGACCTCCGGTCTCGCTCCATCCAGGAGAGCTGGCGATGGTCATCTCCATATCAAGACTGTCGGCAAGATTTATGGCGTACTTGAACGCGTCCTTCCATTCCGGAGTCATATAGATGATCCTCTTGTCCACAATCTGCGGAGTCTCCAACCCGGCGTCGAAGTTGTGGAATCCCACGATACCGGTCTTATGCATCCACAGAAGATCCTTTTTGATTCCCTCCTTGGTGATGTTTCCGTTCATCCAGTGCCACCACACCCTTGGCCTGGCCGATTTCGGCGGGTTCTGGAACTCCTTGTAGAGAAGATCCTGCTCGGTCTCTGAGCCTGTCGAATCGTTCACATTCCCGTTACTATGCGCAAAAGCCGCGACCGACAACGTCAGCGCGGCTAAAGCAGCAGCGATGTTCTGTGATTTTTTAATCATAGATGCTGTTGTCCTTCTATTATTTATGAATATCTTACTGAGCGAGCAGTTCCTTGACGATTGTCGAGATCAACTTGCCATCGGCCTGTCCTGCCAGTTTCTTTGTGGCCGCTCCCATAACCTTGCCCATGTCCTTAGGACTTGTGGCTCCGACCTCGGTGACAATCCCTTTAAGAATATTCCTGACCTCATCCTCGGAAAGCGCCTTCGGCAGGTAAGCCTCCATCACCTTCATCTCAGCAAGTTCTTTCTCTGCGAGTTCTGGTCTGTTTCCCTGAATGTAGAGTTCCGCCGACTCCTTGCGCTGCTTGACAAGCTTCTGAATGATTTTCAGAACGTCAGCATCGGAGAGTTCGTGCTCCGCTCCAGATGTCTTGGCGAGGAGAATCTCTGACTTGATGCTTCTTGTAGCGTTGAGGCGAGACTCATCATGAGCCTTCATCGCCTCCATTATGTCCTTCTGGATCTGTTGTTCGAGTGCCATAATAAAATGTTTTTTAATGTTCGTTCTACAAATTTACACATTTTACCACCAATTATGAATATGTTCGCAAAGTTTCTTGGAAGCCCTTTTGGCTCTGTTATTTGGTAAATTACTTTTCAATTTCCTAAATTTGGCAAAAATTCGATTTTATGAGACAGATAAGCACAGAAAAGGCTCCAGCCGCCATCGGCCCGTACAGCCAGGCCATTGAACATAACGGTTTCATCTTCGTTTCAGGCCAGCTCCCGATCGACCCCGCGACCGGTTCGTTCCCGGATGGGGGAGTCGAGGCGCAGACCCGCCAGTCACTGACCAATCTCAAGTCCATCCTTGAGCAGGCCGGCTCGGATCTTAACAAAGTCTTGAAAACCACCGTATTCCTCGCTGACATGAATGACTTTGGAGCTATGAACGGCATCTATTCAGAGTTCTTCAAGGCTCCGTTCCCTGCACGCTGCGCATTCGCAGTCAAGACTCTCCCGAAAGGAGCCCTCGTCGAGATCGAGTGCGTCGCTGCCGCAGAGTAAAAGAATCACAGGTAGTGTCAAATTATAATATATCGGGTGCAAGAAGATGGATTCTGCACCCGATACATTATTTTTTCTGAGCTTCGGGTGCAGAACAGATTCTTTCGCACCCGAAACAAACTGATTAGTCTGGCCTATAGCTCCACGGCATTCAGTTGGGCGAGTGCCTGATGGTAATCTCGTTCGGCTGTGAGGGTCTGCTCAAGGGCTTCGTAGTACTGGTCGGTCTCGACAAGATATTCAATCATCGAGATCTCGCCTTTGGACTGGGCGGTCAACAGGTAATCCCGGCTGCCGGTTTCGCTAAGGGAGGCACGCATCAGTTCGGAATTGGCCTTGAGGCTGGCGGCACGGTTGTACTGGACCAACAGGTCGAAATAGAACTGCTGCTCAGCGGCTACTTTGCGGGACTCTGCTGCGGCTATTTTCGCGCGTGATTGCTTGACCTTGTTGGCGTTGCTCCATAGAGGAATATTCACGCCCACGGTCACACCCCTGAACTTGTCGGCTGTGGTGAGCTCACTCATGTAGCCGACGGTGAGTTCCGGCACCCAGGCGGTCTTGTCGATGGACAGCTGCTTCTGGCCAAGCGTAACCTCCTGACGGACATATTCCAGGACAGGGTTCTTCTGCGAGGCGGACTCGTACCAAGAATCGAAATCAGCCGGTAGGTTTTCGGCAAGCCCGTAGTCGCAATCCTCAAGAGCGACATCTTGACCTCCGTTCAAGGATTTCAAGGTCGCCATGAGAGTCTGCCTTTCGACTTCCACCTGTGAGATCTGGCCGCGAACGGTTGTCAGATGCACCTTAGCTTTGTTTAGGTCGAGCACGTTGGCTCCTCCGGCTTTCAGCCTTTTCTCGAATGAGGTGACGAGGGTCTGGGCCTGTTCGAGATGGGTTGAGAGCTCGGCCTTCAGTGCGTTGTAGTAGATGAGGTCAATGCAGGCGTGCTTGGCTTCCAAGAGTACGTTTAGCCGTTCGGACTTGTACCTAAGGGCGGACATCTCGTTCTGACCGGCAACCTGTCTGGATTTCATTCCGGTAAGAGTCGCCACATCGAAAGCCTGGGTGACACGGAAGTCTCGTCTGTTTCCTATTCCGTCAGCGCCCCACAAGTAGTTGAACTCGAATTCGGGGTTCTCCAAAAGAACACGGGAACGGTTCTCGATCTTCTCGGCATCAGCTTCGGCTGCCGCGGCTTTGAGTTGCGGGTTGTTCGCCTCGATCTGCCGAAGGATGGTCTCGGTAGAGGTCTGAGCCGAAGCTGCGAAAGCGGTTGCGGCGCAAATGTAGAGAGCCAACAGTAATTTATTTGTGTTCAAATACTTCATATTCATTTCTTTTTGGAATTGATAAGATAAATCACAGGCACGACAAATCCGTTCAGCAGTGTGGATGAGAAAAGTCCTCCGAGGATCACCTTGGCCATAGGGGACTGGATCTCATTGCCTGGAAGGTCGCCTCCGAGAGCGAGCGGAAGCAGTGCGAGGGCTGAGGTGATGGCGGTCATGAGAATAGGATTCAACCTGTCCAGCGAGCCGATCATCACGGATTCTTCATGCGAATGTCCCTGCGAGGTCAGCACGTTGTACCTGTCAATCAGCAGCATGCCGTTACGGGTCGCGATGCCGAACAGCGAGATGAAGCCGATGATGGCCGGAATGCTCAGGATTCCGTCGGTGAAGAATATGGCGAACACGCCACCGATGAGCGCCAGCGGCAGATTCAGCAGCACCACAAGCGATTGCGAGATGTTCTTGAACTCCCCGTACAGAAGCATGAAGATGATGAATATACTGAATATGCTCACGAGGGCTATGGTCTTGGATGCCCTCTCTTCGCTTTCGAACTGTCCACCGTACTCAATATGGTAGCCTTCAGGCAGTTCGATGTTCTCGGCTATCTTCTCTCTGATGGCTCCGACAGCCTTGGCGAGTTCTCCGCCGGTTGCGTTGCATGAGACGACCAGTTTTCGGCTGACGTTCTCCCTGTTGATCGTGTTCGGCCCGGCGGCTGACTTGATGTCCGCCACGTAGGAGAGCGGAACTTTCTTACCGTCGCCAGTGTCGATGGTGAGGTCGGAGAGCCTCTCGATTGTCGAGCGGGCGTCATCATTGACCTTCAGCGTCAGATCAAACGAGCGGTTGCCCTCATAGACTGTGGAGACGACCTCGCCTTCCATCATCACCCTCACAAACCCGGAGAACTCCGGAAGGGATATTCCGTAACGGGCGAGCATCTCCCGCTTCGGGGTGATGTTCAGTTCCGGTCTTTCGACCTGCTGCTCCACATTGATGTCGGCGATGCCTTCAACTCCTGAGATCGAAGTCTTGATCTTCTGTCCGATCTCGTACATCTTGTTGAGGTCCGAGCCGAACAGCTTGATGGCGATGTTGGCCTTGGTTCCGGATAGCATCGCATCGATTCTGTGCGAGATAGGCCCACCGATCTCAATGTTCACTCCAGGAAGCACAGCCAGCTTCCCCCGGACCTCGTCGGTCAGTTGCTTTCTGGTTTTCCTGCCGAGTTCAAACGGACATTCGAACTCTGAACTGTTCACTCCGAAAGCGTGCTCGTCAAGCTCGGCGCGGCCTGTCTTGCGGCCAACGGTCTTGATCTCCGGGATGCTGAGCAGTAGTTCCTCTGCCGTGCGTCCCATCCGGTCGGACTCCTCCAAGGATATTCCCGGAACGGTGCTGACAGAGATCGTGAAGGAGCCTTCGTTGAATGCCGGGAGGAAACTTCCGCCGAGGGTGAAGAACATCGCCACAGCCGCGATCAGCAGCGCTCCGACACCGCCTATAACGCTCTTTTTATGACCGATTGACCAACGGAGAGCCTTCTCGTAGTACTTTTTCAGCCAACGGACCAGTGCAGGTTCCCGTCCGGTCTTGTCGCTGTTCTGGGAGCCGAGAAGGAAACTGCTGAGGACAGGGGTGACCGTCAGAGCCACAAGCGTGGAGGCCATCAACGAGATGATGAACGTGATTCCCAACGGCTTGAGCATCCTGCCTTCCATTCCGGAAAGGAAGAACAGCGGCAGGAAACTGGCGATGATGATCAGCGTGGAGTTGAGCATAGGCATACGGACTTCCTTCGAGGCCTCATAGACCACTTTGACGACGCTTTCACGCTCACTCTCTGGCTTTTCACGATTCTGCCGCAATCGCTTGAACACATTCTCCACATCCACGATCGAGTCGTCCACAAGCGAGCCGATGGCGATGGCGATGCCTCCGAGACTCATCGTGTTGATCGTAAGGCCCATCCAACGGATTGCCAGCAGCGAGAACACAATGGAAAGCGGAATGGAGATGAGTGAGATTATGGTTGTGCGCCAGTTCATCAGGAATATGAACAGTACGATGATCACGAATATCGCGCCCTCGATCAAGGACTTCTTCACGTTGTCGATCGAACTTTCGATGAAACGGGACTGACGGAATATCTGAGAGTTGATCTTGACATCGCCTGGCAGGTTTGCCTTCAGCTCCTCAAGAGCGTTGTCCAGTTTTCCGGTAAGAGCCAGCGTATTTGTGTTCGGCTGTTTGGTGACGGTCAGCAGCACGGCCGGCTTGCCATCGTTGGAAGCCAGTCCGAGAACCGGAGTCTTGGGACCGATACGCACGTCGGCGATCGCGTCAAGTGTGACAGGGAGGCCCTTCTCGGAGGTCTTCACCACAGCCTTCTTCAGTTCGTCTATGTCGTAGGTGGACAGAAGACCACGGACGATATATTCATTGCCGTATTCATAAAGAATACCACCGGAGGCGTTCTGGTTCATTCCTTTGACAGCGTAGATGACCTCGTCCATCGAGACTCCGTGGCGGCGCATTTTTCCAGGGTCCATAAGGATTTGATATTCCTTGATGTCCCCGCCCATCACCGCGACCTGGGCCACTCCTCCGGTAGAGAGAAGTCTTGGCCTGATGGTCCAGTCGGCTATCGTGCGGAGATCCTGCATTGAGGTCGTGTCTGCGGTCAGGCCGATGATCATCAGCTCACCGAGGATGGAAGCCTGAGGGCCGAGGGTCGGATTCCCGACATTTTCCGGAAGGTCGGCCCCAACCATCGCTATCTTTTCGGAAACGATCTGGCGGGCTTTGTAAATGTCTGTTCCCCAGTCGAATTCGATGTTGACTATAGAGAATCCGGTGGCAGATGAAGAGCGAACCCTGCGGACGTCGGTCGCTCCGTTGACGGCTGTCTCGATAGGGAAGGTCACGAGCCTTTCGACCTCTTCGGGAGCCATGCCCTCAGCTTCTGTCATCACCACGACCGTCGGGGCGTTCAGATCCGGGAACACATCGACTTCCGTGTGCATTGTTGAATATATTCCCGCCACAAGGCAGAGTGCTGCGATCACAAGGATCACCATGCGGTTGTTGAGCGAGAACCGAATGATTCCGTTCAACAGTCCGTTTTCGTGTTTGAGCTGTTCCATAGGACTAATGACTGTGTGTGTGACCAGCAGGAACAGCGGTTACGGATGCGAGTTTTACCTGGACGGCACCGGTTGCGACTACCGCTTCTCCCTCCTTCAATCCACTCTTGACCAGAACTCTCTGCCCGTCGGACTGTCCGAGCTTGACCTCGCGCTTGAAAAATCCGGTCGCATCGTGCTGTACAAAGACGTAGTGGATTCCCTGATCCTCGACAACAGCGCTGATTGGAACACTGATGGCCTTAGAGGTGTTCGAGGATTTCAGGAATATGTCAACGTAGGAGCCGGCGACCAAATCTCCCTTGTTGTCAAACTCGAATGTCACGGGAATATAATAGTCTCCGTCAGAGGCCTTTCCGTAGCCGAGCAACCTGCCGCCAAGTTCTTTAAGGCTGTAGGCCTCATCGCTGTAGGATGTCGAGAAGTTTGCGTCTTTTATGCCGCTGAGCAATCCGTAGTACTTCTCGGACACATCAGCGCGGAGCCTCAGCCTTCTGTTCTGGCTGACAACAGCTATCGGAGTGCCTGTCTCCACATAGTCACCTTGGCTGACTGAAAGTTTCTTGATGAATCCACCGAGCGGGGACGTGACACTGACATTTCCGTCCTTTGTCGTGCCGGACGCCAACGCGTCATACTCGGCCTTGGCCTGCTCGAATGCCAACTTGCTTTGATCCAAGTGGCTTTCGCTGACGATGTTGTCTTTGCTCAGCTGAACATCTCGTTCATATTCCTTCTTGGCGGTCTCATAAACAGCTTTCGCCTTTGCCAGCTGGTCGCCACCACCGAGTTCCTTAGAGGATATTGTCGCTATGAGAACTCCTTTACCTACGGCTGATCCTTCTGTCAGTCTCCCGAAACTGATGACACCGGAAGTTTTCGCGACAACCGTCATTTCGTCACCCATAGCCGGGAGGATCTGTCCGCTTGTGTGGATCACCTCAGCGAAATCCCCGACGGACACTGTGTCTGTCGTGATTCCGAATGTATTCTGGCGCTCAAGGCTCACCTCGATCTCACCGTTGTGACTGTGCCCTTCGTGGCCGTGCTCCGCTTCCCCAGTGTGACCGTGGCCTTCGTGATCCTCGGCTCCGTGACCGTGTCCTTCATGGTCGTGACCCTCACAAGCCTCGGTGCCGTGGCCATGCCCATGGCCTTCATGTGAATGGTTGCCGCATCCCGCCAGAATCGCGCAGAATGCCATTGATAATAGTATTGTTCTTTTCATCTGATTGATTTGTTATTTCATAAACGGTGCGTAAATCCCTACGATTCACGCACAAATTGACCTAAATCTGACTCTCGTGCGTGACAATAGACTACACGCACGAATGAAGGTTGGTTGAAAATTATGCCGCTACCGGAGGGGCGTTGGAAGCCGCTGAAGAGACCAGCGGCTGCACGACCATGGGTATGAGATCCCCGGAAGCATATTCAAAGACAGTGCTTTCGAGATTGCTTGTCAATAGGTTGGAAAGAATCGCCAGAATCGGGAATATGTTGGTTCCTTCGATGCCGAAGTCTTGGTGGTCGATTTGCAGCCTCTCCGACGGGCAGTACTGCTTGTGCGCCACGCAATGGCTTTCGTCCTGATTGTGGTTCGCGTCCGAATGGTGTGTGTGCTCATCGTCACAGCAACCGTCCATCCCGCAGACCTCCTCAACAATGCAGATCATAGTCTCATGGTGATGGTGCGGCAGCACAGTCGCCAGCGTCACCATCATCATCGCCAAGAAGATCGGCACTATGGACAGTTTTCTCAACATAATGTCATTCAGACAACAAGGCAAATTTAGTAATTATTTCTGAATATGAAAACTGCAGTAATCCCCTTTTGGGTGATGCCGGCTCCCGAAGAGGGAGGTCGTGAGCGATTTATGAAGGTCCAGTGGACCTTCATAGCGAGCAGCACTTCAGCGGGGAGGATCACCCATAGGGGCTGTCACGAAGTGACTGGGGAGGGGTATATCTCAGTTACTTGGAACTGAGATATTCATCAATTGCGGCAGCGGCCTTGCGTCCGGCTCCCATGGCGAGGATGACGGTTGCGGCTCCGGTGACCGCGTCTCCACCAGCAAAGATGCCTTCTCTTGTGGTCCGGCCTTCCGAATCGGCCTCAAGACCTCCGCGACGGGTGGCCTGAAGACCCTTTGTGGTGTTGACGATCAGCGGATTTGGTGCGGTACCAAGAGCCATGATTACTGTCTCGGTCGGAATTTCGAACTCTGACCCTGGAATTGGAATAGGGGAGCGGCGACCGCTGGCGTCAGGCTCACCGAGCTCCATTCTTATGCACTTGATGGCCCTTACCCAACCTTTTTCATCTCCGAGAATCTCCACAGGATTGGTCAACATCTGAAAATCAATGCCTTCCTCCTTGGCGTGATGAACCTCCTCCTTTCTGGCAGGAAGCTCGTTCTCTGTACGGCGGTAGACAATTGTTGTCTCTGCACCGAGTCTCAATGCGGTTCTTGCGGCATCCATCGCCACGTTTCCGCCACCTACGACGCAGCATTTCTTACCGGCGTGGATCGGGGTCAGATAATCCTCTCTGAAAGCCTTCATCAGATTGTTTCTCGTCAGGAACTCGTTGGCGGAGAACACTCCGTTGAGGTTCTCGCCGGGGATGCCCATAAACTTCGGCAGACCGGCTCCGGTGCCTACGAACACGGCCTTGAAGCCTTCCTTGTCCATCAGCTGGTCGATTGTGACAGTCCTTCCGACAATTACATCGGTCTCTATCTTGACCCCCAGAGCCTTGACTGAATCAATCTCGCGCTTGAGGACAGTGTCTTTCGGAAGCCTGAACTCCGGTATTCCATATTCAAGGACACCTCCTGCTTTGTGAAGGGCTTCGAAGATGGTGACATCGTAGCCTTTCTTGGCGAGGTCTGAGGCGCAGGCCAGGCCGGCAGGGCCTGATCCGATGATGGCCACCTTGATTCCTCCGGTCACTTCGACAGGCTTGGCGGCCGCTTTTGTCTCAGCCGTGTGATCCGCCACAAACCTTTCGAGCTTTCCGATGGCCACAGGCTCACCCTTTACTCCAAGGATACAACTGCCCTCGCACTGGCTTTCCTGCGGGCACACTCGTCCGCAGACTGCCGGAAGAGATGAGTCCTCGGCGATGATCGCCGCCGCCGCGTTGATGTCTCCCGTGGCGACCTTCGCGATGAAATCCGGAATTTTCACGCTGACCGGGCATGCCTGGACGCAGCGTGGATTCTTGCAGTGAAGGCATCTGGAAGCCTCTGTCGTGGCCTCCTCAAGGTTGTAGCCGTAGCAGACCTCATCAAAATTATGCGCGCGAACCTTAGGATCCTGTTCGCGGACAGGTACTCTTGGTATTCTCTGTGCCATTATATTCCCATTTTAGATTTTTCCTCAGCCTCTTCGGTCTTGTACTGCCCAAGACGTCTCATAGCCTCATCGAAATCAACATCGTAGCCGTTAAACTCAGGTCCGTCCACGCAGGCGAACTTTACTTTTCCCGCCACAGTCACGCGGCAGGCTCCGCACATTCCGGTGCCGTCCACCATCAGCATGTTGAGGCTCACATCCTCCGGGATGCCGAGCTTCTTGCAGGTGAGCGTGCAGAACTTCATCATGATCATCGGACCTATGGACACGGCCTGGGTATATTCCTTACCCTCGCTGACCAGTTTCTCAAGCAGTCCGGTGACCATTCCGTGAAATCCTTCCGAGCCGTCGTCGGTGCAGAGATAAAGGTTGTCGCATGCCGAGGCCAGTTCCTCTTTGTAGATCAGCAGGTCCTTGGTCTTCGCTCCGATGATGACATCGACTGCGACGCCTCTCTCGTGCAGCCATTTCGCCTGTGGATAGACCGGAGCGGTTCCGACACCACCGGCGATGAATATGTACCTTTGTCCTTTCAGTTCCTCCTCTGTCTTGTCAACGAACGCGGAAGGGTTGCCCAAAGGACCCACGACATCGCTGAAGAACTCGCCCTCGGCCTTGGAGATGATCGCGGCGGAAGACGCTCCGATGAGTTGGGTGACGATTGTCACCGTGCCTGTCTCCCTGTTGTAGTCACTGATGGTAAGAGGTATCCGTTCGCCCTTCTCGTCGGAACGGACGATCAGAAACTGCCCCGGCTTGGCGGCCTCGGCAATCCTTGGAGCCGACACCACCATCTTGCAGATGTTCGGAGTCAGCATCACTCTTTCAAGAATCTTGAACATAAATTTCTTAATAGCGTTATGAATATGTAGTCGGCAAATGTAGGAATTAAAGTCGATATTGCCAATTATTCCGTAATTTATGGTTTGTATCTATGAATATTTCTATGCTAACATTTTTGTTTTGCATCATAACCTAAATGTTGTATGCATTGAATATTATTACAATAAGATAAAGTGTTTTCTTTATACTGATTGTCTTCAATCACTTTTCTTATGAATATCCTAAAACGTCTCGGAATGACGAAAATTTTATGTTCAGAATTCCTACGCGAACGTGCTTGGCCGTACAATAGTCCTCTCCTTGACTTGGAACTTCGGCTAGATGGACGCCTCCAAGAGCGCAGCCGCGCAGAACGCCATGTGGAATATGGCTTACTAGGCACACTCAGCAACACAAAGCTTAAAGCAGATGCCCGAGGAAGCGTTCCTTGTCGGAATCTGTCATGCCGCGTCTTCGGGCATATTCATCAATCTCTTTCCGGCTGACGCGGCGGATTTCCGGGTACGAGGCGTCAGGATGAATGAATATGAGTCCGCAGACGCTGGCGTCCGGGATCATGGCGCAACTGTCCAGCAGTGTGATGCCAAGTCTTTCTGACTCAGGCAAAAGCCTAAGAATATCCCGCTTCAGCGTGTGGTCCGGGCAACTTGAATATCCTGCCGCGGGCTTGATGATCTTTGCACCGACGAACTCCGCCGGCAATTCTTTATGAATATACCCGCCCAGCCACTCGGACGCAGCCTCGGCAAGTGTCAGCCGCACCGCCCGTGCCAGCATCGGCCCGTAATCCGTGCTGCAGGCAGGGCAGTCACAGCTTTCAGGATGAGATCCAGTGTGCACGCTGAGGGCAAACATCCCCATAGGGGAGTCGAACCCATATTCCTTAGGCGGGACGAAATCGGCCAGAGACCGCCCTCCTTCCTGCCGGAACATAGGCAGACGAAAATCTTGGGACACAATGTCGTCACCTTCGCTGTGGCAAGCGTCAAACCTTGCGGAAATAGTTATTGTGCAAGCGTTTTCTCTCTTCAACCTATCAATCTCTTCAAGTGCGTCGCCACGCAGTTTTCTGAGTTCCTCATGACCTGTCCCGCTCTTGATGCCCCAGATCGCGGCGAAAAGGTTCCAGTCAAAGAAAGGCAGCACCTCATCGATGCCCAGCGCTCTGGCCACGATGTTCTCGAATGGTTCTCCCTTGATGAAGCTTGAAGCCGGGAACGGCTCGTACGTCGTGTGTCCGGCTTTCTTTTGCGAGGACTGGGCATAGAGATCCCTGAGGTGCTCCTGTTTCTGATGCTCAGCCGCTTCCGTACCCTCTCTGTCAGCGATTAACTGGTTGGCGAGCACCGCGCTGGCGGATGCGTCCCGGGCATAAAACACGTGCCCGTATAGAGGAGCAAGTTTCACTGCCGTGTGGAGTGCCGAGGCCGCGGCCCCGCCAACAAGCAGGGGAGTGGTCATTCCTCTGGCCGTCATCTCCTTGCAGATCTCCTCCATCTGGTAAAGCGACGGTGTGATCAGTCCGCTGACCCCGATCAGATCCGCCGAGGTCTCCGCGGCTTTCTCAAGGATGGTTTCCTTCGGTACCATAACTCCGAGATCTATGACCTCGAACCCGTTGCAGTTCAACACAATCCCGGTGATGTTCTTCCCGATGTCGTGCACGTCTCCCTTGACGGTCGCGAACACGAGCCGTGGCTTTTTTCTCTCTGATTCTCCTGCCCCTTCCTCAATGTACGGTTGAAGCAGTGCCACCGCGTTCTTCATAGTCTTGGCCGACTTCACAACCTGAGGCAGGAACATCTTTCCTGCCCCGAACAGTTCCCCGACCCTCGCCATTCCGCTCATCAACGGCCCGTCAATGATCTCCACAGGCTTTTCGTACTTGCCCAGACACTCGTTGATGTCCCTCTCAAGCCCGCTTGAGTCTCCTTTAACCAGTGCCCGTATAAGTCTCTCCTCCACTGTCGTTTTGGCAGGCTCTGCGACAGACGAATGTCCGCGCCCGGTCGCTGAGCTTGTCGAAGCAACGGAACTGTCATTCGCAGAAAAATTATTACTAGAATCTGCACCCATCAGGCAGCGCCCCGATGCCGCGAGGCGACCATTCTCCCGGACAGGGCGCGAAGCGCAGGTCGCCTCCGGCCCTTCGGGGCGCTGTCTGACCCCACCTGAATCCTTTTCCAACAAAATACTAGAAGCCTTCTCAATCAACCTCTCCGTAGCCTCGGCATCCGTGTCCAGAATCACATCCTCCACACACCGAAGCAGTTCGGGTTCAATCTCATCATAAACCCTAAGCATTCCCGGATTCACGATCCCCATGTCAAGTCCGGCCGAAATCGCATGATAAAGAAACACCGAATGCATCGCCTCGCGGACCTCATTGTTTCCCCTGAATGAGAATGAAAGATTGGAAATGCCACCAGATGTCCTGCACCCAGGCAAATTCGACTTGATCCATCTCACCGCCTCGATGAAATCAATCCCGTACCTCGAATGCTCCGGAATCCCGGTCCCCACAGGCAGCACATTCACATCGAATATGATGTCACACGGCCTGACCCCGACCTTGCCGGTCAGCAATGAATATGCCCGGCGGCAAATCTCCACCTTCCTGTCGTAAGTCGTGGCCTGTCCTTCCTCGTCGAATGCTATCACGATTATCGCCGCACCCAACGCCTTGATCTCTCTCGCCTTCTCGATGAAAACCTCTTCTCCTTCTTTAAGTGAGATCGAGTTCACGACGCACTTGCCCTGAGCGTTCTTAAGCCCAGTCACCAGAGTATCCCAATGCGAAGAATCTATCATTATTGCGGCCTTGGCGACAGCCGGGTCATTGGACACATAACGCAGGAACTTCTCCATCTCCAACCGGGAATCCAGCATCGCGTCATCCATGTTGATGTCGATGATGCTCGCCCCGTTCTCAATCTGCTGAGCCGCGATCTGGAGTCCTGCCTCGTAATCCCCGGCGGCTATCAGTTTGGCGAACTTGCGTGAGCCCGCCACATTGGTCCGCTCCCCGACATTTGTGAAGTTGTTCTTCCTGTCAACCGCCACGCTCTCCAATCCGCTGACATAAAGAATATCGTCCGGTTCAGGTATTGCCCTCGGTGATATTCCTTTAACAGCCTCAGCCACTGCCTTGATGTGCTCCGGAGTCGTCCCGCAACATCCACCCACTATATTCACAGAGCCTGCCAACGCCATTTTCCGGACAGACTCGGCCATCTGGGAAGGAGTCTCGTCATATTCACCCATCTCGTTCGGCAGCCCGGCGTTAGGGTAGCAGCTGACAGCGCAGGGGGCGAATGACGCGACCTCGGCGATCAGCGGAATCATCTCCTCCGCTCCGAGCGAGCAGTTGAGCCCGAAAGACAGAGGCGAGCAATGCTGGACAGAGCGGAAGAATGCCTCCATGGTCTGTCCTGTAAGTGTGCGCCCGCTCTTGTCACTCATTGAGGCTGAAATCATTACCGGAATGTCCTTGGCTTCGGGAATATGTCCGAGCGCATACAATGCCGCCTTTGTGTTCAGCGCGTCGAAGCAAGTCTCGAACAGCAGCAGGTCAACTCCACCTTTTACGAGTCCTCTGATTTGAACCTCGAATGCCTCCGCCATCTCGTCAAATGAATATGGCCGGAAAACCGGGTCGCCTATGTTTTGAGCAAGGGACAGGGACTTGCTTGTGGGCCCGACGCTACCGGCTACCCAAACTCTCCTGTGCGCTCCATCGGCAGCTTTGCGGGCTATCCTCGCAGCATCCTCGGCCATCTGTCCAGCTTTGACTGAAAGATTATATTCAGACTGTGAAATACAGTTGGCACTGAAAGAGTTGGTGGTGATTATGTCAGCTCCCGCTTTAATATATTCATTATGAATCTCACCAATGACATCCGGATCAGTGAGGTTGAAAGATTCGCTGTTGCCTTGGAGACCCTTGCGTTGGAGCATCGTCCCCATCGCTCCGTCAAGAATCAGAATTCTTTGCGAGAGCTCCGTTCTTATGTCGGGCATTCTTGTCGTTGTGTTCCTTTGTAAATTAATTGATGTCAGAAACATTCCCGGAGTATTCCGATCACATTGGAGGACTTCCCCATAGTGTAGAAGTGCACTCCTGGCACTCCGTGGGCAAGAAGGTCCCTGCATTGCGCCGTCGCCCATTCCTGGCCTATCCGGTAGACCGCCTCCTTGTCATCCTTGTGATCTTCGATCTCGCTGGTCAACTCGTACGGGATGTCGATTGAGAATGATTCCGGAAGCAGATTCACCTGTCTTGGTGTCGAAATCGGCTTCAGCCCGGGAATAATCGGGACGTCAATCCCGTCTTTCCTGCATCTGTCCACAAAGTTATAGAAAACTTTGTTGTCAAAAAACATCTGTGTTGTGATGTAGTCGGCTCCCGCGTCCACCTTCCGTTTCAGGTTGGCTATGTCCACATCAAGATTCGCGGCTTCGAAATGCTTTTCCGGGTAGCCTCCTACACCTATTGTGAAAAAGCCCTCGCATCCGTTCTCCTTTTCGAAGCGGCGTATGGCCTCCACGAGCTCATTGGCGTGGTCGTAGCCTCCCGGGACAGGGGAGAAGCGCTTCTCGCCCGCAAGGCAGTCGCCCCGGAGTGCCAGCACGTTGGAGATCCCCATAAACTTGAAGTCCTGAAGTTGGAATCCGATCTGCTCGGCGGTGAACCCGCCGCAGATGAGATGCGGGACCACATCGACCTTGAACTCGGATTGGATGGCCCCGCAGACAGCGGTCTCGCTGACGCGTCTGCGCACGAGGCATTTTCTGTAAGTTCCGTCGGGCTGCTCTTCGAATGCGACCTCGTCCCTGTGGCAGGTAACGTTTATGTGCTTGGGACCGAACTCTATGAACGGCCTTATGTCGTTCAGGAGCTCGGCCTTTGTCATCCCTTTCAGAGGTGGGACTATTTCCAGTGATGGGTATTGCTTCATTTTTTTTTCTGTCTAGATCGCCGCGAACGCCTGGTCAAGATCTGCGATTATATCGTCAATGTGCTCGATCCCGATGGACAGCCTGATGGTTGTAGGGGTGATGTGCTGCCGCTCAAGTTCTTCCGGAGACATCTGGGAATGGGTCGTCGTCGCCGGGTGGATCACAAGGCTCTTTACATCAGCCACATTGGCAAGAAGAGAGAAGATCTTCAGGCTGTCAATGAATTTCCAAGCTTCATTCTTGGTACCTTTGATTTCGAATGTGAATATTGATCCGCCGCCATTAGGAAAATATTTTTGGTAAAGGGCGTGATCGGGATGTGAAGGCACGGCAGGGTGGTTGACTTTGGCGACTCTGGGGTTGTTTTCGAGATATTCAACGACCTTCAGAGCGTTTTGGACGTGACGTTCGATGCGAACAGGCAGAGACTCGACTCCCTGTAGAAGGATCCATGCGCTGATCGGACTTATGCAGGCTCCAGTGTCGCGGAGGATGACAGCCCTTACTCTTGTCACGAACGCCGCGTTCCCGGCCACATCAGCGAACACCGCGCCATGGTAACTCGGATCCGGTTTCGCTAACGTTGGGTATTTATCCTGATTTCTCTTCCAGTCAAAAGTGCCTCCATCCACAATCACACCGCCAAGGGTCGTGCCGTGGCCACCAATGAATTTTGTAGCGGAATGGACCACAATGTCGGCTCCGTGATCGATAGGTCTTATCAGCAGGGGGGCGAAAGTGTTGTCGACTATGAACACTATTCCGTGCCTGTGGGCGACTTCCGCGATGCCCTCAAGGTCTGTCACATCCGAGTTGGGGTTCCCGAATGTCTCGGCGTAGATCACTTTCGTGTTCGGCTTGATGGCGGCTTCCAGAGCCTTGAGGTCATTTACCCTTACAATGGTGTTGGAGATTCCCTGAGTTGTCAGGGTGTGGGTGATCAGATTGAACGAGCCTCCGTAGAGGTTGTCGGCGGCGATGATGTGGTCTCCCTGCTGAAGCACATTCTGTAGGGCGTAGGTGACAGCCGCGGCCCCGGAGGCTACAGCGAGAGCTGCCACTCCGCCTTCAAGCGCCGCGATTCTTTTCTCGAACACATCCTGCGTCGTGTTGGTGAGTCTTCCATAGATGTTTCCAGGATCTTTTAGCCCGAAACGGTCAGCTGCATGCTGGCTGTTGTGGAACACGTAGGAAGTCGTCTGGTAAATTGGAACCGCGCGTGCGTCTGACACAGGGTCTGGGTTCTCTTGACCGACGTGGAGTGCCAAAGTCTCAAGATGCAGTTTTTTTGTGCTCATATTCTTTAGTTCGTTTTATGTTTAACTGTCTGGTGCAAAGTTCGTATTTGTGGGCAAAATATCCAAGTATTTTTGAGGATTTGGATGAATTATCTATATTTGTAAATATTTAAAGTTGGATATTCTATATTTTTTGCCTTTCTATATATTTTGCGGAATAATTATCTGATGGATATGATTGATGAGAAAGATGTCGAGATCCTGAGGCTACTCCAGAATGACGCTGATCTGACAAACAAGGAAATCGCCGCTAAAGTGCATCTGTCTCCGACTCCGGTCTTTGAGAGGATCAAGAGGCTTCGTGAGCAAGGGTACATCAAAAAGATAGCCGCGGTGCTTGACGCCGACAAGCTTGATTGCTCTTTCATGGCTTTCTGCTACATAAAACTCAAGCAGCACACTTTTGAGAACGCCAAACGCCTGATGGATGCCGTCGGGCAGATCGAGGAGGTAGCGGAATGTTACAACATTTCCGGTGACTACGATTTCCTGATGAAGGTCTATGTCTCAAGTATGAAAGACTATCAACGCTTTGTCCTGCGGATCATGGGTGACCTGGACTGCATAGGAAGCCTGAACAGTTCTTTCGTGATGGGGGTGGTCAAGAACTCCTTCGGTGTGCCGGTGCATCTGAGGCGCTAGAGGCTTCTGATCCCGATGACAGTGAGCACTTCTCCGTTTACCTTGAACCGAACGTCAAGGTTGTCGAACGTCATTCCGTAGACCTTGCCCGGGTCGTTATGAAAACTTGGCCTGGGGTCCTGCGCCAGCACATCGCGCAGAGCGGCCGCGTCAGCTTCCGTCAAACCGGGAACCGAGACCATCGCTCCTTTTCCGGCTTCCGGGTCTGCCGAAGTGACCGAAGGATCGAACACAACCTTCAATGGTTTCCACACCTGTCCATCAACAAAACCTGATGCCGCCTCTGGGTGGCTGTCAGCATAGGTGATGTAGGGCTTGACGTCATAGATAGGCGTTCCGTCCATCAGGTCTGCTCCAAGGACATTGATCACCGGTCCAAGCGGTTTCCCGTCCGGGCCCTTGGATTCATATTCAATGGACCCGATTCTGACAGACGACAGCCCCAGTCCGTTAGGTCTGAATGGCGAGCGGCTCGCGAACACTCCGACCCTCTCGTTTCCTCCAAGCCTCGGAGGCCTTACGGTCGCCCGGAAAGCCGATTGTTGATCCTTGCTTACAGGTTTACGGGGCTTACACGGCTTGTTCGCGGAGAATCCCCAGATAAGCCAGATGAAGTCGAAGCCCTCTAGCCCACGCACGGCATCGGCGCTCCGGAATCCACGCTCAAACACGATGCGCCCCTTCAGCTCGGGGACAAGTCCCGCCTGACGCGGGATTCCGAACTTGGACCCGAACGGTGACGTGAACCGTGCCACAGGCTCAATGAACATAACTTACCTGGTCCCATTTCAGGGCCTCCTCATTCTGCGGCTTGCGCTCGTCTGCCGGATGGCCGACCGCGATCAGGCACAGAACGGAATATTTTTCGGGAATATTCAGAATCTTCCTTACCTTCTGTTCCGCAGTCACCCCGGCATCCTTGCTTTCCCTACCCCTGATGTGGCACCAGCATGATCCCAGCCCAAGATCCTCGGCCTGATACTGCATCGACACAGCGGCGATACTGCCGTCTTCAACCCACATCTCCTGCTCTTCTGGTTCACCCAGTACAGCGATCACAACAGGAGCCCCGGCCAAAAACTGAGAACCTGCCGGCCTTATGCCCGACAGCTCTTCGATCTTCTCCTTGTTTTCTGTGACCACGAATCTCCATTTCCGCTGCCCTTTCGCTGTCGGAGACATAAGGGCGGCTCTGAGTATCGTCCTTACCTCTTCTTCTGTCACCGGGACGTCAGTGTATGCCCTGTGGCTTCTGCGCGCCTGCGCAAGTTCCTTGAAAGAATTCATATTCATTTCCTCCTTATGGCGCAAATTTACAATTAATATTCGTTATGATGATCATCTCAGGCCTGGACTTTTATCGTTTGTCCAGTTTCCCTCCAAAATGCAATTGAACATATCAAATAATTTTAAAACGTTTAATTATAGATAAAATAATTATCAAAACCGTGAAAATGGTTATAAAATTTGACATAATTATTGCTTCTGTTGAAAAAATGTAATATATTTATGGTCGTAATAAAGCCTTTTTCATCCGATGGATAATAAGACAAATTCATTAGAAGTCCCTCAAAAGGGAAATATTCTTATAATCAACACAGGGTCCACAACCACAAAGCTGGGCTACTTTTCCGATGGTGTCCGGGTCTTTGACACCAAGCTTGAGCACACAGCCGAGGATGTCGCCAAGTACCCGTCCGTGATGGATCAGGCGGACATGCGTCATCAGGCGATCAAGGATTTCATGGCATCCAAGGGCATTCCGCTTGAGGATGTGGACATAGTGATGGCCCGCGGTGGTCTCATCGTTCCAGTCATAACTGGGGTATATAATGTCAACCAGGATATGCGTGATGTCCTGAGGAGTTGCCGTGATGGGAACCATGCCTGCAATCTGAGCGCTATTCTGGCCGATGATGTCGCCAAGGAGATCAACGAGATCAGAGAGGAGAAACACCTTACTCCACGGTTCGGAAAATGTGTGGCATACATCGCAGACCCTCCTATGGCGGATGAAATGCTTCCGGAGTGCCGGATGGGAGGCATTCCTGAGTTTACCAGAAAGACTCTGTTCCATGCCCTTAATTCAAGGGCCATCGTCAGAAGGTATCTTCGTGAGCATGGGCACAAGACTAATGATGTCACTGTGATCGTGGCTCACATGGGTGGAGGCGCGACGATTTCCCTGCACCGCAACGGTAAGGTCATCGACACCAACCACGGCCTTGGCGGGGACGGTCCTATCACTCCGGAGAGAGCGGGCTGCTGTCCTCCGTTCGAGCTTATCGACATGTGTTTCAGCGGGAAGTACACCAAAGAGGAGATTCAGAAGAAACTGATCGGACGTGGCGGCGCGGTCGCTTATTTCGGCACCAACAGCATGTTGGATGTCGAGAACATGGCCAAAGACGGCAACGAACTTGCGCGGACCTTCCTCAAGGCATACGTTTTGAACATCTGTAAGTACATAGCAGCGATGGCCGCCACTGCGGATGGCAAGGTCGATGCTATTCTCCTGACAGGAGGTATAGCTCACAGCAAGATGCTGATGGACGCCATCAAGGCCAAAATCGGATTCATCGCTCCGGTTGAGGTGTTCCCGGGAGAGGACGAAATCAATAGTTTGGCTGAGAATGGCTACATGATCCTCTCCGGCCAGACAAAGATCCACACTTATAATAAGGACAGAATAATTGAAGATTAAATAATATAATGATGAAGAATATAGATTGGAGCAAGCTGTCTTTCAGCTACACTCAGACAAGAGCTTTGATTTACAGCCGCTGCATAGACGGGAAATGGGAAACACCTACCGTCACCGAAGATTTCAATATCTGCCTCAGCAGCTTCGCTGGAATATTCCATTACGCTCCTTCCTGCTTCGAGGGAATGAAGGCGTTCCGAGGCGTTGACGGCAAGATCCGGCTTTTCCGTCCAGACAAGAATGCCAAGAGAATGGCTGATAGCGCAACTTATCTTGATATGCCGTACCCTTCGGAGGAGATGTTCATTGATATGTGCGTCCAATGCGTGAAGGAGAACCTTGAATATCTTCCTCCGTATGAGGCGAGCGGAGCTTCCCTTTACCTCCGACCGGTGCTGTTCGGCATCAACCCGCAGCTCGGCATTCATTCCGCGCGTGACGTGATGTTCGCAGTGATGAGTTCGCCTGTGGGGACATATTCAGGAGCTAAGAGCCTTAGCCCAGGCAACGCTGTCATTTCTAGAAACTATGACCGCGCATCAACATTTGGTTCAGGTTGCTATAAGCTCGGTGCCAATTACGCCCAGTCGCTTCACGCCTACAACATCGCGCACAACACTGGTTATCGTGAGCTTCTGTTCCTTGATTCCGCCACGAAGACGACAATCGAGGAGTTCGGATCCTCCAACTTCTTCGCGATTAAGGGCAACACCTACATCACACCTCGTTCCGGAAGCGTCCTTCCGTCAATCACCAACAATAGTCTCCGCAAGGTTGCCGCTGACATGGGAATGAATGTTGAGGTACGTCCGATTAAAGTAGAGGAACTTGCCGATTTCGATGAGGTTAACTCTTGTGGGACAGCTGTTGTCATCACTCCGATCTGCTCGATTGACGACAAACCTCAGCTTGAGTGTGAGGAAGCTTCCCGCCACTACACATTCGGCTCTCCGGACAAGTGCGGGACTGTCAGCGAGAAACTCTACAACCGCATCATCGGCATCCAGAAGGGACTTGAGGAGGACACTCACAACTGGTGTCTGTTTGTTGACTAAGAAGCTGTTTTAATTTATTTGAAATGTTTTTGAGGTGAAAAAATCTTCATTTTCTTCCCGCTTCTTCAGTCAGATAGCACCGCTATCCTCCTTGGAAGAAGCGGTCGAAACTGAAGTTTTTCACTCTCAAACCTTCAAACAAACAAATCAAAACAGCTTCTAGGCGATGCTTGAACTTTCAGCGATAGAAAAGATTCTTGTGGAAGGCGGGACTGATGAAGCGATCCGTCTGCTTGATGAATATATCACCTCCACTTCGGAACCTTCTGACCGTGCCTACTATCTTCTAGGTAATGCCCACAGAAAGAAAGGGGATTGGCAGAAGGCCATCAACAACTATCTGGAGGCTATGGCGATCAATCCTGAAAGCCCGGCAGCGAACGCTTACGCGATAGCGAACGAGATCCTCGATTTCTACAACAAGGATATGTACAATCAATAAACATTAAGGTATTATGGCTAAAATGAAAGGGGCGACCGTCGTCGACACCGAGAGATGTAAAGGCTGCAATCTCTGTGTCGTTGCCTGTCCGCTCGATGTCCTTGCTCTTACGACCAAGGAAGTGAACCGTAAAGGCTACAATTTTGCCCATGAGGTTCTTGCTGACACCTGCACGGGCTGCGCGTCCTGCGCCACAGTCTGCCCGGATGGGTGCATAACCGTTTACCGTCTTAAAACAGTCTAAGCTATGGCAGATCAGGAAATCACATTGATGAAAGGCAATGAGGCCATTGCCCATGCGGCGATCCGCTGCGGTTGTGACGGCTATTTCGGCTATCCAATCACCCCTCAGTCAGAAGTTCTTGAGACCCTGGCCGTCGAGAAGCCTTGGGAGACCACCGGAATGGTTGTCCTTCAGGCTGAGAGCGAGGTCTCGTCGATCAACATGGTCTATGGCGGGGCCTGCACCGGCAAGAGGGTGATGACTTCTTCTTCCAGCCCTGGCGTCAGCCTGATGCAGGAGGGCTTGTCCTACATGGCAGGGGCAGAGCTTCCGGCCTTGATAGTGGACGTGATGCGCGGGGGGCCTGGCCTTGGGACCATCCAGCCAAGCCAGGCGGACTATTTCCAGGCATGCAAAGGCGGAGGGCACGGTGACTATCACCTGATTGTCCTTGCACCTGCATCCGTTCAGGAAATGGCAGACTTCGTGGATCTTTCCTTCGAGCTTGCGTTCCGTTACCGCAATCCTGCGATGATCCTTGCCGACGGCGCCATCGGTCAGATGATGGAGAAGGTTGTGCTTCCTCCGTTCAAGCCGCGCCGCACCGAGGAGGAGATCATAAAGGAATGCCCGTGGGCAACCACAGGACGTGTCGGTGGAAGAAAGCCGAACATCATCACTTCCCTTGAGCTCCGCTCCGAGGAGATGGAGGTCATCAATCTCCGCATCCAGAAGAAATACAAGGTGATTGAGGAAAAGGAAGTCCGTTTCGAGGAATATCTTCTTGATGATGCTGAATATGCCATCGTGGCGTTCGGCTCAGCGGCCCGCATCGCCAAGAAGAGCATCGAGATCGCCCGCTCACAGGGCGTCAAGGTCGGACTTCTCCGTCCTATCACCCTTTGGCCTTTCCCTACGAAAGAAGTCCGGAAACTTGCGGAAAAGGTTAAAGGAATCCTTTCGTTGGAGATCAACGCCGGACAAATGGTCGAGGACATCCGCCTCGCTGTGGAAGGCCGTGTTCCAGTACAGCATTTCGGCCGTCTCGGCGGCATCATTCCTGATCCGGACGAGGTTGTCGATGCGCTTAAACGTCTTTTCTAAATCTGAAGACCATGACAAGAGAAGAAATAATTGAGAAAGGCCAGGTTGTCTACAAGAAACCGACCTTGCTGAACGACACTCCGATGCATTACTGCCCTGGTTGCAGCCACGGAGTTGTGCACAAGATAGTCGCTGAGGTTATCGAGGAGATGGGGATGACTGAGAAGACGATCGCCATCTCACCGGTGGGCTGTGCCGTGTTCGCCTACAAGTACATTGACGTCGATTGGGAAGAGGCTGCCCACGGAAGGGCCCCGGCGCTTGCCAGCGCCACAAAGCGTCTATGGCCTGACCGGCTGGTGTTCACCTATCAGGGTGACGGAGACCTCGCCTGCATCGGTACCGCGGAGACGATCCATGCTCTGAACAGAGGCGAGAACATCGCGATCATATTCATAAACAACGCCATCTATGGCATGACCGGTGGCCAGATGGCCCCGACGACCCTTCTGGGGATGAAGACAGCTACCTGTCCTTACGGCCGGGAAGTTTCGCTGCACGGTTATCCGCTGAAGATCACCGAGATCGCAGCCACTCTTGATGGCACTTGCTATGTGAGCCGTCAGGCGGTCCACACTGTGGCGGCTATCAACAGGACCAAAAAGGCCATAAGAAAGGCGTTTGAATATTCTATGCAGGGCAGGGGATCGAGTCTCGTTGAGGTTGTCTCGACCTGCAACTCCGGTTGGAAGATGAGTCCGGAGAAGGCCAACAAGTGGATGGAGGAGAATATGTTCGCGTTCTACCATCTTGGCGACCTCAAGGACAAAGGCGTTGAACTTTAAATCGACAAGGCTATGACAGATGAGATAATTATTGCGGGATTCGGAGGACAGGGTGTCCTTTCGATGGGTAAGATTCTGGCTTATGCCGGCCTGATGGAAGGCAAGGAAGTGACCTGGATGCCGGCATACGGTCCGGAGCAGCGCGGTGGCACGGCCAACGTGACTGTGATAGTGAGCGATGATCCGATTTCTTCCCCGATCCTTTCCAGCTTCGACATCGCGATTGTCCTGAACCAGCCTTCGCTGGAGAAGTTTGAGTCTAAGGTGAAGCCGGGTGGAATCATAATCTATGATGGCTACGGAATAAACGAGCCTCCGACAAGGAAGGACATCAAGGTCTATCGCATAGACGCGATGGACGCCGCGGCTGAGATGAACCTCATCAAGACGTTCAACATGATCGTGCTTGGAGGCCTTTTGAAGGTCCGTCCTATAGTCAAGATCGAAAGCGTGCTTGCGGCCTTGAGAAAAACCCTCCCGGAACGCCACCACAATCTCATTCCTAAGAACGAGGAGGCCATCCGAAAGGGTATGGAAATCATCAAGGAAGTTTAGTCATCAGTGTAGATCCACGAACTTACATCGTATGTTCTTTTGAACTTGATTGAGGCTACGCTTTCCGTGCTTATGCTGACGAGCCCGACTCCACCCTCGACATTGTCCGGGAAGGAGACGGGCTCTGTCAGTGTTGTGTCTCCGTCCAGGTAGTCGTAGATGCTGAGCGCCTTCAGATAGTAGTATTCATCATTTGTGATTCCAAGGATTGTCACGCTAAAGGTGGTCTCGGATTCCATTCGGTTATAATTCAGAACTCCGTGCAGCCCGTAGAGGATTTCATTGGCGTTCACGTTGAACCCGATATTAAATGTCCCATCGGAGAATTGTCTGTCCGAAAACACTCTGAATGTGTTCTCGGAAGCACCTTCCAAGTCGAGATCCTCGGCAGGGGCTCCATCGTTCAGAATCGGGTCGTTGCCTTTGTCGAGGCGGATGAAACTGTAGTTCCTGGTCTCTTCCCAAGTCTTGGCCTCTTCATGTTCATTCGCGTACCTGATCTTTTTGTCGATAACTGAACGTCCGGACAGGATTCGGTAGAAGTTGTCCTCTCCTATGATGTCCTTGCCTTTGACACGGATTCTGTAAACGTGATCTCCATATTGATTCTTTTGACTCAGAGTGTCGGTTATGCTGAATTCTGGTGCCTTTGGAACGACCACTTCAGAGTAAGCCTTGAAGGACTCTCCATCGGCTTCAGCCTCGGCCTCTATTCTGACGACATCCCCAGGCTTGAAATCGGCCTTGAACGAGTATCTGGTCTGATTGTTTTTGCTGGCGGCGTTAGGACCTGCAGTATACATTTCATCATTATAGATGTTTGGATAATAAAGTCCGTAGAGATGAAGATCCTCCTTGATGAACAGGTCATCATCACGGTTGTCCAATTTGCCGTCTGCCACAAAAGTCCCGTTGACATAGCACTTGACCGAACCGGAATTGATCTTCTCGACGCGGTCAGTCTTGCTTACCGCCAGATAGACAAGGTGCAAGGTGTCGCCGACCGTCATCTGTGAATTTACTATCAACTGTGGCTTGAGGTCTGTCAGATTGAAATCAATGTCCTTTGTGCAGGCTCCGAGCAAGGCGGGGACGGCTGCTATGAGTATTAGTCTTCTTCCCATCTCTTTAGAAATTATAAGTGTAGCTGAATGACGGTATTATGGGCAGGATTGTAACAGATTTGAGTTTCGCTTTCCTTGTGTAGAGACTCGATTCAGAATTGCCTTTCGTGTTTGCCTGATAAAAGACAAAATTTGGATTCAGCCTATTGTAGGCGTTGTAGACGCCGAAATTCCAGACGCTTTCACCGCGTCTCTTTTTCTTGTGATAATTGACACCGATGTTCAGCCTGTGACTTGGCGGCAACCTGTAGTTGTTTCTGTGCGGGGCATAGTCGATTTGGGTGAATGTCCCGTCAGGAAGCATCACAATGTTCTCCCTTTCCGGTATGGTCGTGGTACCTCCGGTCGCGAATGTCCATACCGCGCTGAGGTCCCATTTCTTACCGAGTCTCTGGTTGACCACGAGTGAGATGTTGTGCCTTCTGTCATAGCGGTAAGGATATCGTTCACCATTGTTGATCAGACCGTTGGAGAAGATCCTGTCGCTCTTGGCCAGAGTGTAGCCCAACCATCCGGTCGTCTTGCCCATGGTCTTTTGGATGAAGAGCTCGATTCCATAGGCCCGACCGTCTCCCATCACGACATTGTCCTCCCATGACTGCGAGCTTGCCATAAAGGAGACGCCGTCTTTATATTCAAGGACATTGTGGATGTCCTTCCAATAGCCTTCGACGGAAAACTCCCAACCCGGAAGGCCGTTGTAATAGAGGCCCAATGAATATTGGTCCGCGGTCACCGGCTTGATGTTCTTGGTGATCGGCACCCAGAGGTCGATCGGCAGGGTGATCTTCGATGAGGACAGCAGATGGACGTACTGCGCCATCCTTGAATATGCCGCCTTTGCGCTGATTCCCTTTCCGAAATCGAACTTGGCTGACATCCTTGGTTCCGGAGACCAGTAGGTCCTGCCACCTGTACGGAACATCGCGATGTGGATTCCGGGGTTGAGAGTCAGCCGTTCGCCAATGGTAAGATCATCCTCGATGTAGGCTGACAACTCATGACCGACACGGTTTTTCTCCTTGTTGTTTGAATATGTCGTGTCTGTCAGCACCTGGCCGTAGTGGTTCTCCTTCTCGACGGTAGTGTAGGTCTCAGGGATGTAGATGTGATTGACATATTCACCACCGAATTTGAGGATGTGCTTCGGAGACGGGGTGTAGTCGAAGTCGATTTTTGCCGTAAGATCCTTGATTCCGGAGCCGTAGTCGAACTTGTAGAGGTTTTTCGTGTTCTCGTTTTTCTCCGTCGAGTTGTAGCCCATCCTCATCCGGTAGTCAGTGAACGCCACGGTGGTGTTGGAGAACAGCCTTCCGTTGAAGACGTGGTTCCACCTTGCCGAGGTGAGCAGGTTGCCCCACCTGATGTAGGTCTTGTCATCGTACTCGGTTTTGCTCTCGGCTCCGTCTATGATGACATCGCCCTCATCGTCCCTGAAGTAGAAAATGTCACGTCCGTAATAGGCGTTGAGGAACAGCCTGTCCTTGTCGCTGAATTTATGGGTCACCTTGCCGTTGAAATCGAAGAAATAGTAGTTGGCAGGAACGTTTGTGGCTCTGAAAAGACCATCGAACAGGAAAGTGTGCATCCCTCTTGCGCTGATTGAATATGCAGTCTTACCTTTGATGATAGGCCCCTCAAGATGGAACTTGTCACTGAGGATCCCGATACCTATTGTGCCGTGGGTCTCCTGAAGGTTTCCGTCATTGGTGCGTACATCGATGATGCTGGAGGTCCTGCCTCCGTAACGGGCAGGAAACGAGCCTTTGTAAAGCGTCACTTTCTTCACGGCCTCCGGCTGAAAGATTGAGAAGAGGCCCAACATGTGCTCAGCGTTGTAGAGTGAGATGCCGTCCAGAAGGAGCAGGTTCTCGTCCGGCCCGCCTCCACGCACGTATATTCCCGAAAAGCCTTCGGCTCCGCTCTGCACGCCAGGCATCAGCTGGATTGTCTTAAGGACATCGGTCTCACCGAAGAGGCTGGGGGTGTTCTTTATAATATTCATAGGAATCTCGATGGCGCTCATCTTCGTGGCCATTATTCCGGATTCCCTTTGCGCCGAGACGACAGCCTCCTTGATTTCAGTGTTGGCTTTCAAGGCGACATTGATAGTGGTGTCACGGATAAGGTCGAGGGTGACCGTCGCGTCATCGTACCCTACGTATGAATATCTAAGCGTCACCTGCCTGCCCCGCGGAAGGGTCAATGTGTAGAATCCATAGTTGTTCGTGGCGGCACCGGCCCCTTCGCTGAGCACTCCGGCTCCGATCAGGGTCTCACCTGAGGCCTTGTCCGTGATGTGACCGCTCACGGTGACTCTCGTCTGTTGGGTCTGGGCATGAAGGCTTCCTGTGATCGTTGATGCCAACAAAAGAGAAATCATGGCTGTGATCAATCGGTTAAGATATCTCATGTTCATAAAAAGTTTAGTTATTTCAATCTTACCGTCATTACAAAATTCCCAAAAGTCAAATTATTGCAATCTGCCGGCCAATTTATTTCGGAATGCAAAATTGGCCAATTTTTTTCGATTAACTTCTTGTTTCGCAGGGGTTTTTCTTAAATTTGCATTTATGCAAAGAAAAAATCTTTTTATTCTTTTTGTTTTTTTAGCTTTTGCCCTCGTTCTGGCCTCATCCGGATGCAAGAGGAAGGTGCAGGATAATGAGACGGAAATAGTTGAGGAAGTGAAGGATACGCTTCCGCCTTTGGGCTTTTGGCCGGATTCTTTGGATCTTTCGGAGGATGCGGTCCGAAACGGTGAGACATTCACAGGTCTGATGTGCCGTCTCGGACTGTCTATGAATGACGCTATGAAGATGGCATCGGCCTGTGACACGACATTTGATGTCCGGAAGATGCGCGCGGGTAACAAAATCCAGGCTTACTATCAGTTTGACACCAGCGGTACGGGCAGTGCGGTGGGTCCTATGCTAAGGTATGTCGTCTACGAGCGCAACAAGATTGACAGGGTGGTGTTCCGCACTTCGGATCCGTTCGAGGTCTGGGAATGGTCCAAGCCTGTCGAGAGCACGCGGGAGTTCACGGACGTGACAATCAGGTCTTCCCTTTGGAATGACATGCTTGCCGCAGGCAGTTCACCTCAGCTGATTGTCCCGTTGTCTGAGATATTTGCTTGGTCTGTTGACTTCTTTGGCCTTCAGCCTGGTGACCGTTTCCGGGTTCTGTATGAGCAGAGAAAATGTGAGGGTGAGGTGATCGCTGTGGACACAATATATTATGCGGAGTTCATAAGGGACGAGAAGATGATTCCAGCCATCATGTACGACCAGGGAGACGGTGGCAATCTGTACTGGAACGAGAAAGGGGAGAGTCTCCGGAAAGCCTTCCTCAAGGCTCCGCTGAAGTTCACCAGGATCAGTTCAGGGTTCTCCTATCGCCGGAAACATCCTGTGACAGGAAAAGTCAGGGCGCACACCGCTGTGGACTATGCCGCTCCTGTCGGAACTCCTGTGATGACGATTGGAGACGGAACGGTAGTGAACGCTGGTTGGACGAACGGTGGAGGCAACACAGTGAAGATTCGCCATAATTCCGTTTACACGACCTGTTATATGCACCTGTCCCGCTACGGGGCAGGAATCAAGGCCGGGGCGAGAGTCCGTCAAGGCGATGTGATCGGCTATGTCGGCTCAACAGGGCTTTCAACCGGTCCTCATTTGGATTTCCGGGTGTGGAAAAACGGCACCCCGATCAATCCTTTGAAGATGGATTCTCCACCGTCCGAACCTATCAAGCCTGAAAACATGCCGGCACTGGATTCGACATTTAGACATTATCGATGTGTGATTGATTCACTTGCAACGAAATAATTTTTATAGATAATATTCATGAAAAAGAACCTTATCCTTTTATCCTTGACATCGCTGTTGTGCGTGTCCCAAGGATGTGTTGAAAGAAAAAGCCAGTCTGTGACTCCAGCCATCAGCCGGGATTCCGAGATTGAGGCAAAAGTCGAGAAAGTCTTGAAAGGCATGGATCTGACGGAGAAAGTGGGTCAGATGATCCAACTTACATCATCGACTGTCACTGTTCAGGGCAAGCCTGAGATCGATCCTGACAAACTTCAGAAGGTCATAGGGGAGATGAAAGTCGGCTCGATTCTGAACACTTTCGCTGATGTCGCACAGTCCAGGGAACTTACAGCCAAACTAGTCAGTGAAATTCAGAAAAAGTCGATGGAAGAGATAGGGATTCCATGCATCTATGGCCTTGACATGATTCATGGTGCGAGCTATCTTACAGACGCGACATTCTTTCCTCAGGAAATTAATCTTGCGGCAACATTCAATCGTGAATATGCCCGTGCGATGGGCGAGGCTATGGCTTACGAGACAAGGGCGGCTATGGTTCCTTGGGTGTTCTCACCTGTCATGGATCTCGGCAGAAATCCTGTCTGGCCAAGACATTGGGAGAGTTTCGGGGAGGATCCGTATCTTAATGCCGAGATGGCCGTGGCTGAGACCAAGGCTCTTCAGGGGGATGATCCGAATCACATAGACGACAAGCATGTGGCAGTCAGCGTTAAGCATTTCATGGCCTACGGTGTTCCTGTCTCAGGAAAGGACAGGACTCCGGCTCTTGTTCCTGAAAATGAGTTGAGGGAGAAGTACTTTCGTCCGTTTAAGGGTTGCCTTCAGTCAGGAGCCTTGACTCTTATGGTCAACTCTGCTTCAATCAACGGAATTCCTACGCACGCCAACAAGGAGCTTCTGACCGGATGGGTGAAGGAAGGACTGAACTGGGACGGGATGATAGTGACTGACTGGGCTGACATCAACAATCTCTTTGAGAGGGATCACGTCGCAAAGGACAGAAAGGAGGCTTTGGCCATGGGCATCAACGCAGGAATCGACATGGTCATGGAGCCATACGATCCGTCCTGCTGCACTGAGCTTAAGGACGTTGTGGAGGCTGGCATGATTCCGATGTCCAGAATCGATGACGCTGTCCGCAGGGTGCTTCGTCTGAAGTTCCGTCTGGGGCTGTTCGACAACCCGACTTGGGATGTCAGCGGCTTTGACAAGTTCGCATGCAAGGAGTTCCAGGACGCTTCCTACGCTGCCGCGGTAGAATCTGAGGTCCTTCTCAAAAACGAAGGGAATATCCTTCCTCTTGAGTATGGGAAGAGAATCCTCGTGACAGGACCTAACGCCAACTCAATGAGGGCTTTGAATGGTGGCTGGTCCTACACATGGCAGGGCGATGCGGATCGTTTCGCCGGTGATTTCAACACTATTTACGAGGCTTTGGCTCAGAAATTCGGTGAGCATAATGTGGTCTATGAACCGGGTGTTACCTACGATGAGACCGACCGTTGGTCAACCGGTGCATGGCAGAAGGAGAACGTTCCTCAGATAGCCAAGGCTGTTGCCGCAGCTTCAAAGGTAGATGTGATTGTGGCTTGCGTGGGAGAGAACAGTTATTGCGAGACTCCGGGCAACATAGATGACTTGAATCTTTCCGGCAACCAGAAGGAACTTGTCAGGGCCTTGGCCAAGACCGGAAAACCGATTATTCTTGTGATAAATGAGGGCCGTCCTAGAGTATTACGTGAGATTGAGCCGCTTGCCAAGGCAGTCATCGATGTGATGCTTCCTGGTAATTATGGCGGAGATGCCCTTGCTGCTCTTATGTCAGGAGAGGAGAATTTCAGTGGTAAGTTGCCGTTCACCTATCCTAAGTACGTCAACTCGCTTCACACTTATGACTATAAGGTCAGCGAGAGCCGTGAGACGATGGCCGGAGTCTATAACTACGACGCCATCATGGATGTCCAGTGGCCATTCGGCTTCGGACTCAGCTACACCACTTTTGAATATTCAGACTTCAAATGCGTGAGCGGTGACACCTTCGTATCTGGCGATGACCTCAAGTTTGAGGTGACTGTCAGGAACACTGGCTCGCACAACGGCAAAGAGGCTGTCCTGCTATATTCAAGTGACATTGTCGCCAGCCTGATCCCGGATGTGAAGCGTCTCCGCGAGTTCACCAAGGTTGAGCTTGCACCTGGTGAGAGCAAGGTGGTTTCGTTCACGATCCCTGCCTTTGAACTGGCTTTTGTCGGTGCTGACGGAAAGTGGCGTCTTGAGGCCGGTGATTTCAGGATGAGCTGTGGCGGTCAGGCGCTCAAGATCACCTGCTCCGAGACCAAGGTCTGGGACACTCCTAATATCTAATTATACCCAAAAGGCATGAGATTATTCAAGAGGATCATCCTGACGCTTGCCGGACTGCTAGTGGTGGCTGCCCCATCGTGGGGCGTGTTTAACGAGAAGGATCTGGCGCAGACGCTTCAGGTGCTGAGGTATGAGTTGCGTAAGGCTTATCTTGAGATGGAGAAGAGCCAGGTGTCGTACGAGTCGCAGGATGACAGACAGCACGAGGAACTGGTACATCTTATCCAGAGCTGCAACGAACTGTCTCTGATGCTCTACTCGCAGAAGCAGGACTTCACGTTCGACCTTACCTACGCCCTCCAGCAGGTCACAGACCAGTACCATAACTTCACTCAGAGCAGGATGCCGTACGACAACATCATTTCTTACCTTGATGTGGAGATTGACAGGTACGACAGGCTGGTGATGGCCTTGAAAGTGCTTCCTCCTGAATTGATCGAGTTGCCGGACAGCCTTGGCGGATCGTCTTTGCTGGACTCTCTGGCGTCCACGCTTCAGACGCACATTCTTCCGAATGATTCCTACACGGACGCCCATGCGGGGGATCCGGCTCATGCCGGTCACAAACACTTTGTCGGCCTTGAGGAGAAGCACGAACAAGGTTCTTTTCATCTGGACAGCCTGTCGCAGGTGGCGCGGGACAGTTGTCTTTTCTATTCCACAAGACTGCTTAAGATGTTCACGGACATCCGTGACCACATGATAGAGGACAATGAATATTATGACACGACCGACAAGCGCCTTAAAGAGGCCTACGACTATGCCCAGGAGCGTTACAAGATGGTCCAGAAGAAGATATTCATTGAAGGACAGGACAATTTCTGGACAATTCTTACTCACGTCAAGTCTTATGCATCGAGAGCCGCCAAGGATTTCAGCGACAAGTACGGCAGGGCTTATTTCACTGATGTGAAGAGTGAGTGGCGTGGTCCGATGGTCATCGGCTTCTCGTTCATGGTTCTGATCTACCTTGCGATCGCCACGCTGTTGAGCATGTTGATTGTCAAGATGTTGATGAGGCGGGTCAAGTTCTTCAGGACGGAATGGTTCCGCAAGAGGGAGGCGGCCATATTCATGCTTGGGGCTGCGATTCTGTTTGTGGTCGTCATCGCGGTTGCCAGAAACGCATCCTCGACCTCGCATTTCTTCTTTATGGCCGCCGGACTGCTGATCGAGTTCGCGCTGTTGCTGATCGCTGTGCTGACCTCGCTGCTTATCCGTCACGACAGCAATCAGATCAACTATGGAATGCGGATCTACACCCCGATCATGCTGATGGGACTGTTGGTGATAACGTTCAGAATCATATTCATACCTAACAGTCTGATTGCATTGATTTTTCCTCCTTTGTTGGTGGTGTTCGGTTTATGGCAGTGGGCATCCATCCACCGCAACGGTCCGAAGGTGCCGAAGAGTGATGATTCCTACGCCATCGCGTCGTTTGTGGTGACTGTCATCACCTTTGTCATCTCAATTGTTGGCTACAGTCTGCTTGGCTTGCAGGTTTATATCTGGTGGATTTTTCAATTAACTGTGCTACAGTTGATTGTAGCCTGCGATGACCTGCTTAAGAAGTACCGTCACAGGAGGGTTGACATCCTTGTGCGCGCCTACCGCATCAAGCATCAGAACGATGTAGGAAAGGACAAAGGCTCGTTCATCCTCGTCACATGGCTTTACGATCTTGTTGAGATGGTCTGCATTCCGGTGCTTTACCTGCTTTCGATTCCGTTCTGCCTTTACATGGCCTCGGAAGTGTTCGACCTGACGGAAATATGCATGGACATGTTCTTCTACCCGTTCTTCAATTACGAGTACTTGCATCTGTCTATGTCCAAGATGGTTTTGGCTGTCGGCTTGTTCTATGTGTTCAAGTACATCTGCTACGTGGTCAGGGCTCTTTACCGGGTTTATCGGCTCCGCAAGGCCCTAGGACAGACCAAGGCCAGGATCATAACTGAGAACGAACTGAATCTGACTCTTGCCAATAATGTGATTGGGATTCTTGTCTGGGGAACTTTCTTCATTGTGACAATCTCTTTGCTTAACATTCCAACGAAATCACTGTCGGTCATAACAGCCGGTCTTGCCGCAGGTCTTGGCTTTGCTATGAAAGACATCCTGAACAATTTCTTCTACGGTGTCCAACTGATGTCGGGGCGTCTTCGCGTCGGGGATTACATCGAATGTGACGGAATCCGAGGGAAGGTGGACAGCATCACCTACCAGAGCACGCAGATTGAGGCGATTGATGGAAGTGTGATGGCCTTTCCTAACAGTTCCCTTTTCGCCAAGAACTTCAAGAATCTGACCCGCAACAATTCCTACGAGTTCCTCGGTCTTCCTGTCGGGGTGGCCTACGGGACTGATGTGGAACAGACAAGGCAGGTGATCCTGAAGGCTCTCGCACCTCTCCGCCGCTCTGACAAGTTCGGACGGCCGGTGATCGAGGAAAGCTACGGAATCAAGGTTGTACTGAACGGGTTCGGAGACAGCAGTGTGGATCTGGTGGTCAAGCAGTATGTCCTCGTTGATCAGCGAGTGGGCTATATTGCCGCTGCCAATGAGCTGATTTACAACGCATTGAACGAGTCAGGGATAGAGATACCGTTCCCTCAGCGAGACATCAACATCCGTCAGGTACCCTCTTCTGACGGAAAGTAACCGTCAAGGATATGATTAATTTAGCAATTTTCGCTTCTGGTGGTGGCACCAACTGCGAGAATATTATAAGGTACTTCGAAGGCTCGGACAGTGTGAATGTCGCGCTGGTCGTTGCCAATAAGGCGGGGATACCTGCTTTGGAAAAAGCGGGAAGGTTAGGTGTGCCGACTCTCGTACTGCCTAAGTCAGAGTTGTATCATGAAGACGTCGTCATGCCGCTGATGCGGGAATATTCAATTGACTTCATCGTGCTGGCCGGCTTCCTGCTGGTCATCCCTGATTTCCTGATCCATGAATATGACCGCAGGATGATCAATCTCCATCCGGCCCTGCTTCCGAAGTTCGGCGGGATGGGAATGTACGGCCACCATGTCCATGAGGCTGTCAAGGCAGCTGGTGAGACCGAGACCGGCATGACAGTCCATTGGGTCAGCGGCAAGGTTGACGGCGGCGAGATCATAGCCCAATTCCGAACCCCTATAAGCCCCGACGACACCCCTGAAGACATCGCGGCCAAGGAACACATACTTGAGATGGAGCACTTCCCTCAGGTCATCGAAGAAGTCATTTGCAAGTCTTTCTCCCTCGTGCGCGAATAGGGCATTTTGGCTCACGAAATAGCTTTCCTGGCTCCTTCGTGCGCGAATGACACGATTCCACTCACGAAACTTCGTTTGAGAGCCTTCCGTGAGTGGAAGCAGTGGTTTTGCGCACGGCTCGTTGTCCTTTTGTTATCATGGCATCAGTGCCTTGCCAGAGAGGACTTGATAGATGGTGGGTTGGTAGGTGTCACCTATTGGGATGCGATCCGGGCCGATGATGATATGACTGCGTTCGATGGCTTCGATTGCGGCGAGACGGACGATGAATGATTTGTGGACGCGGATGAAGTCTTCCTTCGGGAGTGTGTCTTCAAGGGTCTTCATACGCATCAGGGACAGGATCGGGGCGGATGATCCGCTCAGGTGGATCTTCACGTAGTCCTTCAGACCTTCGATGTAGGTGATCTTGTCGAGGTCTATCTGCTGGAGGCGGTACTCGGTCTTGACGAAGATGCTTTTGATTTTTCTCTGTGCGGTCACTTCGGTGGTTGGTGAGCCATGTCGAACCACAGGCCCAGTGACCGAGGTTGAAACCACAGGCTCAGTCACTTCGACCGGCTCCGTGGCTGAACCGGACGGTCGCTGAGCCAGTCTAAGAGACTTATCGTCAATGAGTTCGAAATATTCCTTGGCCTTGAGTGCGGCGGAAAGAAAATCATCGTAAGAGATTGGTTTCAAGAGATAGTCCAGCGCCCGCACCCGGAACCCCTCGACCGCATATTCACTGAAAGCGGTTGTGAATATGATCCTGGTCCTCCCAGGCAGCATCTTCGAGAGTTCCATTCCGCTGAGATTCGGCATCTGTATGTCGCAGAACAAAAGATCCACCGGGTTGTCATGAAGGAATGAATATGCCGCCGTCCCACTCGTGAAGCTTCCTTTAAGTGAGAGGAACGGAGTCTTCGTCACATAAGATTCCATCAGCCTGACAGCCAATGGTTCATCATCGACAACTATGCAACTTATCGTGTTCATTTGCCGGTCTTTATTCGCAGCAGGCAACGGTAAACGCTCTGCACCCTGCCATATTCAAATGAATATGATCCGGGATAGAGCAGGTCAAGCCTTCGCTTGAGGTTCGTGATCCCTATTCCTGATCCGCTTCTGTCCGTGTCATCTTTCGGAAAGCAGCTGTTCTCGACGAGGAAGGAGATATATTCACCCTCCTCCTTAAGGTCGATTCTGATGAATGATTCCGCTGAGTCGCTGATGCCGTGCTTGAAGGCATTCTCGATGAGGGGTATGAAGAGTAGTGGAGCGATTTGCCTGTCCGAAGTGTTTTCCGGCAAAGAAACCTCCAACTTTACCCCCGAAGTCAACCGCGCGCTCATCAACTTGACATATTCACCTAGAAATTCGCACTCCTTGGAGAGTGGAACAGTCTCTTTCTGGCTTTCATAGAGAACAAACCGTAGCATCCCGCTGAGATTATGTATGGCCTCCTGCGCCTCGGAAGGATCTATCTGAATCAATGAATAGATGTTGTTCAGAGTGTTGAACAGAAAATGAGGGTTGACCTGACTTTTAAGATTCGCCAGTTCCGCCTCAGCTTGATTCTTTTCAATCTCTTTCCGTAGAGTTTCATTTGCGTACCATTCGGTGGTCATCTTCACAGCCACGGCAATGCCCACAATTGCAGCATAAATTACTGTATTCCGTACCGTAAAGCTGATAGTGTCGAGAACTGAGCGAGGCGGCGGTGTCCCAGTAGGAGCGAGAACGTACCTGAAGAACAAGTGAACAGACACGCTCGCTGCTGCGACCAGGACGACATTCCATAGTAAATACAGCCATGTTCTTTGGCTGGAGAGGAACCTCTTGATCAGTATTAGGTAATTTGTGTAGAACACTATGACAAATGAGACCACTACCGGAAGATATCGAGAATAATCCACTCCACCGTGAAGCGGCCTCCCTGGCTGTGGTGAGAAGAATGGCATAGCCAGAATCACTGCCCAGATTGCCAGATGAATTAACCAACCGCTGTTTTTTCGCATATTCATTATTGCTATTGTCGCAAAGCTTTGTGAAAGAACTCTTTGCGGAGTTCCGGGGAGATAGGGTGGTGCGAGACGCGGTAAATGTCCGAGATGTCTCCGCCCAGGTTGCAGACATTCAGCCCGCTGATCTCCGAGATGTACAGGCAGTTGTACTTTGCTGTCTGTCCGTCCTGGATGCTCATCGTGTAGCGGAGAATGTCAAGAACCTCGATCTCGTCGAGTCTGTCCTTGCTGAACACGTACAGATCAAGCGTCTTGAACGATCCGTAGAATCCGTCACCGGCCTTGCGTACCTTGCTCTCGATGATTCGTCGCATAGGAAGCGCCATCGACCAGTAGTCATACTCCTTGGCGCCGACATAGCGTCCTCCCTGAAGACCGTAGCCATAGCCGGAAGACATGATCGTGTCGAAATCGTCACTATCTTCCGGAACCGGGGATATTCCGGCCATCTCCTTGAGCATGGACTGCGCCGCCTCCTTGGTCTCAGGCATTGCTCTAGTCACCTCAATTCCAAGCGAGACCCCGTCCGGACTCTGAAGGTCAGGCCTGTCCTTGTTCAACAGCTCAGAGAACCTCCTGTCCAGCAGCGTCTCCAGCGAAATTTTCGCATATCTCTCAAAAAAGCAAGTGTCAAACTGACTCATATTCTTTCTTTTTCCAAATATCGCAAATCCGTGTTACTTTTACAAATCCTGTTCCTTGCTTCTGCATAATGACCACTCAAACCGTATAGGATTCGGTCGCCTTTCCCGATATATTGGTAGTCCTATAAATTGACCGTGGCACTTAACTATTTATCTGACAATAAGATAAAGTGATGATCCAGTTCTGCTATCCGTACCTGATGTTATATTCTATTCTTTGATTACCAGAATGTTATCTGCCACGGTGGTATTGTGCCATCAATTGTCAACCTTTGCATATCGTCACAATTTCACTACTTTTGCTTGTGGAAGAGTGGGAACGGAACATAGTGGTGTGGGATTTGGCATTATGGAATTTTTATAAGTTTATGAAATGCAAACGAACAGGATAACACTGCGTCCATGGAAGGAAAGCGATGCGGAGGCACTGTACAAGTACGCTTCCGATCCGGAGGTTGGACCTCGGGCGGGATGGCCGGCGCATAAGAGTGTGGAAGAAAGTCTTGATGTGATAAGGAATATATTCACAAATGACCACACTTGGGCGATTGAGCTGAACGAGACCGGAGAGGCTATCGGCTGCATGGGGTATTACACGAGTGACGAAAGCAATATCGGAATCGGCGAGGATGACGCCGAGATCGGCTACTGGGTAGGGAAACCATACTGGAACAAAGGAATATGCACGGAAGCCCTCCGCTTGATGATAGACTACTGCTTCAACGTGAAAGGCTTCCATACCCTTTGGTGTGATTTCTTCGTCGACAACCCCGCTTCCGGCAGAGTCATGGAGAAGTGCGGCTTCAAAGACACCGGCAAGCTCAACTGGTGCAGCAACCTTTACCGTGGAGACGAGCGTCCCGTGAAAGTGATGCGGTTACTCCGTCAAGAGTCTTGCTGATCATGTGGATTTGCGTAAATTGACCTGGTTCAATTTCTTTTCGGCTTCTTTCGAAGAGGGCCTCGGAGCGTCCAAGTCTACAAGCCTTCCATTCTTGTCAAAGATAAGGTAGCGGGGAATATACCGGAGTTTGATCTCCTTTAAGAAGTCTGATTCCTCGGACGTAATCCGGTAGTTTTCTCCATTGTTTTCCAGACCAAGTTCCTTTACAGCCCGTTTCCAGTCTGACTCGCTTCGGTCTGTGGAAATGTACAGGAATATGACATTTTCGGAATCTAGCCGCTCCTTCAGATTTTTGGATGAAGGCACCTCTCTCCGGCACGGACCGCACCAGCTCGCCCAGAGGTCGGCATAGATGGCTTTTCCGCGATGGCTCTTGATGATTTCGTACAACCGATGATTTTTCCTGGAAATGTCCTGAAGGACAAGGTCGTATGTGTAGCCATCCACGGACGCTACATTCGGTTTCTCAAGTGCGGGCTGGGAAAATGAACTGTCACCGGTCAAGCGGAAATATTTCTCATTGTATTCATTCACTACATCGCTTGGATAAGGAGACCACCCGGTGTTGTTTATCCGGCTTATGTAGTGCGACAGAAGCGCTTTTCTGGCAGCCGTACACAAAGAAGTGTCTTGCGTGATGAAGTCAAATCTGCCTGTGAAGTCGAAGGCATGGTAATTATCTTCAGGATATTCCATCAGTTTGTGTAGATGCGTGACATAATGCAAAAGACTGTCTGATTGTTTGATCAGCCCAATGTCATATCCGTCTTCAAGAAGATGTAGTTTGTACCAACGGGAATATTCCAGTCCAATTTCTCCGGTTTCCGATAGTGAGTCAAGTTCGGCGGAAAACCTGTCGCGCCAATTATTGTGGGCGTCAGCCACAGAATCAAGGCTGACATAATATTCTCTGAATCTATCTTTGAGTCCTGGATATTTCCGTTGACTTTCAGGGTCGGTAAGATATTTCTCCGCAGCCTTGAAACGATTGTTGTTCAGAATTGACCTGAGGGAATAACCGTTCCGATGAATCATTCCGGGAACAGAACCCGGAAAATTGTATAATCCGGTATATTCTTGAACATGAAGGCTTTTCAGTTTGGGTCTGGAGTCATGGTCATAAGTGACGATGACAGTGTCTCCATCGATCAGCAAGTATGGAATCATTTCGCACACCTGGTACAGATGCAGGATCTCCGCATATCCCCGATATGTCGGAACATCCAAAGTGTCAAGCCCGATGCTCCGAGGGTTGAATCCAGCCTCGCATCCATTGCTGTCCATATACGTGACAATTGATTCGTACACACTGTTCAAACGCCCAACCTTGTCGGTGCACCTCTGCTCAGGCGCGTCCTTGAATATGACCGTAACGACACCTTTGGGACTCTCTTTCTTGACATCCTGCCCACAAGAGAGCATCAAAGAGAGTGCGGAAACTACTATGATTGAATACCTCATATCGATTCGGCTATTATGAACAGTCACGGTCACAAGACCTTTTTGAATCACTCCGCAATTTATGAAATTATCCACAGAATAACAACCTCGGCGCGCTCTATTGTTTGCAAGGCAGAGTCAAAAGGGAGATGAGTTTGTATTTGCGGTGATTATTCAGTATTTTTGCGCAGGAACAATTATATTATGACGAACAAAGATTTTTGGCAGTCTATCCGCGAGATAATTGAATGCGGCTTCTCCGTCGAAGGTCTTGCTAAACTGGAGGAATATGCGGAACAATTCATTTCAGGGAGACTTGTTTACAAACGATTTTCACCGTCGGAGCAGCATGGCTGCATTGAGGGAGGTACAAATAATGTCATTGCATCCATACTCGCGGGAGCAGAAGTTGGTGCAGATCAATTCTCTGCGCCTACAGGCAGTTTCCAAAGAGAACAGCAATGCGGAAAGGCGCAAGCTGAACGGATAGAAAATTGGGCGAGGAAAGCCTCTTGTTGGATAGAGATGACGATGGCTCTTTCAAAATTGTTGTTGATTGTGACATTCGTATAAATGTCCCTGATTTGAGAGCCGGAGGAAGTCGCAAGTTAATGAATGAGATAGAGTGGTTAGAGTGATTTATAGTTTATAATTAGCAGTTCACTTTGACTCTCGGTCAAGAGCGCATAAATGTTAACGAACGACAGCGAAAAAATCAAAAGTCAAATTTTGGTAACGTGCAAAATTTGGCTTTTGCTTTTTTTTCGCTGTCGCCTGCACTTGAATTTTGACGCTTCGTCACTTCGACAAGCTCAGTGACCGGAAGTTCAGCGATTGAGAGGGGTGTTCGGCTGTATACATTCGTGATTTGCAATTTATTTATACATAAGGAGAAAAGCCATTACCTTTAGTACAGATGAACTGAAGGCAATGGCACTATTTATTGATTTATAGCAAATTATGTTTTACGGTGATTTTAGTTCTACTCGTACCTGATGGCCTCGATAGGGTCGAGGTTGGAGGCTTTACGGGCGGGATACCAGCCGAAGAAGATGCCGATGACCGTGCAGACAAGGAATGAGAGGATGATGCTCCATGGCTGGACCAGAATCGGGTAGGAGAGGACGACCTTGACTATGTACGAGGCCGCCACTCCAAGGATCACCCCTAAGAGGCCGCCGGTTATGCTGATCAGTGTGGCCTCGATCAGGAACTGGGCGAGTATGTCACGTCCTTTGGCGCCGATGCTCATCCTGAGGCCGATCTCCTTTGTCCTCTCGGTGACAGAGACGTACATGATGTTCATGATTCCAATGCCGCCCACAAGGAGGGATATTCCCGCAACCGCCGCCAGAAGGGTTGACATCATGTCGCTTGTGCTGGTCATCATCGATGAGAGTTCCTGCTGCGAGCGGATGTTGAAGTCATCGTCATCTGACTCCTTGAGTTTGTGGTTGCGCCGTAAGACATCCGTTATCTCGCTGATAGCCTTGTCGGTACATTCCTCACTCAGCGCTGAGCAGACGATTTCCTGAAGGTAGGTGACAGCGAGGATCCTCTTCATCACGGTCGTGTAAGGCGTTATGATGAGATTGTCCTGATCCATTCCCATGCTGTTGTAGCCTTTGCTCTCCAGCACACCGACGATGCGGAACGGAATGCTGCCGAACCTGATGACCTTGCCGACAGGGTTCTCACCGTTGGTGAAGAGCTGGTCAATGACCGTTTTCCCGACCAGACAGACCTTGGCGGCCGTCTTGATGTCCTGTTCAGAGAATATGTCACCGTCCTGCACCTTGTACCCTCTGATCTCAAGAAATTCCTCATTGACTCCATAGACCGAAGTCGGGGTGTTGTTCGCGCCATAGACCGCCTGGCCAGAGGAGCTGACGGAAGGGGAGGCGAGGGAAATGTGTGGGCACTCGTTGCGTATGTCCTCGAAGTCCTTGACTTTCAAGGTCTGCATGTCATCAGCGCTCAGGCGGACACCACCCCTCATGTCCTCTCCCGGATGGATCATGATCATGTTGGAACCCATCTCGCTGATCTCGGCCTGTATGCTCTTCTTGGAGCCTTGGCCGATGGCGAGCATCGTGATTACCGAACCGACACCGATGATGATGCCGAGCATAGTTAAAAATCCTCTGAACTTGTTGTTGCCCAATGCTTTAAGGGCTATTCTGAATAGGTTGGCGAAATTCATGACTAATATTATTGGTGAATATTCATACTCATCACAGAGTTATCGTTGAATATGTCAGCAGTCCTTCTCCACAGGCAACTTTGCGAGCGCCTCGGCGGCGTCAAGAATATGCTCGTTCCGCACATCGCTTGTCACCCTGCCATCCCGCAGAGTGATGGTCCGTGTGCTGTAGTTGACAATCTCCGGATTGTGGGTCACGAATATTATCGTCCGGCCCTCGGAATGGAGCTTCTGGAACAATACCAGCACCTCGAAACTCGTGCGGGTGTCCAGATTACCAGTGGCCTCGTCCGCAAGGATCACGGCTGGATCGTTCACAAGCGCCCTCGCGATGGCCACCCTCTGCATCTGTCCACCGGACATCTGGTTGCTTTTGTGCTCCAGCCTGTCACCCAGCCCGACTGCCCTCAACGCCTCCACCGACCTTTCGTACCGCTCTTTTTTTGAATATTTCGGATTGTACATCAGCGGCAGCTCCACGTTCTCGATGGCTGTGGTCTTCGGCAGAAGATTGTAGTTCTGGAACACGAATCCGATCTTTCGGTTGCGCAGTGTGGCCCGCTCGTTCTTGTCCATTGTCCTGACCGAAACCCCGTCGAGGTAATATTCCCCCGAAGTCGGAGTGTCAAGGCATCCAAGAATATTCAGAAGCGTGGATTTGCCGGAGCCGGAGGTGCCGACTATAGTGACGAACTCGCCTTCCGTGATGGTGAATGACACGCCCCTTAGCGCATGGACAGTCTCGTCACCGACTATGAAGTTCCTGCGAATGTCCTCAAGTTTGATGACCTCTTTCATATTCCTACTTCTTTTTATCACCTCTTGGTCCCGGTGCGAACGGACTTCTTTCCGCTGTTTCGGCTTTCTTTTGAATCTCCGCTGTCAGACCGGTCACGACTTCCTCACCGTCGGACAGTCCCTCGGTGATGCCGGTCTTGTCTCCGCTCGTGTGCTGCGTGGTGACTGATTTCGGTGAGATCGCGTTCCCGTTCTTAACCCACACTGTCCTTGACTCTCCGTCAGATGCTTTAGCTGAGCCGTTTACCGTGATTCCTATCTCCTTTAGCACTTCGGAATCAGGATTGAATCTCAAAGCCTTGGTAGGGACCGCAAGCACGTCCTTCTCTTCCAGAGTGTTGATTGTCACATTGGCGGTAAGTCCTGGTTTCAGTTTAAGTTCCGGATTCGGAGCGGTGATCACAACCTCGTAAGTCACAACGTTTGAGGTTGTCGTGGCCTCAAGTCTGACCTGCTGCACGGTTCCATTGAACACATCGTCCGGATAGGCATCGACAGAGAAGACAACGCTCTGTCCTTCCTTGACCTGTCCGATGTCGGCCTCGTCCACATCGGCGATGACCTCCATGTCCGTGAGATCCTTTGCAATCGTGAACAGGGTAGGTGTCTCGAATCCTGCTGCCACAGTCTGTCCCTCCTCCACGGCTCTGCTTATGACAACTCCATCGATAGGAGACGTGATGGTAGCATAGCTTAGATTCCGTCTGACCTTGGTGAACGACGCCCGCGCCTGGTTGTACGCGTTCCTCGCGGTTTCGTATTGATAATATGAGGAATCATATTCAGAATCACTGACCAATTCTTTGTCGTGCAGAGTCTTGATGCGGTTATATCCCTTCTCCCTGTACTCGAACTCTGTCTTTGCGGCGGAGAGTTGCGCCTGTGATGACGCAAGCTCGGCCTGTAGGTTTACCTTGTCCATCTCAGCGATGACCTGGCCGGCTTTGACGATGTCGTTGTAGTCAGCATAGAGCTTGTCAATGATTCCGGACACCTGTGTGCCGACCTCTACCTTTGTGACTGGCTCGACGGTACCTGTCGCTGTTACGGAATTGGATATGTCTATCCTTTCGGCTCTGGCAGTCTCAAGCGTCACTGTTTCCTTTCCGGTCGGACGGAATATAAGCCAAAGCGCGACGGCAGCGCAGATGGCACAGGCAATGATCCATAAAGTCTTGGTTTTCATATTCATTTTATTTTATGGTTTCCTTGATATATGTCGAGTAACGCATTGTTCATCAATGCGGTGTATTTTGATTGGAGCAGCTGGACACGGGCGTTCAGAAGGTTGTTCTGAGCCGTGATAAGTTCCACTGTGTTCTTCATTCCGATGTTGAACTGCTCGGCCGTGAGTTCATAGCTCTGCTCAGCGTACTTAGCCTGTTCTTTGGCGGAAGTGTACTTGGACTGGGCGGAGACCGCCTCAAGATAGGTGTCTTCAACTTCCTTGAGCAGAGCCTTTTCCACGCTCATTTGCTCCAGTCTGCTGTTGTCAGCCTCAATCTTCGCCTTGTTGACAGCTGTCTTGGCCTTCCTGCCTTGAAGGATCGGAATCTGGAGACTCAAGCCGATGCTCTCGTTGAAGTTCTTCTCCAGTTGGCTGCCGAAGGTTCCGCTGACTCCGGAAACGTTTGTTGTCCCGATGCTTGCTGTTGCGGACAGGGTCGGGGAATATGCCGACTTTGCCTGTCTGATGCTTAAATCTGCCGCCTGGACGTTCAGTCCGGCTTTCTTTATCTCCGGCATTGATTCAAGTGCGTTTGCATAGACTTCCTCCTTGGCGGGGAGCAGTCTCAAGATCCCTGCTTCATCATCCGTTGGTTCTTCAAGTTCAATCTCATCGCTGACTCCGAGTTCCAGAAGTTGTTTCAGTTGAAGCTTGTAGTTGTCCAGTGTTGCCTTGGCGGATGTGATTTGATAGAGATCGCTTGCGTGCTGGCTTTCCAGTTGAGCTACGTCAACCTTGCTGATCTCTCCTGCATTCTTAAGTTCGACCGCCCTGTCAAGTTGGGCCTTGGACGCCTCGGCAGTGCTTACGCTGACCTTGACGGCCTCGCTTGCGTAGAGGCACTGCATGTAGGCTTTCACGATTGAAATAGCGACATCGTTCGTGTTCTCTTCCACTGACAACGAATCTGCCGAGTTCTGTAGTCTGCTTTGCTTCAAGGCTGTGCGAAGGCTGCCACCGCTAAATAGTGTCATTCCTGCGTTCAACCCATAGTTTCCTGACCAGCTTGTGGCCTTTGATGTGCTGTAGACATCTGATCCGATGACGGTGCTGTTCCCACTTTCGGAGAATGGCCTGTTTGTGATTCCTTGGCTGGCTGAGGCGTTGAGTGAAGGGAACATGGCCGCCTTTGCCTGATAAGTGTCTTCAAGTCCGGCAAGATGGGCGTTCCTGCTTTGGCGCAGGGCGATGTTGTTTTCCACTGCATAGTCTATGCATTCCTGCAAAGACCATTTCTTAGTCTGTGCTCCAGCGGTCATGCAGATAAGCGTCAGGGCAGTGATGATAATGATGGTAACGTCTTTTTTCATATTCAGTGATAATCAAAATCCGGCTGCGAAACTAGTTATATGGCTATTGATATTAAACTCAAATCGACGAACAGCCCGATTTCATCGACGAAAATGACTATATTTGTCTTCTGCCTTTGCACGGTGCGTTATTCCGCCAATGCAATGGTGGCTGTTGATCACGAAAAAATAATCAATGAATATGTCAAATCTCATCAGAAAGGTTGCAATAACGGCAGTCCTGACCCTAACTGCGGCCTCCTTGTCAAGTGCGGAGTCACGTTCCGGCTGGAAGGCCCATTGGATCACAAATTCGTGGGTTCAAAGTACAACTAACACTTGGATTTCCTACCGTAAGGAGGTCAATGTCTCTAAACTTCCTGATAAGCTTGTGGCGAAGATTGCAGTGGACTCAAAGTACTGGATGTGGATCAACGGAGATCTGGCTGTCTTCGAGGGTGGGCTCAAACGCGGTCCGTCCCCTAACGGAACATATTACGACAAGGTAGACATCGCTCCTTATCTCAAGGAGGGCAACAACACTATTGCCATACTTCTCTGGCATTTCGGCAAGCAGGGATTCAGCCACAACAACAGCGGACAGGCAGCTTTGATCTTCGAGGCAGTCTCTCCGGAATTGGTAATTCTTTCAGACAACACTTGGCTCTGCGCCCCTAATCCGGCTTATAGCAGCACGGACGCGCCTCATCCGAACTACAGACTTCCGGAGAGCAACATACGCTTTGATGCGCGCAAGGAGCAGCAAGGGTGGAATATGCCGGGTTTCGATGTCCGAAGAAAGATGTACAAAGCTTCTTATGTGGACGAAATGGCTTGGCCTGCGATGGGCGAACTTGTTGAGCGTCCGATTCCGATGTGGAAGGATTACGGGCTTAAGGAATATGCCAGCGTCCGTCAATCCAACGACACCGTCTATTGCAAACTGCCTTACAACGCCCAGATCACACCTTATCTCAAGGTCGAGGCGAACGGAGGAGAGATGATAAAAATCATGACCGACAACTATCGTGGCGGCAGCGAGAACAATGTACGCGCTGAGTACATCACCTGTGGTGGCGTTCAGGAATATGAGAGCCTCGGATGGATGAACGGTCACGAGGTCTGGTACATCGTGCCTTCCGGAGTCAAAGTCCTTGAACTTAAGTATCGAGAGACAGGCTATGACACAGAGTTCTCAGGCTCGTTCGAGTGCGACGACCCGTTCCTTAACGAGCTTTGGAAGCGCTCGGCCAGAACTCTTTACATTACCATGCGCGACACTTACATGGATTGCCCTGACCGTGAGCGCGCCCAGTGGTGGGGCGATGAGGTGAACGAATTAGGAGAGGCATTCTATGCGTTGTCTCCGTCCGGTCAATTACTGGCAAGAAAGGGCATTCTTGAACTTGTGAACTGGCAGGCTGCCAACGGAGTGCTCTATTCTCCAGTGCCTGCCGGCAACCGTGTGAGCGAACTTCCTCTTCAGATGCTTGCTTCCGTGGGCTGGTACGGTTTCCACACTCAGTACTGGTTCAGCGGTGACAGCAGTTTTGTGGCGGAAGTCTATCCTAAGGTCGAGCGTTATCTTTTCAGAAGCGGTCTATGGAGGTTCAAGGATAACGGTTTGCTGAATGTTCGCCCAGGTGATTGGAATTGGGGCGATTGGGGAAATGACATTGACACGGAAGTCTTGACGAACTGCTGGTATTATCTGGCCCTCAAATCACAAAAGGGATTCGCCCGCATTCTCGGCAAGGAGAAGGATGTGGAGACGATCGAGGCTTTAATGAAACGAATCGCTGACAGTTTCGACGCACAGTACTGGACAGGTTCTGCCTACCGTGATCCGAACTACAAGAAGCAGACTGACGACCGCGCCCAGGCCATGGCCATAGTCTCCGGCCTTGCCTCTGCTGACAGGTATCCGGCTCTTTTCGAGACCCTTAAAAAGGAATATCACGCCAGCCCTTACATGGAGAAGTACGTCCTTGAGGCTCTCTTCAAGATGGGACACGCAGACTTCGCCATCGAAAGGATGAAGTCCCGTTATGCCAAGATGCTAGGGTACGACTACACAACCTTGTTCGAAGGTTGGGGAATAGGCAGCGAGGGCTTCGGTGGAGGTACAATCAACCATGCTTGGAGCGGTGGCCCGCTGACTATCCTGAGCCGGATACTCTGCGGAATCGAGCCAACGTCACCAGGCTTCAAGACTTTCGAGGTCAAGCCTCAGATGGGGTCTTTGAAAACAGCGTCCGCCTCTCTTGAGACCCACTTCGGAATGATCCGTGTCTCGCTCAGCAGAAAATCCGCCAAGTCACATGTGGCAACGCTCACAATCGATGTCCCGGAAGGTACAACAGCCACTGTCACAGCGTCAGACGGAAAGCCGAAGACAATGCCTGCGGGAAAATGTTCATTGAAGATCAAGGTTGACTGATGTGCTGACTTTTGGCCGCATTGTTGACTAGGAATATTCCTTTGTCATTCTCTTTGAGGACGGCCACGGTCCAATAGCAGGCGTCCGCGCCATCGTAGGATGCGGAAATATCCAGACTGACAGTCGTCCCCTCCGATAGGGTCTCGCCTCCGTCATCGGCAAGCAAAGGGTCTCCGTCCGGGGATGTCGCCAAGGCTCTTACCACATTGTTGAAGGTGTAGTCGAAGCCTTGTCCAACTTGGAAGCCCTTGATCCCGTCCTGCATCAAGGCTGCGAAGATTCTGTACTTTCCACTTTCTGCGATTTTGACAGCCACTTGGACCTTTGTCGGAGAGTCGGTGATTTGTGTTATCGTGATAGTACATGGTTTCTTCACTGATTCCAGATGCCTGTTAGCCGCCTGAAAAAGAATCTCCTCGTTGTTTCCGAACACTGTTGGCTCGTAGTTGATAATCGCTGAAGGAAAACTGTTGACAGAGAACCGCTTACAGAAATCATTCTCGAAGCCTATGCTAAAGTTGTCTCCTTTGTGGACACTGATTGTTATTAGCCGTCCGGTAAGCCTTTCGTTGACCTTGTTCAGGCTCTTGGACATGCTCGGACAGTAGGTGCACCATGTTCCGGTGAAATAGAAAACGAGGGCACAGCTCTCAACGCTTTCCGGTTCTGGCTCAGGCTCTGGTTCGGGAACCTTCTGATATTCTTCCCAATCCGAATGAATCCCCTGACATGAGTCAAGCGCGGGCGGCAAGGCTAAAACCGCGATGCAAAATATTATTGAATATATTCGTTTCATCAAAATATAATTGAGATTGAAAGGCTTCCGCCCGTGAATCCTGGCTGCCAGCGGCATACGCCACCTGAGCAGACCATCCCCTCACGGTTCCTGCCGAATGACGCGCTGACCCGGTAATGGCCACGGCTGTAGCCGGCGCCGGCCTGATAGTAGTGTATTTTACTGGATCCGTGATTGTACATGTCCTTGGCGAACAGTGACCATCCTTTTGTGAAATTAGTCTCAAGCATGGCTGCACACCAATCCTTTTCGGATTCCGCGCTGTAGAGGTACTGAAGTTCCCCGCGCATGGAGAATCTGTCAGAGAAGCGGTAGGTCACATCAGCGACAGCCGTGTTCCGAACCTCAGTCATCCTGTGCTCCCCGTGTGACGGAGAACTTTCCTGAATATTCAGAAACAGCACTGACTTCAGCCGGCGGTTCCATTTCCGCTCGTACTTGACACTGACATCCCTGAACAGCAGGGCTCTTTTGCCGAGTTCGTGGTACATTTTCAGGCTATGTGCCTCACTGTAGTTGAAGTGAAACCTGTCCTTTTTACTCGCCTTGTAGATCAGATCGACCTGCCATGCGTCCTCCCCATCAGAGTTCGGGTAGTACGGTTCCAGAGAGCATAGCATATAGGTGTGCTGAAGGGAAAGGGCCGGGATGTAGTTCAGGGTGTTAGAGATGAATGTCTCGTTGGTCCTGAAGGCTTTGTTGGTCATGTTCTGGAGATGCCTGAACGAAGCCACAGCGCTGAATCGGCCGACGGACAGTCCGGTTTCGAGCGACAGAGCGTCTCCATGGTGAAGATTCTCCACTCCGCTGACTGAAAAGTCATGCCAGTCCTTTTGTTTTCCGCAATATTCTCCTTTGATGTAAAAGCCTCCAATTGCGTAGTTTGCCCCGACAGACCATGAGGCGTTGTTCTTCGGCACGTTTACTTTTGTCCAATCTTCCTCAAGGTAGTAGGGGAGTCCGTTCTCGAAACGCTCCAGAAAGGAAAATTCCAATTCAAAGTCACCTCCGAACAAACCTATCTGCGAGAGGGTGATGTCAGCCCCAAGAATCTGAGTCTCTGAATATCCCCGCAGATGTCTCGGAAATCCCCACACGAGCTTTGTTCCAATTACCCCTTTTGAATATTCTAGCCTCGCCCCTCCGACCGAGTTATTCATTCCCAGCGCCCTGTCCTCCCACGAACGGAACAGAAGTCCGGAACCGAACTGGTCGTACCAGTCGCCGAGGGTGACGTTGAAGTCCTTGGCGTTGTAGCGGATGAATTTCTCCGGCAGGCAGAATCCTTTGCTGCCCTCATCGTAGCCAAGAAGAGGCTGTGGATGCCACTCTGCCTGCATGCCGACCTGAAAACGCTTTCTGAACCAATCCATCTTGAGGTAGTTGTTGGAGCCGTAGTCATCCCTGTCCGTGTACCAGACATCGTTTGACTCAAAGCTCCAGTGCCATGAGCTGTCGCCCTGAGCACTGGAGATTGAGTTTAGTCCCAGCGCAAGCGCCAGGAGTGTGAATATTCTTGACTTTGACATCATTCGTCAACCATGACCATCACCGGTGGGGCGAGAGGGATGAAGTTGGCTTCGTCAACGGCAGCGCTTTGAGCGGCCGCTCTTGTCACAGCCTCGGCGCTTCTTGCCGGAGCGTCGAACGCCACGAATGTCTCGAAGTCGTAAGTCCATGCGTCACCCTCGGAGAACTTCATGATCTTCTTGTAGATAGACTCTCTGGACGGCGCGTTGAATCCTCCAGTGTTGTAACGCATGATGCTGTACTCGGTCGGCCTGTAAACGCCGTAGGCGTAGGTGTAGCCGCCTTCATAGACTCCCACCTTTCCTGAATATCGTGAGTCTGAGATGAATCGTGCCCAAGCGATTGTGTTCGGATCCGATGTCAGGTCGACATTCTCGTAGAATCCGTATGCTAAAGGCTTCCAGGTTGTCAGAGTGTTGATTTCGTCTTGAGAGATTGTGTAGTTGTAGTTGACATATTCATCCGCCAGTTTTCCGAATCCGTGGCCGCAGCCCTCATGTCTGAGAGTCTGGGCGTAGTCATTCTCGTCTCGGCAGAGAGGAACGTAGCAGATAGCCTGGTTGTTGCTGTACATCCAGCATGTTCCTGCGTACTTAGCCTTGTTGATGATCACGAAAATAATTGTCTTTGTAAGGTCAACTGACGGCAAGTGTTCCTGAACAAAACTGAACACAGTTTTATCGTCGCCGCTGATGTTGGTTCCCTGCCCAAACTCCGTGGAGAATTTGGTGTCGCCGCCTTCCTGTGTGATGATCCCGTTCTTTGAGACGGAGCCGATTCTGTAGATGTTGAACCTGCCCTTCGTGCTCTTGAACGGCTCCTCGGTGAAGAACGCCTCCTTGCCGAACTCGACATATTTGTTGAAAAGTTCCTGATCCCTGTCGGCGAACGCGTCTCCGACGAACACCACGTCAATCCCTTTGCCGACAGTCGCCGAGTGGACTTTTGTCACCTGCCCGTCCTGGCTGTAGTCGGAGGAGGTGTAGGTCTGGATTCCCTGCTTGACCGTCACCGTCAGAAGCGAGTTGTTGACATTCTTGAATATGATTTCTCCACTTCTGACCGAAGCAGTCGTGTTCGCGCCCACCGTGAATGTGTATTCACCGGATTTTTCTGACTTTTTGCTGATCCACTCCGGCACTGAGTAGATGGAGTAGTCCATGTTCGCCGTCACGGTCATCGTGATTTCCTGCTCGTTGCCGTCAATGTCGAACAGCGTCGGAGTGACGGAGAACACCTCATCTTCACCTGTCTCTGAACCGACAATGACTGTTACATTATCGGGCAGATAAACCTCGGCGATTTTCTTCAACTGATCTTGATAGGTGTATAACGTGTTTAACGGGTTGTCTCTTGCGTCAAGATAACGTATGCCTGTATTTTGTGAGATGTCCAGAGATGTAAGATTATTGTTTGAACACCATAAAATCTCAAGATTGGCACTATGTCCTGTTTTCAGAGAAGAGAGATTGTTATTATCACAGGCAATACGATTGATTCTTGTACAATTTCTTAAATCAAGAGACTTGATCAGATTATTGCTGCAATCAAAGTTACTTAATTCCGGACAATTTGTAACGTCCAGAGAAGTCAGTTTGTTGTTCCAAATGTTAATGAAAGTAAGCTTGTTGCAATTTGAAATATTGACGGCAGTCAATTCATTCTTACATGGTTGCAATGAAGTGAGGTTTGGATTATGTGTCAAATCCAGCTCTTTGAGAGAATTACCATAACAAGAGAGCCAGTCTAACTTGGGATTATTACTTACGTCAATAGATGTAAGCAAGCATTCGTCACAAGTCAGGGAAATTAAATCTTGCAGTGCGCTGACATCAACGGAATGCAAAGGATTATTGCTGACATTTAATCTTTGTAATTTCAAATTCTTGCTTACATCCAATGACGAAAGATTGTTTTCTTTGCAGGTAAATTCTTCCAGATCTGAAACCTTGCTGACGTCTATTGTGCTCAATGGATTTCCCGAGGTCTCGAGAATGCCTATTTGGGAATTGTTACTGAGGTCGATGCTGTTGATTTGATTATTATTAAACCTTAATATTTGTAAAGTTGGATTCTTGCTCAAATCCAATGAGGTAAGTTCGTTGTCATCGCAGCCGAGACAACGCAGGTTAGGATTCTTTGAAAAGTCCAGCGACGTAAGTTGATTGTTTTCACAGTAAAGATCCATGAACTCTGGGCTATCACCTGTTATCACTGTGGTCAGCTTGTTAAATCTGCATACGAGTTGATATAATCGTCTATTGCGTGATACGTCTATTGACTTAAGCCGTCCTTGACTGACTTTGCTCCCCGTTCCATCATCTTTGTATGAACCCTCGCAATATAGACCACGAAGGTTGGGCATGTGCTCTATTCCTTGCAGGGAAGATATTGTGTCTGTGCATACCGTTACATATTCAATGGCTTCAGCTTCCGAAAAACTGATCTCTCCGTCTTTGTCCTTGTCGAATTCTGACACTAGATATGCTTTGAAACTTTTATCCTCAAAGATGATGTCCTTGTTGTCCTCGTCAATCTTGCACTCGAACGGAGTGATCCGGTAGAGTTCCGAGCGTTTGAGGGTGACATCGGACTCGATTGTCTTAAGGACAAGGCCTTTGTCTGTGCCAATCATAAGTGAGAATCCGCCGGTGTACTTTCGTGCCGGAACAACAATGAAGAATTCCGTGGCTTCGCCGGACAATGAGACGGCGGGGCAGACAAGTTTCACAAGCGAAGAGCCATCTTCGGATATTGTCAAGTCCGGTGATTCGGTATCAGCATCTATCACAGCTTTTCCCGAAACCTTAAGCTTGCTGTCATTTGCGGAGAAACTAATGTAATTGACGGTCAGGCTTCCTGTCATGGAAATCTTAAGCACAGAGCAAAGGTTCTTGAATTTTAGAGTGTTTTCTCCTCCGGCCGCCACCATCGGGTATGCTCCGTCAGGAATGTTGCCCTCCTTGTAGGTCTGCTCTTCAGGCAGGACCACAGAAACTCTTGACCCTTTGATGCTTTCGCAGATGGAATAGGGGTACACCGCGATTTTGTTACCCGAAGGGATCGTCCCCCTGAACTCGCCCGAATTGGTCCCGGCTCCACTGGTCAGTTTGAACTCTGACACATTGGAACTGCCGGCGAACACACCTATGGCGTCATCTTCCGACCAAAGTGTCTTGTAGATGTTATTGTCCGGGCCTGACAGATGAGTCTTTGTCTCTGCCTTGTGCTCAATGCTGGCTCTGAGCGTAGTGGCAACGCTTTCACCCCCTGTTTCTTCTTCAGTGCAGGCCGCCATCATGACAAGTGATGACAGTATGAATATATTCAGTAATCTTGTTGCTTTCATGTTCGGATCTTATTTCAGTGTGATTTCTCCTCCGTCCTTTGTGTCCTCGTTGTCGCCTTTGGATGAGCCGTCGGCGAAGATGAGGTCTTTGGTCGTTCCGATCGCCGCGCTGGTGGCGTTGTCCACGTAGTAGTCCCCGTAGTCGGCGGTTCTTATTATCTCCTGAGAACCGTACTGCCTGAGGACATAGACCAGAATCCTGAGATTATCCTTGTTGTAGGAACTTGGCAGCGTCACGGAGTAGCTCTTATTCACAGTTTTGTTGTTGGCTGTTGTGGTGAAAGCATCGCCGCTGATGTCGGAGAACGCCATTCTGGCTATGCTGCTGTGGTTGTAGTTGTCTCCGCCATCGCTCTGGTAGCTGATGATGTTGTCTTCAAGCAGGACAGCCGTGACCTTGTAGTCGCCTTTCTCCTTTATGTAGAGTTTAACATCCAGATTCAATGTGTTGCCTGACATAGAAGATGAAAAAGAGATACCCGTCTTTGTCGGGTAGTTGCTTTCGGTCTCCTTAGCTGAGCTGACAATAAGCTGCGCGGTATAGTCGCTGTCGTAATTATTTATTTCCTTCCGATAGTCGATGATTCCGGTAGGGAATCCGCTGATGTTGAATATATCCATAAGCGAACTCGTCCCGTTGAACCGTAGGTCGGAACTAGTAGGGTGAAGGTTTATCAGCTCAATCTTATCCGGATAACTTTCGATCGCTTTCTTGAAACTTGTGGCCATTGTAGGGCAGAACCCACACCATGTTGCCGTGAACTTCATCCCCAACGATTTGTGCCAGAATTCCTTGCTGGCCCACTCCTCCGGATTTGAGACAACGATAATCTCAGTTGAGGATGGAATGGATTTTTTTTCAAGTCCGTCAATTTGTCCTTCGTAAACATATAGTTTCTTGAGAGAACTGTTACAGTAGAGAGCTTTCAGACATTCCAGCTTTGAGATGTCGAGAGTGGAAATCTGGTTTAAGTTAAAAGCCACTGATGACAATTTCGGACAACAATTGAGTTCCAAAGATGTCAGGCGGTTATGGTTGGCGTCAAGTCTCTCTAGTTCAGGGCAATGACTGAGGTCTAAACTGCTCAGCAGGTTTGTTATTACATTCAAATCCTTGAGTTTTGGCTTATCGCCAAGGTTTAATTTTGAAATCTTGTTGCCGTAACAAGTCAAATCTTCCAGCAATGTGTTGTTGCTGAGATCTAATTCAGTGATTTCATTGCGGGAAAGTCTCAGATTGACAAGAGAATGATTGCTGCTGACGTTGATTGAGGTCAAGTTGTTTGCGCCGCACTTCAATGTTTGCAGTGATGGATTGCCGCTGACATCAATGGAAGACATTTGGTTCTCCTCCACGCTCAAGTACTTGAGTTTTGGTGCGTTCCTTACGTTTAATGATGTGAGTTGACTTGTCTCGACGGACAGATATTCGAGACTATTGTTATTGCTTATGTCAAGTGTTTGCAGGTGAATCCCGTCACACGCTACATTGGTCAAAAGCGGATTCTTGCTTAGATCAAGCGACTCGATTTTGTTATTATAACTGCAATCAAGTTCCCTAAGATTTACGTTTTTTTGTAGATCCAAGCACTCCAGTGTTCCTTTGTCACTATATTCTCCATTGCCAATCCAAACATGAGAACCTACACATTTCAGTGATTCGAGGTTTGTCATATGCTCAATTCCTGTCAAGGAGGTGATATCATCTGACGCGACATTAATCGCTGTGACAGCCAGAGCTTCTTCATAACTGATCTCGCCATCATTGTCCTTGTCAAAATTGGCGACTATATAGGCCTTGAAACGCGCGTCTTCAAAAGCTATGTTGTCATCATTCTCTTTGATTTTGCATTCGAATTCCTCTATAGGGTAGAGAACGGAACGGTCAAGGATTATGGTTGATTTGATAGTTTTGACCACAATGCCTTTGTCCGTGCTTATGCTTATGGAGAATCCGTCCACATATCTGAATGGCGGGACAACCATATGAAAATCAGTCGCTGTGTCAGTCAGTTTGACACCTTCACCGCAATCAAGCTTGGTGGAGGAGTACGATGGTGAATACATTGTCATCACTCTTTCAGACCAGTCTATGACCGCTTTGCCTGAAACCTTGATATGGTCTGAATTTGGGGAGAAAGTGATTGATTTCACGGTCACGTCACCGTACATCGGTATCTTAAGAACTGAACATACGTTCACAAATTTAAGAGTTCCGTTGTTGTATCTACCGTACATCGGGTAGGCGTTTTCGGGAATATTCCCTTCGACATATTTCTGAACTTCCGGAAGGTTTATGGTAGCCAGAGTTCCATTTCTGGACACGGCTATAGAAGCAGGGTAAATGGCAAGCATATCATTTGAGGTGACACCTGTCGCGCTGAATTGCCCTGTGTTGGTGCCGGCGCCTGAAAGTAGTTTCTGCTCGGTGAATTTAGTGCTGACGCTTTCGCCAGAAAAAATCGCGATCGCATCATCTGCATTCCATACTGTCTTGTAAACTCCTCCAGCATCAGGCCCGTCAAGGGCGGTTTTGGTGATGGGCGACTCTATTGTTCCGGTTATCGTCAATGCTTCCGTCACAGGCTCCTCTTCGGTGCAGGCAACCATTGTTACAGTGGCTGCCAGTGCCGCAAATCTTATGAATATTTTCGTTCTTTTCATACTCTTCATCATGATTAAGATTTACTCTAGCCTGATCTTATCTCCGGTCGTAGTGTCGTTGTTCCCTCCCGGGATGACGCTTTCTATGATCTGGGTGGAATCAGGGACCTCCTTGTACTTTATGGCTTCATACTGGCCTTTGAACACGTATAAGGTCTTCAAAGGGTTCTCTTGACAATATAGGCAAGTAAGGGCTTTGTTGTTGGAAATATCAAGAGATGCTATTTTATTGTCGTTGCAGTACAAGCTATAAAGTTCAGGGTTATGCGTGATATCCAATCCTTTAAGATTGTTTTCATAGCACTCAAGGTATTGTAGTTTTACATTTGAAGTGACATCTATTCTCTCAAGATTGTTTTTAGAGCAGTCTATTGCGTAGAGCAATTTGTTATTAGAGACATCCAGCGCCTTCAGCTTGTTTCCATAACAGTTAAAGTCCTTTAGTCCCGTGTTGGCGGAAACATCCAATGACTCCAACTCATTTTCTCCGCAGTAGAGATTGTATAGGTTGGTGCTTGGTGTCATTATGATTTGACTGATTCTATTACGAAAACATTGAAGAACTGTTAGCTCTGTGCATTTGCTTACATCAAGAGTTGATGTAAGGTTGTTGTCGCCACATAAGAAAGTCTTGAGTTTAGTACATTTTGAGACATCTATCGTTGCTATGTTGTTGAATGCCATACGTAGATATTCAAGATTAGCATTATGACTCAGATCCAAAGAACTCAAGCCACATCCTGAGCAGTCAAGATAAACCAATGATGTATTATATTTCAGATCCAAATTTGAAACAGCATTGCTCGAACATATTAGCGTGTCGAGTTTCTCATTATTAGTCACATCTAAAGATGATAGGGAATTGCCGTCAATTTGTACTGTTCTTAATAGTTTGTTTTGATTCAGGTCAATTGTCTCCAAACTATTGTCGGAGCAGATCAGTCGAGTTAATTTATCATTGGATCTAGTGTCAAGTGATGCGAGATTGTTGACTTCACATAGCAACTCAGCTAGTTCCGCATTACCGCTGACATCGATACCTGTCAGAACATTGTACCCGACATTCAATAATTTTAGCTTTTTATTGTGGGACACGTCGATTGTTTTTAGCGATCCATTGAGTTTCCAAGGCCTTGTGTTGTATGTGCCACGGCATCTCAGTGTCTCAAGATTGGCCATGTACTCAATTCCGGCGAGGGATTCTATGTTGTCGGAGCAGACATTGATGTCCGTGACTTCCAAAGCTTCTTCTCGACTGATCTCGCCGTCATTGTCGGAATCGAAGTTGGCGACCAGATAAGCCTTGAAGTTGGCGTCCTCGAAGACGATGTTATCATTGCTGTCATCAATCTTGCATTCGAAGGCCTCTATAGGGTAGAGGACCGAGCGGCTGAGGGTGATGTCAGACTTTAGGGTCTTTACTACATCTCCTTTGTCGGTACCTATAGTAATCGTGAATCCGCCTGGGTACTCCTGCGCCGGCACGATCAGATGGAAATCCGTTGCTGAACCATAAAGCTTTACGTCAGGGCAACTGAGTCGGACAGTTGTCATGGCGTCTCCGGCCATCATAAGTTCATGGGACTCAGCCTTAATGGAAGCGTTTCCAGACACTTTTACATCGGGTTTGGCTGGCGCGAAGGTGATGGTCTTAACTGTTGCGTCGCCGAACATCGAAACCTTCAAAACCGAACAGAGGTTCTTGAACGAGAATGAGCTATTGTCGCTTGATGCGACCATAGGGTAGGCTCCGGCGGGAATATTCCCGCTAACATATTCCTGAACGTCTGGGAGACTGACGGAAATAGTTGAGCCACTCCTGTCTTTGACTATTGAATATGGGTACACCGCAATCAGGCTGCCTTGTTCTGCCGCGCCTTCAAACTCGCCCTTATTGGTGTTTTCGCCGGATTTGAGCTTGAACTCACTGGCCTTGCCGTCACTGGAGCAGACTGCTAAGGCATCGCCTGATGCCCATACTGTCTTGTAAACTCCACTGGCGTCAGGACCGTCCAGGGCAGTCTTGGTGGTAGGCGGTTCGATAACCGTCTTGATTGTGCGAAGCTCAACACCTTGCTCTTCCTCGTTGCATGCTACAGTCAACGCGATGGCGGACAGCCACAGCATATTCATGAATATATTCGAGAATTTCATATTATTATTGATTATAGTTTCTACTCAAGTGTGATTTTGCCACCGGTCGAGGTGTCTTCGTTCTCTCCATTTACATCTGCCTTGCTCTGTGTTACCTTGATTGTGACAGAGTTCTTTCCGTCTACGGTCTTGATAGTGATGGCCGCGGTGCGTTGTGTGGTCTTCGTGTTCTCTTCTGCCGTGGCTGCCACTATTGCATCGCCGCTGCCGCTGGTGGCATTCAGTTTCAGCCAAGTTGCGTCGGAAGTTGCAGTCCAAGCAGTGTTGGAGGTTACGGCGAATGTTTTGGATTCAGCCTTTGCCGTGAAAGTAATGCTGGCCGGGGAGACAGAAAGTACCGCATCGGCACCGGCTTGCCTGACGGTAACAGGGACGCACTCGTTGTTGTCGTTACAGAAGACGATGACTCCCTCTCTGGCCGTTGTTGAGGTGTTGGTCTCTGCCTTGAATGTGTAGGTGTCTGTGTTGCCGTTGGTTGCCTTGTCCGTCTGTTTCACCCAATCCGGCTGTGATGCTATCTTGTAGCCGATGTTGTGTGTGACCTTGACGGAGAATGTTCCTCCTTCCGCGGCCAGATTGAACTCCGAACCGTCAATGGAGAACACAACATCCGCTTCTGCCTGTTGCACGGTGACTGTCTTCTTGACACTGCCATCCGAGGATGAGATCGTGATGACTCCGGTTCTGGATGCCAGAGAGGTGTTTCCGGTGACTCCGACCGTGATGATGGCGGCTCCTTTCCCCTTGTCGGAATCAAGTGTGACCCACTCTGCGTCCTTGCTGATCACCCAGTCGGTGTTGGATGTGACCCTAAGCATATCCTCTCCCTTGTTGGCGGAGAATGTCAAAGATTCCGGTGTGACGCTCAATGATGCTTTCAGGGCCTCCTGGCGGACAGTGACTGAAACTTTCTGTGTTTCTTCCTGGTCTGTTATTGTCACGGTCGCGCTTCTTGGCTGGCTGGTCGTGTTCTCCTCTACCTTCACTTTGACGGAGTTCTTGCCAGTATCCCCAGAGGATGGGGAAATGGTGAGCCAGTCAGCTGACACACTTGCCGACCAAGGCACATTGGAGGTGAAGCTCACAGTGAACGACTGCCCCGCGCTTTCAACGGAAATGCCAGAGGAGACGATGTCTTCCGGAAGCTTGATCTCAGGCGTGATCTCGGGATCAATCTCGTTTCCGGTCTCGCCGCAGCCCGCGATAAGGGAGGCGATGACAACGGACTTGAGGAAAGTGAGTAATTTTCTCATCATAGTCTTGAATATTAGTCTATTATTGGTTGCTTTTAAGTATCTTTAGGGTCTCCAGTTCATCTCCCGCCGAGTATCCGGTGTGCGAGTAAACCTGTCTGCCTTTCTTGTCGTAGATGAACATTTGCGGGATATGGACAACATTCAGGATTCTGTAGAGGTTTCTGTTGGTGTCGTACAGAATGGTAAACCCGTCCCAGTCATGGGTCTTGGCTATGGCTTTGGCTCTGGAGATGGATCTGGAGTCGTCCACCGAGACGCAGACGACCTTGCAGGAAATATCCGGAAGGCCGTCCAAAGCCTCGCCCAACGCGTCAATCTCCTCAATGCAGTACTTACAAGTGGATGACCAGAAAGCGACAATGACAGGAGCCTTGCCGTCCATCAGACCGGAAGTCCGGACAATCTTGCCTTTCATGTCTTCAACCATCACGTCAGGAATGCCTTGAGCCGCAGAGAGAATTGTCATCAGGCCCAGCAGAATAGTCAACGAGGTCTTTTTCGAGTTCATTGGTGGATTGTCATTACATGCGCTGCCCACAAATGTAGTCATTATATTTTATATTGCCAACTGATTCAGAAACTTAATTTGAACTTAATTTGAAGATATTCAAAGATAGTTTGTATCTTTACAACATGAATTTTAACACATAATATTTCTGATCATGAATTTTAAAGTTTTTCTGGCATCAGCCTCGGTCGCGTTGGCGGCCGTTCTGCCATCGTCCGCCAAGGAGGTGTCCTATAATGTAGTCTCTCCGGACGGTCGTCTTACAGCGACTGTTGTTGTCGGGGATAGGGTGTCCTATTCGGTATCGCATGACGCCGTCAGCCTGATTGAACCGTCGGAGATTTCCATGACCTTGTCCGGAGGTGTGATTTTCGGAGAAAACGACAAGGTCCGCAAGGTGAGAAAGGCCAGTGTCGACCAGACGCTGCCCGCCATCGCCTATAAGAAGGCGCAGGTTAGGGACAATTACAATGAACTCACCTTCATATTCAAAGAATTCACCCTGACATTCCGCGCCTATGACGAAGGTGTGGCTTATCGTTTCACAAGTTCTTTGAAGAATGACTCGAAAGTCTTGGCCGAGAAGGCTCAGTTCAATTTCGCCAAGGATTGGGATGCTTATGTTCCTTATGTGAGACAGCACGCTGAAACATTTGATAGCCAGTATTCGAACTCCTTTGAGAACACCTATTCCATCCACACCTTGTCTCAGTGGAACAAAGGACGTCTCGCTTTCCTCCCGATCGCTGTCTCGGCTGAAGACGGAATGAAAGTTCTGATCACTGAATCAGATTTGATGGACTATCCTGGAATGTTCCTTTACAATGAGGGTGAAGCGACAACTCTTTCAGGGCGTTTCGCTCCATATCCTAAAGTTGTTGAGCAGGGGGGGCACAACATGCTACAGGGCGTTGTGAAAGAACGCGAGGACTACATCGCTTCTTGCTCCGCCGAGGAGTCATTCCCATGGAGGATCATTATGGTCTCAACGAATGACGCGGATCTTGCGGTCAATGACTTGGTCTGGAAATTAGGCACCCCGGCGGATCCGTCAACAGACTTTGGTTGGGTTAAACCCGGCAAGGTGGCTTGGGACTGGTGGAACGACTGGAACATCTACGGTGTTGATTTCCGCGCCGGCATCAACAACGACACATACAAGTACTACATTGATTTCGCACAAAAACATGGCATTGAATATGTCATCCTCGATGAGGGCTGGGCTGTCAACAAGAAGGCCGATTTGATGCAGGTCATCCCAGAAATAGACCTTCCGATGCTTTGTGAATATGCCAAAGCGCGCAACGTAGGCCTCATCCTTTGGGCGGGTTACTACGCTTTCGACCGAGACATGGAGAACGTCTGCAAGCACTATTCCGAGATGGGCGTCAAGGGCTTCAAGGTGGATTTCATGGATCGTGATGACCAGTATATGGTCGATTTCTACAGACGTGCCGCAGAGACGGCCGCCAAGTACGGACTTCTGGTTGATTTCCACGGAGCGTTCAAACCTGTCGGGCTCAACCGTACCTATCCTAACGTGATCAACTACGAAGGCGTTTTCGGTCTTGAGCAGATGAAGTGGAGCAAGCCTGATGTGGACCAGGTGACTTACGATGTCACTGTTCCTTTCATCAGAATGGCCGCGGGACCTATGGACTACACCCAAGGCGCAATGCGCAATGCCACCAGAAATAACTACTATCCGGTCAACAATGAGGCGATGAGCCAAGGCACTCGCTGTCACCAACTCGCTGAATATGTTGTCTTTGACTCTCCGCTGAATATGCTGTGCGACTCTCCGTCCAACTATATGGCGGAGCCTGAATGCACTGAGTTTATCGCGAGATGCCCGACTGTATGGGACGAGAGCATCGCCGTGAATGGAGTGCTTGGCCGTTTCATCACACTTGCCCGCCGCAGTGGTGATGTTTGGTATGTGGGGTCTCTGAACGATTGGAAAGCCCGTGACCTGACTTTGGATCTCAGTTTCCTCGGTGATGGCGAATGGACAATGGAAATTTTCCGTGACGGCATCAACGCCGACCGCGCCGCCCGTGACTACAAGCGTGAGTCCGCCACCGTCCCGGCTGACCGCAAAGTGAAGATTCATATGGCCCCAGGCGGCGGTTGGACTGCCCGTCTGACTAAGAATTAGAAATATTCACAATCCTTATTATGGATAAAACTTCATTCGTCCGCCCCGAAAAGGAGCGGACGTTTTTATGTTTTGTCTGAAGATTCAAAAAACTGATTCAAAAAAGTCAGTGTCTAAGATGAAAAGTAAAGCAAAATCAGTAAATTTGTAATTTTAGTTATTGTTGGTTTGCATGAAAAAGGCGAAGGGATTTGTAAATGGCTATAAATCAATGGATGAGGTTCATTATTTCTCGGATGTGATAAAGGAATATGAACTTCCACTTTTTCATACGCTTGGAGATGTAGAACCGGGGCAACTTAAAATGTTGTCGCTGTTTTCAGGATGTGGAGGAATGGATCTTGGCTTCGAAGGCGATTTTATCTGTAATGTAAAATCAGTGCCGGAAGATTCGGGGTGGATAGACAAAAAAATCAATAAGAATTGGGTGCTCCTGAAAAAAAATCGTTTTGCCACCATATTCGCAAATGATATTCTGGAAGAAGCTTATCTTACTTGGACAAACTATATGCAGCGTTACGGGAAAGATCCGTCAATCTATCATCTGGAAAGTGTTGTAGATCTTGTCAAGCTTCATCATAGCGGAGTTAAGGTTTTTCCGGAAGATGTTGATATTCTGACTGGTGGTTTCCCGTGCCAGGATTTTAGTGTGGCGGGTAAACGATTGGGATTCAATTCGATCACGTCGCACGATGGTAGTAAACTTCCGGAAGAAATTCCTTCAGAAGAGAATAGAGGAAAACTTTATTTTTGGATGAAGCAGGTCATCGATATCACGAAACCTAAGATTTTTGTCGCTGAGAATGTCAAGGGGTTGACGAATCTCGGAAATGTCAAGGATATCATCCAAAAAGACTTTTCTCAAGCAGGTGGAGATGGTTATATAGTTCTACCTCCAAGAGTGCTTCACGCAGGAGATTATGGTGTCCCGGAAACACGAGAGCGTGTGATATTCATAGGAATAAGACGTTCTGCATTGAATGAAAAAGCGAGATTGATTCTAGAAAGCGATGATATTCCTGACGAGTATTATCCTTACCCTAAACAGACGCATAAATATACTATGCATTCAACAGGGACTATAGATCCAGTTTCCTGCAAAGATGTTTTTGAAGGAATACTTGAGCCGGAGGTAAGCCTTGATTTGTCTCAAATGTTTTATTCCAAGGCAAAGTATATGGGAAAACATTGTCAGGGGCAGACAGAGATACATATTGATGGGTTGGGACCGACGATTCGTTCTGAGCATCATGGCAATATCGAATTTAGGCGACTATCCGCTGAACACGGAGGACAGAATATTAATGAGTTGGTATCAGGGCTTAAAGAACGTCGTTTGACACCTCGAGAGTGTGCGATGATCCAGACTTTTCCGCCGGATTACCCTTTTGTCAGGTATAAAGATCATTCTCGGCATTTTCAAGTAAGCCAATCCGGTGCCTATAAAGTTATCGGGAATGCAGTTCCTCCGGTATTGGCATATAATATAGCCAGGCGTCTACAGGATTTATGGCCACTTTATTTTGAATAATATGGAAGGAAAGAATATCATAGCGATTCGTAAGGAAGATGTGATAGCGGCTGACTCCGCTTTTTCCTTCTTGATGAAGAAAACCGAAGACAACCTTAATGAAAAGGCTCGAAGAAATATTCAGGAATATAAAAACTTGACAGCATCACAGTTAGAAAGTGTCTCAATGACAACGATTCAAGAATGCTGTGAGGGTACCCCTTTCCGATATGAGGAAATCAAATTGATATCAGGTTTGAGATTCCCGGACATTATCGCGGAACGGTACTATGGTGTTGAAGTTAAGTCAACGAACAAAAACCATTGGACTTCTACTGGGAGCAGTATAGTGGAAACCACTAGAGACAAGGATGTTGAAAGCATATATATGCTATTTGGAAAATTAGGAGGTACACCTGCTGAGTTCAAGTGTCGCCCTTATCAGGATGTTTTGTATGAGATAGCTGTCACCCATTCTCCAAGATATCTGATTGATATGAACCTGAAATCAGGGGAAACGATTTTTGACAAGATGTCAGTTGGATATGATGAACTGAGGACTTCTCCGGATTCAATCTCAAAAGTCAAACGTTACTACAAGTCTAAGGCTGAGGCTAATGGGAATCAGATGCCTTGGTGGATTTCCAGTGATGAGGAAGCGGCTGTCAGTATGAATATCCGTTTGTGGAAAGATTTGTCTGCCAAAGAGAAAGCGGATTTGGTAGCACAAATCCTTGTCCTGTTTCCAGAAGTTGTTTCAGGTAAGTATGGTAAGGCGGCCTTGTGGTTAGCCGGAGCAAAAGGAATAGTATGCACGAATATCAGGGATTTGTTTTCAGCAGGAGGAAAAGTGAGATTTGTGGATGGACAAACGTTGAAGACACCACTGCCTAAAGTTGTGAGAACCTTGCGTGATAAGTATGACCGCATGAAGCCTTTGCTGAGAGGCGATTCTCCAATTATGGATTATATTCACGAATATAATCCCACTTTATTATCTGGAAATATGTATGAGGCATGGCTGAATGAGGTTGTCAATGAGCTACCGGACATGATGGAAGTTTCGTTAAAGTCTATATTGGAAAATAATTCTGAGTTGAAATAACTTTGCACGTCATGCCGGACACGATGACACGGGAGCAGCGGCATTACTGCATGTCGCGGATCAGAGGGAAGGACACACGGCCGGAGATGGTGGTGCGGAGATACCTGCATGCTTGCGGTTTTCGGTACTCTCTGCATTCGAGGAAGTTACCGGGGTGTCCAGACATAGTGCTGAAGAAGTACCACACGGTGATATTCATAAATGGGTGTTTCTGGCACGGGCATCCGGGGTGTGAGAAGTTCAGGATGCCGAGGTCCAATGTGGAGTTCTGGCAGGAGAAGATCCGACGAAACAAAGAGCGTGACGCTCAAGAGGTCGCCGCCCTTGAGGCATTGGGGTGGAGTGTGATTGTGGTCTGGGAGTGTGAACTGACCAAGTCGGTTATGGATGTGACGCTGCGGAATCTTGCGGATACGGTGAGGCGGAATATCGAACCCGAGTCCATTCATTCAATACCGTTGTCTGTCAGAAAATTATCGTTGAAAGAATAGTTTGTCTGCGGGAATATAATTGCGTATATTCACGAAAATATTCAAAGGATATGAAGTCTTTAAAAGTGACGTGTCAGTTGGCGTTCATCCTGTTCTTGCTTGCTTCGGGTGGGAATCTTGTAGGCAAATTCATTGGCGACCATATTCTTGCGACTTGTACCAAGCCTTTGATCGTGCCGTCGCTGGCCTTGTTCTGCTGGTCTATTCTTAAAGGGAACGGGATCTCTGGCTTCCGTGTGACAACACTTGTCTCTGCTTTGGCCTTTGGAGCCATAGGGGACATCTTGCTGATGTTTGACGGACAGGCCACGTTTTTGGCTGGTCTGGCGGCTTTCCTTATTGGACACGTATTCTATTTGGTGACCATCGGTATCCCTGGTAAAGAACCGTCGGGGTCTCACTTTGCCCTGGGGGTTATTGTGCCTGCCGCGCTGATTTTCATTATGGCTACGACTGCCCAGTTGTTCAATGTCAAAGGTTTCCTTGGAATGGCTGTGACATTGTATGCCGTGATGTTTGCATTCTGTATCAACGCTGGAATACATAATGCAATCATCAACAGGCAACGCCTCTATTGGATCACTGTCGTCGGTTATGTCCTTTTTGTCATTTCAGACACAATTCTGGCGACAGGAAAGTTCACGGACAACAACATCCCGTCAAGCGGTTTCTGGGTGATGTTGACATATATTTCCGCGCAGTTCTTGATCGCATTGTCGCTTACTTTGGAGGAAATCAGACTTCAGAAGAAAATTAATTAACCCTCAAAGATGCCACGTATCATTTTTTTTCAGTTCACAAAAAGCTAATCTGATTGATAATTATCCCGGAATTTATTAATTTTGCATATGATTCACGGAGGATTGTCCGAGTGGTTTATGGTGCTTGTCTCGAAAACAAGTCGGCTGAAAGGCCCCACAGGTTCGAATCCTGTATCCTCCGCAAAATC
>DJQB01000036.1:126593-234751 GCA_002439875.1 Bacteroidales bacterium UBA6397
TTTACGGGATTTTTCCGAGAAAAACGGGACAAAAACGGGACAAGATTTTTCCTTGTATGATGCGCTCAGCGCATTGTGCAAAGAAAAAAAAAATTGTGTTAACGCCACCGATTCCATACATAGATTTCATTCCTCCGAAGCTCGTGACCGGAGACGTTTGGTACATTTCCTATTCTTGCATATACCCTCCGACCGGCAAGATGAGACGGATCCGCATAAAGCTGAACCGCATCCCGTCATTGCCTGAAAGAAGGCGCGTCGGTCGGAAGATAATGGCAGATCTCGGCATTAAGTTGCAGATGGGGTGGAATCCGTTCACTGAGAAGATAGCCCCGAAAGCCTATGCTCTAATGTTCGAGACACTTGACAAATTCCTTGCGGTCAAGACTAAAGACAACCGTCCTGACACAGTAAGAGGTTACACCTCCTATGTCAAATTGTTCAAGAAATGGCTTCTGGAACACGGCTTCGATGAGACCTCCTACGTCTGCTCTTTCACAGAAAGTGATGCCATTGACTTCATGGACGACCGTGATCTGGCCGTCTCCGCCAGAACATTCAACAACAGCATCCTCTTTTTCCGAGTCCTCTTCAATTGGATGATCGAGCGAAAATATATCAAAGACAACCCGTTTATGGCAGTCAAGCGCAAGCCTAAACGCCTGACCCAGAAAATCCGTCGCCTGTTCACCCCGGAAGAGTTCAACGAACTCATCACCTGGTTGGAGGCAAACAACGTCCCTTACCTAGTTATGGCCCTGATGTGCTACTGCTGCTTTATCCGCCCGAAAGAGCTCTCGATGCTTCGCTGCCGGGACATTGACCTCGACAACCAGCTCATCCGCATCAGCGCCAGCATCGCCAAGAATGAGAAGGATTCCACCCGAACCATTCCGGACTCGATGATGAAATATGTCCGTAAACTCGACCTCTCCCATCCTGGCCACTACCTTTTCGGAGACCACCCGATGTACGACTTTTCTCCCGGCACAAAGAAAGCCAGTTCCCGCAGGTTCGCCTCTTACTGGAGTTACGTAGTACGTCCCGCTCTCGGTTTTCCGAAGGAACTCCAGTTCTATTCCCTCAAGGACACTGGCATCACGAATATGGTCAATTCTGGTGTTCCCCTCACATCCGTCCAGCAACAGGCCGACCACTCCAGCCTTGCCATCACCTCCATCTACATCGGCAAGACCGACCGAGCCTCCGAAGCTCTCAAGGCCGTTGACATCATAGATTAAAAAAGCCCCGGATTGCTCCGGGGCCGTGCGGCTATGCGCTTTTGCTGTCAAACATTAAGAGATAGCCGATAATTCTTTTGCGATGGTGTGGATGCCGTCCACGATTTTCGCCCTCATAGCTGGACGTGGCTTACGATAGCCGTTGGCATAGTGGGTCAGTTGTTGCTGGTTGATTCCAGTCACTTTGGCAATGGCCGATTTCGGCACCAATTTTTCTGTATAGTGAAGAAGAGCAGCGGTGGTCATATTCCATTCAAACTCCCATTCACCGTCAAATTCAGTAGGGACATCGTCTCCATCTTTTCGCATCCACTCGATGTGCCCCCTTAACCCTTCCTCCATCTCCTTTTTGAGTCCTTCAAAGGTGTCAGCCGTGCAAACACAAGCGATATCCTCATTCATAGGAGCAGCGCAGTAGTTGTGTTCACACCAATCTACTCTGATTCTTATTTTGCCCATAATTGTTAATTTGTGTTGATATTTTTGTCGTAATCTTTAGGAAAGGTGGGGTGGCTATTTCCACCCTGCCTGTTTCCAGATGCTGTTAAGGATCTCTTGACCTAAATTGTCACTCTCTTTGCCATTCACTGTAACTTTCCCTTTTTTAGTGGGATGTTTGAAATGTCGGTGGCTTCCGTTCTGGTAAACCTTTGTCCATCCGTCTTCTCTAAGGAGCTTCAGAACTTCGATGACTTTGTATCTTTTCATATCTCTTTTTGTTTGACGATACAAAGATATAACATATTTTAACATTAAGCAAATTTTTGCTGAAAAATGTTATAATAAATTTTACCTTTTACCACTCGACAATGCTGTAGGAGAGTCCGGCGCCGAAGTAGGGGAGCGGGGTGATGCGGTTGTCGTGGATGGTTAGGCCGTAGCCGACCTGGAGCGCGATGGACCAGTGATGATGTTTTTGTCGCGTTTCTTTTAGAGGGGGGATTGCGGGGGGATTGCTCACTATAAGATTTTTTCGGAATATCTCAATCGTGTCCAATGATGGGAGGACTCCCGACACAACGGCTCTGTAATCGGGCGAACGGTAAACTTTGGTCTCGACCGGCAAATGAACAAATACCGTATCGCGGATAGTGATGATATCAGGGTAGGCAATACGGAGCGTGTCGGTGATTGTAGTGAGGATAGGGACGGGACACTCAACAGTGACGGTGTCCCTTACAATCAGGGTGTCAGCCTTGGTTGTGATGGTCGCTGAGCCTATCGAAGCGACCGCTGCACGGTAGCCCAGTCTCCAGCTCAGAGCGGAAACCGTGGCCACCAATGCAACGATAAGTAAGAGTAAAATATTAATTGAACCTTTCATATTCATTGAATATTAAAACCTTTCCCCTTGGTATCTCTTGTTGTAGAGCAGTTGCCTCCTCTGCGGCCCGCCCTTGCGGTGGCTGAGATGGACGAAGGTGGGATAGAGGATCATCTGGTCAACCTCTTTCCAGATCTCCGGTGTGTTCCTTACCACCTTGGCAAGCAGGAACGGATCAGCAGCCGCGATGTCAGCCGCCTCACCCTTGACGTGCTGCGATGTGGGGACTCCGCCCACTTCCTTGTTGAGCTCCGGGCAACGGTACCCGCTGTTGATCCTCAGCGGATGCCCCACCTTGTCACGGAGCGGCTGGAGTACCTTTTCGGTAAGCTCCTTCACCGCGTCACGAACCGCGAACGAAGTTATCACGTTGCAGATGCCCTTGCGCCTTGCCGTGGGTGATTCCTCGAATTCGCGGTAACTGAAATCCTTACTGATTGTCCCCATCTTCCGCCTCCCTGATTGGTTCCTCGTCCCTCTCGATGCAGACCGCGCCCTCGATGTTCGCCCCTGTCTTGGCCTCGACAACCGCCTCAATGACCTTCGCCGCGTCCACCTTGACCTTGGGCCTGTGGCCGTGCTTCCAGAAGTACCAGTTCTGCGCGATGCTTATCAGCTCCACGCCGATGACCACGAGCATCAGCCCCGTCTCGATCACGGTGCAGCCCGTGGCCACCGCGAGGGACGAGGCCAGCACGACCCAGCAGAAGTACTCCACGGCCTTGCCTATGGTGCGCCTTATGGCCCTGCTTATCCTGATCCGATCGCCCTTTCTCTTGGCGGCCCTGATGCCGAACACGAGGTCGATCAGGATGACCACCGCGGCGATGACAAGGTAAGGCAGCATACGCTCGAATGACTGCTGGAAAAACAATAACAACGTGGCCGAGATTCCCGTGCCGACCACGACACTGCCCGTGGACGCCTCGTCCGCGAGGATGTGGATGTTGTGACCGTTTATCATGTTCCGCCCTCCTTTTCTTTTGTTGACATATTCATCATGTGTTGAAATCCTCCAGTCTTGTGATTAAGAACATCACCTTCGCCTCGTTGACCCAGTTCCCTTTCAGGCTCATGGTATCGACGATGAACGATCCCGATGAAATAGAAGAGACAGATGCCCCTATCGGGTTGCCGCTGTCCGTCCGCCCAAGCGTCGTGAGCTGCACAAGATATGAGCTGCCCCACGAGGACGGGACTGTGACCTTGAAGTTGCCTTTTGATTGTAGAGACACGCCCATCCCCTTGTTGATGCCTTCGACAGTCCTGTAACTCCCCATTGACGGTGAGGTGGAATCGAGGTTCATCTTGCCCATAGCCAGCACACCGAGAGGCAGCCCGTAGGCAGGAATAAGGCTCTTCCAGCCCTCCGATTCGCTTCTTCGGAACATGATGCCGCCGCCGGAGAAGTCGAAGCCGTAGCCTCCGTTCTCCATCTTCATCCGTATGCCGCCGGAGGCTTGATTATACAACGAAATGTAATTGTTACCTCTCGCACCAAGGCACAAACCATTGGCAAAGTAACGGGATACGTAGAAATCCGAGTTGTAGGTCACGCCTGACAGCTCCGTGGGGTATCCCCAGGTCATGTCTGCGGTACTGCCCGGATTCTGTATTGACAAGTAGCATTCTATCGTTATCCTATGCCAACCGGCGCAAGTCTGGATCTTACTCCCGGCCCAGTCTACCGTTGACGTGCGTTCATCTGTTCCGTCTTGTTCATAAGAAGCCATGAGGGCGGCGAAGGCTAACGTCGCGTAGTCTATTTGTGTGGTACAGGCCTCATCCGAGTATGTTGCCACAGTCAGATTGACCCCGACCGTCGCGCCGGACAGGGCGACAGGCCCCGTCTTATCCCCGGAAGGTTGCACTCCGGACCTTGCGGCGAGCGTAACCTTGCCCGCTCCCAGGGTGATTTCGGTCGGGGTTGACGTGTAGAACGGCGCGCACAGATTCGCCTTCCCGGAATAGGACTTCATGGGATCTCCGAGTGTCGCGCCCGAAAGTGTCGGAGACGAACCTTTGCCCATTGACACGCCTGCCGCCTGCCCCCATGAAGATACGGTTCTCACTGACAGTTCCACTCCTCCGGAAGATGTTCCGAACAGAGCCGATATGTCCGTGTATCTGTTTCCTTCGAACGTGGACGCCAAAGAGCCGTCGGCATCATAGATATTGACAGACTTCCTGTCCGGAGTTATCTCCACCCTTTGCCCGTTCTGGATTCCCGCGACGAGCTTGTTGACCACGAGGCTGTCAATGAACGCCGAGTTGGCGGCCAGATTCTCGACATCAATGAAATTCGCTTTGATTCTATCAGCAATCACAAGAGCCGACAGTATCGGCATTCGTGCGTTTGTCTGCGCCCAGTATTCCCCGACCGCAAGCGGGATGGGGGTTGGAGAGACTGACAGAATCTCCACAACCACGTTGTCGTTGTTGGCATCACCTGATGAATCCTTGGCATAACCTGCATAGAAATAATGCTCACCACGCGTTGGAACGGTTATCTCCACCGTCTGCGTGTTTGTCCCGGACACCTTGGCAAGATAGTCGCTGGTGCTGTAGGCCTTGTCCAGGCCGCAGACGTAGCCCCAGTCGTAGTTCGCCTCGCTGGACGCTGTAATCTTCACAGTGATTACCGTGTTGGCCGCGTAGGTAAGGAATTTTATCTTCGCCCACGTGGATTGGACTCCTTTGTTAGACGTGAACGTGTTCCCGCTCTGTGTCCAATCACCTTCTGATGAAAACTCCACTGTGCTCCCTGATATGTGCGTCTTGCGGCAAATATACCCCTTAGGCGGTGTGGAATCCGTGCTTGGGTCATATATAGATATAGCATCCTTGAAGACCACATCGATGATACCCTGCCCGTTGGAGTCCCTGTAATAAGGGTTGTTGTCGTTCCGGTACTCCACGCCCTCGACCCATTTCGAGTAGCGGTGAGACAGGCCGTCCTTCCCGTCCTTGCCGTCATTCCCATCTGTACCGTTCGTTCCGTCCTTGCCGGGGCGCGCCCTCGTGACCATCTGACTTCCCTGAGCTATCATACGCTATGCGCTTATCTGTTCAACTGCGGCGGTCGCCACCTCTTTCGCCTTCGCGCGCCAAGCCTGGAACGCCTCGTATTCGGCCTTGTACTCTGAACGCTTGTCCTCCGTCAGTGACGAGGAGGCATCCATCGCCTCCTGATAGTTCGCCATTATGGCCTCCACGCTGTCAGCCGCGTAACGGTCCCGGACTATCGCGTTCACGATGTCACCGTAATCGGAACTCTCCACGTCCACGTTCTCGGCTGTCAGAACGGTGACGTCCTCCCCGTCCATGTCCTTCCTCGTCTCCGTTGAATAATCGAAGAAAACCCTTGTGGTCAACCCCTCGCGTACCGCCTTCACTCCGGAAGGCACCGTTCCGCTGTAATCAAAATAACACTTCATAATACTATAAGTCTTGAAATTTATATGTCGATTTGCCTCCTCCGAGGTCCTGTTTCCTTATCATCACGTTCTCGACGGGGAATATTTTCGTTCCCGCCCGCTCCATTGTCTTGCACTGGTCAAGCACGTCCTTAAGCGACTGTGACCCGGTGATGAACTTAACTCTGTCCCCGTCCTTTATCTGGACCATCACAACGTATTTGTCCATGTTCTGCTTCGACCGGTCATGGATGTCCCTTGTTCTGATGTTCGACTCGAAGTCAAGAACCGTCAGCGGCATATTGATTATGTCGGTCAGAGGTACCTGCTTGACGTCGAATATCCGTTTCCCGTCCCGGTCCCTCTGGCTTATCATCGTTATGCCTTTGTCAGCGAATCCCATTTTCTTCCCTGTTATTTTTCTCCAAAGGTTCTTGCAGTCCCCGTGCTCGCACCAACCCTTGTAGCTGTCCAGTATCTGTCTTTTTCTCTTTCGGCTTTTGACGCGCCCCATCCCCGCTGCGAAGCGTTTCTTTATGCCCTTGCGAAGCCTCACATCCTCCTTCGAGAACACATATCCGAGGAAATCGATGCCCCGGCCCGCGTTGACGCTTCCGCCTGTGCCGTTTCTTCTCATAGTGGAGAATCGGTGCGTAGTAACTGTTTGCCTTTACCGTCATCCCGCGCTCCTCCGCCAAGCGGTCGTAGGCGTTCAGGAGGAACCTCGCCTCTCCCTTTGTCCTTGCCAGCATGACCATGTCGTCGCAATTCCGCTCCAGCTTCACCCCGTACCTTTCTGTGAGGATGTGGTCTACCTCCATGTGGGCGAGGTTGCCAATCATCCCGCTTATGTACGCGCCAATTCGCACGCCCCGCCTTCTTCTCTCTTTCATCTTCAATCTCCTTTTCAATGTCCTCCCCGCAATAGTAGTCGAGTACGCAGATCTCCATCAGCCGGATGAAACGCTCGTCCTTGAAATGATGCCTGAGAACCCTCAGCATATACCCGTGATCCAAACCTTGGTAATACTTCTTGCAGTCTGACTTCGCAGTCCACGTGTGGTCCGGATAACGCCTGAGCAGACGCTTCATGCGCCTAACCCCGTAGAGGTTGCCCCGCCCCTTGATGCAGCTTGACGTGTCCGCTATCATCTTGCCGTTGATGGCCGGCTCTATCACCTGCATGATGGCGTGGCTCATTATCTTCCACGGCATGTAGTCCTCATCGTCGAGACGCCTCATCTTCCCACTGTCTGCCTTGCGGTTGACCACGCGGCTGCGATGCTCCGGGAAATCAAGGTTGAGAATCATTGCCCTCAATCTCTCCACGGTCGCGTCAATGTCCGCGTTCACAGCCCGGATGTCGCTCCGTCTTTTTGCCTTGCCGCCCCTCTGTGAGTTCTTTATGGCAAGACGTAGATTGCCATCATCCGCTATCCGCTCCAAAATAAAACCTTTCTTTTTCGTCATACTTTCATCAATTATCAAAACCTGCATAGTTTGACTGCCCGGAACGTTCGAGACCTTGCGGCCCTACATTAGCCCCGCTCGCGACCGACACAAAGGGCCGCTCTCCCGCATTCGAGATGTTCTGACTCTCCGGTGCGACCTGCCACCGGGGTCAAGGCTGAGGGGATTCGCTGCCCCGTAGCTATCGGGGATGACGATGACAGGATTGTATGTATGACGGGCGCCGTAATTCGAGTTCGTGATCGACCAAGCGTTGTTCGAGTTGACGTAGAACGGACCCGAGTTCGCCCCGTTATTAGCGGAACCACCGACGAGACAAACTCCAACGACGACACTTATCCCCTCCCGCCTACCACAGGCGCGGGAGCGGCTCTGGCCGCTCAAAGCGACCAGCCCGCTCCACCGTGGATTACGTTTACGAGTATATGCTCTATTCAGCATCATCCTAAATGGACCCTCCTCCCACTATTGTCACCGGGCCGTAGAATGCAGGACGGGCGCCGTAAGACGAGATCGAGACCGACCAAGCGTCGTCCGAGCTGACGCAGAACGGACCCGAGTACGCCCCGTTACGAGCGGAACCACCGACGAGACAAACCTGTCCTGTATCATTGCCCCAAAAGTAATCGCACCAATAGGAAGTTGAGTTACCTGACAGCCCAGAAGGGATGAGGTCGAAGTACTCTCCCTTTAGCATCTTTGACACATAGCCGGAAGATGCCTGTCTTGTGAGCTTGCGGTAAAGCCCGTTCGGATGCGAAGCCAGCTCAGAGGATGATGGCATGCGGTTGCCTGTATAGGCAAAAACTTCCGTGCCGTCCTGCCCCTCGTTGGCCGATGTGCCGCAGAACATTCCTTGGATGAAGTTCCACTGGCTGTTCCACCAGTCCTCCACACCGAGCACCGACACATGGCTTGAGTCCGACTTGGCGTCAGAGTCACTTATTGCCACGCTGCCGGTCGCGTCACCGAGACCCTTGGTTCCACCGGTCTTCCTTAGCGTGGTTGACGCGAGGAACGCTGTCCAGTCTAATCCCGCTGCGCCTCCGACACCCTGTCCGATGCCGGCCTGAATGTTGGCGTTGCCCCCCGTCTCACAGAGGCACATCATCCCTATCCAGCGCATGATGTCATAGTCAACGATGCCCCAGTTCGAGCCGAATGCCTGCGCGGCATTCCAGTATGCGTTGATGTAATACCCACCGGTGAAAAAGTCAACGCCTGAGCGTGACACAAGCTTGCTGGAGACGATGGAGCCTTGGTAAGCACCAACGACAATCTTCTCTCCGCTGTCCGCTGTACCTATGAACCGCTTGCTTATCGGCTGCTGAGACATCCACAGGTACGGGATGTTCGTCTCGGCATCCACCTGATAGAGATAGTAGAGCTTCGGGGCGATGACCACGACGTTGCCTTTGGTCTCATCGAGTGTCGTGCCGTCAGCGAACACGCCTGAGTTGTTTGGGTGCAGTTTTGCCGCCCGTCCGTTGGCATCCATGAGATACCTCCCCACCTGCGCCTTGTAGGCGTTGTAGGCGGCTGTGTTGCCTACCATACCCCAAGCCGGTGATGATTGAAGCTCGTCCTTGATTGGGATACCCCAAGCCACGGAGTGCAGAAGCTGCGTCTGCCCTGAGTTGACAGCCGCAAGGAACTCCTCCACGGTGATCCTCCGTATGGAACCGCCCACCTCCACGATGAGCGAATCCGATTTCAGCAGTGACGCAACAGTTGTGACCGCGCCTAATTCCTGATTTGCCATATTCTTGATTTTTGAATTACATTTCCCATTCTACCTCCGACACGACCACCACATCCTTCTCCGCCCCGTCAACGTCCGTCTGTGTTGTCGTGACCGTCACAAGGTTGGTAGCTCCCGTGTTCTGCCCCGTGGCCGGGATTCTCAGAAGCGACTGCCACGTGTCCTTGTCCATGATGTTGGACACCCACTTTGCTCCGGTGATGCCGGTGAGCTCCGTGTTCGTCCTCACGTTGATCACATAGGCCTCCAGATAGACCGGCTTCCCGTCGCTGACCTCCCTGTTCGCCCCGTTGGTGCTCCGGTCTGATGCCGAGACCACGAAGCGGTGCTCCAGATGGTAGTCGTCAAGGGTGTCGGTTATTCGTATTGCCGCCCTGAACACCGGAGCGGTGTCATCGGCTGATTTGTAGAACTCAGCTATGATGAGCTGCGTCCCGTCCACGTCGCTGCGCGAGACAGTTATCGTCGCGCCGCTCTTGTCGGACCAGAGGGTGTCATCCTTGTACCATTTCACCACATAGCCGGTCTGTTCCGTGCCTCCAAGGTAGAGTTTGGTCATGACCGCTGTCGACTTCACATTCTCGGTAAGCTGCTCCGAAGTCGCGTTGATGGTACCGATATAGGAAGACGAGCCCATCGGCTGGATCTGAATGTCAATGCTCTTCGTGAGCTGGTAATCGACACCACCGGATGAAGCGGTGCATGAATATGTCAGTGTGTCGCTCGCCTGATTGTCCTTGCTCGCAAGGTTGGCGATTATCCTCAAAGCCCCTGTGACGGTGTTCATCTGGAACTTGCCCATGGAATCCGTCCGCCAATCGCCCGACACAGCACCGTTGAAGTTCAGCGCGCTGGTGTTGTACTTCCATTGATGGGCTCCGAGAGTCACCGTGTTGCCCCTTGCTGATGTCACCTGCGGGGTCAGCACCGGCTGGTTGTCCGGTACCGTCCAGTCCGGTGTGAGAGAACCAGTGTCTGGATCCACGGCTTGGAAAAGCGGTTGACTGCTTCCGATGCTGATGAAGAAGGTGTCACCGCTTCTGAGGCGTTTCACCGTTAGACTGTTCTGCGTGCTGTAGTTGTTCATGACCAACCTCCTTCTTTAAGGACCTTCTTTATTCCCTCATCAGAATATACCTTGCCGCCAAGAGCCTTTGCCTTCTTGGCAGGGGTGTCGCCCGGAACGTCCGGGAGTTCCTTCTCGTTGACTATGACAAGACTACCGTTCGTCCTGTGCCCGAACAGGCTTATCCCGAAGCCCGCTGCCTTCACTTTGTCCGCTATGATGTAATACATATCAGTTGATGATTAAAATGTTACCGCTTTCATCCACGAGCGTGTCACTGCCCGACACCGCCACCTTGTGGGCTTCCTTTATCTCAGATTCTGTGTAGATGTCCAGCCAGTCATCCCCGTAGTTCCTGCCTATCATCGTCTTGTCAAGCTCGAAGAGTGTCTTGCCCCCTTCATTGTGTTCCAACCCAGTCAGATAGGCAGAATCCGTCTTCCAGACAATGCGTATGATGCTCTCCGGACAATCAACCACATTGCCATCAGACTGCACCATCGCCTTGTCGAAGCGCATCACATCCATTGGAAGGATAGACGCACCGTTGGTCGGGCTTATCTTGTAGTCCGGATAGACCCTGCCAACAGAGAACTGGATCTGAGGAGCCGGGCCTTTATTCCCCTCTAAGACAGCCTTGACAAGGAAATCCGCCTTGGCTATCAGCCGAAGGTCGAGCGACACACCCGATGCCGACACCGACACCACTTCCGGATCGGCTGCCGTCATCTTCGTGAACTTGCTTGCCCCGTCAACGCGGTACAGCTCCAGCGAAAAACCCGAAGTCAGCTTTGTCCCAGCCTTATAGACGGCAACAGGGATAGCCCTGATGTAAGAGTTCTCATCCGTGGCCGCGGCCTTGGCCGAATCGCTTGCGGCAATCAGCCCATGGGCCACCTTGTACTCGTACAGGTGCAGCTTGTCCTTGAAAGGGTTGTACTGGATGATCTGGTCGTCACCGATGCCTATCGAATAGGAATCCTCCGACTTGTCCTGCGTGGACAGAAGGAACGTCTCCGTGGCAATCTGGATGTTCGTCCCAAGGCGCGGATCTGCGACCACCGCCTTGAACTGCAATGAATATAGCTGCCCCGGAGGAACGTTCTTTCTTATCGTCAGGGCTCCCCGATAGTTGGAAGAGGATTCGTCAATTGAATAGAGAGCCGCCCCGTCATCCGTCGTCCCCTGAAAGTCCGGATGCTCGGAGATGAGCGTCCCGTTGACGTACCACCGCATCTGCGCAAGGACGGAGTTCGCATACTGGTTATCCCACGACCCGTCCGAGGCGTTGGCATTCACCTGCGGCCAGAACTGCGAAGGGGTCGCTGCCCTGTCCGGGTCGTACTTCCCGGTTGCCGAGTTGTACACCTGCATTGCCGAAGACGCGGGCGTCAGGCACTCCACCGACACCGCCACGTTCAGAGGCGCGTAATCTATCCCTATTCGTTGCTTGTTGCTTTTCATGATGCTATCCTAATTCAAGTGTATAGCTTGCGGTTTCGTTTGATGATATAACGGCAGTGAAGATGAACTTAGTCACATTCCCCACTGAGCCCAAATCGTCATCCTCTGCTGTAGATGAGATGGTCAACCTGCCAGCAAAGTTTTTAACCTTTGTCTTCAATGCCCACGCAGCGTCTTCCTGTTCATTCCCCGTGTCTCTAGTCACCTTCCATCCAGTTACCTTTGACGTCACATCGTCCCATCCCCGGAACACGGTGCAAACGACTTCAAGACTTTCCCCGTAGGCAAGATAGGTGTCACCATCAGTGGAAAGCTCCATTCTCAACGGCAACGACTCGACATCAGCTGCTGCCTGAATAAGAAGGAAGTCTTTTGAATATGTGCCCTGACCGTCAGTCCTCTCTCCCGAAAGCACGACCTGGCATGTCTTTCGGAACGGCTCTGTGTTGTTAGAGTAAGACACTTTGACGCATCCGTTCTCGATCACTGGAGACGATGCCAGTGTGACACCTCCTGATGCGGAGACAGAGAGGTTCTTCAGATTCTTGGTCTTAAATGTGTTTGCCACAGTACCCGCTGTAGCGGAAATCTCCATCGTGTCCTTGTCGAACACGATATAAGGATCATGGGTAGCCAAAATCCGAACCCTCTTTTCAGCCTGAATCTTAGTGTTGCTAGTGCTTGTGGCTACTACTGTGACCACTGGGCTGCCTGTAGTGTCAAGTACGGTAAGAAGCCCGGTCTGGTCTATCTTCGCGTAGTTTGAATCCTCGATAAGAGACCATGTGACCCCACGTGTGGTAGAGTTGGACGGGATGTACATCACACCGAATCTTGCGGTGTTCCCGATGTCGGCCACCGTGTCCGGACCTATCACACTCAAGCCGCGGAGGATTACTTTTGTTTGTTCCGAATTGTCCGCCACCTTGTTGGCGTAATGCCACTTGAACGTCAGACTGCTGACCGCGCGGTCTGTCAATGATGTCTTGAACTCATCCACGACAATTGCCTTTTCAGAGCCATCCTTCTCGACAATATACCGTTCTGTGGACGCTAGAAACTCAAGCCAGAACCCACCCATCCCAGCACTACCGACATGCCCGGAGTTTTGTTCGAAGTTCATCGTGCTGTCATTATCCAGCTCCTGCTCGATCCCCGAAGTCACGAACACCCGCGTCTCCGACTCTATCGAGCGGTTGAACTTACCCGTTGCGTGAATATATTCATACGTCCCTCTCCGCCCCAGAAACTTATAGGTCTTCAGCGGCAGCCGTAACCGTCTGGCGTCGAATGCATATATCTCTGATTTGCTTCCCGAATGTTCAATCCAAACCTCGTAACGGGCAATATCTGATGCAGACAAACCATTTGTAGAAGCGACCGACATCATCGTGTCGTAAGAGACGTCCAAGTTGTACAGGCTGGATGTTCTTGTGCTGACAGGAACGTACAAGCTGCAATTGGAGGAAACGCTCCCATTGTCGAATATGAAGCGGACATAAGCCGATGTTGCTCCCATTGTGGCGTTATAGAATGTGAGCGTGTCCTTGCCTCCATCGTAGGCGGGCGATGTTTTCGGTCTTGTGCTGAATATGGCAGTGTAGATGTCGGTGTAACTGAATTTTCTGCACGGAAACACGCTGAACGTATGCGAACACGCGGAATTACCTTGGCTGGCCTGGAAGGAACCATTGACAGTCGAGCCACCTCCGTTGATCAGAGCCCGCAGGATCTCCCCAGCTGGCAGCCGGACAATGCCGGAGTTCGGAGTCACGGCAAACGTCAGCACTTCCGTCGAGCCTCCAAAGATCTGAGTGAAGGAGACCGTTATCGTCACTTCATCATCCGACTCCGTTGTCAGCGTCAGCCAAGAGCTTTCGTCAGCGAACTGTATGCTACCTGTAAATTCCATATTCGTGCTTTATCATGGACATATCTTTCCCAGTCTTGGACAAATGTACGATTGCCATTGCCTTCCAGAAAGGACATCAGATCTCGATGAACTCACCACGTGTAGAGACTGCCTCCGACCCCGCTGCCACCGTCACCGAAAGTTTCGCCACGATCCATTTCCGCCCCTTGAAGTACACCGGCCTATACAGCCTGAAATTATGCAGATCGATAGGGGAGAGGTTCACATCCACCGACACCCTCTGCCTCGTCTTACCCAGCCACTCAGCGAACTCCTTGTGGTACTTGTCCCACAGAGTTGATGGAGTCAATGATTGTGTCCCAACGAACATCGCGTCACTTCTTGTCACCGGTTGAAAAACCCCATGTCCAAAAAACTGTCCTCCGTAAGACACCCCGATGTAAACCTTCTTATCTCTTTCATCACCAACGGCATTCGGCTCGATGATAGCGGTCATTTTGTACACCCTGCTTGTGTCAGAGGAAAAGATCTTTTCTGGTGAACACTTTGGGAGAATGAAATCCGTACTATTGTCGTAATCATCAGCATCATCTATCTTATTCTCAATTGGCTTGGCTCCTTGGAACAAAACATCGCATTCATAAGCCGTTTCAGTGTCAACGGTTACACCTCCTCCAGTGCTTGTGTAACGCTTCTTTACGACTCCATCGTATTTTCTTCCGGAATAGACATCCCCGGTGCTTTTCTCAAACACAACAGAATAATCTTCCTTGGAAGTGAAGTGCTTAAGTATGCCTTTGAGATCACCTTCTTCAATCTGTTCGATGCTTCCGTTTTCAAGATTCTTTTCCATATCTCCCGACTCAGAAGAATCATCGTCCGAGAACCCGAATTTGTAGGACATTGCGGCCTCTTCCTCGGAAGAAAAGTCATCACTGATTCTGTCCGTCAAGTCCTCTATGTCAGTTTGATTGAAAAAATCTGTATTATTAATAAAACGCAGAGCATTTCCGTCATGGAATATGGTAGCACAGAAGATCCTGCATAGGTTTTTTAGAAGATCCGCGAAGGAAATGTCAGGGAGAAACGATGCGATGTCTGTAGTTGTGCTTCCAGACTGAGAGGGTTTGCCTGCTGCGGCTGTCTTGGAGCTGTCTGGCTTGGCCACATCGTCGTAGAGATATTCATGGTATCTCCCCAAGATGGAAATTTCAGCCCATTCGTTCCGGAAAAGAAGATCACTCGGTATCTTGACAGGACATTCAGCCAATATGACTCTGAGCGGCACTGAGGGAATAAAGGTTTTGTAGGTCACAGACTCCGAAGCACTGGTGTAATTGAAGTATTTCTGTAGGAACAAAAGGATGTCAGTGCTGACCATTCCAAATTCCGGTTCCCCTGAAACTGGCATCCTGCTGGCTTTTGAGTACGGTTGGACCGCCACATTGCTTTTGTTTATCAGCAAAGGCGTTGAAAACTTAGATGAACCGCTTGGAATGGAACCCGTGTCAAACTCCAGAATGCTCTTCTCCCAGATCTTCCCCTCCAGATCCACGACTTTCTCCGTGAACGTGTACATCAGACACCCGTCCTCGATCCCGTCGTACACAAGCGTCCCGCTCACAAACGGCACGCCCCCGATCCACACCGAAGCCTCCAGCCTCTTCACATTCGGAGCCAGAAACATCGCAGGCGTGTACCCGAACACCTTCCGGTTCACCGGTGAAGGCGGAAACGAAATCTGCGTGCTGAAAGCCGAAGGAATATGATCCTCCTCCAGCATCGGGTTCTCCATCTCGATCTGGAACTCAAACCCCTTAGTAAGATCCAGTTCCGTGTAGTCCTTAGTCAATATCCTAACCATAATCCCAAGAATTATGGCACAAAAATAGCCGCCCACAGGCGGCCACAAAGGACAAAGGCCTATTTACGGAATAGACATCAAGTCCTTCTTTTGTCTGATCCAGAACTATTCCCTTTTCTAACGAAGAGAGAAACCACGGTGACAATAGTCCCGGCACTAAGGAATCCGGCAAACCAAAGCCTGTCAAGTTTTAAAGCGTACCCAGAAAGCGCGGCAAGAGCCAGAACAGAGAGGAACGCGAAAGCCATTCCCCACCAATTGATTCGGTAAGCCCTACGGTCTGACTTCTTGATTATGGAAAGCTTCTCCTTATCCACAAGATGCCTGTGAGCTTATTCCGAAGCAGCGGAGTCAATCAGAAATTTGACAATGTCGGGATTGATTTCTTTATAGGCTGCCAACTCTTGAGGCGAAGGGAGGTAACTGTCGTCAACGGTTAGGCTGTTCTCCAATTGCTTGCCCACGCCATCCTGTGTTGGAACTTCAGTTCTTCTCTGTAGTATTTGCTGTTTAGACATTCTCTGTTTTGAGTTTTATCCAGGCGTTATGAACATCTTTCCCTACCATCTTCCAATCACCTTTGAGATGTTCCTTATCATTGGCCAGAGACGATGACTCTTCAAATAGTTCCTCCTTCATTTTTCTGACGCGTTCATCCTCTTGATAAAACTCGCCTCTGGATGCTTTTCTGAAAACACCCCTTATGGAAATAAGGAACCTTGATAAAGTCATAATGTACTCTTTTATATCGTATCGCATTTGTATTGCGAATGTGTTTACAAAGAAACAACTTTCCGGACAAATAATCAAGACTTCCCGCTGACTTTCACTTCGTTCGGTGGCCTTCTGGAAGAAATACAGCCGCCCGAAAGCGGCTGCGAACTCACTTTATCCGTCTCATCCTTACCTCCAACGGCCTGTTCAAATGCTGCTCCAAAGACTCTTTCAGCTCGTGGAAAAGAGACAATGAATATACCCTTGCGGAATCTGCCAGCACTTGGTTTTTACGGAGCCAAGCATTTGAGCGGTTCAAATGATCGTCACACGTTGAAAGACCAACGATATATCGCATCGGCTTATGGTTGCAATAGACATTGATGTTGGAAATAATGAACCGACAAGAATCTGGCATGCATTTGACATACATTCTGAAGGTTAGGTGATCTCCGAACGAAGTAGGCTTTTCCCCGTGGTTGAACCGAACATCGTGCCCTTCCAGAACTACAACGCCTTTTCTTGCCATCTCACAATCGTTGACAACTCTGATTTCCGCAAGATTCGGCTTCCAGATGTTCAACTGATCCTCCATCCATTCGGCCTCTCTTCCGTACACTGGAAATGTCCCATAGATTGTAAGTGTGTCCGGTTTTATCGCCTGTCCGAAACAAGTCCCAAAGCAAGACATCAATATGATCGCAGCAAAAATAACCTTTCTCATACTCATTCAGAATTAGTGTCATCCAACCACTTGCAAAAATCACTCCACCGTCTTGCCGTGGCGGAGGATGTCGAACTCCAGCTCCTCGTTCATAATTTCCCTCAGAGCCTCATCCAATTGGTAGAAGGCTGAGTTCATCGTCCTGATCTCGTTGTCGAACCTGCCGTCCATCAGCAGTTCCTTCTTCTCGCACATCTGATTTTCCCACTGAGAGAACCGTTCCGCAATCTGGAATAATTCAATTCTGGTCTCAATGATGAAAGAGTCAGCCCCGATCTTGTGGCTTTCAGCGGCAACAGCCGCAACGTTTGAATTAGTGTTACGCATGACTAATTGAATATAAAAACCCTCCGCTAAGGTCTGCGTAACATACTTGAAGCCTTGCGGCCAAAATACTGTCACCGCTTTCGCAGGTAACGACCATACGGAGGGCAAATTTCCCTTAATAATATGTAAGCAATCTTTTACGGAGAATAATCCAGCCGCTAAAGAATGCCATCAAATATGTTACGCACTGGCAAAGATGCGAATCTTTTTCCGATTTCCAAGAGTTTTGCGGAAATTTTTATGAAAAAATCGCATTATCCACCGTAAGTGCTCCTGCGTTTGGCACGATTGTACTTCTCCGTCTGCTCGATGATTCCGTTCTTGCCAAGCATCGACACATCCGCCTTGATAGGCACGGAAAGCCTTTTGTTCAGCAGCTCGATAGCCTCCAGCAATTTCTCATCGGTCGCAGATCTTCCCGAAGCGACATTTCCACTACTCACAGAGCCGCTTCCGGTCACTGAGCTTGTCGAAGTGCCCGTGAACCCACCGCTTTCCCGACCGATGGCCGCACCCACCGGATAGACCGCCTCGAAGTTCAGGCTCTTCAACGTCCCTGCCTTCCGCGCTTCCTCCATCGTGGCCACAAACGGCAACAACGTCGGATTGCGCAACCCGTCAGCCGGAATCACATATTCCCCGCCATTCTCACCCACAAGCACGGTAGGGGAGGACACGAACCCTCTCTTGTCAGGAGACAGCCGCGCCTTGAACGCCTTGCCGTCCTGCGCCCTGCGAGTGTTCACGAAACCACCCTCTTCCGCACCGGTAGTGATAGGCTGGGCTGCTATCAATGCCGTTTGGGCCGCACCGAATGCCGCTACCATAGCGGCTGGAGCAGCACCAGCCGGCCATCCCCATTGCGCCAATGTCTTTGTGACCGACAAAGCCGTGTTGATTATGGCTTGCACAAGATTGAGGGCTTTCGTCCTCTTTGCCTGTTTAATCTCCATCTCCTCACGTTTGGCTTCCTCCTCGGCTTCCATCTCCTCGACCCTTGCGTTGTACTGCTCCTGAGACACCAATCCGGCATCATATCGTGATTTCAGATCCTTCTTTTTCTTCTCGTTGTTCTTCTTGTACTCATTGAACGCCTTGTTTTCCTTGGCGTTGGTAAGTTCGATCGCCTTACTTGCCAGCTGGAAGCCTTCCTGTGCAATCCCTCCCATTCCGGTCAAGGCATTCGCCAGATCTTCCGCTTTAAGCCTGCCATCAGACAGATTCGCAAAGAACTGATCCCATTGCTCCTGCGACACGCCGAACAGGCTTCCTTTCCCTGTACCTGCGAAAGCCCCTGCTGTATCCTCTTTCTGTTTGTTCTTGAGTTCCGTGATCTTCTCGATAGTCTGCTGGAGTTGCAGTTTGTATTTCTGCAAGTCTTCTTCAGGAATCAGCCCACCGTCAAATTCTTTGCTTGTTGTGATCTTCTCCAGTTCTGTTTTGAGGTTCTCCAAGTACTCAAGGTCAGAAGACACCAACGCTGAGTTCATAGACCTTTGCAAGGAAGATTTTTCTACAGACGGACCTGCCGGCAAATCAAGCATTTGTCCGGAATAATCGTTCTGAATCTTCAACTTCTTAACCTCGTGTTCTGACTTAAGTCTTGCCATCTCCTTCGCCTCCGCATCCATCCGGATCTTCATCAGATTGTTCTGATGCTTCTTCTCGATAGCCTCCAACACCGCTGCATGATTCTCGTACAGAACCTGCGTCTCCTTGAACTTCTTGAGTTCCGCTTGATACCGTGCCTCTTCACCGGCCATCGCAGCCTTGGTCTTGTCAGTCTCCACCTCGTTGATGATGGCCGTTCCCTCCTTGCTCAGTTCAGCGGCCTTCTTCTCGTTCTCCTGCTGCTTCTTCAACGCATCCTCCGAATGTTTCTTGATCTTCTCCTGCAACTCATTCTCGATCTTGGCCCTGTCTGCACCCTTCTCCTTATGAGCCGCCAGCCGAGCCGTCAGCGTCGCCACCTCCAGCTGGTAAATCCTCTCATCATATTCCTCCTGCGAAGCAATCTCCTTCTCATTGTACTGCCGCGTCAGTTCCGCCTTAGCCTTCAAGAACGCCTCATCATTGCTCAATGACCACTGCTTGTTGCTGCCAATTGGCGTGGTAGGCGTTGGTGTAGTACTTGGATTTGTGTTCGTTTCGGCAGGAGCAGTGACCGTTGATTGAGTCCCTTCATCGGTAGGATTCTCGTACTTCGATGCCGCCAAATTGAAGCCCTCCAAGGCATTCCGCTGGATGTCAAGTTTGTCCTTGCTATAGTGCCACCAACGACTGAATCCGCTTTGGCTGTCGTATGTGGATTGAGCTCTCTCCAGACCCATCTCGTAAACACCCCTTTTGAATTCAATATGCGATTTCAGCTTTTCCAAATCGCCATCGTAGTATTTGAGCATCTTCTCCAAGTGCTCAGAAGACTCCTTGTAGAAACTTTGCTTTGATCCGGAAGACACCAGATCAGAAGTCTTCTCAATCAATTTCGTTAGCCAATCAATCACTTCTTTGATCGGTCCAGTTGATTCCTTGAACGACAAAATCAACCCCTCCCAAGCCGATTGCAACAGTTTGACAGAACCCTCGACCGTGTTGATTCTCTCCTCAGCGGTATTCTTCAGTACTCCGTTGACATCGTCCAACGAGTCTCGGAGATTCATAGCCGCGTCCGCACCATCCAAGAACGTGTTGAAGGCAGAAACCGACCTCTTGTCCGTCAGTTCCAACGTGGTGTTAAGGTCAACTCCTTGTGCCTTCAACGTCTTGAGACCGTCCATCAGTTCAGGGAACGTGCTCACAGGCTTACCCAAAGCGACCGCAAGCTTGCCACTCGAATCGGCAAGGTTCAACAGAATATTCCTTGTGGCCGTGGCCGCTGATGAAGCGTCAAAGCCAGCATTGGCCAATGTTCCGAGCAACGCCACCGTGTCCCGCAGCGAGAATCCGAAAGTCTTTGCCACCGGTCCGACCGTGGCCATAGCTGTCTGGTAGTACGTGAAACCGAGCGCGCTGTTGTTGGCTCCCTGAACGAGTACACCAAGAGTGTCTGCCGTGTCCTTGGCGTCAAGCCCGAACATCCTCAGAGTGGCTCCTGCCATGGCTGCCGCTTCCGGAAGAGTGGTCCCGATGGCCGTGGCGAAATGCAGAACAGATTCCTGCATGTCCATGATGGAGTTCTCCTTGAAACCCAGCTTGGCAAGTTCCGTCTGGAGGAGCGTGACCTGCGAGGCGGTATATTCAGTGGTCCGTCCAAGCTCCATCGCTGAATATGTCAGTGCTTCGATGTCTTTGACATTCTTGCCGATGATGGTTGAAAGGTTCGCATTGGCCTGCTCGAAGTCCACGATTTTCTGGAAGGCCTTCGCCACACCTCTGATCGCTCCGGCAATCGCTGCGAATGCGGCCAAAGCACCGGCCTTGATGCTTGACAGTTTCTCCAACGCCCCTTTGGTCTGTCCTGCCTGTGAGGTCAGTTCCTTGAGCCTTGCCTTGGTCTTCTGGACTTCCGCGTTAAGCTTCTTCCAGTTCTCCGTTCCGGGAACCGCCTTGCTGAGAGCCGCCTGAGTCAGTTTAAGATGATTGCGAAGTTCAGCCAATGTCTTGTTTTCAAGAGATATGGCACTTTGGAGTTTGTTGTATTTATCCCTGCATTCAGTCAAGGTCTTCTCCTGATCCTTGAGAGTTTTTGTCAGGTTCTGATATTCCTGAGTGCCAGTCTTGCCGGCCTTCTCCAGATTCTTGAGCTCCGTCCTTGTCTTCTTGGTAGAACTCTGCAAATCCTTCATCTGCCTTTCCAGTTCCAGCATCTCCTTCTTCCCACCGTCCCCGTTGACAATCAGGTTCAGCCGAAGATCCTCATCCGTAATTCTTTTTGCCATAATCTCACGTGATTTATGGCACAAAAATAGCCGCTATCAAGCGGCTGCAAAGGACAAAGATGTTGACTATCCGGCTTTTGGTGGATCAAAGAACTTTGTTCTGGTGGCGATGATCACGGTTAATGCCAAAGCCGCGAGGGATAGCCAGCCGACCACTTTCCAATCGTAGATGTCGAATAGAGGCAGTGTCCAGATAATGATTGCGAAGAAAGCCAGAAAACCAGCGGCTGAGAGGATCACCTTCTTCATCAGCCACCTACGTTCTATTGCGAGCTCTCTTGTGTCCTCATCGGATGTCCCACAACTACTTTCATCTATTCCAGCTAATTTCTCTATACCCTTCCACAATGCGACGAAAGGGAACGTGATGATGACGAACCTTTTTGGCTTGGATTCCTTTCCCGGTTTAGGTTTCACTCTGTCCTCCGGAAACATCTCCATCTTCAGGACTTGACCGATCTCGATAGCAAACTTTCTTAGTTCGGCAGGAAATGAGCCAAGTTCCATCATAACCTTGCAAACCTGTCAGTCTCAAGGAAATCCTTAAGGTACTGCAAAGCATCCGAGGAAGCGTCTCCTTCTTTGGCTATATTTAAAAGGTTCATCTCCTTCAAAGAAGATCCGCTGTTGAAAGCGCGGCTCCACTCCTGCCCGTGCGTGTCATCCATTATCTGGCTGAAAGACATTCCGGCTACCTTGCTGATTCCATAGTTCAGACATTCAATGTCAGACTGGGAAAGAAAATCCGGATCGGGATCTTCTTTCGCTGAATATCTTTCATTCTCGAAAGCGATGGCATCCGAGGCCAAGTGCATATTGTCTGCCTTATGGTAGTTGAGAACACGAGAATCGCCACGTGCCATTTTCAGGACATTGTAGATGTTGGATGGCACCGGTCCGAACGGCAAAGCGCAGATGCAATCCTTGAAGAGGGGAGTGCCATACTGCGCAAGATGGCTCTGCTGCGCATAATAAGCCGCCTTCACAAGGCTGTAGATGTCCCTTTTCCTATCCTCGCTATGCGTAAGAATATACAGCAGAACAGCCTTGATTACAAGTATATCGTCTTTTCCAAGCCTCATAATTCCTTCGTATTGCGTTTGTATAGCGTTTGTGTTTACAAAGAAACAACTTTCCGGCCAAATAATCAAGACTTCCCGCTGATTTTCACTTTGTTCGCCCAAGTTCCGATTCCCGAATCCGGGCGATGACATCGTCCGTGAACTCGTACATCAGGCGCTCGGCGATGGAGGCGAAAGCACCGAAGACATAGCGGTTGTGGATCTTGCGGTTGCTCTTGACGGAATGGCCGCCACGCTGGAGACGCTTCATGTCCAGATAACGCTCGTAGGCCACGTGGACGAACGTCAAAGTCCCCGAAGCACCGCTGCCGCCCGTCACCGAAACACTCCTTGACGACTCCATCCGTCCCGAACGCTTCTTGACCCTTGCCTCGATGGCCTTGCCCTGATTTCTCAAAAGCCTCTGACCCTCATCCTGAAGGACCTCATCCACAAAACGCGCCCTGACATCCATCACTCAAACGCAAGCTCAATGCTGTACCCGCTCCAACCACCGAACACGCTGGCCTCCGGCACCACATCCACAGAAGCAAGCGACAACCCCGTCACCAAACGGCAGTTCTGTCCTGAAGTCTCCTCCGCAATGTAGGCCAGAATCAAATCCGCAATCTCCAGAAGCCGCGAATACTGCCCATTCTCCGATTCCTCCGTCTTGTCCAACCCAAGCCCCTTCTCCAACACGAAGATCACCGTCCCAAGTTCCTCACGGAACGTGTCAGAATCCCCGCGCTGATGAACCTCCGGACGCGCCAAAAGAACCTGCACACCCGAAAGATGCGCCAGCTTGGAAGTCGCGTCCGACTGCGCGGTCGTGCAAATCGGATCAATACCATCGGGATACTTACCGGATTTAATCCTTAACCCCGCAAGGTACTCAGTGAGCCTTTGAAGCCTTGATAATCTGCTCATTCCTCTTTCTTTCCTTATAGTTATGCCACATAATCGACAACACGGAGAATAACGGCTCCTCATCCACCCGGTCAATGTTCCCAAGCGTGTTCTCCTTGGCCACCTCGACCAGCAGGTCATTCCACCCGAAGCTTACCCCCGAATGGCTATCATCCCCCGCGAAAAGCCTCGATAAGTCAATCTCCTCTCCGTCAATCTCCAGAACGCCCGTCTGAAGGTACTTCAAGCAAGCCGAAAACCACATCATCACAAGGTTCTTCTGCCATCCCTTCAACCTCGATGCTCTATGAATATGCCACCTCGCGTTCCGCTGGTCTACATCCGGCACCATCCGTCCCGCCCGATTGGCCTTCCTTGACTTCTTCCGGTACAGGAATGCGATGCACTCATCCAGATCCGCCACATCGTGATTCTTGAAGAAGCGGTTCACAGCCGCGGAAGCGTGCCTGAACTCCCCGAAAGTCAGATCCTGAAGCAATTCCCCAGGGCCGTGCAGCCACACAAGCCCCGAACGCACCACCGGCATAGGATTGGCTACCGAATCGAACGTCAACGCAGCTGACTCCTCCGAGAACAGAAACCCCAGAAACCTCTCGCACATCCGATAGACATTCTCATCCCTCAAAGACCCCTGATCGCCTTTGAATATGTCCGTGAACCATCCCCTGACAGTCCGCTTGACCCCCAGCAGCATCCAAAGCACCCTCACATTGAAGTCCAACGGAGATTTACCGTGCCTGAGACACCACTCGAAGATCCGGAACACCCCACGCACCTGTTTCGGAGTCATCTCATTCCACGAACCAGGCACCTGAACGACCTTTCCGGTATCGAAAACCTCAATCGTGTTCATCACTCAGTAGTAAAGAATTTGTTCCGCCTGTCATTCGTAGGCAAAAGCTTCGGATCCGCCTTCTCCTCGTTGATAAGATCCGCAAGATCCGTCAAAGCGTCCTTCACCTCCGCCTTCAGATTGCCCACATACCAGTCAATCTCATCGGTCGTGGCCACCCTGTTCGACCTGTTGCCCTGATAGGTAGGGGAGAACCGCCTTGCTATCTCGATGGGGAACACCTCAAGGCTCCACCTTGTGCCCGCAACGATCACCGCACTGAGTATGGCCGCCCTTCTGGCCAGCGAAAGCACCCTCTCATCAGCCGAACCGTCAACTATTGAAGCCCATTTATCCCCTGCGAACGGTCCTATCACCGCCCTTTGCCGCTCGATCACAAGCGCCTGCAATAGATAATAGACATAGTAGCTCCCGTCGATGGGATAGACGGCCTCGAACTCCTGAATATTCCTGACAATGGATTCGCCCGTCATCGTCCTTTTTGCCGAAGCCTTCCAGCTCTCGTTGCCGGAAGTCTCCAGATAGGTGTACAAAGCGTCCAAAGCCCGGAAATACCGTTCTCTCATCGCCCTGTCATCCCTGTCTATCTGCCACTCGTAAGGACTTCTCTCATTGTCGTCAATCTTGACCTTCCGTCCGGTCGACTCGTGCGACACGGACGAAAGCTTTGCGTACCGCATCAACGCAAGACAAGCCACCGGAAGCCTCACGGCGGCCACAAGTTCCGGCTTCTCATCCTCATCGTAAGCCTCGGCTGCCTCCTTGACCACCTCCTGACTCACAAGCCGCGCCACCTCATCGGTAGCGAACCTGATCTCCGTCTCGATCAGCCTGAATGGAGAAGAAGCGTACCACTGGCCGGTCAGATCCTCAAGCTCCTTGGAACCGTCCCGATTTCTGTTGAACAAATCCATCATAATCACTGATTTTTAACCCTTGCCGAAGAAGTCAGCGCATCCTCCGCCTCCAACTGCTTGTGGAAGAACCCAAGTTTCAGCCCCTTGCCGGGGAAATTGAACGCTATCGCCTGGTTGATAGGCTCAAGAATCGTCTGCGAGGCGATCTCCGTGTCCGAAAGCAGGAAAAGCTTGAAAGCGTACAGCAGTTCCGAGCCCGAAGCCAGCTTTCCGTTCACCATCACGTTCGACAACGACGGATGCAGCCCCATTCCCGAAGTGATGGCCGAAGCCGAAGCCTCGGAGATTTTCAACTGAGCCTCGACAAAGTCCTTCATCTTCTGGTCAATTGCCTCCACGGTCCAAGCCACACGCCCCGCACCGCTCTCGGAAGGCATATCCAACGAGTAGAAGAACTTTCCAGCGTTCTCCTTGCCGCTTAGAACATCCTGCATCTGCATCAGCAAGTCTTCCGTCAGCCTGCTGATCTCGTTCTCCACCTTAGTGTCATCCCAAGTCGGATGGATCATCCTTAGGCGGTCCCGTCTTTCCTCCCAGTACTCCTTAGGAGCCTTCACCAGATAGGCAAGATTGATTCCGTTGTCTGTCACGTACTTGAATATGGTCGGAATCTCCGAACCCTTGACAATCCAGCGCAGCGCGCCCCAGTACTGAGGCACCGCATAGAAATCCCTTGCGAACGAATAGGTGTAGTTGTACGAGGCCGATGCTCCGTACCGTCCCGGATTCCTCCTGTCATAGACCGGATAGACCCGTACGCCAGTCCCCACGCATGAATGCTCGAAATCACCCACGACAATATGTCTCACATCCCTTATCTCCCGGCTGTCAGTCCACTCCAGCCTTGCGTTCTTTGAAGGGATATGCTCAAGATAGGCAATCTTTGGCTCCCTGCCTATCCTTCTGCCTTTCTCCAAGTACTTGGCATCGAAGAACCCTTTCAGATGCAGGTAGTCGGTCATGCATCCCTTGATGTAGCTTACATAGTCCCAGCTGTCCAACCACGCCTGGATCTCCTTGTCTTCCTCCCAGTGATGCACGATGTTCCCATCCTGGTAAGCCAGCCGGTTCAGGAACACGCCCTGGCCGTAGAGAAGCCCCATCTGCCTTTCAAGGATTCCGGGACCAAGATTGTTTTCGTCAAGGATGTCCCGAAGATGCACGGGAAGGTTGTTGTCGTGGCCGAACGGCACGATCTTCTGTCCGCAAATCGTCTGGGGCAACTGCTCCCAGTTTCTTTGCTGCGCCATCCAGAACACAGAGTCAAGACTGCTGTCCCTTCTGTTGGAAAGCGCGAAAGCCCGGCCATCGTTCAGCCGCAGGACGGCCGTGTGGTCGGATATTTTTTCGATTCTGCTCATACGAGTATCAGTTTTTGTCCGTTGAATGTCATCAGAAGCGGCTGGTAGAAACGCCTCGGCTCCCCGGTCTCCATATCCGTGTAGCCCTCGATCAGGTCAGCGTTCTTGTTGCGCTCCTTGGTTTCCCTATGCCGCAGCACACCGCGTCGCACATAGACAATCCCGTCGCTTGTGCCTTTCGTCGGATTGTAGCTCATAAACGAGAAACTGAAGCTCCTGCCTTCCTCTGACAGCCGCCTCATCTGAGCCAATGCTTCATATACGTTCATATCACAAAGTTAGCCACCTCACAAGACGATAAAAAGGACACCTTGCACAAGTCGCTTCGGCAGGCTCAGCGACCACGGTGGACCGGTCACCGAGCTTGTCGAAGTGCCCGAACCTCCTAACTATGCAAAGAGACCAGAACTACAGCCCAAGGCACTGAAATTTCAGCAAATCAACACTGATTTGTGAATATATTTCCGTCAATCCCGTACTGTTCAATCCCTTGCGCCCCGCCACGGCAGAAACGCTTTTTTCCAGACGCAAAAAAGCACGGGCCGCGCAAAGGAAGAATCGCAATTGCGATTCCTTTCCGGGGGTGATATATGGCGCAGACCCCACTCAGTCCTTGTTTTTACCCACGGCTCTCGGATCCGTAGCCGAAGACGGAAGCATCGTCTTCCCACTGGCCTGCCCTCTCAACTGCTTGGTCATCACAAGATACTTGAATGAGTCAGAAGGATTGGTGGACTCGGTAGGCAGCTGCTCCACAGGCAACTTCTCGCTTCTCTTGTCCTTGAACACAACACCGTTCTTCACAACTGTCCTTGCCTTCTCCAATGAGAGTTTCAGATGCTTGGCCGCATAGGCGTCGATGCGAATCACGGGCAACCGAGGATTGCGCTCACTCATTATCTCCTGCATGAATGAGTATTCCTCCGGCTGTCCGATGTTGCCCTGGTTGATGGACATCAGCTGCACCGTCCACCCTGTGCGGCGGCCGGACTCATCATATTCAACAGCCTTCTTGAACTTGCCGACCTGGTCTTCTCCCACCGACTTGTAGGCGTTGCCGGCACGGTCATAGTACAGCATCAGGGTCTTGCGCCTCACAGGCGCGAAGAAGGTGCGGAATTTCTCCCCAAGGTCGGGGACATATTCAGGTGCAAGTGTGTAGAGGAACTTGACCACACGTAGGCACGCGCGTCCCTTCTCGATGTCATTCTGGGCGATGGACATCGAGCACATATTCCCGAAGTCGACTCCTGCTATGAGTGGCTTGTCCAGATCAACGTACTTTAGCACACTGCAATCCTCCTTGTCCAGCAGACCGAATCCATCGTAGGCGTCCTCATCCGTGCCGTCATAGTAGAAGTGGCGTTCGCTCAGTGAAGTGTAGAAGCGGTCGCCTGATTCCAGGGACGGACGCATGGAGAGTATGGCCGTGTTCAGATCAGGAAGCTTTCCTGCGATCGCATCCCCGAACCACTGCTCTGTGAGGATGTCCACATTGATGTACGAGGACGCAAGCATGAAGAACGTTCTGGCTTCCTTCCGCATCCGCAGTTCCGTCCATCGTGCCTTCCATTGTTCTGCCACACGGCATTTGCCGCGATAGATGTTCAGATCCTCGTTGCTGTGGGTCTTCAGCCATTTGTCCTTGGCGGCCACCGCCTCGTGAAGGCATTCGTTATAGACCAGACCGGCCTTCAGCACAAGGACTATTGCCGGGATGTCCATGTTGTGGGCGTATTTCAGGATCCAGTCATATTCTCCGATGTGCGTGGTGTCGGGCATGTCGGTGGTGAAACTGAATCCTCTGTAGAAGACACTGTGGCCATATTCCTGCCTGTAGCCCCGGACGGCCTTCAGCAGGTTGGAGATCTTGTCTTCCCGGAAATATTTCACCTCGTCCCCGAAGCAGAACACGTAAGAGGCACCCGCCAGCGTGGCCGGACGGTCAAGTGAGCCGAACCGGATGTTGGTGCCTGTGTAGAAGATGATTGTCCGCTTGTAGGAGACCAGTTTGTTGAAAGGCTTCCAGAAATGCGGCCTTAGCCAGTCAGGAATGGTTGATTTCTCAGCTTCCGTGAATGTCGGGGGCTCCTTCTCGATGACATAGTGGACACCTTCACGTAGGCCTTTGCGCTCCAGACCTTCCAGAACAGAGGGGAGGATGTTGGCGTTCAGGTTCGTGAACGTGTCGGCCACCCAGACCACGGGCGCGCCCGGCATGTCATAGATGACATCCAGAAGCCGTTCTGCCTGGATGTCGGTTGTCTTGGCTCCGCCACGGCCCACGACCTGAAGGTTCTGGCACGCACCGGCCAGAGACACTATCTGGGCGAAAGGGTTCTGGTACTGTACGGAGGCAGCCTGTGTGGATTCAGGCTTAACTCTCTTCCTTTGCATCTTCGAGGTATTTTACGATGTCAAGATCCGTGATTCCGGCATCGGCCTTCAAACGTCTCTTCACAGCCTCCGGGGCGACCACGGTGTCGATCTGACGTTCAAGCTCATCACGGTTGGCGGCAGGGAGACCGATTGATTCAGGCGTGGCCGAAAGCAGACGGAACATAGGCTGATAGAGTTCAGCCGGAAGCTTGGCAGGATCATCCTTGTCCAGCTGGAGCGCCCTTGCCTTGTTGGCCAGGATGTCAGCGGCCACCGCATAGTCCTTGGAAGTCTTGGCGGCATCCCTTGCGGCCACGTAGAGGGTGTCAAACTGATCAGCCATCTTGTTGCGCATAGCCTCCTTGGAGACCTTGCGGTTGCAGAAGAAAAGTTCCATCGCTTCCGAATATATGTCCGCCGCCCGCTGGTAGGGGATGCAGAACGGCGCGGTGGTCAGAAACTTGATGGTTCTCCTTTTGCCATACTGGCCGTCCAAAGAATATATCAGTGTCATCAGATCGATGTAGATCTGCTCCTTGTCTGAGAGGGTGCCCTTGGAGCCAGAAGCTATATATTCCTGAATCTTCTCGAATGCGCCCTCTTTCTCTGTGCCACCGAACAAATCCAACTTGGAAATGGTGAAGCTTTTGTCCCGGACGATGTCACGGAACTGCTCGATGGAGACAGCGTCACCGCCCATCGCTCCACGCACCACGGCAAGTTCGATCTTTGCCCTTTTCTCCAGCTGGCCACGCTTGATGGCGTCGCGTATGTTCAGATCATCCGTTGAGATCGGATCCGCCAAGATAACCGCCAGCTGCCTTTCGGTGATGTCAAGGAAACCGGCCAGTTCGGCATCTGTCCAGCCGATGGCCGCAAGTGATGAAAGATCATCGAGAAGTTCGGGTTTTAGTTCCTTCATATTCTTCAATCATTCGGTTGATGTCATTGAGAGTCATCCGCAGGCGCGCAAGCCTTTCCTCCCTTGAGATTTTAAGATCCGGACGGTCGCCTTGCTTGATTTCCCGCTCGGCCCGCCAGATGGAATCCTGAACGTTCTTCCTTTTCTGGAACAGGCTTGTGATAGGCAACCGACGAAGCTCGTTCATCTTCTTCGCCAAAGCGAAGATCGGATGCTTGCCCAGAACCCTGTGATGCTCTTTGTAGTACTGAAATTCAAGTCGAGAACTTGAATTTTGCGTAAAATTTCTTATTGTTTTTTCAGCGACCTCGAAGCATTCTTCCGGAGTGGTGCACCTGAAGAGATCTTCGTGGGCGTTGACATAGTTGTGCCACGAAGTGATCATGTCAGCCGCAAGGGCTTTCAGTTCGGTCGGGCAATCTGGTTCGGCCAGAAAAGGCCAGTCTTCCCGGAATCGCCCGCCCTTGGTCAGGGTCTGCGAAAACGGCACCTCGGTGCTGAACGGAAGCAAAGCTTTTTTCAAGAGGTGTGAATATGCCTTCGGAGCTTTCCGGACTAGCGCCTCAAGCCAATTGTTAGGTGCGTATATGCTCAAGAGCCGAAGTCCTTCAGTGACCTCGGCTCCCGAACATATCCATCTGTCAATCTCGTTACTCATTCAGCAGGTATTGGTCAATCAGATGTGTGATGGCCGCATAGCCTTGCGGTGTGGCGAACACGAACTTCTTGCGGACGAAAGCCTCGATGACAAGGTGCTCGCAAGGGTTCGCTCGATAGACCGGAGTGACGATGTTGCCGAAGCGGAATCCCGCCTCAATCGGCCTGTGCAGGTTCTTTTTGAAGTAGTCTTTAAGGAACTCTTCCGATGTCTGGCCGTCAGCAGGGAGCATTTCCACCAGTTTCTCCTTGGAGAACGGTTTAGGAAGCCTTTCGCCATAGACCTTGTTGCCCTGTACGTCAAGGAAAACAAGTGGCGTGGCCAGTTCCTCCATCGAGATCTTGGAGCAAGGAATGCAATTGGCTGGTGCCAGAATAAAGTCATCAGCGACATTGTTGTCAGCGATGATCCCGGCTAGGGTGTCGCGGATGTCAGCGTCCGGTCCGATTGTGATGACAACAGGATTGACTCCTGTCATCTTCTCCCAAACTTTGGACAACTGGCCGTCCGTGCCTTCGTAGGCACAGACAACCAGATTTACCTTTTTGTCCGCAGTCTTGCGGTCTGCAACTGAGGTTTTACTCTTACTCATCCGCTATGCGCCACCTCCTTCGGAGGAACCAGCAGCCGCGGCGATTTCCGGGAGTTCCCCAGCATAGTCACCAGCAAGGAACTTGTCTGGAAGAGATTGCTTCCATGTCATAGTCCTCTTGGTGGCTTCATTGTCCATCTTCGTCTCGATTGAGAGCCTCAATGGGTTGCAGACACTGCCAATGATCTGGGTACGTCCAGCTGCCGACCCATCACATTCCTGCACAAAAGCGATGACACCACGGTTTTTGAAGACCTCGACAAAGTTCTTTACCGCAGCCGAGTTGCCGGGATGGTCATAAACCAGCCCGTTCTTCACTCCTTCAGCGTCTGGATCTCCGGAGTATTCCTCGGTTATCTGGATGGTCGAAGAGGTTGCGTAGATCGAAACTGCCTTAGCCCCTGTCTTCAAAGTGAGGTTTCCTGTAACATTGCAGTCGCCAACTTCCCTTGACGGTTCGCTGGCCACATCCTCCACATCCACGAGGATGATAGCGGATTTCCTGGCGGACGGTGCACCGGCACCGTCCCCAGGTCTTGGAATTGATGATTTAACGTAAGCCATATCTTTCGTTATTATTGGTTATGCTCCTGTTCCGCCACCTTCAGAACCTCCTTGGCCTTCTGAGCCCGAACCACCGGATTGAGTTGCCTTCTTCCCGTTCTCCCACTTGTCGGTGTCCGGGACATCGGAAACGATGCTCTCCACCGGAGTGTAGCCGTCAGGAACAGCGGCATAGACAGCCTCGGCAATCTTGAAGCCTACAGAGAGGGAATATTCACCGAAGACCTTCACATCGTAGTTCTGCTCCTCGATCTTGACGATGCAGTTTTCCGCCTTGGAGAGGTCAACCAGTTCCACGAAGTTCTCCTTCGGAGTCGCGAAGATGATAGGGGAGTTATACATCGATTTCAGAGGCACAAGATGGAAGTTCGTGAAACGTATGCTTCCATCGTTCTCGTAGCCGGTGTACTTGCCGTTCACCGCGAAGTCGGCTCTCTTGTAGCGGGTCAGCAACTGCTCTGAGCAGTGGATGGTCACGATGTGTGCGAACAGCCCAGAGATGCTGTCCACGAAGCCATCGATGTAGGCAAGAAGCTCAGAGTCGGACATTGTCATAGGATCTGCTGCCGACTTGTAGTAGTTGATCTTGCAGTTCTCATCAGTCTTTCCTTCCACAAGGATGGTCTCGAAACCGTCCATGGAGTTCTTGGCGGCTTTACCTGCATCACCGTCTGCGACAACGCCAGCGTCAACGAACTTACCCTTCGCGATCATCGAGATGGTGATGTCATCCAGCACCTTAGGAAGGATGTGATTCTCGATGATGTAGCGAGTGATAGGCATGTCGGACATCGTCTTGCCCTGCTCGTAGAGATAGAGCAGCCAGCTCTTCAGCACGTCAGCAGGCTGAATAAGCACGTTCAACTTGTGACGACGGTATGGGATGCGGATTGGAGTGAACTTGGCAGCTCCCTTAGGAGTCCATTTCGGAGTGAACTGCTGTGACACCTCTGACATGATGGCCGTGCTTGCGATGTAGTCAGTGTTGGACTGGATGCGGGTCATGTGCTTGGCGTCATCGAATCCGTTGTAGATCCTCTTGTTCAGAAGTTCGAGCTTCATCTTTGGAGGCATCACCATCGAGAACTCAGCGTTGAGATCTGTGATGTTGATGGAAGCGTCATCAAGCGCGGTGAAAGCGTAAGGATTGACGGAGTCAAGTGCTTCCTTAACTATCTTGTTGTGGGCCGCAGCCATGTTGATGGCAAAGGTCTTAGCCTCCTTCGATGCTGGTGTAGCCGTGGCTTTCGGCTTTGGTTCTGGCTCGGATGCCAAAGAGACAACGTCTTTCTGAAGCTTCTTTACTTGCTCTTTAAGAGCAGCTGTTGCCTCAGCGGTCTTTGCCTCTACAGCGGCATCGAAAAGGGTCACGGCATCGCCCTCTTCATCGAGATTGATGCTTTCGAGTTTGTCAAGAAAGTCATGGCCATAGTTCTCCAGAACCTTCTGGCGTTCCTGATCGGAAAGGGAAACCTTGCCGTCCTTGACGTCAAGTTCGCTCTTGCCGAAGAGACGGGCTACAAGTCGCCCCATCTTGGAATTGTTGAGAGTTTTCGTATCCATTATTTTAAAGATTGGTTAAACGCTTGTGAGTGCGAAGACCGCCTCGATGGTCTCAGGGAGCGTCTTCTTTGCATCGGCCATGTTTAGGCGTAACGCATCGGCTGTGTAGAACATCGAACCACTCAAAACACCGTGCTCTTCTTTCAGAATATTCGGTCTTCCTGACACGACTGCATTCTGAAACTGTTTCACCAGCGGTTTGAGTTCTGCCTTGGCCGCATCGAAATTGCCTGCCAGTGCGTCCCTGTAGGCGCGGTTCTTCTCCGAGGATTCATCCGAATAGACTGTGAGGGTCTTTTCTCCAGTCGATGGATTGACTGCTGAATAGTCCACATAGACGGCCATTGCTCCGATGGATCCAACCTCGGACATGTCATTGTCCATGTAGATAGCATCACATTGCGAGGCCACCCAGTAGGCAGCCGAAGCGCAACAGTCAACGTGAGCATATACCGGTTTCCCTTTGGATTTGGCGTAGCCTATTGCTTCGAGCATAGGTGGGATGGCCGAAGAGCTTCCGCCTGGGGAGTCTATGTTCAGGACGATACCGATGACATTTCCGTCATCGGCCATCTCCCGGATCTTTTTAGCTATGAATGTTGTTCCGTAACTTTCGCACGTGTCGTACTTGGTCATCGTGCCGTGAAGAGGGACAACGGCTACACTCTTTGATTCCTCGGCCTTAGCATCAGAATCGACCACGGTGGAGAACACCGCGGTCTTTGCCTCCATCTCCACAGGCAGCCTATTGAGAAACGCCCTGGCCACCAGAAGCAATGTGTCAGGGTTGGCGACAAGCCATCTTCCCTGCATTATGTCCCTTGCTAGCTGGAATGTGTCTGCTTTCATCTTATGTATCAATGTTTACGCAAAGATAAAAGCAGGCTCCCCGACACGAAAGGACACGCTAATAGATAGGGAATTGGTAGGAACAGGACAATTTCAAAGAGTTGGTCTCGTTGACCTCGAAAGTCAAAGGTAGGTCTTCAGTTCCGTAAGTCTCATCGTCACCGTGGCAGAATCCTACCATTAATATAAGGTTATCCCTCATTACATCGGAAGCCTCCGACAGTGTGGCGTTGATCTTGACGGTGGCCAGTCTTCCGGCGTCCTCCGTCTTCTCAGATCTCTCAATCGTGGCCGTTCCCGGAACGAGCGCCAGCTTGTGCCAGACACCGTCCTGCTTGTCAAGGCTCTGAGCCTGTAGTGTGTCAATGATTCTGATCATCATTCAATCCCTTTAAGTTTATTGTTCTGTCAATGTAGTGAATCCTTTGCAGAAGTTTCCCGGTCATCTTGTCAAGAACCTGCTGCGATTGCCTGTAGATCCGCTTGTGAAGAGCGTCAAACCGGTCTGACGTGAACAGACCTCTGGACACGATGAACGCTGAGACTATGTCCTTCTTCTGGAATCCAAGCTCGAAGCCAGCAAGGTAATACTGTTTGAACTCGATATCGAAAAAAGCCGATATGGCCATGTTCAGCGCAGCCGTGTCGTGCCTGTTGTAGTAGAGGAATCTGTTGATAAGAGGCTTGGTCGCCTCGTCGTTCGGAAGAATTAGTTCCACGAAGCCGTCACCGTCCGCTGGCACCGGACGATCCGACACCTTACAGTGGGCGACGAGCAGCTTGCCTATGCTTTTTCGTGCACAGACTTTCAGAGGTCCTCCCGGACTATCAGGTGGGAACAGATAGGCCAGATAATCCGCCATCATCAGCGAATCCACTTTCAATTTGACATCGAGCATTTCACAGTTCATTAATTATATGGGACACATTTTTCGCAAAAACATCAACTACACTAACTACACTTGAAGCTATGTTTGATTATCAATGAGTTAACTAAAAACGAGGTGTAGTTGAGCCCCCAAATTGTGTAGTTAGTGTAGTTGAAGCCAGAGCAAGTGTAGTTGAATGTAGTTGGAGTGTAGTTCTCCAACTACACCGTAACTATACCTTATTTCATTAATATTCATTCATTTGCTTCAAGTGTAGTTAGTGTAGTTAGTGTAGTTGGGGTTTTTCTTTTCCTCAGCAAAAATATTTTTCCCAAAATTACGTAATTTATTGAAGAACTACAATAGATAAGACAAGATAATCTTTTGTTCTTTTTGAATATAACTAAAAACTCCTCTCTTACTTGTGCTAAATTTTGGCACAATCACTGCGATTTCCCTCTTTTTCCTCGATTCTCCCGAAAACCGCCCATTTGATGAAAATTGTAAGCAAAATCCCTTGTTTTTCTTATTGTTTTCGCCATTGGCTATTGAAAACTCCATTTCACGCACTTCCCTCCAATAAAAATTGTAAGAGCGAACTAAGATTCAGCTTCTTAATCCGCACTTACCAAAATAAGAAAAGCCATGGAAGAATCTCCCATGGCATCATATTATTTCTAAAACAGAATCCTATTTGACTTTATCATCTAATGGGATTTTTACATCATTTGGGATCATATTGGTCACATTGATTGGAGGCAGTATGTATTGACTGTAAGGTGTCCCTTCCGTCTTGCACACTAATACCCCTCTTGCCGTGCCAACCGTGTGCATGGCAAGATGAGCCAAAAATCCGGATGGTATGATCATCTTTCCGTCTTTTACCTCAAACTCTTCTGCACCGTCAATCTTGAATCTACACGTGAGTTCAAGTATCAATATTTTCGTGTCCTGATGTCTGAAAAGAAACTTCATCTTGATCGCGGCCTCTAATGGGTCCAAGGAGAAGGATGAGATTAAATCCACATCCACCTGCCATTCCTTCACCTTCTCATATTCGTCCGCTAGTATTGCAAACTGGTCTATGGCGACCCCCGTCATTCTGAACTTTACCATATTATGCTGCGTTTAGATATTCAGTGTCATCAGTAGGCTTGAACGTTACGCTTGAAGAGCTTTTCGCTGTCACTCTGCATCCGCCTTCTTCCACAACGGCTTCGATAGGCACAAACTGGATTTTAGGAATATACCCGAAATCCATCGATAATTCCACGAATTTGGAGAGTCTGTGGTCGTAGTCTCCGTTCAGAACTTGAGACACATATCCCGCTGACACTCCGAGGTGTTCAGCAAGCTGTTTTTTATTCAGTCCTTTCCGCTTCATGAACTTTCCTGCGCATTCGTATAACGCCATCTGGATTCTCGCTGCCCAATAAGCGGGCGACCTTAATACTCTTTCACGGCTCATAATTAAAACTCTTTTATCTTCTTGGCAAGAACTGCTACATCCTTGTCTTGATTCTTCTTATATCCACCCATGACTATATAGACATTGGGCTTCCTAAGTATCACATATACTCTGAGATCGTTGGATTTAAACTCGTAAACATCCTCCCTTTTCAGCCCTTTGATGTTGCGGAATTTCTCTTTAGGCAAAAGTGTAGGACCGAACAAGTCCATATAGGCGATGATCTTGTCCATGCTCTTGGCATCCCTGGACTTTGCGTTTTCCGTCACTTTCTCATAAAACTGCTCAAACTGGCATTCCCCATCAATGAACAATTTGAAAAACAAGTAATCGTTCTCATTGTCAACATCTTCAAATATTTTGTAAAAATATTCAGCCATCAATTTATTTTAGTTATCGCTAAATTTTTTGCAAATATCGTCATTCTTTCCTTAACATCCAACCATTTCCCGAAAAAGGTATTGCTTTTGTATTGCGAATGAGTTTACGAAAAAGCGGCACCCGAAAGGATGCCGCTCCGGCCTCGTCTCCTGGCGGCCATTTTGTCAAAACAAACAAGATCTGTTGAAGTTAACAGAAGGTTGGAGACTTAGAGGTTGTCGGCCGCACGCTGTATTCTGTCAGCGAGGTCGCAAAGCGCGCCCTTCAGTTGCTGGAGCTCTTCGGGGGTGAAGTCTGTTTCCTTGCCGTTTCCGTCCCGCCCGTCAAGTTTGTGATATAACCAAGATGGCGATCTCTGTAAGTAGTTCTTTGCAAGTCTGCCAAGATTGATGTCCAAAAACACCCCGATGTTTTCCCGTTTGATTCTTGTGCCTTCCATATCATTGTGTTTTTAATGGAGGCCCGAAGGCCTCCGTTTTTCATTCTCCCTACATCAGTTCGTTGAGTAGTCGTTGGATTTCCTATTCGAACTCAGCCTTGTTCTCCATCCACCCTCTTGCGGCCTTGAAGTTTCTGATTGCCTCAATCAGGTCCTTCTCTTTTTCGTTTAACTTCTTCATATCTTGTTTGTTTTTGTTGATATAAAGATAGTACAAAATTTCGTACTATGCAAATATTTGAGAAGGAATTTCCAAAATAATTCACTCTTTTTCAGACCTTTCCGAATATACTCTCAAGTTCCTCCGAGGTGTCCGGATCGCGTCTGATCCTGCGGTAATCATGACTGAAGGTGATGCTGACAAGGCGTTCCTGATGGCAGATGCAGATCAGGCCGATGACAGCTTCGTAGTCACGAGGGGAGACCTGAACGAGATAGTCCACCCATTCCCGGAGCGGAAGGCCGCGCAGCCAGTTCACGTACACCCTCCGCCTTGCCGCGATCATATTGGCATACCTGTTCCGGAACGCATCTTCCTGCTCCTTGGAATACAGGACATATTTCCGAAGATCCTCCATCACTTCTCCCAAGGTTCGGCTTCAGTCGATTCAGCGGACTCAGTGACCGGTGGGGGAGTGCTGGCCGCGGTGCGGTTGTCCCCGATTTCCAGCGTGTCGGTGGAGATGTCCAGATCGATGCCATAGTTGACCTTGAGCGCGTCATAGTCAAAGACCATCGCGGTGGTCACACGGCTCTTGCCTGTCTCAGGATTGCTCGACACATAGGTCTTGTTCTCCAGCAGCTTGAACCGCATCGACTTGGCCGTCCCGATGAACTCAGGCGAATGCTCAAGATAGTACTTCAGCGAATCCCTCGGAATCACCTTGCCGTTCACGTCCTTGCCCTCCTTCATGTAGAGGGCCGAAAGCCGCTGGAACGCCAGATAGATGTACCGCACACCGTGTTTGGGCTCGAACGGAACATCCGATTCCTTGATGGCGAACGGACGGTCCCCGGCGCAAAGCTTATAGTCGATGTTGATGTACGCCTGCCCGGATGCCACCAGATTCTCCACAATCTCCCAGAATCCAGAAAGCTCGTTGTTCTGCTTGGTCTTCTGATTCTGGTCCACGCAACCCTTGCAGCAAAGCTTGAACATCTCCTCGCTGTCAAACGGCACATCGATGTCCGTCCTCAAAGTCCTATAGGCGGCCAGCAGGATAGCCCAGTTCCTCAGGGTCCTGTCCTCGACATTGTACGACCGCACTCTGTCATTCATGTCCGACAACGTCTCATCCCACACCCTCCTGAAATCCGTCTGGAACTTGGAGCGCAACTGCAACAACTGGTTCGTCAGATGCGTAAGCCCGCGCTTCTCGACAAGCTTCAGATTCTCGTAGTTCCTCTTCTCCTGATCACTGAACGTGGTCTTGCTGAACGTCAGGAACACAAGGCGGTTGAACAGGGCTATGTCAGCGGTCGGCATCTCCTGACCGCTCATCACGACCCCGCAGTCCACAGCTGTGGTCTCACGTCTCTTGTCATTGTCCATATTCATCCTCGAACGCCCCGCACCGTCCCATATTCCCTTCAGGAACTCCCTCTTCTCAAGGTCAAGGTTGTTCTTATATTCATCAAGATGCACCACCGCGTTGCTGACTTCCGCCACAGCCTCGGCAAGAGCCGCCTTGGTCGTGTTGTTGATGTTTGGCGCGATGTTGTTGCTGACAAAGAATGATGTAAGCGAATGTCCCAGCTCCGACTTTCCCGTGCCTTTCGGACCGAACAGATCCAGAATGGGAAAGGAGGTCGTCACTGATGTCACCACATCCTTGAACAGCGAAGCGAACAGGAAGCAAAGCGCCACCTTGGCGTTGTCCCCGAACACTGTGATGAGCTTCTCTGAATATTCCCGAAGCGTGATGGTGTTGGTCTCCGTGTAGACGAACTTCCTTGCCAGCTGGTAGCCTTGGGTGTTGTCCCTTGTGTCCAGCGCGCAACCAGGAAGATAGAACTTCTGCCCCTTGATGTCGATGATTCCGTACTTGTCCACCGGCTTGAACGTGCCGTTGTCAAGGCCGCCGTTGCCCCAAGCGTAGAAGCCCCACTTCTTCTGCCAACCCAGCTGCTTGATCTCATCAGCCGAAGGGGTTCCGTCATAGAGGAACTTCTTCAGTGAGGTAAGCTCGTTGGCCGTGGCCTCCCACACATAGTTCCCCGCTGTCTCGACCCTCGTCTTGAAATCCGTGAACGACACAAGCTCGCTTTGGTTCAACTTCACCACCGCCTCCTGCATCTTGACGTTCCGCAGCGTGAATATTCTCCGAGCGTTCTTCTCATCCCGGATGTGGAGGATCGGAGTCATCGTGAAATTGCTCCACCTCATGTCGTTCCCGGATCTTGAAGCTCCATAGTAGCAGTTGTTCTTGACGTAGAAGCCATAGTTCTGGAGCATCTCCTTAGTGCCGTCCTCCTTGGCCTCCGCACGCTCCTGATCATTCTTGGCCTTGAAATATTCCTGGTTCCAGATCTTCCCGAACTTGTAGGTCTTCGTGAAGGTCTCCCTGTACATGTCAGCCGAACTCTGATCCGGCACCTTGGCCAGCAGCTTGCAGACCTCGGTGATCACGGCTGCCTTCTCTGTCTGGGACGTGGCCGCGTCCATCCATTTCTTGCAGATCCAAGGAATATAATCGTTCGTCCTTTGGAGGTTGCATTCATCGAACTCGTGCTGGTGCGTCCGGAAAAACTCATCGGCATCCTTGCCAAGTTCAGCGGGCAACTCCATCACACTGACCGAAAGACCGGCCTCCGTCATCAGCTTTGCGTTCTTCTGCACTGCCTCGACTCCGGCCTTGTCGGTGTCCCCTATGATTGTGACCCTTTCAGCCCTTGTTTTCAGAAGGTCGATTTGTTCCTGAGTCAATGCCGTGCCGCAAGGAGCCACCGCGTTCTTGACTCCGATCTCGTGCAAGCGACAAACATCCAGATTGCCCTCGACAAGGTAAGCCTGCTTGGTGGCGTAGATCTGCATATTCGCCTGAAGCCACCCGAAAAGGATTCCCTTCTTCCTGTACAGCTCCGTCTCCCCGGTGTTCAAGTACTTGGGAACACCCGGTTTGTCACCGATGTAGCGTCCGGAAAACCCTGCGATGTAGCCGCTTGCCCAGAAGACCGGGAACATAATCCTGTGTCTGAACGAGTCATAGACCTGCCCGGTGTCCTCGTTCCTCTTGACCAGTCCTGCCGCAAGCAGCACGTCCTCCTTCCAGCCAAGCCCCGTCAGATACTGTTTCAGCCCACCCTTTTCAGGAGCGTAGCCTATGCCGAACAGTTCAGCGGTCTCGACCTTGATCCCGCGCTTCTTAAGGACATATTCCTTGGCGCCAGGCGACTCCTTGTACCGCTGGATGAACCACTCGGAGGCCAGCTTGTTCACTGTCATCAGCTGTGACCGCCTGAACTCCGCAGCCTTCTCTTCCGGTGTCGGCTCCTTCTTCTCGTAGTCGATTCCCAACCGCCCGGCAAGATGCTCCACGGCCTCGTAGAACGTCATTCCGCGTCTCTCCATCACAAAGCTGATGGCGTCTCCGGTACGTCCGCACCCGAAGCAGTGGTACATGTTCCTCGAAGGCGTCACCACGAACGAAGGTGTCTTCTCTCCGTGGAAAGGGCAACAGCATTTGTAGTGGCTGCCTTCCCGCTTGAGCTCCACGCCCTCGTCCTGGATGATCGAGACGATGTCCCGCTCCTTGATCTGGTCTTTTACATAGTCGGGAATCATAAGTTGAATATGTCTATTGCTTCACCGCTTTTCTTGTCGTTCTGAAGGAACGTCTCGAAACTTTCCCAGTGCGAATCATCGTCCACCCTCTCATTAGCCTGGTCGATCTCGAAAACCATCCTCCTTGCTATGCCGATGCATTGCTCAAGATGGCATTTCCGCTGAATCTCCCAAGTCTGCATCTGCATTGGCGCAAGCCCAGCGAACTCCATCAGTTGGACTTCCCAAAGCTGCACCGCCATCTGGCATGCCCCGCGAAGTGCCGACCATTCCGGCCTGTTCATCTCGAACACCGAGACCAGGCCTCTTGAATCCTTGTCCGCGTACATGGCCTAACCCTTTTCCGGAAACAACTCATTCACGGAAGCCTCTATCCCGAAAACATCTTTCACGTACTTCCTGATGTTCTCCTGATAGAGCGGCTTTGGCCGCCTTGTCCCGTTGCACCATGAATATGCCGTCGGGTACGACACCCCGTCCATCACGATCAACGTCAGCATCTCATTCCGCTGTTTAAGGCCCGCGGTCTCCCAAATCCTCTTGATGTCCATTGTATGAATATTATTGTTTATTATTTCGTCCATCCTTAGGTGTTATGAAGTCCAGTGTCAATTCATCTATCAGTAACGCAGCCTCGTCACCAAAATATTCGCTTACCGCCTCTGATAGCGACATACCTTCATCTTCATAATCGCCAACCATTTTGTGCAGCCATTTGTCGAACTTCACGATGTCAATTATCACGCAGCCAGCCCATAGGCTCGGTAAAGGGTCGTAAAACTCTGATACCCCTGTCTGGAAGCACTCGAATAATTTATCTTTGAGTGCTTTGTTGTCACCCAATTTCTGCATCAGATTACTTCTCTTTCTCGTAATTCTTCTTTGCTCGCTTATGCCCGTGAGCCCTGTAAAGTATGTTTAGTTCCTTTTCTTGGCTTATGCGTTCGTAGACCTCGTCATAGGTGTAATCTGGAAACTCTTGGGCTATGATAGGGATTGTCTTGTCTTCCAATATTAACTCCTTTAATCTCTCTCGCGATATCTCGAAAATTCGCGGAGAATCGCACTTTTGGTGTTTATTATATTTTATCCGGGCTCTTTCCCTCTCCCTTCTCATCCTTTCCTCCTTTTTCTCCCTAGCATCTTCGATTTTGCCTCTATACTCGCCCCAGTCTATTATGTAATTCCTGATGGTTCCTCTGTCAACCTTGAATAATTTTTCCATTCTTCTCAGAGGCATTCCCTCCCTGTAGTTTTCCAGAATCAGTTCTTTGTATTTGTTCATTCTGGACTCCACTTTGACTTTTCTACTAGGACCATCCGCATAAGCCCTTCCCATCAGTACGCCCATTTTCCGTCTCAATTCCAGCCCTTCTTTTGTTCTCTGCCTGATCATCTGTCTCTCTATTTCCGCAGAAAGTCCAAAGGCGAACGCAAGTACCTTGCTTTGAATACTTTCGCCCAATGTAAACCCGTCTTTCACCGTGTAGATTGTTGCCTCTCTTGCCATGCAAAAGTGGAGTATATCCATCACCATATACAGATCACGCCCGAGGCGGCTGATCTCGCTGCAAATTATGATGTCTCCCTTTTGGATTTTTTTTAGCATCGGCCCAAGATTTCTCTTGTTCGGATCTTTGCCTCCAGACACCCCCTTATCGGAAATATACTTTTCGATTGTCCACCCTTTTGCAGCTGCGAACGCATCCACTCCCTGCCTTTGGCTGTTGACATCCTGCTCATCGGATGATACTCTCAGATAACCGTAAATCATAATCTTTATTATTTGATAATCAGCGAAATAAATTAAAAATTTCTTGAAAAATAGTTGTGTAATTCAAAATAAATGCGTACCTTTGTAATGCGGTTCAGGGAGAACCGCGAAAGAGGAATCTGAAACGCTTGAAAGGGAGTAAGAAAAAACCTACCAAAGTCTTAGAAAAGATGAGCGCTAAATTCACTTTTAAGATTTGGAAACTGAGATTCACGATCGAGATCGCAATCTAGTTTTGCCAACGGAGGCTGAGAGACCAGCCTCCCCTTTGGTAGGTGCTGCAAAAATACACAAATTGTATGCAAAACAAAAATCTGTCATCTTCACAGACTCCTTCCGAGTCTCCGTCCTGGGGCGGTGCCCGTTCCGGTGCCGGCCGCAAGTCCAAGCCCCACGGAAAATCCTACACCTTCCAGTCCACCCCAGAGGTTGACGCGTTTCTCTCCTCCTATCAAGGCAATAAGACCGAGTTCATCAACCGCGCGATCCTGACCCTTGCCGGTGAGTCTCCCGAATGACCTCGATCTCCCATCTGTCCGACCTCTTGGCCGCAAGTTCAGCGAACTTTTCCCGTGCTTTCTCTTCGGTGTCGTAGTACCATTCATCTACGATACCGAAGCATCTTGCCATAACGACAAATCTGACTTTTCCGTCCATAACACAATAAATTAAGCGGCAACTCCAAAACACTGGAATTGCCGCTTAATTGCAAAGATTATCTGTCCTTAGCTTGCAGAAGTATCGAACCTCTTAACGTAGTCTCTGATGTGAGCTATTTGGCTGGCGGAAATATTGCTGAATGCGATTTTTTGGCGAACGATTTCCGCACCTTTTTCACCGATGATCTTTCCAATAGACGTATTCAAAAACATTGATGGAACAAGTGTCACATCTTTGAAATCCAAAATGATTCTGTCCTGCTTGTCAAGATTATCATTTAGTATAGAGTATAACACGTCACCCGCATCGGGGTAATTCCTACCCTGAAATATAGCTGAAACTGAAATGCGATAATCCATATTATAAAAGTGTTAAATCGTCTTCGATATAATTGTCTTCCAAGTGTTCAAGAGAAATTGAATACATTATCAATGTTCCCTTGAAGTGTCTCTTTAATCTTACAGACCTATCGTTATCCCCTGATGTTACCAAAGCCCCATCGTTGCTTATTATCCAAAGGGAATCGGGGTCAGTGCAATAATCACGAAGATTCCCCAGCCCCAAACCAGCATTGTGATTGGTGGATCTGATAGTGAATCGAGGCTCCATGGCTTTCTTTATTGCTTGAACGTCATCCGTTATTTCTGGCAGCACCGTTCTTACGGATTCGGCAATACCACGGCCAAAGTCGCATACGGAAATGAAAACCTTGTTGATTCTCCTGTCATATTCAACCATGGAGAAGGCAACTCCTTCACATAAAGAATGGTCGATGACATTGTAATACGCCTCTGTTAAACTGCCTTCAAGTGGAGTCAGGTCTTTAGCCTGAAACTTGGTGGTCCGGAAATATTCACTTATCCGTTTGGCGTGCATTTCCATCCCGTCCGCTTCAATCTTCCATAAGTTCAGAATGTCATCGTTGCCTGGTTTTACATAGTCTTCATGCAAATTCCAGTATCTTGATATTCCGAGCTCATTTTCAAGATAGCCTTTGATTTCTTTGCTCGTTTCCAACTGGACGTGGCAACCTTTTCGCGCGCAAGATTCAATCAGACATGCAAGGGATGTGATGTGTTCTGGACGTAATTTGTCTCGTGTAATGTCATTGCTGATATTTACCACCAAATGGTTGACGCCTTTCTGTTCGATCATATATCTTCCATCGCAAATTCCGGCAAGCCAACTAAGCCTGTCGGCTGATGACAGTATTACTACTCTTATATTTGCGACTTTAAGCATAGACACATAACCTTTTCAGAGCAAAGATAATCTTTAGAAAATCATTTTCCAAACAATGTTTCTGTGATGCTCTTTTATCTTAACGGCAATTCCAGTATTTCAAAGAACCTGTTTTCGTCCCCGGGAACGGAATCGAACCGCTCACATCGCGCTAGGCTTTCGGGGCGGCCCCCGCCCTCCTGGGCTTAAATCCTACGCAAGGCCGCTTCGTGCTGGCAGGGACCCATATCCTGCCCTTTCCGGGGAGTTGCCGGTCTTTCCCGGCTGTCAAACAAACTTATTATCTCAACACTACTAAACACACAGTCTTTCACCGCCCGGCGCTCCTTGACACCGTAATTGAAATTAAACTGAGATCCCGTGCCGGACTCGAACCGGAATGAGTAATTAATCTGATTTATGACTAATCGGTATTTTGCCTGCCGCTCCCCACGGAGCCACACGGGATTGTTCACGCCTCACAGCGTTACGCTTGGCCTCTCAGGACCTCTTGTGATAGGTTTGCCAAGACTATTTTATTGCTTTTACTCTTCATCATCCTCCTTGAACGCCCGCCAGTACAGCCAGACCACGAACGCCAGCATGACACCTTCAACAATGAGATGTATCGACATATCCTATAACATCCTCCTCAAGTATTTTCTCAAAATCCTTCAATATCTTTTTCCAGTCCCACTTGTTCGGAGCCAGCCTCGCCAATCTTGGCCCATCGAGCATCCAAGCGCCTTCCGCGCACTCCCAAGCCGCAAGACACTGCTCCAGTCTGTCAGCGATGAATTTCCTCGCAAGCGGCCTGATGTCTTCGCCCATCTGCGCCTTGTGCCAAAGCCCGACAATGTTAACCCCTGCATCCAGATAGTGTTTCGCCATCAAATCGATGAACTTGTCCCTGTTGACATCATATTTCTCCATAGCCAATGAATATTAGTGATGTTGTCTCCCGTCCCAATCGTGTGTGATGACTCCCATCAGCATCCACGCGTCCGGATTGTTTTCCGGACTGAGAAGCCACGCCATCGCATCCTTATAAGCCTTGCGCCAGCTGATAGTCTTCGGAGCCAGTCTGCGCACGCACCCATCGTGTACGCAATCATCAGTGTCCCCAAGTGCCACCACGCGAACTCCGCTTTCCCTGCAATCGCCTGCACCGCGTTCACCATCAACGCCACCGCCACCACAACCGCGAACACCCTCCAGATGCCCACCGTGGTCCTCTCCATTCTTTCTTCTTCGCTCATAACTCATTGTTTTTGTGATATTTTATTGTTATCTTCGCTCATTTAATGCTGTATTGCATTTGTATTGCGTTTGTGTTTACACTGCAAATATAGAGAAGTCTCTGTAATATTCAAAGAATTTTGCAGAAAGATTTCTAATTATTTTAACGCAAAAATTGCATTGAATTATGACACAAGGTGTTAAGGAAAGACTGATTACTTTTTTGAAGAATGAGGGTTTGTCGCAGGCTAAGTTTGAGCGCATCTGTGGCTTTTCCAATGGTTATGTAAACAACATTCGTAACGGTATCGGAGCTGATAAGTTGCAGACTATTCTCTGTAAATTCCCAGCATTGAACGCCAACTGGCTTGTCAATGGAGAAGGTGAAATGTCTACTCCATCACAGAGAGCAGGGGATAATAGTGTCGTTATTGGCAGCCATAATCACCATGGCTCTTTCAACATCGATAACCGCCAATATTATTCCGACAGCCCCGATGTCCTCAGAGCCCAAATCGAACTACTCGACGAACGCATCAAGGAGAAGGACGCCCAGATCAAGGAGAAGGACGCCCAGATCAAGGAGAAGGACGCCCAGATAAACCGTCTCCTCTCCATCCTCGAAAAGCAATAAGAAAGGGCGCACCTCCCGGCGTGGCCTTTCCCTTACCATTAAATCATTAGGATTATAAGAAAGTCTATAGTCCAAGTTTAGGAATCAACACTAATTTTAACTGTTATGAGTAAAGAAAATTATCAAACGAAGAAAGCTCCTGCAGGGCCTCCACCGCCACCTCCATCGAGCAGTGACCCGAAGATCCACGGCATCAGACCAGCATCGCCTCCACTGCCAGAGAAAAAAGGATGATGCAAGCGAATGCAGCCGCCCAAAGACTGATGTTGACGCCTATCCGGTAACACTTCCTTATCCGCAGGGCGATACGGAGGTTTCTATTGGCACAATCCTGCAATCGGATCAGCTCCTGGTACTTCTTACACACCACCCAATTCTTGTCTTTGTAGTTGTCGAGCCAATCGACTGTTTCCAGTGTAAGAAAATCAGCTGGAGCGGATCCCGGACCGTAAGAAGTCACATTGTACATTGATCCCTTCCAGAAGCAGATGATGACCACCGAGATGAATACAATGCCATAGCACGTGAGCGACAATGAAAGCGTCGAAGGTGCTGATGCGGCCACGAGCCCGGCAAGGATGCCGATCAGGGAGATGTCAGCAGCGACATACCATCCGAGGAACGTCTGGACAATCCCCATTGTGTGGCTGATTGTCTGTGTGCTGAATTCCAGCTTCCTTTTCCCCGCCTCGTAGGCAAGGTTGATGATTTCCGGAGTCAGCCTGTCCATCGGGATGTCGAATGTCTTCTCCTCGAAGACCTGCTTGGCTGTGTTTTCTTTATGCTTGAACATACCTCTGTTGTTTTTTGCAAATATAATAAATCCAATGTAGTAAACCTTATCGTTTATCAATAAATCGAAATTAAAATTTCGGTCAAAATTAATTAAAATTTCTAAAATTATCGTTGTAAGTAATTGTTTAATAAAATTTTAAGTGGACGTGTGCCAGGACAAAAACGGGACAAAAACTTTTAGTAAATCGTTTTATGAGCAAAAAGCCGAAATTGATTACCAAGGACTTAAAAAGTTTAGAACCCGACAGAGCAATCCTGTATCCTCCGCAAAATCGCTGTAATGAACTAATAGACAATATTTTACGGGATTTTTCCGAGAAAAACGGGACAAAAACGGGACAAGATTTTTCCTTGTATGATGCGCTCAGCGCATTGTGCAAAGAAAAAAAAATTGTGTTAACGCCACCGATTCCATACATAGATTTCATTCCTCCGAAGCTCTCAAGGCCGTTGACATTATAGATTAAAAAAGCCCCGGATTGCTCCGGGGCCGTGCGGCTATGCGCTTTTGCTGTCAAACATTAAGAGATAGCCGATAATTCTTTTGCGATGGTGTGGATGCCGTCCACAATTTTCGCCCTCATAGCCGGACGCGGCTTACGATAGCCGTTGGCATAGTGGGTCAGTTGTTGTTGGTTGATTCCGGTCACTTTGGCGATGGCCGATTTCGGCACCAATTTTTCTGTATAGTGAAGAAGAGCCGCGGTGGTCATACTCCATTCAAACTCCCATTCACCGTCAAATTCAGCTGGGCAGTCGGATTGTGCAACCCGTCAGCCGGAATCAAATATTCCCCTCCATTTTCACCCACAAGCACGGTAGGGGAGGACACGAACCCTCTCTTGTCCGGAGACAGCCGCACCTTGAACGCCTTCCCCATAACCGCCTGCACCGCGTTCACCATCAACGCCACAGCCACCACAACCGCAAACACCCTCCGGATGCCCACCGTGGTACTCTCCATCCAGTATGATAACCCACGACAGCTCACCTATAACTCATTTGTTTTCTGAATATTTTATTACTAAATTCGCATTAAATGTTGCTGTGTGGCATCTGTAATGTTTGAGTTTAACGTTTACAGTTTATTATATGTTAGACAATAATAAACTTGTTTTTATATGTTGGAACTTCCTCCGCTTCCGCTGATCAATAGCATGTTATGACTATCAAGAATTTGTCTTATGCCGCAGCGATGATGTTTGTCGCGGCATCGGTCGGTTGTACATCCAACGACCTGGTTGAGAATATTGCCTTGAATAAGGCGGCCTGCGCTTCGTCTTCTTATGATTATAACCTTACGGCGCAGCTGGTCACGGATGGCGTTGTGGAAAATGCCGAACCCGCTTGGCTTAAAGTCTGTACGTCTGGAAGGGAATTTCCTCGGCGCGAGAAGGAATGGACCGTGGATGCCGGGCCATATTCAAGCAATAGGTTAGAGGGCGAGGCCAATTTCCTTGAATATGAATGGAGTCGACAGAGGTTTTCCGCCGGTTGTGTCCGTGTGCGTGGGTATGTGGTCTATCAGGAGCCTGCTAAAGGGTGGTCTGTCACATGCAAGGCAGGTGATTCCGGAGCGGTAATGAATCAGGTCGGGTTTGTCGGAGGCTCCGGCTTACCGGGGACAAAACGCCTCCCTGAAGTGATTACGGATCCGAACAAACTAACCGAGTCAATCTCCCGTCCGTCCCGTGAGTTGGATTTGGAAATCCCACTCATAGATGCGGTTGACTTCAATCATTTCAAGATTGAGTTCAATATGGACGGCGCTCTTTTCTGGGTTATCTATTCTGTGGATTTCTCAACGGAGCCGAAATTCGGAAGGAGTTCTGACACCGGACCTTATGATTCCAAAGAATCACGTGGATTCATTGTGCTTCCGTCGGAGGTCTATTCAAGCGTGTGGATGAGCGCTGACGACAAGCCACAGTGGATTCGGATTGACCTTGGGTCGAAAAAGAAATTCAGTGAGGTTCGCCTTAATTGGATCCATAAGGCAGACGGTGGCCGCATTGAAGTATCGGACGATGGGAAGAGTTGGAAGAAGGTCGCTGATCTTCCGCAGACAGATTCTCTGGCATATTCATTCAAGGCGGTTGGAAACGCCCGTTATGTCCGTCTTTCAATGGAGGGAACAGATGAGAGCGGGCATTTTGCTTTGAGTGAGATGGAAGTGCTTGGACCTAAAGTGATTGAAGAAATCAAGCCGGAATGGAAACTTCAGCGGGCTTCAGCAGTATCAGAAATTGGCGAGGTGATTTCCGGAAATGAATATGATGACTCGGATTGGCTGCCCGCGGTCGTGCCGGGAACTGTTCTATACAGTTACATAGCTGCAGGTGCCGTGCCGGATCCCGGAATCGCGGACAACAATCTTCAGATTTCAGAATCGTTCTTCAATTCTGATTTCTGGTACAGGTGGACACCGGACACTCGGTCACTGAGCATGTCGAAGCGACCGGAAGGCGAGTCTCTGATTCTTGCATTCGATGGAATAAACTGGAAGGCAGAGGTTTATGTCAATGGAAAATTTGTGGGGAACATCGCCGGCGCCTTCAAGCGCGCCCGTTTTGACATCACGGACTTGATAATAGGCGATAAAGATGTCATAGCCGTTCACATTATAAAACCAGCCCATTATGCGGCAGTCAAGGAGAAAAACGCCGAGAGCCCGGACTTCAACGGTGGCCAGCTCGGGGCCGACAACCCGACTTTCCATGCCACTGTGGGTTGGGACTGGATGCCTACAGTCAGAGGACGCGACATGGGAATATGGAACGACATCCGGATCGAGAAGGTGAAGGCTGTGACTTTAAGTGATCCTTTGGTTCAGAGCAAGATAACGGATGGACTTGCGTCGATGACCGTTTCGGTCAAGATTGTGGACGGAACTTACAAGTCGCTTCGACAGGCCCAGCGACCAGAGAAAACCATCTGCGGAACCCTGCGTGGAACCATCGGCGGCATCGAGTTCTCAAAGATAGTGGAATTGAAAGCAGGGGAGAGTGGAACTATCATATTCACTCCCGAGGAATATCCTCAACTGAAGAATCAGGAAATCGCTCTTTGGTGGCCTAACGGCTACGGCGAGCCTGCTTTGCACAAAGCTACCTTCACATTCATTCCTGACGGAGCGACAGAAGCGATGACATCTATCGAATGGCAGGCCGGCATCAGGGAATTCACCTACGGTGATGTTATGAGTGACCTTAAGATGTTCATCAACGGCCGCCGCTTCTTCCCTAAAGGCGGCAACTGGGGCTTCAGCGAATATAACCTCCGCTATAGGGCTGATGAATATGAAAACGCGGTCCGTATGCACAAGGACATGAATATGAATATGATCCGTAACTGGGTCGGCCAGACGGGCGATGAGGAGTTCTATGAAGCCTGCGACAAGTATGGAATAGTAGTATGGCAGGATTTCTGGCTGGCCAACCCGGCAGACGGCCCTGATCCAGATGACAATGAGATGTTCCTTGACAATGCCAGAGATTATGTCAGCCTGATCCGCAAACATCCGAGCATCGGTCTGTACTGTGGTCGTAACGAGGGCTATCCTCCGGCAGCGTTGAACGCCGGTCTGACAGAGACCGTTAACGCTCTTCATTCAGACATCGTTTATATTCCAAGCTCAGCCGATGACGGTGTCAGCGGCCACGGCCCTTACCGTGCCGTCGAGCCTTCGTACTACTTCGAAAACCCGACTGCCAAGTTCCACAGCGAGAGGGGAATGCCTGCGATCATGGAATATGAAAGCCTGCGTCAGATGCTCACTCCGGACCATCTCTGGCCTACGAACGATGTCTGGGGACAGCATGATTTCACAAGAACGGGAGCTCAGGGCGACACAGCGTTTGTCGGAATGGTAAGAAGGCGTTTCGGAGAGCAGGCGATGGAGTCCGCCGAGACGTTCGCGAAATATGCCCAGTGGGTCAACTATGATGGCTACCGTGCCATGTACGAGGCGAACAACGTCGGTCGTAAAGGACTCCTGATCTGGATGTCACATAGTGCCTGGCCAAGCCTTGCATGGCAGACCTACGATTATTGGTTCCGTCCGACCGCGGCCTGTGCCGCTGTCAGAAAGGCCTGTGAGCCTCTGCACATCCAGTTAAATCCAGCGTCAAGCCATGTAGAAGTGGTGAACGCCAGCTGTGGTGATCTTGAGAACCTGACCGCCGTCATTTCCGTGATTAAACCGGACGGTGAGGAAGTATATTCAAAAACAGCTGTTGTCAGCCCGTCGGAAGACACGACGACTCCGGTCATTAATGTCGCTGACGTGCCGGACGGCCTTTGCATAGTGACTCTCAAACTGACTTCAGCTGACGGCAATGTCCTTTCGGAGAATTGTTACTTCCGAAATTACCGCTCTGGTAAGGACACAGGTAACTATCAGGCACTTGTCGGGACTAAGTTGCTGGACGACTCAATGCTCAGATTTGATTGACGAGATGAATGAAAATATTGTTCCATTCAACCGGATAGACTCTTGTGAAGTTGACTGTTGGAGATGTAATTGTCTCTGTCTGCCAGTAACTTTAGTCTGCAAACTTCACATCCGCCATCACAAAGTAGTGGTCGCTTGGCAGGATGCCATTGATCCCTTCCGTGATCATGCGGCAATGAACCGGCTTGGCCTTGCCGTGCAGATAGATGAAATCAATGCGGGTGTTCTTCTTGGTGTACTTCCCGCCTTTGAAACCATGAAAAGAGAAGCGGTCCGGGATGTCCATCCATTCGTAAGCGTCTTTCCATCCTGCTGCGTGCAGTGTCTGGGCCGCCCCGTCAGTGATGCTTGAATTGAAATCCCCACAGATGATCTGCGGAAAATCCTCTGCATACTGACCTGCTTCCGCAGCCAGCATTTTTGCCTGTTCCCGCCTTGCGTTGTCAGACTTGTGGTCAAGGTGCGTGTCAAGTATGCGGAACTCCTCACCGGTTTTCCTGTCACGAAGCCTGAGATAGTTGCAGTGCCTTGCCCTTGTGGTTCCCCACGATATTGTGCCCCCGATGAGCGGCTCCTCTGACAGCCAGTAGCAACCTGCTCCGAGCATCTCGTATCTGGAGGTCTTGTAGAAGATCACATTCTTTCCGATGAAGTGGTAGCCTTCCGTGAAAGGATCCATTTCGGGGCCTGAGAATCCGAACGAAGTATAGCCTTTCAACTCTTTCTTCATGTACTCGTTGGAGTCATAGATGACCTCCTGCATGCAGATGATGTCTGGTCTCTGGGCAAGTATCACGTCCCGGCAGACCTCCCGTCTTTCCTCCCATGTGCATCCCGGTTTCTTGGAGTCTTCCGGCAGTCCCGTTATGCGGATGTTGCAGGTCATGATTCGGTGGGTGCCTTTCTCCTGCGCGTCACGGCTGAGACCTTTCGCGGCGGCACTCGAAGGCAATGTGCCAGCAACCGCAAGCAACGCAGTCAAGGCCGTAATAATCAATGATTTGTTCTTGAATATGTTCATGATTGGAACTATTATATATTCATTAGTCCCTGAGGTATGCTCCGGTTTCCTTGAGTTCCTTGCGGACCTCGGCAACATTTACCTTGGCTACCGGCACGCCTTCCTCCAATGCGATTCTTGCCGCCCTTCCGGCAGCCTCTCCCATAGCCATGCAAGTGGACATCACTCTGGCGGAAGCCATGGCCTCGTGGGTCATTGATGCGCACCGTCCGGCCACGAGCAGATTTCCGATTTTTTCCGGAACCAGCATCCGGTAAGGCAGATCGTAGCAATCCGGGCACCACATCATCGTACAATCGTCTCCGTGGCTGTGATGTATGTCTACAGGATAGCTGCCGACACCTATAGAGTCCTCAAACTTGCGGCACTTCAGGATGTCATCAGCGGTAAGCACATATTCGCCCTTGATGACGCGACTCTCGCGGATCCCCATAAACGGGGCGACCTTGTCTCTCCATGCATTCTCGAATCCCGGAATGAAGTCCTTGAGGTATCTTTCAACCTCCTCGTTCTGGAAGCGGGCCTTGATTTCCCCTTCGGTGTAGCTGGCGGGATCGGTGGAATCCACACCGCATACCCTGGACATATTCACCCAGATTTCATCTTCGGCCAGGCCTGTGATGAGGATTGTTCTGGCCACAGGAATGTCATAGCCTTTCTCTCTGGCCTCGTTGATCTTCTTTCTGAATCCAACCACGATGAAAGGTCCGTCTTTGAACTGTTCGGTCGGCATCACGTCCATGTCGAATTCATCCGGATGGTTCACTATCGCGTCCCTAAGCTCGGGCATATTGACACCTCTCATCGAGAACATCAATGTCGGCGGCTGCAAGCCTCCTTCAGAGTCCCCTTTATGGCATTCCACTCCGGCCTTGAAGGCGACATCAGCGTCTCCCGTGCAGTCTATGACTGCTTTTGCCATGATGGCCTCACGACCTTCCTTGCTTTCGACTATGATGCCTTTCACATCGTCACCTTCCTTGATGACACCTGAGCAGAACACGTACATCAGGATTTTGACTCCGACTTCCTCCAGCATCGCCAAAGCCTCGTCCTTCACGGCTTCAGGATCTATGATCGTGAGGCTGACATGGTTCTTGCACGGCTTGTGTTCCGAAGCCTTGCCCTTGGCTCTTAGCCTGCTGATTAGCATCTGGGGCAGACCTTCGATGACCTGATTGCCCTTTCTGCCTAGAAATCCGAGGATCGGAAGACCGAGAGTAAGGTTGCCACCTATGTAGCCGCGGCTCTCGATGAGCATGACATCAAGGCCTTTGCCGGCGGCGGCACGGGCGGCCATTATGCCGGAAGGTCCACCTCCGACAACAAGTATATCCACATTGTCCCTGACCGGAATTTCCCTTGCCGGCTCTGTGTAAGTTCTTTTTGTTTCCATTGTTATTTGTTATTAATGATTCCTTGAATGCCGCTCCGGGCGTTCAGGGCGCACCATTTTCCACAGCACGAGAGAGGCGATAAGGTGAAGCACTCCCATCACGGCGAACAGGATATTGCCCATAGACGAGAGTAGGGAGCCGACGAACACATTGAATATAGCCCCTCCGACGGCGCCTGCCCCTGCTGTTATGCCGACCACACTGGCCACATTCCTCACCGGGAACGCTTCCGCCACCACCACGCAGATGGTGTAGAGCCAGCTTGAGCACATCACGGCGATCACGCTGAATATGCCTACTACCATCCAGGCTCTGACTCCGAACGCTATGGACTCGCATCCACTCACGATAGGTGTCAGCGCGCAAATAGGCGCGACGAAGGATATTCCTATCATCATTATCTTTCTTGCCTTGAGGGCTGGAATCCCTTTCTTGACCAGATGGTCGGAGAAGATGGACGACAGTATGCCACCGACCGCGCTGAAGAAGAACGGCACACCACCCATGTACTGGATCATGTCCAATGTGGCCTGCTGGCTGAGTCCCTGAGCCTCTCCCAAACTTCTAAGGTAGCCTGGAAGCCAGAAGCAGCAGAAATACCACACAGGATCGCTGATGAGGCGGATAAGCAATATTCCCCATAAGGAACGGGTTTTCCATAGACCAGTCCATGTGAATGCGGCGGATCCTTCGATGGATTTCTGAGAATTGTCTGCATCCTCATCCGCGTCCATTGTCATTGCGAGCACATCTTTGTCCGGATTACGATAGACAAGCGCCCAGACAACAGCGATGATCAGGCCGATTCCACCGGCCAGGATGAACACCTCATGCCAAGGCAGAATCCTTGCCATCCATGCTATCACAAGCGGAGCGATGACCGTTCCCAAGGCTCCTCCGGCTGTGCAAAGGCTGTTGGCTGTGGCTCTGTGACGTTTCTCGAACCAAACTGTCACGGCGACAATCTGCCCGGCTATGATGGTAGGTTCCGCGAGACCGAGTATGCCTCTGAACATCGCGAAAAGCACGGCGTTGGTTGACAGACCGCCTCCGATGCACGCCAGTGACCACACTACGATTCCGACCGTTATCACAGGCTTGGGACCGAATTTGTCCACGAGTATCCCTGAAATTGGGTACATTATAGCATAGCAGATCAGGAACACGTTGACTATCCATGCGTACTGAATGTCCCCGATCCCGAAATAGTCCAAGATTTCCGGTTTCAATATTGACAACAACTGGCGGTCAAGATAATTGCAGATGATCGCGACAAAGAGAGTGGCGACAATGAATATCCGCCGTTTTCCGAAAGAGTGATTCTCCATTTATTTCAATTTGCTTAGTTCAAGATATTTTTGGTAACGGCGATCCAGCACCTCGTGCCTTTCAGAAGACGGGATGTAAGTGCGGACGGGTGACGGACATAATGCTTTCTGGGCAGTAGGAACATCGGGGTGCAGACCGGCCACGACAGAAGCGTTGACCGCCGCTCCCAGGGCACATGATTGCTTACAGTCAAGTACTTCAATCTTTTTCATGTTGGCGTCCGCCATCAGTTGCATGATGAAAGGGGACTTGAACGCTATGCCGCCGATTGCGACAAGGCGCTCGATAGGCACCCCGTTGTCAATCAGATGGTCAATCGCGGCTTTCGCGCCGAATGCGGCTGACTCGGCAAGAGCGTAATAGATTTCCGCAGGAGATGTCCCTAAGGTCAATCCGGTGATGGTGCAGGTCAGAGAACTGTCGGGGGCAGGAGAGCGTCTTCCGTTGAGATAACCAGTGGAAATTGGATTTGACAGACTGATGTTCAGTTTCTCAGCCTCTTCCGAGAGCCTTTGAAGAATATTGTCATCATGACATTCTGATGCCCATCCCAAGATTCGTTTCAGCCATGCAAAAATGTCCCCGAACGCTGACATTCCGACCTCATATCCAGTCATCCCCGGGAGGATGGAACCATCCACTTGTCCGAAAACACCGTCTATAATATGCTCGTTAGGCGGTGTGACTGCCATGAAACAGGCGGATGTGCCGAGATTCATGACCATCGTTCCGTAGGAGATTCCAGCTCCAACAGCACCGGAGTGAGAATCGATGTTCCCTATTCCTATAAACACGTCTCTCGAAAGTCCTAGTCTGTCTGCCCATTCCGGCGAGATTACTCCAGCCGCCTTGTCGCAGCCGGATATGTTTGTCGGCATATTCCTAAGTATAGGAACAAGAACGCTGTCTATTCCATCGAAGAACTCCTCAGGAGGGAATCCTCCCCATTCCTTCGCCCACAATCTTTTCGCTCCGGCGGCGCACAGCCCTGATTTCATCTTCGTGATGTCATCAACACCTGTCAGCACAGCCGGGATCCAGTCGCACAATTCTATGGCGGTGCAAGCATCTTTCTGAAGTTCCGGTGAATGGCGTAGCGTCTTGAGGACTTTCGCCCAGAAACACTCCGCGGAATAGTGGCCGCCAGAATGGCAGGAATATTCTTTGCCGGAATTTCTGATGGCATTGTTGATCTCCGCAGCCTCGCTTTCAGCAGTGTGGTCTTTCCAGAGGACGAACATCGCATCAGGATTATCTTTATGTCTCTCCAGCATAGAGAGTGGCTTGCAGTGCCTGTCCACAAGACATGGGGTGCTGCCCGTGGTGTCTACGGAGATGCCTCGTATAGCCTCTGGTGACGGGCAATGCGAAACAACATCGGTAAGCACCTTTTCAAGACCTTCGAGATAGTCCGGAGGGGATTGGCGGAACATGGCCTTTGCCCTGTCGGTATAAAATCCCTTGCCCCATCTGGTGTACAAAGCCTCGGACGTGTGGACATATTCCCCAGTGATGGCGTTGACCAGCAATGCCCTCACCGAGTCGGAGCCGAAATCTACTCCTATTGTGTATGAATTCTGTCTGTTCATTACCGTATTTTATACGGGCGTGAATTATAGCGTGGTAAGGTGGAAGTTCCTCCAGAGGACCCTGATGTTGTTTCCGTCGTGGATCTGAAGCATGATGCGGCCGGACTTGGAGCCGATCAGTTCATCATTGATGTCAACCATAGACTCGCCATTCAACCAAGTCTTCACGTTGTTCCCCTCGACACGCAGACGTAGCGTGTTCCATTCGCCTTCTTTGAGGATGTCTTCCTTTTCGTCCGGAATCTGAACAAGCCAGCCGCGTCCGTATGACTCGTAGATGCCGGCTGTGTCCTGACCCTTTGGAGCGACCTCGCACTGCCATCCGTTCACAATGTTGTTCAGGTAGCCGCCATCCACAAATGAATGGAAGAACAGACCTGAATTGCCATTCGAACACTGTTTGAACTCGACAGTCAGATCGAAATCCTTGTAGTACTCACGGGTTCCGAGGTAGCCGTAGCGAAGATCCTCTCCGTTCTCTGTGACGAGATTGCCTTCTTCGTCAACTTCTGTGCGCATACTTCCGAACAACTCCCAACCATGGAGATCCTTGCCGTTGAAAAGGACGACCTCCTGGCCGGCCTTGTGGGGCAACTCTTTGATCTTGATGTTCCTGAACGAGGCTGGGTCTCCGTGATCCTGAAGACATATAACCCCTTCGTGGGCGAGACCATATTCGGTAGCGTCGCCCCATTTGCCGCTGGCTTTCTTCTCGAACCAGTCATCTGTCCACGCTTCGAACTCAAGTATTTTCTCGCCATTCAGCCAATGCTCGACATGACCGTTGTCAAAAACGATTTTTGAGTTGTTCCATTCGCCTTGTGGATTGACCTTCATCTTACTGTAGTCAGGAAGGTGCATGGCATAGTCAACCCCAAGCATCTGCCACTCCTCAAGTTTTGCCGGAGAGTTCACTTCCTCCCAACCTTCGTTGTCAATGAGTTGATATTCAGGCCCTGTGACATAGGGAACCTTGAATTTCGGATTTTCGATGACATGGTAAAGCATTCCACTGTTGCCTCCGTGTGTGAGTTTCCAGTCCCAGGAAAGCTCGAAATTCTCAAATGTCTTGTCGGTCACGATGTAGCCGGATTCATCAGCCCCGTTGCCGGAAGCCTGTATGCAGCCGTCCACGACAGTCCAGCCGTTTGTCATGGAATCACCATTGTAGTCACGCCACCCATCAAGATCTTTTCCGTTGAACAACAGTGACCAGCCTTCGGCCTTTTCCTCGGATGTCAATGTGTTCGGGGGTGTTCCGCATGATGCAATCAACGCCACATTCCCTATTACCGATAAACATAAAATGATATTCCTCATTGGTCGTTAATCTGTGTTATTTTTCATAAAGAGTACAAAAGTAAGCAAATTCAACCATTAATACAAACGAATGTATTGCGCGGACGCACAGGGCCGTATTGGGCTGTGGGTATATTTTTCTACAAAATTTAAAGGTTATTCCGGAAAAAATGCGTAAAATAGAGGTGTATATAAAAATGAACTGTTATGAAAAGAGATTTGAAAAGATTTATCGGAGGCACTTTGCTTCTGATCGCGGCGGCTTGTGGCAAAACTGGTACTGATCCTGAGCCGGAACCTAATCCAGGCACTGAACCGGAGCCAACACCTGTGACAGCGGAGATTTTGAGTAAGGATGGAACGTCCAACTGCTACGTTATCACAAAAAAGGGAGATTATTCATTTGATGCCACAATCAAAGGAAACGGTGCCGCGTCCAAAGGACTCGCCGCGCCTGAGAGGATGGCTCCTGATTCTGCTGCTCTATTGTGGGAAACTGCAAAGGGAATGATCACGGATGTCGCTCTCAAGGACGGAAAGATCACTTTCAAGGCCTCTGCTTTGAACGGCAATGCCTTGATCGCCGCATATTCTGCGGACAAGGCTGTTGTTTGGAGTTGGCACATCTGGTTTCCTGAGGAGAAAATCGTGGCTGTCGAGACAAAGACAGGCTATGAGGTTATGAATATGAACCTCGGAGCAATGACCTCTGCTTTCGGTTCAACCCCTGACGTTAAGCCTTATGGGTTGTTGTACCAATGGGGACGCAAGGATCCGTTTCCGTCCGCACCGACTGTTACCGGTGATGAAAAGACTCTGCCTGTTCCCGTTTATGGCCCAGATGGCGCAGAGGTGAAGATTTCCTATTCCCTTTGGAGTTCGGTTGAAAACAACACAATTGAATATTCCATTGCAAATCCGACGAAATGCCTTTCGAATTATGCACAGTACAATACATGCAAGGATTGGCTGAAGGCATCAGACAGCAATGACGCTTTGTGGGGAAATCCTGATGGAGGAGAAAGGGATTCCGACAACAATTATGTCAATAAAGGCTCCAAGTCATTCTATGACCCATGCCCTGTGGGCTATCGCGTGCCGCCAGCTGACGTGTTCAGAACATTCACGACTTCAGGTGGATATTCTCAGGATCCTTCCACATTCGATGTCGTTGATCTGAATTACGACGGAGAGATAGACAGGCAGGACTATGACTATGGCTGGTCCTTTAAAATGAAGGAAGGCTCTCAATTTTTTCCTGCCGCCGCCCGTTATGACGGTTCATACGCAATGTTGATGGGTTCAAAAAGTGGCTTGTGGGGATCTTATTGGGGAAATGCTCCTGCCAAATCCTATGGATCGGCCACCGGTTTCGGATTCTGTGTCCTTGCGTTCATGAATGAGGCCGCAGGTACATCCGTCTCTGCCACAGCCTCGGCCAACCGCGCCGACGCTTACTCCGTCCGCTGCGTCAAAGAGTAAACCAAAGCCCCGCCGGGGTAGCCCACAAAGAGGCAGAATAATAGTCTGGAGACAAAAGAAGAGGGTGAGACAATCTCATCCTCTTCTTTTGTGGAGCATAGGAGGATCGAACTCCTGACCTCAAGATTGCGAACCTTGCGCTCTACCAGCTGAGCTAATACCCCGTTCAGACTGCAAATATACAAAAAAACATTCACGACACCATTATATTCAATGAAATTTCATCTTTGCTTCATCATTTCATCTTTTGGCTGTCGGAATCTCATTGCCCACATTTTGTGAAAAAGACTTCAATCGCTGATTATCTTGTGGATGCGATGAAATCCTTATATCTGATGAAATCATCCGGAATCGGCATGTCATAGACTTTGCTTCTGAGGAACGCTCCGAAATCCTTGATGTCGGAATGCCCGGACTGCTCTTCCACTGTCAGCACCTCACCGATCCCTACCCTTATCCTCCTGTGCTTTTTGTTGACAAGCTCGTGAGGAAGCTGCATCAGCCGGACCCTCCAGTCGATAAGCCCCAAATAGTAAAACCACATTGAATTGTGGTCGAAAAACCTGACTGGCACAACCGGAACCTTTGCTTTTTGAATGAGACGCAGAACCGCTTCCTGCCATTCCCTGTCCCTGATCTTCATCTCTTTAAGGCTTAGATCCGAAACTGCTCCGGAAGGAAAGAATCCGACCGGCTCACCGTCATGAAGCCTTTCCAGAACCTCACGGACACCTTGGATATTCTTGGCCGTAATGCCCTTGTTGAGGTTGTTCTTTGGGTTGACAACGATGATGCTTGGACGCAGCGCTTCGACCAAGGCGAGGAATTCGGTCACCATCACTTTGAACCCCTGCCGCAGATGTCCCATAAGGTCAATGAGAATGATTCCGTCCATGCCTCCGTAAGGATGGTTGCTTATCGTGATGAACGGCCCGTCCGGCAGATTCAGAAGTCTCTCCGAGCCTCCCAAATGGTAATTGACACCAAGCTTGTCCAGTAGGGCACCGGCGAAATCCGCTCCCTGATATTCATCAATCGTGTCGTAAAGGTCGGACAAGGTCTTGACTGACAGCACTTTTCTTAGCAAACGCACAATAGTGTTACCGAATTTCCCTTTGAAAACCGGCGCTAAACGCTCAATCTGTTCAACTGGAAGAAGCGGCATTATTTGTCGTCACTTTTGGGCATAGGATCCATTTTGGCGTAACCCTTTGCGTCGTTGATGATTGTCACGGCATAAATGATCACGAGTATGGCAAGGATGACAATGCCAGCGACATCAAGCGAATGAAGTTCAACTTTATTTCCGAGGACACTGATTGATGCGCTGAAATCCCTCAATGGTTTTATGAATATGAACAGTGATGTCAGGATGATCGCTATCACCCTGAATTCGGTCGGCCCGAGTTTGGCATAGGTGAGCCGGAATTCGCTCTTGAGATGCGCGTTCACGCTGACATTCACAGTAAGGCAAAGATAGACAACGAATATCATCAACGCCAGATCCAGCCGCATAAGGCATGACAACCCTAAACCAACGAACATAAAAGCCTCGTTGATGCAGTCAACTGTGTGGTCGAGGTAATAGCCGTAGATCGGTCTTTGAGTATTGCGGACTCTGGCCAGCGTCCCGTCCAATGAATCTCCATACCAGTTCACAACGAATCCAAAGCAACTGAGCCATAGGAAATTGATGTTGTCACTGCAGAGGATGTACCCGGCCCCGATCATAATCGCTCCAAGTGTGCCGATGGCTGTAAGTGTGTCGGATACGACCCATTTCGGCTGCCTCTCGGCCAGCCAGACAAGGGCCTTCTTCTCGACCCCGTTCAGGATGGAAGTCTGTATTCTTTCCGCTTTCTTGTCTGCCATATTCAATTATGTGTTAGATGTTCTTGACGTAGATTCTTGCTCTCTTGTGGAGATGATGCTCGAATTTGCCCCAAAGGTTCTGCACGTTATGGTTCCCCTCCAGCTCACGGGTGCTCTCGACGTATTTGATGCCGTTCTTGTGCATCCCCTTGCCGATCTTGGAGATGATCATTGCATTTACACCCTTGTCCTTGTATTCGTTGGATATCGCGATCAGCAATGCGTCGATCGTGTCATTGTGATGAAGCGCCCAGAGTATGTGGATGAACCCGAAAGGAAACATATGTCCTTTCGCCTTCTGCAGAGCCTTTGACAATGACGGCAGTGTGATCCCGAAGCCGATGACTTTGTCGCTCTGATCAACAATGACTGAGACGTAGTCCAGATTCAGGTTCGGGAAGAACTGGTCCTTGAGATCCTCGCACTGGGCGGGGGAGAGCTCTGAAAAACCGTGAAGGACGGAATAGCACTCGTTCATTACACGGAATATTCCATCGGCATATTTATGGAGCAATTCTTCCTTGTTCTTGTAGTTTCCTTCCCTTAAATTGTAGCGTTCACCGACCAATTCCGCGAAATGGAAGTACCTGTCAAGATTGTCGGGAACAGTGATTTTATACTCAACGAAGTCAGTTTCTTTAGTAAAACCCTCTTGAAGGATCAGATGCTCATAATAGGGTGCGTTGTACTTCCCGTAGGCCGTTGGAAGTTGGTCAAATCCTTCGACAAGTACGCCAGAGATGTCAAACTCAAGGAATCCTACCGGCCCCTCGATGACATTCATTCCCTTTTCTTTGGCATATTCCTTCACATTCTCCATTAGGGCGTGTACAACTTCCTGAGATTCGATAAAATCGATCCATCCGAATCTACAGATTTTTTTGTCAACTTTTTTGTTGTACTTGTAGTTTATGATTCCAGCGACCCTGCCGACGATTTCACCTTCCTCGTTGTAGGCCAGCCAATATTTACCTTCGCAGACCTCAAATGCCCGGTTTTTGCCCGGTGTGAGCGTGTCCATTTCCATCGACTCTATCTGAGGGACATAGTATTTATTGTCAGCGTACAACTCGTTTGGAAACCTGACGAAAAGCCTCAGATCCTGTCTGCTGACCACTTCCTTGGTTGTAATAGCCATTGTTCTTTTACTTTACAATCCGCTAAGGTAGTAAAAAATCGTAAAATATTATATTTTTGAATATACAAAATGGTTCCGACATTTGCCAATGACGGGACTGATATCTCTTATTGATAAATGTTTAAATCAGTTTTATAAAATAGTAAGATGGGTTACTTTTTCTCGTATCCGACCGGGTGGTTCAGCAAGAGTTCCTGTCCGTCCTTTAATCCAAGAGCCGTCTTCACTGCATCGTGGTTCATACTTCCGCGCGGAACCGTCGCCAGCCCGAGAGCCTCGCATGCAAGGCAGATGTTCTGGGAGACATAACCGGCGTCGAGCGCTCCGAACATCGCGGTTCTTTCATCGCGGAACTTGTACTTGTTAAGGTCGCAGACGATCACGAGGAACAAAGGAGCGTTGGCGACAGATGTCTGACGTCCGGCCAGATCCGCGCGTATGTCCTTTCCGGAAACCTTGGTCAATGTGTTTTCTTGGGCATTGAAAAGCCAAGCGCCGTCAGCGCGGCAGACATAGACGCTTTCCTCCTGTGTGTTCATCGCTGACGGAACGGTCAGCTTTCCGTCCTCACGATTGACTCCGCAGGCAGCCCATAGTAACTGTGACAGAGTCGCTTCGCTGATCTGCGAATCGGAATATTCACGGACAGAGGCTCTTTGCTGAAGGGCCTGATAGAGAGTCATTGGCACATTTTTGTCAGGTCGTGGAAGCTTGATGACTTCTTGTGCGAATGCGGAAGTGGCCAGCGCGGTGGCAGCCAAAGCGATGATGATCTTTTTCATATACATAAAGTTTTTAATGTTTGAGACTTGGACAATTTGTCGCGGCGCGGCTCCGGTTGACGACGGCCACTCCGCTGAACACCATAATGATGGCCACAATCTTTTGCCATGTCATCGTGTCCATCCCGCCGATGACGCTGAGCAGACAGGCCAGAATCGGCTGAAGGTAGGTGTACATAGCCACAATGGTCGGACGGACGCTCTTCTGGCCGACCGGAATCAGGAAATAGGCCACGAATGTGGCAAAAAAGATAAGATAACCTATTTCAAGAACTTGCGGCAGCTTGATGGCGGCATAGTCGGTGTGGATAAGGTCTCCGAAAGACAACGGCAATGACATCAGAAGTGAAAACAGGAACATCCACTTCATGAACGTGATCACTGAATATCTTTGGATGAGCGGCCTGAACGCTCCGAGGTACAGCGAGAAACTGATGCTGTTAAGGAACAGCAGGACGAAGCCCATCGGTTTAGTCGCCTCAATGCCATTATGGCCATGCACTGAATTGAATATCAAGAATATGATTCCGATGAAGCTGATCCCGACCCCAATGGCCTTTTTCGCTGTGATAGGCTCTTTCACGAAGATGAAAGCGAAGAACATCGTGAAGATCGGGCCGAGGGTTCCGATGATAGATGCGTCTATGGTCGTGGCCATCGTGATACCTTTGAGGAATGTGTACTGGGTGATGAAAAGCCCGAATATCGATGCCAACGCCATCTGTATCAGGTCCTTGGTCTGAACTTTCTCTTTAGGTGTGAACAGGGATATCAGCCAGAACAGAGCCGATGCTCCGATGGCTCTCAACGTGAACAGGGCGATGGGGGAGACGTTCACCGAGTTGGAGATGTCCTTCGTCAGCACGATGTTGACGCCGAAGATAGTATAGGCCGCGAGCAGGGCCAGATGTCCTTTCAGATTGCCGCCCGCAATACCTTTCTGATCACTGTTCGCCATAGCCGTTCTCTGAGCATTGCGGGCATATCCCTTTAATAAGGTAGTTCGCCGTGGTTTCTGAATATCCCATCGGAAGCTTTACCGGTGGTATGTGTATTTCTTCAAGACAGAATGTGCGGTGGCATATCTCGCAGAAAAAATGCACGTGCGCGTCCTCGTCACGCTCTGAGTCGTGACTCAAACAGAGCTCGTAACGTGTACCATCACCGCCGTCCTCGATCGTATGGACGAGGTGACGATCCTTGAACAGCGCGAGGCTTCTGAATATTCCCGACTTGTCGATCGTTCCTATCTTGTCCTCCAGCTCCATCAGGCTCAGCGGCCGCCCCTCAGTAAGGAGCGCCCCTGCCACTATCAGCCTGTTGGCCGTGGCTTTGATGTTGTGCCTTTCAAGCAGTTCTGTCAGGTCAGTGTTCGACATATTCATTTTACAAATTTACGCATTTTTCCACTTTGCAACCCGGTTGCATAATTTTTTTTTGACCTTTGCACCATTGAAATCAAAGTCAAAGAAAGAATATGGAAAAGGAAAACAAAATCAGATTCGCGAGAATCATTCTTTCAGCCGCCTTTCTCGGCGTGGCAGTCTTGGTGGAGAAGGGACTTGACCTCAGTGTCTGGCAACTTCTCATTGTCTATCTAATACCTTATCTCATCGCTGGTTACGACACCTTGCTTGAGGCTGGGGAGAAGATCGTGAAAGGTGACTTCTTCGATGAGGACTTCCTGATGAGCATCGCCACGATCGGAGCGCTCTGCATCGGATTCCTTCCCGGAGCCGAGACCCAGTTCCCTGAGGCCGTCTTCGTGATGTTGTTCTTCCAGGTCGGAGAACTTTTCGAGGATATCGCCGAAGGCAGGAGCCGCAAGTCGATCTCAGCTCTGATGGACATAAGGCCTGACGCCGCAAATGTAGAGCGTGACGGGAAGATCTTGACTGTCAATCCTTCAGAAGTTAAGGTCGGTGAGACAATCATTGTCAGCCCCGGCGAGAAAGTCCCGATGGACGGGGTTGTTCTTGAAGGTACATCAAGCCTTGACACTGTGGCGCTTACCGGCGAAAGTGTCCCTCGGACAATCGGACCTAAGGACAACATAATCTCCGGCTGTGTGAACCTTACCGGAGTCATCCGCGCGAAAGTCACTAAGGCGTTCGGAGAGTCCACGGCCTCAAAGATTCTGAACCTTGTCGAGAACGCGTCAGCGAACAAATCCAGGAGCGAGAGCTTCATCTCAAGATTCGCAAGAATCTACACCCCGGTAGTCGTGTCCGCCGCACTGGTGTTGGCGTTCATCCCGCCTATCCTCTCTGGTGATTTCGGAGGTACTTTCGCCACGTGGCTCTACAGGGCGTTGACTTTCCTGATCGTTTCCTGCCCATGTGCCCTAGTGATCTCAGTCCCGCTTTCCTTCTTCGGTGGCATAGGCGGGGCATCAACGAAAGGAATTCTTGTCAAAGGCTCGAACTATCTTGAGGCCTTGGCAAAGGTCGGGATTGTTGTTTTTGACAAGACAGGAACTCTGACCGAAGGGGTGTTCGAGGTCACAGCTGTCCACCCTGAATTGATCAGCCAGAAGGAGCTTCTGCACCTTGCCGCGCACGTGGAAAGATACTCGTCACACCCGATCGCCGTATCATTGAAGCACGCTTACCCTGACGAGGCTGACGGATGTTCGGTAAAAGGTGTAGAGGAAATCGCGGGTCAGGGAGTCCGCGCTGTGGTGAACGGAAAGACAGTCTGCGTGGGCAACACCAAGATGATGGATGCGGTTGGTGCGCAGTGGAAGCCTTGCGAGAAAAACGGCACGATCGTGCACGTCAGTGTGGATGGTGTCTATGTCGGACACATTGTGGTCTCAGATAGGATCAAGCCTGATTCCGCTGATGCGGTCAAGGCACTCAAGTCCGAAGGTGTCACAAAGACCGTGATGCTTACCGGTGACAAGCGTGAGGTCGGAGAATATGTCGCCTCGGCCGTTGGCATTGATGAGTTCCGCGCGGAACTCATGCCCGCTGACAAAGTCTCTGAACTTGAGAGGCTTCTGAAAGAGAAGCCGGAAGGGAAGACTCTCGCTTTTGTCGGTGATGGCATCAACGACGCTCCGGTTCTTGCCAGAGCCGATCTTGGAATAGCGATGGGTGGACTCGGGTCTGACGCGGCGATTGAGGCGGCGGATGTCGTCCTGATGGATGACAAGCCATCGAAGATAGCCCTCGGCGTGAAGATCGCTCGCAAGACCCTGCTTCTGGCAAGGGAAAACACTTTCTTTGCCATATTTATAAAACTTCTTGTCCTCGTCCTTGCCGTTCTTGGTGTCGCGACGATGTGGATGGCGGTCTTCGCCGATGTCGGTGTCACCGTCCTCGCCGTCCTGAACGCTATGCGCGCCCTGAAGGTATAGTGTGACAGACACACTAGATCTTAAACCTCCAGCCCCAGAGGTGCACTGGGAAAGGATTCCCCGAAACCCCTTTGGCCACTTCGCTACTAATTTATGACCCTCTTACTTTTTTTTGCGAAATTGCAAAGGAAGGCGGGTCATCTTTTTTTATTAATTTTGCAGTTATGAAAACGAACGTGAAAACAGTGCTGGTGACCGGCGGAAGCAGCGGAATCGGGGCAGCGACAGCGCGGCTTCTTTGCGATGCCGGGATGACGGTGTATGCAGCGTCAAGGAGAGGGAAGGCTCCGGAGGGATCTTCACAGAACGTGAATATGATTCCAGTGGTGATGGATGTGAATGACGCTGAGGCGATTGCCGTTGTGGTTGAGAGAATTGTCCGTGAGCGGGGAAGTCTTGACGCAGTGGTCTGCAACGCCGGTAACGGAATCGCCGGACCTATTGAGGAAACTTCCGTCGAAGAGATCGAGGCTCAATATTCAACAACATTTTATGGGGTAGTCAAGACGGTGCAGGCCTGCCTGCCGGTTTTCCGGAAACAGGGGCACGGGCGTGTGGTGACAGTCTCGTCTGTTGCCGCTTTGGCACCGCTGCCGTACCAAGGCTATTATTCATGCGTGAAGGCTGGAATATTACAACTTACAAAGGCGTTGGCCATTGAGACAAAGGAGTTTGGCGTGCAATGCTGCGTTGTGATGCCGGGAGATGTCAAGACCGGATTCACAAAGGCCCGCCGTGTGGCTGTGAAAACCCAAAGAGAAGACTCTCCTTACTATAAAGACTGCGCAGACGCTGTCGCCGCTATGGCAAAGGACGAACGTGAGGGAATGAACCCTGAGGTCATCGGTAAGGCCATTCTGAGGCAACTCAAGCGAAGGAATATGAAGACGGAGGTTACTCCAACGTTCCTTTACAGCCTACTGGTGTTTCTGATCCGCCGTCTGCCTCAAAGACTGGTGCTCAATGTGATAGGCTGGATGTATTCCTGATTACTGGGAATCGTCCTCTGGCTCAAGGTGAAGGGAAATCTGCGTCTCGGCGCCGAATTCCTTGCGAAGAGCCTCCTCGACTTTCTTGGAGATGTCGTGAGCCACTTTCAAAGAAATTTCGGAATCCAGAACAAGGTGCCCTTCCATTATTATCCCCGGACCCTCACGGCGTGTCTTAAGTTCGTGAAGGTCAATGACTCCTTTGATTGATTTGGCGGTAATCTTGATCTTGTCCTCAACATCGTCCGGAAGCGACACGTCCAGCAGCTCCCTTATGGCAGGCACGGACATCTTCACAGCCATCACCAGAATGAATATGCTGATGACGCATCCTGTGATCGGGTCAAGTATGACGAATTTGTCACCAAGGAATATGGCCCCCGCGATTCCGAGCAAGGAGCCAACGGACGAAAAAGCGTCCGAGCGGTGATGCCAGGCGTTGGCTATCATCATCGGGCTGTTCAGAGCCTTTCCCTGAACGATCGTGTAACGGTAAAGAATCTCTTTCAAGACGATTGACGCTATGGCAGCCCACAAGGCAATCATACCAGGTGAACTTACCTCTCCTCCATCAAGGATCAGATGGATCTTGCTTATGCCACCGGACATAAGGTTGGCGGCCACTACGATCAGCATCAGGCTGATTATCAGCGTGGCGAAAGTCTCGAACTTCCCGTGCCCGTAGTCGTGGTCCTTGTCCCTTCCCTTGGCGGAGATCTTGACGAAGAAGATCACGACAATGTCACTCAAAAGATCTGACAGAGAATGGATTCCGTCAGCGATCATCGCTGTGGAGCGTCCGAGGACACCGGCAATTATCTTGAACACGGTCAGTATTATGTTGACTACCGATCCGACCAATGTGACGAATGTGACTTTTGCTGTCCTGTCCATTATGAGTAGCGTTTTGGAAGTCTGAATATGATTGAGATGCAAGCAACAGCGCAGAGTACGAACGGGTAGTAGAGGCAAGGAATGATCGCTGCCGCTGAGATGCTGGCGAATCCTGAGGCCATCAGAAGCTGTGCACCATAAGGAATTATGCCCTGGACGACACAGGAAAACGTGTCCAGAAGGCTAGCGGATTTCCTCGGGTCAAGCCCGAATTTCTTGGTGATGTCGCGGGCGATGTCACCAGTGGTAAGGATTGCAATCGTGTTGTTTGCGGTACAGAAATTCGACAGTCCCACAAGTCCAGCGATGCTGAACTCAGCTCCTCTCTTTCCTTTGATACCTTTGGTTAAACCTTTGATGATGAAATCTATGCCACCGTTGTGGCGAATCAGTTCCAACATGCCACCGGAAAGCATCGTCACGATGATAAGCTCGCCCATTCCTGCGATTCCGTCCCCGACACTGCCGAGGAAGCCGAGCCAGGTCATTCCGTTGACGAATCCAATCGTCGCGCTCAATGCCAGACCTATTCCGAGTACAAGAAGGACATTAAGCCCGCAGAGAGCCAGCACGATGACCGAAAGATAGGGAATCAATTTGACATATTCAATCTCCCCGATTTCCGGTGTGGCTACGTGGTTGAATCCGATGGCGATGTAGATGATTGTGACGATCAATGCAGCCGGACCACAGATCCAGATGTTGGCCTTGAACTTGTCTGACATCGAACAACCTTGGGATGTGGTCGATGCGATTGTGGTGTCCGAGATGAAGGACATGTTGTCACCGAAAAACGCCCCACCGACTATCAACCCGGTCAGCATCGCAAGAGACAGTCCAGATTGTTCCGCCAATCCGGATGCTATAGGAACCAGCGCCACCACAGTCCCGACGCTTGTGCCTATAGCCATCGAGATGAAGCAGGAGGCAAGAAACAACCCGGCCAGCAGCCATTTCCCAGGCAGAATCGTAAGCGTGAGATTGACAGTCGCCTCCACGCTCCCGATGGCCTTCGCTGTCGTGGCGAACGCCCCCGCCATCACGAATATCCAGATCATGAGCAAGACGTTCTTGTTGCCTGCCCCGCCAGAGAATATGCTGATTCTATCGTTCACTGAGCCTTTTGTGATCAGCATAGCATAAATCGACGCAATCAGAAACGCTGACGCCACCGGCACCTTGTAAAAGTCATGCGCCACCAGTGATGACACCAGATAAGTCACCAAAAACACCGCCAGCGGACTCAGCGCCAGCCAACCGTTCATCCTTCGTCTTGTAAGTTCGTCCTTTTCCATAATCGTCGGCAAAGTTAGCGATCATAATCGGAATAATAAGAGAATATTTTTGAATGTTCATAGTTATAATTGGAATAATGCCTACATTTGTCGAAGATCAAATTATGATTGCTATGAACAACGAGATTCTGACTTTTGCGGCGGTGGCGGTAACGCTTTCCTGGGGACTGGTCTCTTGCTCTGACAAGGAGACGGAGGTCACTACTTATGAAAACACTTATGAGCAGACGCTGGTGCAGGATGACTCGGCGTCGGTGCGGATAAGCCATTCAATTGAATATTACAAGTCACTCAAAGGCTCCAAGGCTCCGCGCGGGAAGATCAACGACGCCATCGTCAGATGCTGCTTCGGAGAGGAATATGCCGGGCTGACTGTCGAGGAGGCTTCTGATGCCGTTTCCGACACTTTAATAGCTGGCTATCAGAAAGATGCCGGGCAGAGTTATGAGGAATATCTTGCATATTCCAAAGATAATGGGGACGATGACTATTGGAATCCGGCCACATTCTGCAACTGGTACTATAGGACTTCCGGAGGCTTCGGGGAGGAATTTATGAATCTCCTGACCTATCAGGTGCTCAGTGAAAGCTACACCGGAGGAGCACACGGGATGTATTACTCAATTCCATACATCATCGATATGACGACCGGAGAGATTGTGACCGAGAACGATTTGTTCCTACCTGGTTATGTCGCTCCTGTTACCGGGCTGATCAAGGCTAAGATCAAGCACGAGCAGGGAGGTGATTCCTTCGAAGGCATGTTCCAGGAAGGAATGGTGCCTAACGGAAAATGTGGAGTCTCCATTGAAGGCGTAACTTGGTTCTACCAGCCTTACGAGGTCGCCTCTTATGCGGAAGGCATAATCAAGGTCACTATCAGTTGGACGGATTTGAAGCCTTATCTGAATCCTGAATATATCAAACTCTAGACAGTTTCTAATTCGCTGATATTCCCGGCAATCCAAACTGTGTCACCGGCCTGGAACCTGAAATCAGGCTCCGGGTTGGTGATAAACTCAGAGTCTCGCAGCACGCTGATGACCATACAGTGGTATTTTCTGAGATTCAAGCTCATTAATGTCTTGCCTGTTAAGAAGGAATCAGCCGCAAGGATCTCAGGTTTAATTTTAAAGCCGGATCCGGAATCCGGTGCCACGTGTACGGTGGCTTCCGTGAACATATTCTTCAACGAATCCAACTGTGCGGATGTCCCAACAGCCAGCAGCTCGTCTCCGGGAAACAGGACCACATCGCCTGACGGAACGATGAAGTGCTGGTCTCCACGATTGATCTTGATGATGTTCGCACCGGTCTCGGCCCGCAGCGGAATGTCTTTCAGGGCTACCCCGGCATAGGATGAGTTTTGCCCGATGGTCAAGGTATCGGTGTGGACATTGTAGTCAGCGAGATTCTGACTGACGGATGAAGACACGGGTTTGCTGCGGCGTTCATCCTCCTCTTTCTCGTTATAGTTGGAGAGGAAGCGCATCTCCAATGCAGAGTATCTGTGGATTGACTGGCGCGCGAATAAGATGAAGATGATTCCCGCGAAGAAAATGGCGAGGACAGTCCAACCTGCCAGATGAAAATAAGAGGAAAGGACAGCAAGGACGATTCCAACCGCAAGGAATGACCTTGCGAAAATCAGTCCCATCAAAGGCCAGACATTGCTCTCTTTCTCTTTAAGAAGTTTCGGGGCTGACTTGCTGATGGAACCGGAATGAACACCTAGCCCGAAAAGAAAAGGAAGCATCATGAGAAGGGTTATTCCGACCTCTATTATCTTCTGGATTGTCGTGCTCAGATCGGGCAACAGTTTTCCGATGGCGGGTCTCAGGTAGAGTTTAGACCCGATATAGATGGCGATTAAGATCACTCCGTAGAGAATGATCCGGGTGAAATAGGCACTGAGCAAGGTTTTCCATTCATTATGCTCGACTGCTGTCGCCCGCTTGCCGGAATCGTTCATCTGTTGTAGCCTTTTGACCCATGAAGCCGGAAGCCGTTTACATAAAAGATTGTAGCAAGGATCAGCCAGTTTAATCATGAATGGAGTCGTGAATGTCGTGATGACGGAGACAGAGATGATTACTGGATAGATGAAGTCCCTCATCACGCCAAGTGTGCAGCCTACCCCGGCTATGATGAAACCGAACTCTCCGAGCTGGGCTAGGCTGAAGCCGGTGTGGACAGCGTTGTCAAGGCCGTTCCCCGTCAGGATTATCCCGGTTCCGGCGAAAATGATGTGGCTCACGACCACTATTACGGCTATGAGGAGTATCACCGGCCAATGCTCAGCGATGACCGAAGGGGAGACCATCATACCTACAGAGATAAAGAATATCGCACCGAACAGATTCTTGATGGGTTCCACAATGTGGTCGATATGCTCGCTTTCCGAGGTCTCGGCAAGGATTGAACCCATCACGAATGCGCCAAGGGCTGAAGAGAATCCGACCGAGATGGCAAGTGCGACCATTCCGAAGCAAAGTCCCAGGCTGACAATCAGGAGTATCTCGTCACTAAGGTATTTCTTGGCCTTCTTCAGCAATGTCGGTATGACATAAATCCCGACAAGAAACCAAAGTATCAGGAAAAAGGCCAACTTGGCTATGTTCATGATCAGTTCCTTTCCTGCGAATGTCTGCGAGACCGCCATCGTCGAGAGAAGCACCATCAGAAGAATCGCTATTAGATCCTCCACTACAAGTGTCCCGAACACCACTCCGGCGTAGGGTTTGTTCTTAAGCCCAAGATCCTCGTAGGATTTCAGCACCACTATCGTTGACGACATAGACAGCAGGCCGCCCAGGAAAACGCTTTCCATAAAGCTCCAGGACAGGGCCTGCGCGGTGACAAAACCAATGATGAACACTCCGACGAATTTCACTGCCGCGGTGACGATCGCACTTCCTCCGACTTTCAGCAATTTCTTGAAGCTGAACTCGAGGCCTAGTCCGAACATGAGGAAGATAATGCCAATCTCCGACCATTGGTGCACAGTCGCCTCGCTGGAGACTCCAGGAAAGAAACTGATGTTAGGGCCTATGAGAAATCCTGCAATGATATAACCTATGATAAGAGGCTGCTTCAAAGCCTTGGAGATTATGGTGAACACTCCGGCCGAAATAAGTATCACGGCCAGGTCTCGCACAATGTTCATTTCGTCAGACATTTCTCGCTCGTTTAGTAATTAACATCCTGTCTGCGGCAAAATATTCTTTGCCACCTATGAAACGACAAATTTACTGAATAGATTTGCTAATTATCCAAAGTTTCATGTTTTTTATGTAAGTTTGCCGTCCGAAACCGAGAGAGATGTCCATGCCCAGTGTTGAAATAGCCAAAAGATTTATCGGATTTTCCGCATCGAGCCTTCTTGGAACGATTGTGGACACGGTTGTGCTTTGGGTATTCTCGAAGTGGGTTTTCAGTTCTTATGTAGGGGAGTACATAGTCTCACCGGCAATCTCGTTCGAGTGCGCTGCTGTGACAAATTTTGTGGTGGCCTATTTCTTTATCTGGAAGGACAGGGTGACGTGCCGGAGCAAAAGGTCATTCTTCCGGCATCTTTGCGGCTACAATCTTTCCTGCATCGGGGCGTTTCTTGTGAAGATGGCCTTCCTTCTTCTTATCCAAAGAATTTTCCGCTGGGATGTAGTGTGGTGCAACCTCTTGGCGTTATGCGTGTCAGGAGGACTGAACTTCTTTATGAGCGAAAGGGTGGTCTTCCGCAGGAAGAAAGCGCTTCCTCCTCACAAGATTGAGAAGGAGGGCTAGTGGTTTCTTTTTCCGGAGAAGAGTCGCTGTGGCAGCTCCATCGCCACGATTATGCCAAGGACTATCGCTATGGCGGCCTTGACGGCTGTGAACCCGGCTGTGGCGGACAGGTAGAACTGACTGGAGACGAGGTAGTAGGTGAACCAGAATATTCCGGCCCCCGGAACGAGGGGGAATATTCCGCAAAGCAGGAAGACCGTGCTGGGGCATTTGTCTTTGACAGCTGCGAATCGGGATAGAATGCAGATGATGATTGTTGCCACGGAGATTGAGACTGTCGGTCCTGAATGGCAGAACCGTGTGAGCATCAGGTATATGACCCAACCGATGGCACCAATCACTCCAGAGGTGAAATATTGCTTGCGCGGAGCTCCGAAGAGGATCGCGAAGGCGAATGTGCCGATGAAGGCGGCAAGGCATTGCCACAGGATTCCGGCGGTCTGAGGGTTGACTGTCATTCCGCTGAGTTCAATCATTCCATCAAACAGCCATCCATCGGTCACGAAGCTGATACTCACGCCAAGAGCGATGCAGATGAATCCGAGCATCGCATCCGTGAGCCGAGTGATTCCGGCGATGTAATCGGAATTGGCAAGATCCCTGACTCCGTTGACGAACGGCACGCCGGGGATGAGGGGCATCACCGCACCGATTATGATGTTGCTGAGGCTGTCACCGAATCCTAACCTGTACGATGCAAGGCAGAGAATTGTGGTCACGAGAGCGTTGCAGATTCCACCGACGATCTTTGAGAGTGAGGCGCTGACGTAAAGGCAGAAGACGTACAAAAGTGCTCCGATCACGAAATCAGCCGCGCAATCCATAAATCCTCCACCGAACACAGCGCAGAATCCAGCGGCACCTAAAGCCGAGCCGGCTATCTGTTCCCAAGCCGGTTTGGCAGGAGCGTCCTTTATTGACTCAAGCCTTTGCCTGGCATCCGCAAGAGTGTGTTTGTTGGCAGCGATCTCGTAGCTTAACTGGTTTACCTCTACTACTTTTGAGAGTTGTATGCCACGAATCGGGATGAACTCCACATTGGCGTACTTACCGAGCGAACCGGTTGTGAATATGCCGTTGCTGAGCACGAAAAAATGACCGGAATCCACACCGTAATGCGATGCGATCCGTTCCATGGTGTCCTCCACACGGGAAATCTCGGCTCCGTTCTCCAGCAGAATGTGACCGGCGATCGAAGCGGCTTCCAGGACCTCTGTCGTGTTGTCCGTCTCTGTCATGGCGCAAAATTACAATAAAATCGGCAGATTATTGTAATTTGCTTTCGTGTGCTTGATTGTGTTTGTTATGATCGCCTTTATGTCAGAGTTGTCCGATCGCTTCAACAAGCGCAGCGGCCACGGATGCTTGGTCACTGAGCCTGCCGAAGTGACCTTCTGGTCACAATGTGTTTCCAATAGACCAGTGCCAGCGTCACTATAACCCCGCCAACGATTCCGATGAACGAGATTGACAGATGGGTGCAGACCATTCCTCCGACCAAGGCTCCCGTACCGATGCCGAAATTGAATATTCCCGAAAAGATTGACATTGCGACGGAGGTCTGCGACTGTGGAGTGTCCGTGATGATCTCGGACTGCATCGCCACGTTGAAAGCAGTCGCTGACATTCCGATGAGGGCGCAGACCGCAATGGTGGCAGGGATGCTGAAGGTGAGAGGACGCAGAAGAATAACTCCACCGATCAAACCCGCAAGCGTGAGGTTGATGAACTTGTATCTGTATTTAGGGAAAAACTTTGAAAACAACATGCTTCCGATGATTCCGGCCCCACCGAAGAGCATCAAAGTCAGCGTGATCTGATTCTCCGTCATCTTCCCGACCTGCTGAAGGAACGGTTCTATGTAACTGTACGCTGTGTAATAGCCGGTGGCAAATGCTGCGGTGGTTATGAATATTCCGACAAGGATCCTGTTCTTCAGCATCGCCGGCAGGTCGTGGGCTGTCATTCCGCCTCCGCTTGGCACCCTCTGGAGCAATGCGGAAAGATAGAGTAGAATAAACAATGCCACAGCCCCGATGCTGAGGAAGGTCATTCTCCACCCAACGCTAAGACCTATGACGCGTCCAAGCGGCAGACCGAGGATCATCGCGATAGACGATCCAGTGACTATCATACTGAGTGCTATGGCCTTATGACTGGTGGGGACAATCCTTACCGCTATGATTGAGATTATTGACCAAAAGATGGAATGCGCGCATGCGACACCGATTCTGGATGCCAGCAGCATTCCAAAGGATGTCGAGAGATAAGACATCACCTGAAATGAGGTAAACACTGCGATGACCCCAAGGAGAAGTCTGCGCATCTCCAACTTGGAAGTCATCAGCATAAGCGGAAGTGAAAGAGCCATGACGACCCATGCATAGACGGAAATCAGCATCCCCGCTTTCGCCTCGGTCAACCCGAAATCCCTGCCGATGTCCGTCAGCAGCGCGATGGGAATGAACTCCGAAGTGTTGAATATGAACGCTGAGAGTGTCAGCCCCACTAAAGCCATCCACGTTTTCAAGGACATCTCTGGTTCCTTGATCTGATCAACCATTAACATAATAAAATTTAACTAACCGGGCGCAAATTTAGAAAAGAATCAGATTTATTCCTATCTTTATACTCTTTAAACCGTTATGAAGTATGACAAAGGATGTCGCATTGGTGCTTTCGAGTGGTGGCCCGAGAGGTTTTGCCTACATCGGTGCTATTGAAGAACTGGAAAAAAGAGGCTACAACATCACTTCCGTGACTGGATGCTCGATCGGTTCGCTTGTCGGGGGAGTCTATGCCGCCGGAGGTCTGGATGGCTTCAAGGAATGGCTGTTCAACTTGGACAGCACCAAGCTGCTTTCTCTTCTTGATGTTTCCATCAGCAAGAGTTACCTTGTCAAAGGCGATAAGGTTATCGAGGCTATCAAGAAAGTTGTTCCTGACGTGAACATCGAGGATTTGCCGATTCCTTACCGCGCTGTGGCCACTGACCTTTACACCGGTGAGGAAGTCGTGTTCAGCAAGGGAAAGTTGTTTGACGCGATTCGTGCCTCCATTTCGATTCCTTCTTTGTTCCGGCCGGTGAAGTACGGCTACCACACACTGATTGACGGTGGAATCGTCAACACCATGCCTCTCAGTCAAGCCGTCCGCAACGGACACGACATTCTGGTGGCTTTTGATGTCAATCAGATTGATTCCGAACGTATAACGAACTATCTGAAGGCTTTGGACGCGGCCCATGAGGAGGATTCTGAGTTCAAATCCGACACATTGGACACTTTCAGTGCCCTCGCCCTCAGGAAAGGACTTCCTCTCATCGACCGTGTGCGGCTGTTGGGCGATGAGGCCCAGAGAGCCTACAAAGAGTTGCGTGTGATCAACCGCAAGACCAAACGGATAGAGCGGAAAGCCCATGACGAGAAAGTCCCGATGGGTGACAACTATTATTCCATCCTGACAAGGACCTTCTCTTTGATGAATCACACAATTTCTAGACAGGCTATCCAACTCTACAAACCGGACGTGCTGGTGAGCATGAATTTTGACACCTACGGTCCCATCCCCGACTACGCTAAAGGCGAGGAAATCGCTGCCAAAGGCCGCGAGTTGATGTCCGCCGCCCTTGATGAATATGAAAGCCGCGCCAAATAATTCACATCATTCGTAAAAAATTGATTCTATAATATGGACATGGCGATGTTGGTGACCTTATTGATACCTTTTGCGGGGACGGTGATCGGTTCGGCGTTCGTTTTCTTTATGAAAAGGGAGATACCGGCACTTTTGCAGAAAGCTTTGCTGGGATTCGCCTCGGGTGTGATGGTGGCGGCTTCGGTCTGGTCACTGCTGATTCCAAGCATGGAGATGTCAGCGGTGGAAGGGGTCGGGACAGTTGTTCCCGCCGCTGTCGGCCTTCTGGCCGGAATGTGTTTTCTGCTTGCGGTTGACTATCTTACACCTCACCTTCACATAGGGGATGACAAACCGGAAGGCTTGAAGGCCAAGATCTCGAAGACGGCTATGCTTGCGTTGGCTGTGACGATTCACAATATTCCTGAGGGAATGGCTGTGGGAGTGGTGATCGCAGGTTCCTTGCAGGACGGAATAGCAATAGCCCCCGCTGCCGCTATGGCCACGGCAATCGGAATAGCGATTCAGAATATTCCCGAAGGGGCGATCATCTCGATGCCGATGCGCGCGGCAGGAAACACCCGCCTGAAGTCATTCCTGATAGGCAGCCTGAGCGGAACCGTTGAGCCGATCGGTGCCTTGCTGGTGATGTTGCTGGCATCATTGATGACCCCGATCCTGCCGTATTTTCTGGCCTTCGCAGCCGGTGCGATGCTCTATGTCGTTGTGGAAGAACTGATTCCGGAGGCATCTGAAGGCCGGCACTCAAACATAGGAACAATTGGATTCGCCATCGGCTTCGTCCTTATGATGGTTCTGGATGTCGTGCTGGGGTGATTCAGGCAGGACTCTTAGGTCCCTGAGCCTGAAGTGACCTGCGAACTTGTCGAAGTGTCGGAATATTGGTCGCATGGTCACTTCGACAGGCTCAGTGACCTGTTGGTGTATCAACCGTTAAGCACAGAAGTCAGAAATGGCAGCCTGGAGCAGCAAGAAAACCTTTGAGACAAGGTGGCCATCAGCGACCGCATGGTTCATTCGGACGATGGCCGGCAGGTGCGTGACAGAGTCGGTTCCACGCACGAAAAGGGGTAAGTGATAGGTCTCGTGCGTTGGAAAGGATAATCCGCGCACGGATTAATACAAAAAGGCCAGACACGCCAAAGAGACGGAGTGTCTGGCCTTTTTGTGTGAGAAGTTTTTCGTTATCTGCCTAAAGTCTTGAGGACATCCTCGGTGATCTGCTCCGGGGTGAGGCGGTTGATTCTGAGCAGATCGGCCACTTTGTAGCGGTCCTCGAAATGCTTGCGCTCGCCGCGGACGAGAACTTTCATCCCGCTGTCACCGTAGAATCTGGCGACCTTCTCGCCCCATCCTCCGTCAATTTGGCCGTCCTCAAGGGTGATGACAAGCTCGTGGTCGGCCTTGAGGGATTCAAGGGTCTTCGTGTCAAGCGAAGTGATGATTCTCGGATTGACCAGGGTGGCGTCGATGCTTTCCTCTTTCAATGCGCCGCAGACTTTCTCTCCGAGTTGGTAATAAGCTCCGAGGCCAAGAATGGCCACGCGGCTTCCTCTGCGGGTGATCTCGTACTCGGGAACGGACCAATCCACGTTTTCTGTCTTGACCTCCGGACGTGAGATGACCCCGTTCACCGGCACACGGATGGCCACCGGATGCTCCCTGTAGGCTACCGCCCAATCCAGCATCGCGAAATATTCCTCACGGCATGCCGAAGCCAGGTAGATGAGGTTAGGAATATTACAGAGCAGCGGGATGTCATAGAAACAAGTGTGGGTCACATCGTTCATCCCCTCGATTCCACCACCGAAAACAAGTATGAGAGCCGGGTTGTCATTGATGCAGAGATCCTGGGAAAGCTGGTCGTAGGTTCTCTGGATGAATGTGCTGTAAACTCCCCAGACCGGTTTACCGCCACGTTTGGCGATTCCGGAAGCCATGGCGACAGCTGTCTCTTCAGCGATTCCGACATCCACGAATTGTTTGCCAGCCTGTTCCCTGCAAGGTTTTGTGAAGCCGAAGACGGCTGGAGTGCCGGAAGTGATGGCAACAAGTCCAGGCTCGTAAGGCATTCTCCCAAGAAGATACTTTGCTGTGAGATCACCGTAGTCCTCAGCATCGCTTGGGAACTTATATTCTCCGGTTTCAGCGTTGAACGGGGCGGAGTAATGCCATTTCTCTTTGTTCTCCTCTGCGAACTTCAAACCCTTGCCCTTGAGGGTGTTGATGTGCACAACGACAGGCCTGTCGGTGTCCTTGACCTTTTGGAAACCCTCGATAAGGGAAGCGATGTTGTTCCCGTCGGCCACGTAATGATATTCAAGACCCATCGCTTTGAATAGGTTGACCTCGGCCTTTCCGTTGGTCTCGCGAAGCAATTGTAGGTTCTTGTACAACCCTCCGTGGTTCTCCGCGATGGACATCTGGTTGTCGTTGACGATGATGATGAAGTTGCTGTTCAATTCAGATCCAGCCACGTCAAGCCCTTCAAGGGCTTCTCCACCACTGAGCGATCCGTCTCCAATCACCGCGATGACATTTTCCTTTCCTCCCGTAAGGTCACGTCCTTTGGCTAGTCCGCACGCGAGGCTGATGGAAGTGGAAGTGTGGCCGATCACGAAATGATCATGCTCGCTTTCGCTCGGCTCGCTGTAGCCGGACACATCATTGTAATGGGTCGGATTCATGAACGCCTCTTTCCTGCCGGTCAGAATCTTGTGCGCGTAACTCTGGTGAGAGACATCGAAGACAATCTTGTCGACAGGGGAGTTGAACACATAGTGCAGAGCCACAGTCGCTTCCACCATTCCGAGGTTCGGGCCTACGTGGCCTCCGTGATTGCTGACCTTCTCGATCAGATAGTGCCTGGTCTCATCCGCAAGAACATTGAGCTGCTCGATGTTCAGCTTCTTGATGTCGGACGGGCCGTTGATTTTTTCCAAGTACATATCAAATTCCTTTATTTGGTTTCTACTCTAATCATTCAAGATTACTTTCACAATGCAAAGTAAAGCAATCTTTTTTGAATATATTCAATGTCGCATCGGCTGCAAGGATTTAAGGTAGCATATTCCGTAATCCGGATATATGCTCGTGTGGAAACTAAAAATATTATTAAATCACCTAAAAATATTAGGAGATATGATTTTATTTGTATATTTGCATCTGTAAGATAATATTCGCTCGTTTGTTAACTTAAAGATTGAGCAATGAAACAGAGACTTACTGCAAAAGAAGAAGAGGTGATGAACATCATCTGGGCCAAAGGAGAGGTTTTCATCCGTGACATTGTCGCGGCTCTTCCCGATCCGAAACCGAACTACAACACTGTGGCGACGCAGGTGAAATTCCTTGAGGAAAAGGGATTTGTCAAACGCAGACCGATGGCTAACTCTTTCCAGTACTGCCCTACGCTCACGGAACGTGACTATCACGGGACTACCGTCGGGGACGTTGTCTCCCGTTACTACAACAACTCCTACATCAGCCTTGTCTCACAGTTTGTGGAGGAGGACAAGATGGATGAGGAAGACCTTAAAAAACTCATTTCGCAAATCGAAAGCAAAAGGAAATGATCGCTTATCTGATAACTGCGGGCTGTTGCTTTATTTCTCACCAACACATTCCCGATAGTGTTCCGACAATGAAACCCATTTTAAGCTTATTGATAGTGGTCAGTCTGCTTGTGTCACCGCATTCGGCGTTGGCGCAGGCAGCTGATCCACAACCAGAAAGAGAACAAGCGCTTAAAGAGGCTCGGTATCTCAAGAGCATATTCAAGATTGATGAGGCGATCGCGAGATTGTCTGCATTCGTGACTCCTGACGGTTGTGACGAGGAGATTCTGTCCGAACTAGCGGACTGCCATTTTCAGAACGGGGATTACGAGTCGGCTGCAGGGACATATTACCTGCTGACTTCCAAGTCTCCACAGAACATCCTTTACAAAGTCAAGCAGATGCAGACTTTCTACAGGATGAAGTCGTTTTCTCAGAGCGCGGAGGCTGGAAAGGCTGTTCTGCAATTGGACACGATCCCTGCCATCGCGGCTTTGGTCGGGGACTCTTTCAATCAGGCGGACATGCCGGACTCGGCTCTGACATACTACCGTCTGGCATTGTCAGTCAAGCCGTTGAACGAAAGTGTCGCGAGCAAGGCGGCAAGAATTCTTCTCTCACGCCGCGACTATGACGGAGCGATTCAGATGGCCGATGAATATCTCACCTTGGATCCCGACAACTTCACCATCGCTCCGATCAAAGGCTTGGCTCATTATTCAAAGAATGAATATGTTCCTGCTATTAAAGTGTTTGAACATCAGGAGAAGCTCGGTAATGACACCTATCCAGTCCACTACTATCTCGGCCAATGCTATTGGCACACAGGAGTTATGAATCGCGCTCAGGAAGAACTTCTTGCCGCTTGGCAGATTGATTCCAGCGATGTAAATCTTGCATACTCGATAGCTGCTGTGAATTCTGACAGTTTTCTTCCGTTTGACAGGGATGTGAAACCGTGGCTTGACAAGGTGGCGGATATGCTTCAGTCTGATCCAGCGATGATGTCCAGACTTCATCAGCAGTATGGCCTTGGAGAGTACCGCAAGAATAATTGGGAACAGGCCATTGATCACTACAAAGAGGCATACCGCTTTAATCCGAGCTTTATCTCAGCCCTTTCCACCATCGCCTATTGCTACGAGCAGAAGAAAGACTATAAGATTGCTCTGGAATGGTATGAGAAGTACCTGAAGGTTGCCCGCCCCGGCTCTCGCGGCCACAACTTCGCCACCCAAAGCGTCAAGTACCTTAAAGGCAAGCTCTTCATGGATGAGAAGTAATCGTGTTGTTACACGACAGTTACTTTGGGGCTAGATCCATGAATTTGACATCAAGTATTAGCGTCTATGCAATTACTTGAATATCTGTTTGTTATATAATTATTACCTCTGTGCGCATTTGGATTCCCGAAAATAATTTTTACTTTCGGACGTTTTCTGCGACTTATATTTAGGCGTTGGAAAATGAGCCTTTGATAAATCCGGTAGAGAATGGACGATTTTGAATATATCTCCGAAAAGGTGAGGCCGAAGCTGCTGGCGGTGGTGCGGAAGTACCTCAGGGTGGCGGACGCGTCTGAGGATGCGGAGGATATTGTCCAGGAGGCGCTTGTGGCTTTGTGGGGATTCGTCAGCAGGGGGATGGAACCGAGGAATGTGGAGGCGTTGGCGGTGCGGATCGCGAAGAACATCTGCGTGGATCACTATCGGAGGCAAAGGCTTCGGACTCAACCGATAGGGGATAGGGACTACCCAGGCGGATCACTGGCCTCCGCAGCGACAGACCGGAATGATGACGCGGTTCTGAAACGAGATCTGCTGAACCATCTGACTGAAAGCCAGCGGGAATGTGTGATCCTTCGCAACGAGGGGGAACTTTCGCTGGACGAAATCGCGGCTCGGACTGGAAAGCCCAAAAACAGCGTCAAAACCAACATCTCGGCGGCCCGCAGACGGATGCTGGAGGAACTTAAGAAAATTATCTGAATGATGAACATAGAGGATAAGGAATATAGGAAAGCGTTGATCGAGCGCTACTTGAATGCGGAAACGACACCTCATGAGGAGCGGCGGCTGAGGACGTACTACGGTGAGGCAGCGGAAATCGATGCCGATGAAAAAGCCATCGCGCGGCTTATGAATATCTCGGCTCCGTCTGCGGAGGCATATTCACAAACCAAGGTGGATGAATATGATCGGTTGTTTGGAGGTGACGAGTCTGACGAGACTGAGACTTCACACGAGAGTTTGACATCAAAGTCAGCAAATAGGCGAGGTGTAATATTCAGAAGTCTTTATGCCTTTGCCGCTTGCGCGGCCGCTGTTGTCTTGTTCTTGATTTTTAAGCCTAAGACCCCGTCAACGGATTTCACTCCGCTGGAGATTGCACAGAGCATCAGCGCTTTGGCTGAACTCAACTCTGAGGATGTCGAGAGTGTGGCGGCAAAACCTACTGGTGGCAGCGTGATTGTCACGGTGATCCTGAAAGACGGAACTCGCTGCGGCTTCAGGATGGCGCGTGACGGTGCGTCAGGGGAGATTCATCTTCTGGCTATGAATGATTGATGATATATTAAGTTGCTTTTGACGATTATATTCCATCGAAAAACTGTGCAAAGCGGTTTCTTTGCCGCTGATGCGGTCTTGTTTAACCAATAAATGATCTTGAATATGCTTACGGCTTTGGTTTCAATGATTTGCGCTCTGAATATGAGTGCGTCGGCACCGGTGGCGGACACCGTGGATGTTTATCTGATAGATAGGGTACGGATTGAAAAATTCAACGGTTCGCAGCTCAAAGGCAAAACTATTCTGGACTATTGCATTACCAGGAAAGATGGTGTGCGATTCCACACCATCACAACAATGCAGGGTTCGGTGCTTGATGCTTTGGAGAATCTTGAAGGGAAGGGACTTGTCTTAAATCATCCCGTTATGCTGGTTGATGGTGTTGTCCAAGAAAATTCGGACATATTGAGAGAGATTGATCCCAAAGACCTTCAATCAATCACTGTTATAGCCACAGCAGGATCAGAGGAGGCGAAGAAATTCGGAGATGCCGGCTATAAAGGAGGAGTTGTCAGCGTCGTCACAAAGTCAGGCGCTAAGGTAAAAGGAATTTCCTCCACTTGCGTGATCTATGTCGTGAACGGAAAGGTAGTGTCGCAAAAAGAGTTGAATGCCATCAAGCCGGACAACATCAAGGAAATGAGGGTCATAAAGAATCCGGATTCTCCAGAGGCTCGAAAGTTCAACTCCGGTTCAGGAGCTTCAGTGATCATCGTCACGACAAAGTAGGCCGTGCGTGGGAATGGGTTTTATATGCACGGGAGAGGTGTAAGCGGCAGTCTGTGCGTGAAAAGACCTGTCTCACGCACGAAATAAGATAAACATATACCCTCGTGCGTAGAACAACATTTTTCACGCACGGACTATAAATCAAAAATACTATGCTTAAGAATGTGACAATGGCGATGATTGTCGCCGCGGCTTTGCCATCTGGAATTGTGGCCTCTGCACAGACCACGGAGCGGAAAAACTCCGAAATCGAGTGCATCTATGAATATAAAGTGACGAACCCGAAGGGAGTTACGGACACCTACTCGACAATCCTTCAGTTTGACAGGCGGTCGGCAAAGTTCTATGACTATTCGGCTTTCCAACTGGATTCCGTCAGCCAGAGCATAGGCGCCACTAAGGAGCGGATCGATGAGTACAGAATCAAGGAAATGAGGAACGATTACTTTTTCGACCAGACAGTCCGTCAAAATGATCCGAAAGGTAATTTCACGGTTTACAGTACAATAACTCCTGACAACTACACTTATACTGAAAGTCTTCCAAACATCGGCTGGACACTGGTCGAAGAATCCGACACCGTCTGCGGCTATCCCTGCAAAAAGGCAACGGGTGAATATGGCGGTAGAACCTGGACGGTGTGGTACACGCCGGATATTCCGGTCACTTTCGGTCCTTGGAAGCTTTGCGGCCTGCCAGGACTTGTGATGTCGGCTACAGATAGTGAAGGAATCCATCATTTCGATGCTATCGTCATAAGAAAGGGTACGACACCGATAACGGAGACTGATGCCACGAACGTCATCTCCACGACAAGGGAGAAGTTCATCAAAGCCAAGAACCATTTCGAGGAGAACCCGATGCAGAATATGCCTGTCGAGGCTGTCAGCGAGATGAGCATCCAAAAATATGATGATGGCGGGAAGGCCGTTCTGATCAACGGAATGCAGTTGCGGCTTCGCCCGAATGGGTATATTCCTTTGGAACTAAAGTGATAGGATTGATCACTTTAGTAATAAAACACTTCAGGCTTGCCAGCCATTTAACCCAATTATGGATGAGGTTATTATTTGGCGCAAGCCTAAAGTGTGTGGATCCGAAACTGATAGATTAGGATTAACAATGAGAGTATTGCTTGGAAGCCTTGCCATTCTTATGGCCGGGATAGTCGCTAATGCCCAACACACGGCCGAAACAGAGACTTGGCGTCTGTTGTCCGTGAAAGGCACGGTGAAGGACGAGTCCGGAGTAGCTGTCAGCGGAGCCATAGTGAAAGTCTCCGCACAGGAAGCCGTCCTTGGATATTCAATAGTAGATCAGTCAGGACATTACGAAATTCATTTCAAGACGGAAGCGAAGCAAGTGACGATCTCTGCGGAATGCCTTGGCTATGAATCTGTAACTGTAACGCGGCCATGCTCTTCTACCGCTGGGTGCAACCTCACGATGAAAGAAAAAGCAACGACATTAAAGGAAGTAGTGGTCAAGGCCCCGGCGATCCACCAGCGAGGCGACACACTTTCATATTCCCTTTCCGCCTACGCCACCAAAGGAGACTACACCCTTAAGGACGCCATCAAGAAGCTGCCCGGAATCGATGTCACGGAAGCGGGCGCGATAAAGTACTTGGGCAAATAAATTTCCAAGTTCTACATTGAGGGATTGGACCTTCTCGGTGGTAAATACAACATCGCAACCAACAATATTCCCGCATCATACGTGAACCAGGTCCAGGTACTCAGCAACCATCAAGAGACGAAGGTAGATAAGGACGTCTTTTCCGATGATGTCGCCATCAACATCAAACTCAGCGACAAGGCGAAACTCAAACCGACAGGTACCTATGAGTCAGCGGCCGGCTATGGAGAAGATTGGCTATACTCGCTGAGCGGAGCAGGAATGCTGTTCGCACCTAAGACACAAGCGATTGCCACGGTCAAGACCGGGAACATAAAATCGTTCGCTGCCGATGGCGGCAAAACTCTGACAGGAACCTCAGACCCGGAATCCAAAGCCTCCGAACTGCTCGGCAACCTATCCACCTCGCAGGCGCCTCTCAAATCGGAACGCTTTCTGTCTCCGTCCGACATCCTTGTGACTCTGAACGCCATACGCAAGACTGGCCGCAACTCCACTATAAAAGCCAACGCTGGCTACTCAACATCGAAAAGTGACTATGAATATTCCCAAACCAGCCTCTACTACGATGGTTCCGGGAATATGCAGGTGAACAGATCCGTCTCTCCCGAATCGACTCTACGAAAGCCTTGGCTCTCAATGACATTCCAGAACAATGCTCCAAAATGCTACATCAACGAGGATATTTCGCTGAAAGCGACCTCGCGTAAATCCACCGTACCGACTATCCAAAACGGGAAAATGCTCGTTCAGAGCCAGAGCATAAGAGACATTGACTTGAAGAATGACTTCACCGCCCGTTGGCGGACCTGCAAACTACGCTGGAACGCTTCCTCAGTCCTTGAATATTCAGAAGCCCCGACCGCCCTTAGCGACCTGCATTTCTCTGTATGCCCAGACGTGTATTTCAACTGGAATGTCAGCCCACGTTCCGTGCTGAGGGCGACGGCTTCATATTCAAGAACATTTGGAGACGCTCTGGATTTTTTGACCGCACCGGTCCGCCTTGATGAAACAACCGTGCGAGTCTCCTCCGGCGTCCTGTCCGACACCAAAGCCCTCTCCGCCAACCTTCACTACGACTTCAAGATCCCTCTTGAGCAATGGTTCCTAAACGCAGACTTTGCTTACGTCCGCAACTGGAACAACTTGATTACCTCACAGGATGTCATCGACAGCAACATCCTGACTGGTACCCTGGCTCAACAGAACGTTTCCGACAATATCATCTCACAGTTGGGCGTCACAAAACAGATCACCCCAATCAGAACAAAGATATCCTTGACGGGGAGCGCGCTTTACAGCAATCAGTCAACAATGCAGAACGGCAACCTCGTTGATGTCTCTTGGCAAAGCACAGCGATATCTCCGTCGCTGTATTCCCATCCTCTTGATTGGTTGGAACTTGACTATTCGGGAGAGTACGCCAAGACTTCGTCAAATTACGGTTCCGTCCGCAAACACTACCTCTCCCAAAGTCACGACATAGTCCTTAAACTACTCCCCGGTGACTCGTTCCAGTTCACAGCCGGAGCCGAGATCTCCCGCCACCAGATCACTGATGACCTCACCAAGACAATGGCCCTGCTGGACTGCGGCCTTTCGTTCCGCCACCGCTCGATGCAACTCTCCCTGGACCTGCGCAACCTCCTGAACCAGAAGTCCTACAGTTACACAATCTACAGCACCGTCAACACCTTCACGTACGACTACCGTCTTCGCGGCCGTGAACTGATCATGACATTAAGATTCACTTTGTGAGCGTGTTGCCCGGTGATGTTGTGGTCATTGAAACCGGGCTGGACTCCTGGAGCGGTGCGCTCAGAGCAAGTCTTTTACACATCATACGACAAGTGATCTTGCGTCACATCCGAGCACAGTGGCTATGCGGAAAACCGTGCCGGCCTCGGCCTTGGAAAGAAGTTGTTTGCCTTGCTCGTAAGCGCGGATCATCCTTAAGGACGTGCCTGAGCGGTTTGCCAATTCCTGTTGTGTCAAGCCGCACCGCATCCTTTGTACCTTCAATGGATTCTCAGACTTCTTTGCGTTCATTATGCCCAAAGCGACTTCAACGAACTTGCTCAGATCCGCTTCGTGAAGCGTCGGGTACAAGGCGATCACAGTTTGGATTGTCAGGCCATCACGCTGGAATCTTTCAAATGAATATCCTGTAAACCATTGTAGATAAGAAAGGACCCAGCCTGACCAGAATATGCCCGAACGGTCAGCCGACATATGATCAGTGGTATGAACCGTTCCTCCGGTCGTTTCAATGACCCTTTCGGCTAATTCAATTCCTGACATGCCGACCAAATAACGGGGATTGCCACTTTCGAACTGGCGCACCGGCTCTCCTACAAGTAGTCTGTCATAATATTCATTGATTCCTCCCTTGCAGAGCATCGCACCATAATCAAGCGACACGGCAAAATTCATCATCGCATCCTCAAGGTAGATTTCATCGTAAGCGCGGATCATCGTTGCTGATTTTATTTCTGATTATATCGATAACATACAAGCCATCCAAGGGCGACTCTTCCTTGTCTTTGCGGAAAGCCTCTCTCGCCAATCGGTCTCTGGTCGCCTTTCGAGGATAGAATATCTCATTGCCAGCCACTTCCGCCTTCACAAAACTCAATCGGCCGAATGCTCTTTCTGATTTCAAGACTACTTGTTCTCCAAGTTTTCCCAACTTCATAGCTCTGCCTAACTGCTCGAATGAGATTGTGTTGTTCAAGAAAGCCCCGGCGAAAGAAAAATACGAGTCATCGGCTCTGTAGCCTCGGATGACATCGTAATCCTCATACTGGGGTAAAAATGTGTCATGAATATACTTTACCGCAGCTTCCGGCAACCCTTGCCCTGTGGAAAACGTTCTGTTTTCCAGCAGTATAGCCAACCAATTCAGTACATGATATTCTCCTCCTGACAAGTCGATCACTTTCAACTCTTCGTCCCGAAGGAGATATTCATTGGCGAAACCGTCATTGTTCTCCGTGCACGCCCATTCCTTGGCCAAATCCAGCCGTTCCGTGCAGTAGAAGCCAAGTCCATAGTCATTGTGCCTGTTCCCTTGACCGTAAACAGGGACTTCGATTATGTTAGCCGAACCGTGGTACAAAGTAATCATAACGCAATAAGTGACGTTATAATGTCACCCCACAAATATAGCAGTTTTTGGGAATATAACCAAATATGGCTGGTTGCCATTTGAATTCTTTTCGCTAATTTTGAATCAAAAATGTTTGGACTATGATGAAAGATGTAAAGGTGATTGTTTTCGATGCGGATGACACGCTGTGGGACAATCAGTCGTACTTCGACAAAGCGGAGGATGTGTTCACGGAGGAACTTAAGGAATATGGCACTGCGGAGGAACTGTCGGCGGAACTTTTCAGGACGGAGTCCGCGAATATGCCGATTCTGGGCTACGGAGCGAAGGCCGTCTGCATCTCGATGATGGAGACCGCCTTGAAGGTGTCTGACAACAAGGTGCAGGGCGAGAATCTTTCACGAATATTATCGAGCGCGAAATCGCTGCTCAGTCTCCCTGCGACACCGCTTCCGGGGGTAGAGGACACCTTGAAGGCCTTGAAGCGCAGCGGGCGCTACAGGTTGGTTGTCTTGACAAAAGGTGATATGCTCGACCAGGAGAACAAGCTAAGGCGCTCCGGGTTAAGTGAATATTTCGACAGGACTGAAGTGGTCTCCAATAAAGGCAAAAAGGAATATCTTGACCTCTGCCAAAGCGAAGGCATCTCTCCTGAAGACATGGTTATGGTCGGGAACTCATTCAAGTCGGACATCTTGCCTGTCATAGAAATCGGAGGCTACGGCATACATATTCCTTTCCACACCACGTGGCAGCATGAGGTGACAGAGGAATTTGACCATCCGAACATCACTCGTCTCGATTCTTTCGGGGAACTTACCAAGGTATTCCTTGACTGATAGTCGGATGTGTAAAAAATTGTGACTCTGGGTGTTGTATTTAAAGGAATCAAGACGGCGCCATGAGCCTCATCCGTCTTGCACCGTGAGATGAATGACGTATTTTGACTGGCCTTTTTGTTTTGCTGAATGGATTTTATTTTATAATTTCGCAAAAAATCATGGCTGAAAATGAGAGAAGGAGAGTCCACGGCGATATTCGATGAAAATTTCAAGAGATACTATAAAAAATGTGTTCTCTTCGCCAAGTCTTTCGTGTATGATGACTTGGCGGCGGAAAGTATCGCTTCGGAGTCCATGATGGTTCTATGGGAAAAATCACGTAGAGATGACGCTCTTGCCTCTCGGCCTATTCCTTTCCTGTTCGGTGTTGTCCGCAATAAAGCTCTGCATTTCCTACGAGAACAGAATTCTTTGCTGAGACTGAAAGGGGAGGTTGATGAAGAAAGGCAGAAGGAAATCATTCTTCGCATAAACAGCCTGGAGGCTTGTGACCCCCATGTCCTTTACAGTGCCGATGTGCAGCGGATTATCTCAGATTGTCTGGAAGAAATGGGGCCCCAGACCGAGAAGGTGTTTATCCTCTGCCGTTTTGAGGGTATGACTTATAAGGAGATAGCACAAGAGTTGGGGATAAGCGAGAAGACAGTGGAGTACCATCTTTCCAAAGCCATGAAAAAACTAAGGGCCGCCTTGATTGACTATCTACCTGTCATAGCGATATTCTTGGGACTTTAGCAAGTGTGTTCTGTGTGCCTGCCATTCCTGGAACAATTTTTTTCCGGGAATGGTTAGGGTATTTACGTGTGTCAAGGAATATATAGATGTCAATTAAGATGCTATGGACAAACAGACACTTGAAAGATACATTTGTGGTGAGTCTTCTGTGGAAGAAAGGATAAGGGTCACTGAATGGGCTGAGTCAGACAACGACAAATATCAGGAATTGTTGGCTCTGCGCAAATTGTACACGTCGACTCTGCTGAACACAGCCGGAGAAGTCAAGACCGGGCCGCGTTTTGTATGGAGTTTCAGACACATGTTCAGATATGCTGCCTGCGCGGTCATTGCGTGGGCTGTCGCCATAGGAGTGTTCTCGATGTTGACGGACAGGCGGGCATCTCGCAAAGAGTTCTACGCACAGACAATCATCTCTCCGGTCGGGCAGCGCGTGCACACGGTGTTGTCTGATGGCACAGAGGTATGGTTGAATTCAAATTCCACTTTGGAAATATCTGAAGAGGCAGGAAAATCCCGCAAGGTCAGGCTTGATGGAGAGGCTTGTTTTGACGTGGCGCATAATGATGACATTCCGTTTATCGTCGAGACTTACAGGAATGAGGTCAGGGTGCTCGGCACGATATTCAATGTCACAGCCTATAAGTCTTCGGACGATTTCTCAGTGAAACTTTATGAGGGTAAGGTCAGCGTCAGCGATCTTGCCCATAATCAACTCGCCATTCTTGATCCGCGGCAAAGGTTAGACTATGCCGGCGGAAAGTACGTCAAGTCCGGCATTCCGGAACTTGACACGGAATCGTGGATAGACGGCATCTACTATTTTGAGGACGAGACATATCTGAACATACTTGATAAGGTGCAGAACTACTATGGCATCAATATATCCATTATGGACAAGGAACTTGCTGATTATCGCTGCACTTGCAAGTTCCGTCAGGAAGACGGCATAGAGCATCTTCTTAATGTTCTTTCCGAGATCCATCCTTTCAAGTACGCTTGGAATGTTGACAAAAGCGGCATCATCATCGAAAAGTAGGCTTTGACGCCACCACATCAGAATATCACTAAATCATATAATCCAATTAGAATATGCGAAAGTATTTGCAATCATGCCTATGTCTGGCTTTATTGATTCTTTCGGAGCCTGTCTTCTCTCAGAATGTGACCATCAGGACGGGAAAGAGAGAGGTGGCATTGAGCCGGATAATCGAGGACATCGAGAGACAGACGGACTTCCTGTTCGTCTATGACAAGTCCAGGATAGACACTGGGCAAAAGTACCAGGTTAATTTGGAGAAGGCCTCCGCCGCCAGGATTTTGGATGAGATATTCCCGGAATCCGGCGATGTTTCTTACAAGATCAACGGCAAGAACATCATTCTCGTCAAAAGGGAGAAGGCCAAAGTTTGGCCGGACAAGGAATCCTTCACTCTCACACAAAAAGTGGTCGATGGAGCGGGCAGACCAGTGGCGGGAGCGTTTGTCCAGGTCATCGGTCAGGAAAAAGGTGCGATGGCTGACGATGAAGGAGTCTTCACTTTGCCGGGCCTGACGTCTTCGGACATTCTTACGGTTTCCTGTATGGGTTATCAGGATCGCACAATTCAGGCTGACAAGGATTCAAAGGATCCGGTCGTACTGAAAGACGACACCAATCTTTTGGAAGAGGTGGTCGTTGTCGGATACAGTGAGCAGAAGAAAGTCAACCTGACCGGATCGGTGGCGAGCATCAATTTCAATGACAAGAAAATGCAACGCCCTGTCACCACAATAGCGGCGTCACTTTCCGGAATGGCAGCCGGAATCAATGTGATGAACACGGGAAGCCAGCCGAACGCGGAGACATCCTCGGTCCTTATCAGAGGAACGGGTACGCTGAACAATTCGTCGCCTCTTGTCCTGGTGGACGGGATGGAAATGAGTCTGAACGAGATAAATCCCAATGATGTGGCCTCCATCTCAATCCTGAAAGACGCGGCTTCCTGCGCCATCTATGGCAACAGAGGAGCCAATGGAGTGATACTCGTGACGACAAAAAGAGGGTCGGACGGAAAGGTGAATGTCACATATTCGGGAAAATTCTCCTATAACACCCCGGCGCGTCTGATCCGCCAGGTGTCGGACTATGCGGACTACATGGAGTTCATAAACGAAGGGTACGAGAATTCCGGACAGGCGACAAAGTTCTCACAGTCAACCATAGATGAATGGAGAGAGGCGTCAAGGAATCCGGATGAGGTCAACGAGTACGGCTATCCGAATTATGTCACACATCCGAACACGGACTGGTATAGCGAGATCTACAGGCCAAAATGGATGCAGGAACACACGATCAGCCTCACGGGGGCGGAGAAGAAAACGAATTACTCCCTTTCCGGAACTTATCTGGACAATCCCGGGTTGGTGGTTGAGTCGGGTGTCAAGAAGTACTATTTCCGCAGTGACATTGAATCCAGGGTCACTGACTTTCTGACTGTAGGGATGAGAGCGTGGGGCTATAATGCCGACCAGGAGCGAAACAGCATCAGCAGTCTTTGGGGTCTGAGCATGCAGAAGGCGACTCCCGGCATATACCCATATTATGACGGAATGTACGGAGGCCCTGAGACCAATGAGGAGGACGGTCAGGCGGTCAACCCTCTGTTGAACCTGAGCGGAAGCAATGGCTTCTACAAGCAGAACAAGTACAACATCAACCCCTATGTGGAAATCAAATTCCTGAAAGACTTCAAATTCACATCGAATTTCTATTTCGATCATTTTATCAATCATCACAGATCCCAACCGTCTGAGTTTATGCAGCAATTCAGTTTCAACCGTGGAATGTCACTGAACACGCCCCCGACTTCGGCGGACATGGAGAATATGCACGTGGCAGACTGGGAATATCGTGAAAAGAGCTGGAAAACCAGCCAGCTGCTCACTTGGTCGCGTCAGTTCTCCGCGCATGATGTCAGTGTCCTTGCCGGTTACGAGGAGTTCCGCAAATGGGGAGACAAGGTGGATGTAGACAAACAGGGACTTTCGGCCGTCAACCTGACGGACTTCGATGCGATGACGAAGCCTTATTCCATAAAGGGATCATCTTGGGAATATTCATCCCGTTCCGTGTTCGGACGTTTGAATTATGCCTACGACAACCGTTATCTGGTAGAGTTCAACCTCAGGTATGACGGCTCGTCAAGATTCTCCCCGGGCTCCAGATGGGGACTTTTCCCGTCCGTCTCCGCAGGGTGGAGGCTGTCTGAAGAAAGTTTCATGGAGAAAGTGATGTGGCTTAACAACTTGAAACTCAGGGCTTAATGGGGTAAGTTGGGGAACAACTCAATCGGGAACTACGAATGGCAGGCTCTTTATCAGGCAGGCAACAACTATGCGTACCATGGTGACAAGACTGCCGGACTGGCCATGAACGCATTTTCCAGCTACAATCTTGAATGGGAGGAAACTGCGATTTTCAATGTGGGGGTTGATTTCTCTGTGCTTGACAGCCGGCTGAGCGGTACTGTTGAGGTGTATGACAAGAACACAGATGGAATCCTTTACCGTCCGACATTGTCCGAAACCCTCAACCAGTTCTACGCCCCGCTGCAGAATCTGGCCGGTGTGAACAACAAAGGAGTCGAGTTGACCCTCGGATGGCGGGACAATGCGGGAGACTTAAGTTATTCCGTCAGCGGCAATCTGACATTCAACAGGAATATGGTCACTCGCTATAAAGGGAAGCTTGTGCGCGAGTGGAGGAAGGACGCGGACGGTAATGATGTGTGGTATTCAAACATCGGCGATGTGTCCAGCGGTGGCACAACCAGGATTATTGAAGGCCATATGATGAATGAGTTCTACGTCCTTGATGTCTACAAGGGTTCCGGCAATCATTTCAACCCAGATGGCTCCGTGGACATAAACGGCGGCCCCTCAGACGGAATAATCCGCACGGAGGAGGACATGAAATGGCTGCGCGCCATGTCCAATGCCGGGTACAGGTTTTATCCAAGCCAGGGAATAGGCAAGGATAAGATCTGGTACGGTGACATGATCTATGCGGACAATAATGGAGACGGCGTTTACGGGGATGACAAGGATTATGATTTTCAGGGAATATCCACGACCCCGAAGTATTACTATGGCCTTCAGGCTTCTCTTGCATGGAAAGGAATAGACGTCTCTATGAGTTGGGCAGGCTCGGCCGGATTCCGGATCGAATATTACAAACAGGCACAGAATGCGGTTAATGTCACGCATTGCCGCGGCATAAGCAAGGATGTCGCCTATGACCATTATTTCTATGATCCGGAAAATCCTGAAGATCCAAGGACAAACATCTGGTCATCCACACCTCGTATCATCGCGGCTTCGGAAAGCGGGCAGGCGTATGCCAACAGCGAATGGCATCTTCAGAAGGGAGACTACATAAAGCTCAAGAATCTGACGGTCGGTTACACTCTTCCTGAGAAATGGATCAAGAAAGCGTTCCTCCAGAATGCAAGACTGTACCTGTCGGGTGAGAATCTTATTACAATAACGGGTTTCACCGGTCCTGATCCCGAGATGATGAGTGGCGATGGCTATCTGCCTATGCGTCAGTGGGCCGCTGGAGTGGTAATAACATTTTGACCAAAAACGATCTGAAAATGAGACACGATTTTAAGAATATACTGAAAGTATGCTTCGCCACATCTGTGATAGCCGTTTCCACTGGTTGTGTGGATATGGATCTGACATCTAAGAGCCAGCCGACAGAAAGTTCTGTCTGGTCTGACCCGACTATGGCGGAGAAGACAGTCGCGGGAGTCTACAATCGACTCTATAAAAGAATAAGCTATCCGCGCACCCTTTGGTTCGATTGCTTCGCAAGCGTTATGGATCTTGATGCGAACTGGAGGGATTTCGGAATGCTCTTCGGATGGCAGACCACCGGCGGCGCCGGCCCAAAGGAACTATGGCACGACAACTATGAGTTCATCATACGGGCCAATGATGTGATCACCCACCTTCCGGGTGTGGAGGGTATTTCCGGGCCGGTCAAAGACAGACTGGTGTCAGAATGCAGGTTTCTTCGCTCCTGGTGGTATTATCAGCTGAACGTTGTTTTCGGCGGAGTGCCGTATTACACCGAGGCCTTCAGCAGCATTGAGGACGCCAAGGGCAGCCGTCTCACTCAGGACCAGACGTGGGACAGGATCATCGAGGATCTGACAACCTGCATAAATGACCCGCAGCTTCCGTTGAAATATTCATCGACAGACGAGAATTATGGACATGTCACAAAAGGGGCCGCCTATGCGCTCAGAGGCAAGGTCTATCTGTGGAAAAAGGATTGGGAGGCTGCGGAGTCTGATTTCCGCAAGGTGGGTGAGTGCGGCTACTCATTGTTCACTGCGGCTGGCGATGAATCATACAAGCAATTGTTCAAAGAAACCAATGAGCGTTGTGACGAGATGATCTTCTCTGTCCAGTGCCTTGGTGAATATGGCTATGGAAACGGAAAGAACAGGGGCTACGGAAACCGCTGCACCTATGGCAGCATGTGGAACAACTACATCGTCAACCCGGATTTTATCGACACTTATGAGAATGCCGATGGAAGCAGGTTCAATTGGGACGATTATATTCCTGGTTTCTCCTCGTTGACGGTCAGGCAACGCCGTGTGTTCTTCCTTCGGGACCATCTCACTGACAAGGAGTATAAAACCGCGAGGGAGCAAGGCGCCAAGATGGATCTCTACCTTCCAGACGGTAACGAGGCGCGCGTGAGAAAGGCCTACACGAATCGTGACCCAAGATTGGAGATGAGTGTCATAACCCCTTACGCAAAGTATCTGGGCGGTGACGGTGGCGCGGCCAACTGGTTTACAAGCAGGTTCCCTTTCAGAAGCCAATGGACGGAGACCGAAGAGGATGATGGGACTGTGAGAAGGGAACCGAATGATCTGCGCACAGACACTCAGGCGATGTTCTACTATCTTAACAGAAAGTTCGTCACCGAGGGCATAAACGAGGGTAATCTTTATTGGACTGGCATAGATCTGCCGCTTATCCGTTATGCGGATGTGCTCCTGAACCTGGCCGAGGCTCTCAATGAGCAGGGAAAGACAGAAGAGGCGGTGAAGGTCGTGAACAGAGTACGTGACCGCGCGGGAGCCAGCCTTCTGGACTCCAACTCATTCACTCAGGTGAAAGGACAGGAGGACGCGCGCGAGCGCATCCGGAACGAACGCTACTGGGAGCTTCTGGGAGAGGATGTCATCTATTTTGACGAGTTGAGGTGGCGTACTTGGAAAGAAAAGAAGTTCGCCACGTACAAAAACGGACAGAGCGAGGAGGTCAACGGACTCCGTCAGGTTTGGGGTGAGGCCACCTATCACTACAGCTGGGGCGGAGAGCATTACTGGTTGTTCCCGATTCCGGAGAACGAGATTCAAAACAACCCGAACATAAAACAGAACCCAGGTTGGGAATAGTTGATACACAAAACAATTAATCAATCAAAAAATGAAGAAAGAATTATTATCTGGAGTCATCGCCATTGCGATGACCATGGCATCCGTCGGGTGCGGCAAGGAGAACAAAAATCCTGAGCCGGAGCCTACACCTGAAGAGCCGACACCGGCCAACGCCAACACGGTCTTGTCATTCAAGATGGAAGGCAACCGTGCTTTGATGCTCTCGGCAGAGCGGGAATTTGAAGTGGCCCTGACCAAGAACACAGGGGAAGACTTCAGTGCGGAGGAAGACATCACCTGCTCGCTCGCGCTTGCGGATAATCCGCAGTCATTGGTCAACGCCTACAACTCGCAGAAAAAAGCCGCTTTCGCTTTGCTGCCGGAAGGGACTTACTCCTTTGAGGCTTCCACCATCGCGAAAGGAGCGAAAGGTGCCTCGCTGAAACTGAAACTCAACCAGGCTGAGATTGACAAGGCGTTTATCGCGTCTCAAAAGCCTTTTGTCCTTCCTGTCAAGATTGCTCCAGGGAATGAGGTTGTCTCGTCAAAGGGTTACATTTATGTCGTATGCCCGGCCTATGAGGAGGAAGGAGACAATCTGATCATCCATTACTCAAGGGAGCCGGAGGCGAAAGGTGTGCTCTACAACTACAAAGGATCGGTAGAACGCGCCGTTCTTCTTTGCCCGGGCGGAGCATATTCCGACATTCCCGAGAACGACATCCAGTGGGTTGTGTCTGGCAATAATGGATTCATGAATATGGCCCAGGCCACCAATTCCATGTTCGCCGCGCTTTACTACTCCTACCCGCACACAAAGTATTACTCACATCCGTTCGAGGACGCCTACGACCTTCTGAGTCTTGTCCGCGCAAGGAAAGGAGAGTGGGGCGGTTATAACAAAGTCGGTGTCTGGGGAATGGCCTCGGGAGGCCATATCGCCACCACTCTGGCTGTCAATGTCCCGGAGATGCTGGATTTTCAGATCCTGATGACTCCTTTGGTGACCATGCAGAAGGACGGGACGCAGGATGGAGCCTGCCGCTCGCTGCTTGGGGACGATCCGTCTCAGGATCTTCGCGATGCTTTGTCCAACGAGAAACACACCGCCGCAGGCAATCCTCCGGCATACATCGCATACGCCGCCAATGACCAGAGTTTTTCGATGGAGAAGAATGCTGTCGCCTATGAGGCGGCTCTGAAAGCCAATGGGGTGGCTGTGGAGATTCATTCCTACAACCACAACAAGCATAATCAGTGGTGGGCCTGGACCGCGAAAACCGGAGATGTGGACTTCCAGGCATCTGTCAAGGAATTTCTGAAAAGATTCACGACTTCGGGTAAATGAATACTTTGCCGGGACACACCGTCATTCATGGGGTGTCCCGGCAGCAATCAATATAAAACGAAATGAAAAAGATGACAATCTGCATACTCCTTATGTCCGCCGCATTGGCTTGTGGTTCAGGTTGCTCAAGTACCGGAAGCAGTGATGTTCCGGAATCGCCTGACAAGGAGCCTGTCCGTGTCCTGTCGAAAACCGTTCCGGTCGCCGATCCGTACATTATGGTGGAGAAAGGGAAATATTACCTGTATGGCACAAAAAACGGCGAGGCGCTTGGGTTCGATGTCTACGTCTCAAATGATCTGGAGAAATGGAAGATGTATTCCTCCGCTCTTGATCCATCCGATTCCTATGGGACGACTGGATTCTGGGCGCCTGAGGTCTATTATGTAAGCGCTAAAAAGAAATACTACATGTTCTACACCGCAGAGCGCAGACTCTGTGTCGCTGAGTCAACCTCACCTCTGGGAGCCTTTGTCCAGACCGTCAAAAAACCTATGAGGGATGAGGCCGGCATTGATTCTTCTGTGTTTTTCGACACCGATGGCAAGGCGTACGTATATTTCGTCAGGTTCAATGGCGGGAACATAATCTGGGGTGCGGAGCTTAAGGATGATCTGAAGGAAATCAAGGAGGAGACCCTGTCGAGATGCATTCGTCCCGACCAACCTTGGGAATTGATAGCCTCAAAGGTCACGGAAGGTCCATCTGTGTTCAAAAAGGATGGGGTTTACTATCTTATGTATTCGGCAAATGACTATACCAGCCAGGACTATGCGGTCGGTTATGCGACATCATCCTCACCGCTGGGACCTTGGAAAAAAGCGGATTCCAATCCGGTGCTTCATAAGTATGAAGGACTTGTCGGGGTAGGCCACGGCGCTCCTTTCGTTGACAATGACGGCCAGATGCGTTATGTGTTCCACGCGCATAAGAGCGATACAGAGGTACATCCACGCGGCGCCTACATTGTGGATATGAACGTGAAGGACGGAAAGATCAGTATGGGTGGCGGTTTGATAAAGCCGGTGGTCGTTGACAGGCTTGCCGAATAGCACGATTGGCACTATGAGAACAAACAGAACTACACTTGCGGGATTTCTCCTGGCGGCATCGCTTCTTTTTCCTGCCCTGGCGGCCGCAAGGCCTAACGAATACCCGGCTGTCAAGAATGTTGAGGTCAAAGGATATGTCGGAGAAAGAATATCCGACTGTATAGCCCGCCGGGTCAAAGGGCAGGATGTCAACGAGCTTGTCGAACCTTTCCGCCACCGTACGGAAAGCCGCCTGTGGCAGAGCGAGTTTTGGGGAAAATGGATGCTGGGAGCGATTTCTTCTTATGAATATACCCATGACTGGGAGCTGTACGAGAAGATAAGTGAGGCGGCTTCATTGCTGATGGAGACACAGTCCCCCGATGGCTACATCGGAAATTATTCCCCCGAGCATCAACTTCAGGAATGGGATGTCTGGGGACGCAAATACACTGCTTTGGGTTTGCTCGCGTGGTACGACCTTTCCGGTGACCGGAGGGCTCTGAAAGCGGCCCGCAGACTGATCGACCATTTGATGACACAGGTCGGCGAGGGAAAAACGGACATCGTGGCGACGGGAAACTACCGTGGAATGGCAAGTTCATCGATCCTTGAGGCGGTTGTGTCGTTGTACAGGCATACCGGCGATCCGTCATATCTTGATTTCGCCCGGTATATCGTACGGCAATGGGAGACCCCCGAAGGCCCTGAGTTGATCAGCAAGGCTATAGCCGGTATTCCTGTGGCCTCCAGATTTCCTCACCCTGAGAAATGGTTTTCCAGAGAGAACGGTCAGAAGGCGTATGAGATGATGTCCTGTTACGAGGGACTTCTGGAGCTTTACAAGATAGATGGAGACCCCACCTGTCTTTCTGCCATTGAAAAAACTGTGGCAAGTATAATAAACGATGAGATCAACATAGCCGGGTCGGGGAGCTCTTTCGAGTGTTGGTATGGGGGAAAGCCACGTCAGTACTTGCCTACTTACCACACTATGGAGACCTGTGTGACATTCACATGGATGCAATTATGTTTCCGCCTTCTGCGCCATACGCGCGATTCCTCCTATGGGGATCTCATAGAGAGAGCGATGTACAACGCGCTGATGGCCTCGTTAAAGGACGATGCGTCCCAGATAGCCAAATACAGTCCTTTGGAGGGCTGGAGGTCAGAAGGTGAGGAGCAATGCGGAATGCACATCAACTGCTGTAATGCGAATGGTCCCCGCGCGTTCTCGATGATCCCTAAAGTCATGTATGATGTTGACGGTAGATGCATTCATGTCAATTTGTACGCGCCCTCCGAGGCTGACATAATTCTGACACAGAAGGAAAGGCTTCATCTGCGCCAGACGACTGATTACCCGGTCAGTGATTTGATAAAAATAGAAATAGATACTCCGAGACCTGTCAGATGCGCGATTGCGGTCCGTATTCCGGGTTGGAGTGAGAACGTGAGCGTCGCGGTCAACGGTGAGGAGATAAAAGACATAATCCAAGGGCATTACCTGACACTTGAGCGTGAATGGAAATCCGGAGACAGCATTCATGTCAGACTTGATTTGAGAGGACGCGTGGTAAGAGAGGCTGATTGCCTGGCCATAGTCCGCGGCCCGGTGGTTTTGTCCAGAGACAGCAGATTCAACGATGGATTTGTGGACGAGGCGGTCGCCCTGGTCTCCGGTGACGGATTCGTGGAACTCACACCGCTGGAAAGCCACGATTTCTCCTGGATGGCTTTCAGCGTCCATATGCACGTGGGTACCTTGCTGGAACACAACCGTTCTCCCCGCCTTGTTCATCTTTGTGATTTCGCCTCGGCCGGCAACACATGGGACAGGTCGCTGCGTTACAGGGTATGGCTTCCGCAAACGCTCAATGTCATGAACAACGAATATATTCCTTACTAGCAATGTCAATTCATCGTTTGATAAGTTCTCTCATCGGGATCACCGCCGCGCCGGCCATCGTCTTTCTATCGTCATGTCACATGGAATCTCCATCCATGGATGATCTGGAATGCGGTTTTGTGAATGTTCCCGACAGTGTGCGGGTGGCATGCTACTGGTACTGGCTGTCCGGACATATCTCTGAAGAAGGTATCGTGAAAGATCTTCAGGCAATGAGAGATGCCGGTATCACGAGGGCGTACATAGGGAACATCGGACTGAAAGGAGGTGAATATGGCGATGTCAGGATGTTTTCCGACGAATGGTGGCGGCTCTTGCGGGTGGCTTTGAAGACGGCCTCTGATTACGGCATCGAGACAGGAATATTCAATTGTGCCGGGTGGAGCCAGTCGGGTGGCCCGTGGGTGACACCGGAGAAAAGCATGAGATTTATCCGCTCGTCATCGGTTCGGCTGAATGGCGGGGACTTCTGGAATGGAATCATTCCGGAGTACTCAGACTCGATGCAATTGGTCAAAGCGCTAGCTTACCCCTGTGAGGAAAGGAATCCGGACAAGAGTTGGACAATAGTTCACAATGATGGGCAGGAGACAACTCTTGACATGTGTATGGATGACGGTCAGAAGGTTAGAAGTCTGATCATACGGCCGAGTGGCAGGGTAATGTGCCATGCCGAACTTCTTGCCGATGAAGAAGGAAAATTCAGGTCAATCAGAAAATTCATAATCGACAGGACGAATTTCAGTACGTCAGTTGGTTTCATTCCCGATGCCCCTGTGGTGATTTCGGTTTCTGAAACCTCGTCTGATAAGTTCAGATTGTCGTTGGGTAAGCCTGAAGCCATAGACAAAACCTCAAAAATCACCGTGACCCTTTCCACGGAACCTATGGTGGAACGATGGCCTGAAAAGTCATTGGCCAAGATGTATCAGCGTCCTGATCCAAAGTGGGACTCCTACATTTGGCCACTGGAACCGGACTATGGAGGGACAGACAGTGCGGCTGTCAGATCCGCACAGGTCCTCGACGTCACAGGAAGTGTCTCGGACAAAGGGGAACTTGTCTGGAAAGTGCCTGACGGCTTATGGACTCTGTCTGCTTATTATATGCAATCTACTGGAATGACCAATTCCCCGGCTCCGCCGGAAGCCACTGGACTTGAGGTGGACAAAATGAGCAGGCGACATGTCGGGTTTCACTACGACTCTTTTGTCGGAGAGCTGCTCCGTAGAATTCCGGAAAACGATAGACGTGGACTGAAGGTCGTTGTCCAGGACAGTTATGAGACGGGAAGCCAGAATTGGACAGACGGTATGCTGGATTCCTTCAAGGTTAAGTTCAACTATGATCCAACACCATTTCTGCCGGTTCTTGACGGACATGTCGTGGACAACGAGGATGTGTCCTCTCGTTTTCTTTGGGATCTTCGACGTTTTGTGGCAGACGCCGTGGCTGACAACTACGTCGGTGAACTGACAAGATTGAGCCATCGCGATGGTCTGACGACATGGCTTGAGAACTATGGCCATTGGGGATTTCCAGGAGAGTTTCTCCAGTATGGTGGCCGGGCTGACGAGGTCAGCGGTGAGTTTTGGAACAAAGGAGAGTTAGGGCTAATAGAGAACCGATGCGCTTCCTCATGTGGCCACACATACGGCAAGAAAAGGATATGGGCGGAATCCTGCACGAGCGGCAAGCCTGCCTTCACGAATTATCCGGGTAATATGAAAGCCAGGGTGGACAGATTCTTTACCGAAGGAATAAACGCCTCACTGCTGCATGTTTATATCCATCAACCTTACGAGAACCTTAATCCAGGAATGAACGCATGGTTCGGGACAGAGTTCAACAGGAAAAACACCTGGTTCTGCTGTATGGGAATGTTTACCGACTACCTGAAAAGATGTGGTTTTCTGCTCCAACAGGGAATGTACGTCGCTGATGTCGCGTATTTTATTGGTGAGGATACCCCGAAAATGACAGGGCCCGTGACTGACGGTTTGCCTAAAGGCTATTCGTTTGACTACATCAACTCTGAGATCCTGATGACAAAGGCTGACGTAAGGAATGGGCGGCTTGTTCTGCCGGACGGGATGTCTTACCGTCTGTTGGTGCTGCCTGAGCAGAAGACAATGCGCCCCGGATTGCTGCAAAAAATTCTCGGGTTCGCCAAAGAAGGCCTTGCTGTTTACGGGAAAGCGCCTGTTCTTTCGCCGAGCCTTGAAGGATACCCTGAGGCTGACAAGGTGGTCAAGGCTCTGGGCGAGGAACTTTTTCCCGGTGACAAGTACGGTAACGGAAACATTTTTCACAATGACATGTGTCTGAAAGATGTCCTTGACAAAATGGGGGTGACACCAGACTTTCAATGTGCGGATGCCAATGACTCCATTTTGTTCATACACAGGAGCATGCCGGATGGCGAAATCTATTTCTTGTCCAATCAAAGTGGCAAAAGACAGGCATTTGACGGAATATTCAGGGTGGCGAGGGACTTCTCACCTGAAATATGGACTCCGGTGGATGGTCAAAGGTATGGTGTGCGGGAATATTCATGGCTCGGTAATGGCATGTCGGTGCCTATCGACCTGGAGGCTGATGAAAGTGTGTTCGTGGTGTTCAGAAAACATAAAAATGGAAGAATGAAACCTCTTCGTGCCGGAATTAAAGACACGCTTCTTTGCGTTGAAGGTCCTTGGCGCGTGACATTTACAAGAGATTCCGTGCCCGGAAACACAAAAGTGTTCAATAAGCTGACTGATTGGAAGGAGTCTGGAGACACCGATGTAAGATTCTATTCTGGAGAGGCTGTGTATGTGAACAAGTTTATGATGAATCATTTGCCGTCGGGACAATTGTGGTTGGATTTGGGGAAAGTGATGCTGATGGCCAAAGTCTATCTTAACGGAAAATATGCCGGTGGCGTGTGGACACCTCCTTATAGGGTGGATGTCTCTGATGCTCTGAAAGAAGGGGAGAACACTCTGGCGGTTCGGGTATATAATGGTTGGAGGAACAGGCTGATCGGTGACTCAGCCCTGCCTCCTGAGAGGCGTGTCACATGGGTTCTCAATAATTCCCTGACCGCGGATTCGCCTCTTCAGTCATCAGGTCTGCTTGGTCCCGTATGCGTTTTGAAGGAGGGGCTTGAATGATGGACAGGAGGGAATTCATCAAGAATCTTGGTTTGACTGGAACCTGTACGGTACTGGCGGGTTCACCTTGGCTTTCAGCGTTTTCAGAAGTTAAGCACACGAGAGCTGAGCGTTGCCGTATCGGTCTTGTGGGATGTGGTTCACGCGGCCGTTTCCTGTTGAGTTTTCTGTCTGTGAATCCAAAAGTGGAGATTGTGGTTCTATGCGACACATACGTGCCGTCACTTCAGGCCGGACTTCAAATTGTTCCAGGGGTCAGGACTTGTTCGGACTACCGGACGATGCTTGAAGATGAATCGATTGATGCTGTGATTGTGGCCACACCGCTGAACACACATTTTGAGATAGTCATGGTTGCTTTTGAGGCTGGCAAGCATGTGTTCTGTGAGAAGACCATAGGGTTTACTATGGAAGAATGCCACACGATGTATAATAAGCATCTGGATACGGGGAAAGTGTTCTTCACTGGGCAGCAGAGGCTTTTTGACCCGAGGTACATAAGGGCCATGGAACTGATCCATGCAGGCACATTCGGACAAATTAACGCTATTCGCACGTTCTGGTACCGTAACGGTGACTGGCGGCGTCCTGTACCGTCTCCCGAACTTGAACGGCGTATCAATTGGAGACTGTACAAAGAATCCTCCAAGGGACTGATGACCGAACTGGCCTGCCATCAGCTCCAGGTCGGCTGCTGGGCGCTCCAAATGATTCCTGACAAGGTCATGGGTGACGGTTCGATAACATATTGGAAAGACGGACGGGATGTTTACGACAACATCAGCTGCATCTACGTCTTCGGCAACGGGGTGAAAATGACATTCGACTCTGTGATCTCCAATCGTTTCTATGGCCTTGAGGAGCAGATTCTCGGATCGCTCGGGACGGTCGAGCCTGAGAAAGGGAAGTACTACTTTGAGGACGTGCCTCCGGCTCCGGCGTTTCTCCGGCTGATTAATGAGTGGGAAAACAAACTGTTTGACACGCTGCCGTTCGCCGGGACAAGCTGGGCTCCCGAAACAGCGGAAGAGAACAAAGGCGTCTATATTCTTGGCAGACCACCTAAGGAGGATGGCACGTCACTTATGCTGGAAGCCTTCATCGAATCTGTCATTACATGCGTACAGCCCAAGCATATTGCGGAAGAAGGGTATTATGCGAGCGTGCTGAGTCTGCTTGGCCATGAGGCTCTTCTTCGTGGTGTGCCTGTCCGCTTCCCGGATGAATATAAAATCGATTACCTAAATCACCATAAACAAACTGGAACAAAGTGAAAGACACTGTTTTGACTGCCGTAAGGAAACGGATCGAATTGTTGTCATTCCTGATTTGTCTGTTGGTGGCAAATCTGACGAACCTCTATTCGATAATCTTATTCAAGGCTCCGGTCAAGGAGATGCTTACATCAGCGTTTTATGTCTTGGCTTTCGCATGTGTGCTATATGGACTCTGGAGTCTACTCAGGATATTTATTTATTTGATAATACGATTGTTTAAATAAGTTATTTCAATTGTTGTGTTATGTATACACGAAGAAAATTTTTGAAAACGCTCGGGTTGGCAACGGCAGGAGTTGCCATTGGTTCCTCGGACATTCTGTCCGCGCGGACATATTCAACACTGTCAAAGAAAAGAGAAAAGGTAAAGATAGCCTATGTGGGAATCGGAAACCGTGGGGAACAGATTATAGAGGAGTTCGCCAAGACTGGAATGGTGGAGGTCATCGCTTTATGCGATGTCGATCTTGGTGCGCCTCAGACGCGGAAAGTGATGAATATGTATCCGAAGGCAAGACTGTTCAGGGATTTCAGGCAGATGTTTGACAAGGTTGGACATGAGTTCGATGCGGTCGCCATCGCCACACCTGATCATTCACATTTCCCGATTTCGATGTTGTCACTTGCCTCTGGCAAACATGTCTATGTTGAAAAGCCTCTTGCAAGGACGTTTCTTGAGGCTGAACTTCTGATGGATGCGGCAAGGAAACGCCCTGAATTAGTCACTCAGGTAGGAAATCAAGGGCATTCGGAAGCGAATTATTTTCAGTTCAAAGCTTGGATGGACGCCGGAATCATCAAGGATGTCACGGCAGTGACGGCACACATGAACAGTCCGAGAAGGTGGCATAATTGGGATGCCGGCATCACAAGATTGCCGGAAGGGCAGCCGGTTCCGTCTGGAATGGATTGGGACACTTGGCTTGGATCTGTTCCGTTTCATGAATATAATGAAAAATACCATCAGGGTAACTGGCGGTGCTGGTATGATTTCGGAATGGGCGCATTGGGAGATTGGGGGGCTCATATCCTTGACACTGTCCACGAGTTTCTGGATCTTGGCCTGCCATACGAGGTCTCAATGCTTTACGAGAATGGACACAATGACTACTTCTTCCCATATTCCTCCACCATCCTTTTCCGTTTTCCCCAGAGGCACGGGATGCCGCCTGTTGACATCACGTGGTATGATGGGCTTGACAATCTGCCACCTTTGCCAGCCGGCTATGGAGTCTCTGAATATAATCCGAACGTTCCGAAAACCAATCAAGGTGAATCCCCGGATGTCAGGTTGAATCCAGGCAAGATAATATATTCCAAGGACTTGATCTTCAAAGGTGGCACCCATGGCAGCACGTTGACGATTATTCCCGAGGAAAAAGCCTTGGAGATGGCGGGCAGGCTGCCGGAAGTGCCGGAAAGCCCATCAAATCATTTCGAGAACTTTTTGCTTTCCTGCATGGGGGAAGAGAAGACAAGATCTCCGTTTGAGATAAACGGAGTACTGTCTCAGGTTTTCTGCCTCGGTGTGATTGCACAAAGGCTGAACACCACCCTTTACTTTGACGGTCATACAAAACGTGTCACCAACAATCATTTCGCGGACGCTTTGCTGACTGGTCTGCCGCCACGTAAAGGATGGGAAGAGTTCTACAGGTTATAAAAATCATTATTTCAATAATCAACAGATACAATGAAAAGAATCACAGTGTTTGTGGCGGCCATATTCATGGCTGCATCGATGTCGGCCCAAGGTGATTGGTCGAACAGGCTTACCCCGGCGGAAGTCCGCGAGGGTTGGAAACTTCTTTGGGACGGTAGTTCCACGGCTGGTTGGAAAGGAGCGAAATTGGACAGATTTCCAGACAAAGGCTGGAAGATAGAGAACGGGTTATTGAAAGTGCTTCCCGGTGACGGAGGTGAAGCCACCAACGGAGGAGACATAATCACGACAAGAAAATATGGAAACTTTGTCCTCAAGGTTGATTTCAAGATCACGAAAGGCGCCAACAGTGGAATAAAGTACTTTGTTGATCCGGACCTAAATAAACTTGCCGGATCAAGCATCGGCTGTGAGTTTCAGATTCTGGATGATGATGTGCATCCGGACGCCAAGCTTGGAGTCAGGGGAAACAGGAAACTCGGCTCTCTGTACGATCTGATACCGGCTCCGGATGTCAAACCTTTCGTCAAGGATGATTTTAACACCGCGGTGATCATAGTGGAAGGCAAACACGTCGAGCATTGGCTGAACGGGGTGAAACTGGTTGAATATGATCGTGACTGCCAGATGTGGAACGCCCTTGTGGCTTACAGCAAGTACCGCGACTGGCCAGGCTTCGGAAATTTTTCCGAAGGGTATATCCTTCTTCAGGATCATGGGAATGAGGTTTGGTTCAAAAACATTAAGATAACGTGAGTTCGATGAA
>DJQB01000022.1 GCA_002439875.1 Bacteroidales bacterium UBA6397
TTGAAATCCATAAATTTTTGCTAAATTTGCAGTCCCAAATTCTAGGGTATAGTGGCGCAATGCGTTGATATTCAATAGATTTTGGAGAATTTGGAAATTATTAAAGTAGTACAGCAATGTTACAACCAAAGAAAACTAAGTTCAGAAGAGAACAAAAGAACGTGATGAAGGGCATGGCCCAGAGGGGCAACCAGCTCGCGTTCGGTTCCTTCGGTCTCAAGACCCTCGAGAACTGCTGGATCACAGCGCAGCAGATTGAGTCCGCGCGTCAGGCTATTTCACGTTGTATGAACCGTGAGGGACAGATCTGGATCAGGATATTCCCGGTCAAGCCTTTCACCAAGAAGCCTCTTGACACCCGTATGGGTAAGGGAAAAGGTGACCCTCAGGGATTTGTGGCTCCGGTGACCCCAGGGCGTATCATTTTCGAGGCTGATGGCGTTTCCCTCGCCATCGCAAAGGAGGCCATGCGTCTCGCGGCCCACAAGCTTCCTATCGCCACCAAGTTCGTGGTACGCAGGGATTATGTTGAATAATTAATGGAGAATGAATAATGAAAACATCTGAAGTTCGCGAGATGTCCATTGCAGATCTGCAGGACCGCATCCAGGTTGAAAAAAACAGGCTTGACACGATGAAGATCAACCACGCCATCTCTCCATTGGAGAACACATCGGAATTCAAGAAAGTCAGAAAGGATATCGCTCGTATGCTCACTATCCTCGCTGAGAAAGAAAAAGAACAGAAATAATCATCAGTCTTATGGAAAGAAATCTTCGTAAGGAAAGAATCGGCGTAGTGGTCAGCAACAAGATGGACAAGACCATCATCGTTGCGGTCGAGACCAAGAAGGAGCATCCCCTCTACGGTAAGTTCATCAAGCAGACCACAAAGTTCGTCGCTCAGGATGACAAGAACGAGTGCAGCGAGGGAGATACCGTGCGCATTATGGAAACCCGTCCTCTCAGCAAGACCAAGAGGTGGAGATTAGTTGAAATCGTAGAAAAAGTTAAGTAGTATGATACAGCAGGAAACACGTTTACAGGTTGCCGACAACAGCGGTGCAAAGGAGGTCCTCTGCATCCGTGTGCTTGGCGGTACGCATCATAGATATGCGACAGTGGGCGACCAGATCGTTGTGGCGATCAAGAGTGCGCTTCCTGGCGGTGACGCCAAGAAAGGCTCTGTCTCAAAGGCAGTCGTTGTCCGTACTAAGAAAGAAATCCGCAGACCGGACGGATCCTACATCCGCTTCGACGACAACGCGTGCGTTCTTCTGAACAACGCCGGCGAGCTTCGCGGAACACGTATCTTCGGTCCTGTGGCCAGAGAGCTGCGTGAGAACTACATGAAGATTGTTTCACTGGCGCCGGAGGTCCTTTAATCATTGAGAATCATGAAAAAGTTACACATTAAGAAGGGTGACACCGTGTATGTGAATGCCGGTAACGACAAGGGAAAGACCGGAAAGGTCCTGACCGTCATCCCAGCCAAGGATCGCGTCATCGTTGAAGGCGTCAACGTTGTCAGCAAGCACACAAAGCCAAACGCAAAGCAGCCCCAGGGCGGCATCGTAAAGCAGGAAGCCGGAATCCACGTTTCTAACGTACAGCTTATAGACCCTGCTCAGAACAAGCCGACAAGGGTGGGCTACAAGTTCGTGGACGGAAAGAAAATCCGCTACGCAAAGAAATCAGGTGAGGAGATTAAGTAACTATGGCAAAGAAAGCTACAAACAAACCGGCCGAAGCGCAGGCGCTTCCTGCAGGATATGTGCCTTCTCTGAAGAAGGTCTACATTGAAGAGATTGTGGAGAAACTTATGAAGCAGTTCTCCTACACGACTGTAATGCAGGTTCCTAAGCTCGTCAAGATTACGATCAACGAAGGAATCGGCGAGGCTACCAATGACAAGAAACTCGTTGAGGAGGCAGCCGAGGAACTCGGAAAGATCACAGGCCAGAAGGCTCTCCTCACGACTTCAAAAAAGGATGTTTCCAACTTCCGTCTCCGTAAAGGCATGCCTATCGGAGTGAAGGTTACCCTCCGTGACGTGAAGATGTACGAGTTCCTCGAGAGGCTCATCCGCATCGCCCTTCCTCGAATCAGGGATTTCAACGGCATCGCCGAGAAGATGGACGGCAGAGGAAACTACACCCTTGGTCTCAAGGAACAGATCATCTTCCCTGAGGTGGACATCGACAAGAACCCGAGAATCCACGGAATGGAAATCACTTTCGTCACAACAGCGAAGACCGACGAAGAGGCTCACGCTCTCCTCGCCGCGTTCGGTCTGCCTTTCAAGAAACATAATAACTAAGGAATATGGCAAAAGAATCAATGAAGGCCCGCGAGGTCAAGCGCGCGAAGCTGGTTGCCAAATATGCCGCCAAAAGGCAGGCGCTTAAGGAAGCCGGTGACTGGGCAGCCCTTGACAAGCTCCCTAAGAACGCTTCTCCAGTACGTCTGCACAACCGTTGCTCCCTCACCGGCCGTCCAAAGGGCTACATGAGAGCTTTCGGACTCAGCAGAATCCAGTTCCGAGAGATGGCCAGCAACGGTCTCATCCCGGGCGTAAAGAAAGCCAGCTGGTAACAGCGAAATATTATTACATTATTAACAATCGGATATCGGGCGTCCCTCCAGGGGCGTCGATCTAAAAAATCAAAAAAACAATGACTGATCCAATTGCAGATTATCTTACAAGGATTCGTAACGCCTATCTGGCAGGTAAGAAGATCGTTGAGATTCCTTCTTCCAAGATGAAGGCGGCGATCACCGAGATCCTTTGTGAGAAGGGCTACATCCTCAGCTACAAGATTGTTGAGGGCATCCCTTACAACACCATCAAAATCGCCCTTAAGTATCATCCTCAGACCAAAATGGCCGCTATCAAGAAGATTAAGCGCGTTTCCACTCCTGGTATGAGAGTATATGCTGACGTGGAGAACATGCCAAGAGTTCTGAACGGACTAGGCATAGCCATCCTCTCTACCTCGAAGGGCATTGTCACTGACAAGGAGGCCAAAAACCTTAATGTCGGTGGTGAGGTTATTTGCTATGTTTATTAACGATTAAAGAATAGAATAATGTCAAGAATCGGTAAATTGCCTGTAAGCCTTCCGGACAAGGTGAGCGTGGAAGTTCTCCCTGGCAACGTTGTGAAGGTTAAAGGACCTCTTGGTGAGTTGAGCCAGAAAGTTGATCCGGACATCACCGTCACCATCGAGAATAATGAAATCAAATTCACCCGTCCTACTGACCAGCCAAGACATCGTTCGATGCACGGTCTTTACCGCGCCCTCGTGCACAACATGGTTGTCGGTGTCTCCACCGGCTACCAGACCAAGCAGGAATTCGTCGGTGTAGGTTACCGTGTTGCGGTTCAGGGTCAGATCCTGACTTTCTCGCTCGGTTACTCCCATGATGTTCAGCTCCTGCTCGCTCCGGAGATCAAGGCTGAGGTTCCGGATGTGAAGAAAGGTGAGAACCCTGTTCTTATCCTCAAGAGCATCGACAAGCAGCTCATCGGACAGGTGGCGGCCAAGATTCGCTCACTCCGCAAACCGGAGCCTTATAAGGGCAAGGGTATCAAGTTCGCCGGCGAGCAGCTCCGCCGCAAGGCCGGTAAGACAGCTGGCGCTAAATAATAGGAGGACATAGATATGGCATTGAATAGAATTGAAAGAAGAAGAAGAGTCCATTACCGCATCCGTAAGCATGTCAATGGAACTGCCGAGAGACCAAGAATGGTTGTCTTCAGAAGCAACAAGCAGATCTACGTCCAGGTTGTGGACGATCAGAAAGGCGTGACGCTCGTGGCCGCCGCTTCCAATGATAAGGTTCTTGCCGCCGAGTGCAAGGGCAAGAATGGAATCGAGGCCGCCGCCATCGTAGGAAAGGCGATCGCCGAGCGTGCCAAGGAGAAGGGAATCACCACAATCTCTTTTGACCGTGGAGGTTACCTCTATCACGGTAGAGTTAAAAGTTTGGCCGACGCTGCCCGTGAAGGTGGCCTTATTTTCTAATTGAAAGACTATGGCAAATACAAATGTTAAAAGAGTAAAGACATCTGATCTTGAATTGAAGGACAGATTGGTCGCCATCCAGAGAGTGACTAAGGTCACTAAGGGTGGTCGTCACTTCCGCTTTGCCGCGATTGTGGTTGTGGGTGACGAGAACGGCGTTGTTGGTTATGGTCTTGGAAAAGCCAATGAGGTAACTGCCGCCATCGCTAAAGGTGTTGAGGACGCGAAGAAGAATCTTGTCAAGATTCCTATCATCAACACAACCATTCCGCATGAGCAGGAATCCAAGTTCGGAGGCTCTGTTGTGTTCATGAAGCCGGCTGCCCCTGGTACCGGTGTGAAGGCGGGTGGCGCCATGCGTGCCGTGTTTGAGTCAGCCGGTGTCCAGAACGTGCTCGCAAAGTCTAAGGGTTCCTCAAACCCTCACAACCTTGTGAAAGCCACTGTCGCCGCGCTTACCCAGATGAGGGACGCCTACACTGTGGCCGGCCTCCGTGGAATTCCTATGAGCAAAGTATTTAACGGTTAGGAGGAGACACAGTTATGGCAAAACTTAAGATAACACAGGTAAGAAGCAAGAACGGATCCACAAAGAGGCAGATCGCGAATCTGACCACTCTTGGTATCCGCAGAATGCACCAGACCGTGGAGGTCGAGAAGACTCCGGTGACAGAAGGCCAGCTCGCCAAGATCCGTCACCTTGTTGAAGTTGAAGAAATCTAATCAGGAGGACGAATAGATGAAACTGGAAAATTTGAAACCTGCAAAAGGTTCGACTCATAACAGCAAACGTCTCGGCCGTGGCCAGGGTTCAGGCAAGGGTGGCACTTCCACCCGTGGTACCAAGGGTGCTCAGGCTCGTGCCGGCTATGAACACAAAATCGGTTTCGAGGGTGGTCAGATGCCTATTCAGAGACGTGTTCCTAAGTTCGGATTCAAGAACCCGACCAGAATAGAGTACAAGGCAGTCAACGTGGCTGCTATCCAGGCTCTTTCCGAGAGGCTCGGAAAGTCTGAGATCGGCATCGAGGACATCAAGGCAGCCAGACTCGCCGACACCAAGGAGCTTGTCAAGGTTCTTGGCAACGGAGAGATCTCCGCGGCTGTCACTGTAACCGCTGACGCATTCTCAGCCTCAGCGGTCTCAAAGATCGAGGCCGCCGGCGGTAAGACAATCGTAATCGGCAAATAGCGATGAAGAAGTTTATTGAGACAATAAAGAACATCTTCAAAATCGAGGAACTCCGTACGAGACTCGGCTACACGTTTCTCCTGATCCTGGTCTACAGGTTAGGTTGCTTCATCGTGCTGCCAGGTATTGACACGACCTTGCTCGCATCCCTTCAGGACAGCACCCAGCAAGGACTCGTCGGCCTCTTGAATATGTTCTCCGGAGGTGCCTTCGGTAACGCTTCCATTTTTGCGTTGGGAGTGATGCCATACATCTCCGCGTCAATCGTGATTCAGCTTCTGGGCATGTTCGTCCCTTACTTCAGAAAACTCCAGATGGAGGGCGAAAGCGGCCGCAGGAAGATGAATCAGCTCACCAGATACCTCACCATCCTCATCCTCTGCATCCAGGGTCCTGCCTACATCGCTTCTATCCACAGCCAGATTCCTGGTGCCGCTTTCCTTGCGGAGACCCAGCTTGGCTGGAGCAGATTCATGTACAACCTTGTGGCCACCATCATCCTGATGTCCGGCTCGATGTTCGTGATGTGGCTTGGTGAAAGGATCACCGACAGGGGTATCGGTAACGGTATTTCTCTTATCATCATGATCGGTATCGTGGCTCGTCTGCCGTTCGCCCTCTTAAGTGAGTTCGGTACGAAACTCAGTACGACAACAGGTGGCGGTCCTATCGCCCTGATTGTCGAACTCATCATCTGGTTCCTTGTCATCGTCGCTACCATAGCGCTCGTACAGGGTGTCAGAAGGGTTCCTGTACAGTACGCCAAGAGAGTTGTAGGAAACAGACAGTACGGTGGAGTACGTCAGTACATCCCTCTTAAGATCAATGCCGCAGGTGTGATGCCTATCATCTTCGCCCAGGCTTTGATGCTGTTCCCGCTTCTGTTCTCCCGCTTTGACGCGACCAGAGGTATCGCGGCCACTCTCGGCAACTACACCGGGTTCTGGTACAACTTGATCTTCGGATTCCTCGTCGTGATTTTCACGTACTTCTATACTGCTGTTACGGTAAATCCTACCATGATGGCCGAGGACATGAAGAAGAACGGTGGATTCATTCCTGGCGTGAAGCCTGGAAAGGCCACGGTCAATTACCTTGACTCCATCATGTCAAAGGTGACTCTCCCTGGATCCATATTCCTCGCCATCATCGCCATTCTCCCTGCTTTCGCAAGGATTATGGGTGTTCAGGACCAGTTCGCAGGTTTCTACGGCGGTACATCACTGTTGATTCTTGTGGGTGTTGTCCTTGACACGCTTCAGCAGATTGAAAGTTATCTACTGATGCGCCACTATGACGGTCTGATGAAGACCGGGCGTATCAGCGGACGTTCCGGAATGTAATTTTGATAATCACAGAATTGATGGTTAAGCCTAAGACAGAAGAGGAAATCGAGCTGTTGCGCGAGAATGCCATACTTGTCTCAAAGACATTGGCGGAAGTCGGCAAGGTGGTCGCCCCGGGTGTGACAACCGCGAGGTTGAATGAGGTGGCCGAGACTTTCATCCGCGACAACGGTGCGATTCCGAGTTTTCTTGGATTCGAGGGTTTTCCCGCCGCGATATGTACGTCTGTCAATGATGTCGTTGTCCACGGATTTCCGTCGGACTATGTCTTGAAGGAGGGCGACATCGTTTCGGTAGACATAGGCACCTTATACAAGGGCTATAACGGAGATTCGGCCTACACTTTCCCGGTAGGGGAAGTGGATGCCGATACCCGTAGGCTTATGGATGTGACCAAGGCTTCGCTCTACAAGGGCATTGGGGCGGCGGTCGCCGGAAACAGGACAGGTGACATCGGACACGCGGTGCAATCGTACGCCGAGTCATTCGGATTCTCGGTTGTCCGTGAACTTGAAGGACACGGACTGGGGAAGGAGATGCACGAGGCCCCGGGCGTTCCTAATTATGGACGTCAGGGACACGGGTGCAGACTTGTGGAGGGAATGGTCATCTGCATCGAACCAATGATCAATGCAGGTGGCAGAGGAGTGTATGTGGCCAGAAATGGTTGGGCTGTACACACTTCCGACCACAGGAATGCGGCTCACTATGAGCTTACGGTTGTTGTTCGTAAAGGCAAGGCGGAGCAACTGTCAACATTTGATTATATAGAAAGTACTGGTAAATTTTAAAGTGTTTTTTCAATGTCCAAGCAAGTAGCGATAGAACAAGACGGAAAAGTGATCGAGACTCTTCCCAACGCGATGTTCAAGGTGGAGCTTGAGAACGGTCATGTCCTTCTCTGCAACATCTCCGGCAAGATGAGAATGAATTTCATCCACATCCTCCTTGGAGACAAGGTGAGGGTTGAAATTTCACCTTATGATTTGACTAAGGGAAGAATATCTTTCAGGTACAAATAATAATATTCACGATATGAAAGTCAAAACATCCATCAAGAAGCGCAGCGAGGATTGTAAGATCGTCAGACGTAAGGGTCGTCTTTATGTAATCTGCAAGAAGACCCCTAAGTTCAAGATGCGCCAAAAATAACAGTAGTTTGTAAACAAATAAAGTTTAAAGATAAATTATGGCAAGAATAGCCGGTGTTGATTTACCGAACAACAAAAGAGGTGAGATAGGTCTCACTTACATCTACGGTATCGGCCGCAGCTCCGCGAGAGAGATTCTCCAGAAGTGCGGAATCGATTACGACATCAAGGTCGGTGATTGGAACGATGATCAAGTTGCCGCTATCCGTACCCTCATCACAGAGGAGTACAAGATTGAAGGTGAACTTCGTTCCTCCGTCCAGATGAACATCAAACGACTGATGGATATCGGTTGCTACAGAGGTATCCGTCATCGTATCGGTCTCCCTGTCCGCGGTCAGAGCACAAAGAACAATGCCCGCACAAGAAAGGGTAAGAAGAAGACTGTCGCAAACAAGAAGAAGGCGACCAAGTAAAACTAGATGAATTATGGCAAAGAAAACAACATCATCAAAGAGAGTTGTAAAGGTTGAGGCTACGGGCCAGGCCCATATTTCATCAACCTTCAATAATGTGATCATTTCCCTGACCAACAACCAGGGACAGGTGATCAGTTGGTCCTCAGCCGGTAAGAGCGGTTTCAGAGGCTCTAAGAAGAACACCCCGTACGCCGCGCAGGTGGCCGCCGAGGATGCCGCGAAGACCGCTTTCGACGCTGGTCTGCGTAAGGTGAAAGTCTTCGTCAAGGGTCCTGGCGCCGGCCGTGAGTCAGCGATCAGAACCATCAATAACGCGGGAATCGTTGTCACCGAGATTGTTGACGTGACCCCGATGCCACACAACGGATGTAGACCAAAAGGCCGTCGTAAAGTCTAATCAATGAATTAAAACAAAAATTACTATGGCAAGATATATTGGTCCAAGCACTAAGATCGCCCGCAAGTTCGGCGAGCCTATATTCGGAAGCGACAAGGATTTCGAGAAGAGAAACTATCCTCCGGGACAGCATGGCCTGGCGGCGAAGCGCAAGAAGCAGCGTGAGTATGGAATCCAGCTCAAGGAAAAGCAGAAGGTTAGATATATGTATGGCCTTCTTGAGCGCCAGTTCCACAACACCTATCTTAAGGCTTCCAAGATGGCTGGTCTGAGAGGTGAGAACCTCCTCCTCCTCCTTGAGTCGAGACTTGACAATGTTGTCTACAGAATGGGCATCGCTCCTACAAGGGCCGCCGCGAGACAGCTTGTAAGCCACGCTCACATCACCCTTAACGGTGAGGTCTGCAACATTCCTTCCGTTCAGGTGAAACCTGGGGATGTGGTTGCGGTCAGGGAGCGCTCAAAGAGCCTTGAGGTCATTCAGAAGGCTGTCGCATCAGCTCCTAAATATTCATGGATCGAGTTTGACCCTAAGGCGCTTTCAGGCAAGTTCCTGAATCTCCCTGCAAGGGCTGACATCCCTGAGAACATCAACGAGCAGCTCATCGTAGACCTGTACTCTAAGTAAAATTAACACCCAAAAAGAATTAATATGGCAATCTTGGCATTTCAGAAACCGGACAAGGTGATAATGCTCGAAGGCACCGATACCGTCGGCCGCTTCGAATTCAGGCCTCTCGAGCCTGGATACGGGCAGACTATCGGCAACGCCCTGCGACGCATCCTTCTCGCCTCTCTGGAAGGTTTTGCTATCAGCCAGATCAAGATCTCCGGCGTGGATCAGGAATTCGCGACGATTTCTGGTGTGATCGAGGGGATGCAGGACATCGTCCTGAACCTTAAGCAAGTAAGGTTCAAGAGGATGGTTGACTCCGTCGACTCTGAGGTAGCAAACATTGTGATTAGCGGTAAGAATGAGTTTACCGCAGAGGATATTTCTAAAGGATTGTCTTCTTTCAAGGTGTTGAACCCTGAACAGCACATCTGCTCACTCGAACCGTCTGTCACGCTTGAGATTTCATTGACCATCACCAAAGGCCGCGGATTCGTCCCTGCCGAGGAGATGAGGGAGGAAAGCACGCCGATAGGGACAATTCTTGTCGATGCCGCCTACACTCCTATCAGAAAGGTTAATTGGACTGTTGAGCCTTGGCGTGTCGAGCAGAAGACCGACTACGAGAAGCTGAACCTTGAGATAATCACTGATGGATCGATCTCTCCGAACATGGCGCTTCAGGAGGCGGCCAGTATCCTGATCTACCACTTCAAGCTTTTCACTGATGACAAGAAGATCTCAATCGAGAGCGCTGTCGAGTCCGATTCAAAGGAACTTGACGAGGAAAGCCTGAGGATGAGGCATCTTCTTCTCACCAAACTTTCGGACATGGGTCTTTCTGTGAGGGCCTACAACTGCTTGAAAGCCGCTGATATCGACACATTCGCCGACCTCGTCTCCTATTCAAGGAACGAACTCATGAAGTTCAGGAACTTCGGAAAGAAGTCGCTCAATGAGATCGATCAGCTTGTGGAGAAGATGAAGCTCCAGTTCGGGATGGATGTAAGAAAATATAATATTGAACCCAAGAAAAAGAACGCATAGAAATGAGGCACAATAAAGCAATCAATCATCTTGGCCGCAAATCCGGCCACCGCAAGGCTCTGTTGGCCAACTTGGCGACTTCTTTGATCCTGCATAAGAGGATCACTACAACTGTGGCTAAGGCCAAGGCTCTTAAGTCATACGTTGAGCCTCTCATCACCAAGTCAAAGGAGGACACGACTCATTCCCGCAGAACTGTTTTCAGCTACCTTAAGAACAAGGAGGCTGTCAAGGAGCTCTTCGGAGTCGTCTCAGCGAAGATCGCTGATCGTCCTGGTGGCTACACCCGTGTACTGCATTTGGGCTTCCGTCAGGGTGACGGAGCCGACATGGCGCTTATCGAGCTTGTGGACTTCAACGAGGCCGCTCTTGCCGGCAGGAAGGAGGAGAAGAAGTCAACACGCCGCAGCCGTTCCAAAAAAGTGGATGCTCCTAAGGTTGAAGAGGCTTCTGCCGAGGCTCCTGCGCAGGATGCTCCTAAGGCTGAATAACCGGTCAGGCAGACATGATCATAAGAGGGTGGCCAGAGTTGACCATCCTCTTTTTTGCTTTTTTGCGGTTTGATTTGTCAATGAAGCGACATTTTTTTCTTATATTTGTGTGTTGAGCGGGTTTGTGGACCCCTTTTTTTTGATAGAAATATATAAATCGTTATAACTAATCTATTTATGAATTATCTGTTCTATTTTGTACCGGTGGCTTCTGTGATAGCCCTCTTCTTTGCCTGGCTATTCTATCATCAGATGAGAAAAGAGAATGAAGGTACACCGACAATGAAGGAAATCGCCCAATATGTCCGTGAAGGAGCCATGGCGTATCTCAAGCAACAGTACAAGGTCGTCGGAATTGTTTTTGTGGTTCTGGCCGTGCTGTTCAGTGTTCTGGCTTTCGGTTTCGGAGTGCAGAACAAATGGGTGCCTTTCGCATTTCTTACAGGAGGCTTCTTCTCTGCCCTTGCCGGATACATCGGCATGAGGACGGCCACCTATGCGTCTGCAAGAACAGCCAACGCTGTCAGCAATTCCCTTAATTCCGGTCTTAAGTTGGCTTTCCGCTCCGGAGCCGTAATGGGACTGACCGTCGTGGGTCTCGGCCTCCTTGACATCTCAATCTGGTGGGTGGTTCTCAATGCCTTTGTGCATGAGGCAAGCGAGTCTCAGACGCTCGTTGTCATAACGACCACGATGCTTACTTTCGGAATGGGTGCCTCTACACAGGCCCTGTTCGCCAGAGTCGGTGGAGGAATCTACACCAAGGCCGCTGACGTGGGCGCAGACATAGTCGGTAAGGTGGAACAGGATATTCCCGAGGATGACCCTAGGAATCCAGCCACGATCGCAGACAATGTTGGGGACAACGTTGGTGATGTGGCGGGAATGGGCGCGGATCTTTACGAGTCATATTGCGGCTCCGTGCTTGCGACTATGGCGATTGGCGCGTCAGCCTTCTTCGGCGATGTCGACGCGCAGATGAGGGCGATCCTCGCTCCGATGATGATCGCGGCCATCGGCGTAGTGCTTTCCGTCATCGGCATCTATGCGGTCAGGACAAAGGAGGGCGCTGGACTCCAGCAGCTTCTGAAGTCCTTGAGCGTCGGTACAAACCTCAGCGCCTGCCTCATCGCCGTGATCACGTTCCTTGTGTTTTTTGTGCTCGGCTTCGACAACTGGTGGCAGCTCAGCCTCTCGGTGATCGCGGGTCTGCTCTCAGGAGTCATCATAGGCAAGGCCACTGAGTATTACACCTCTCACTCCTACAAGCCTACCCAGGATCTAGCGGAAAGTTCGCAGACCGGTCCCGCAACCGTCATCATCAACGGCATAGGACTTGGAATGATCTCCACCTGCATTCCGGTAGTGACGATCGTGGCTGCCATCCTGATCTCTTACCTTTGCGCCGCCGGATTCTCTTTTGATCCGGCCTACATCAGCAAAGGCCTGTACGGAATCAGCATCGCGGCTGTCGGAATGCTCTCGACACTTGGAATCACCCTTGCGACCGATGCCTACGGTCCTATCGCGGACAATGCTGGCGGAAACGCCCAGATGAGTGAGCTTGACCCGGAGGTGCGTCGCCGTACGGACATTCTTGATGCCCTTGGCAACACGACAGCGGCCACCGGCAAAGGCTTTGCGATCGGCTCCGCCGCCCTTACGGCATTGGCTCTGCTCGCTTCCTACATAGAGGAGATCAAGATTGGCCTTCAGCATGCGGGGGTTCTGCTTATCGATGTCGGGGACAAGATAGTCAAAGTGACCGAGGCCACGATCCCTGAGATCATTAATTATTATCAGGTCAACCTCATGAACCCGCGTGTCCTCGCCGGAGTTTTTGTCGGTGCCATGATGGCATTCCTCTTCTGCGGTATGACAATGAACGCCGTCGGTCGCGCCGCACAGAAAATGGTCGTTGAGGTGCGCCGTCAGTTCAAGGAGATCAAAGGCATTATTGAGGGTAGGCAACGTCCTGACTACAAGAGCTGTGTGGAGATCTCTACAAAGGCTGCCCAGCATGAGATGATAGCTCCGGCGCTAACTGCGATCGCTGTTCCCGTCATTGTTGGTATCATTCTTGGAGAGGCAGGTGTCATGGGTCTTCTTATCGGCGGACTTGGAGCGGGATTCATCCTTGCGGTCTTCCTCGCCAACTCGGGCGGAGCCTGGGACAATGCCAAAAAGTATGTCGAGGACGGCCATTTTGGAGGCAAGAACTCTGTGAACCATCATGCTACGGTTGTCGGTGACACGGTTGGTGATCCTTTCAAGGACACTTCCGGCCCGTCATTGAACATCCTCATCAAACTGATGAGTATGGTCTCGATTGTGATGGCCGGACTGATTGTCATGATCCACGGATAGCGTGACTAATTCACAACAGAATATTAAACGAATGAAAAAAGTTACCATTAGAGATGTGGCGAGAGAAGCCGGTGTGTCTGTGACTCTGGTTTCTTTCGTGATGAATGCTAAAATGGGGAAGGACGGCAGACTTGACTGCCCGGTCAACCCTGACACCGCTGAAAGGGTCCTTCAGGTGGCCAAAAAACTTGGCTACAGGCGCAACAATGCCGCGGCTTCGCTGAGAAGCGGACGCTCACATTCTATCGCGGTGATCGTTTCGGACATCGCAAACCCTTTCTTCGCTGAGATTTGCAGAAACATTGAGAACATTGCCTATCAGGATGGGTTTACGGTGATTTTCGCAAGTTCCGAGGAGAACCCGCAGAAACTTGCTCATCTTGTGGAGACCATGGTGGGCTACAATGTTGAAGGCCTGATCGTGGCTCCTTGCCTTGGAGCCGAGGCGGCGTTGGCGAGGGCTATCAGCATCGGGATCCCAACGGTGTTGATTGACAGGAATATGCCCGGAGAGGAATTCGGGCGTGTTCTTGTTGACAACGTGGATGCAGGGAAAATGGCGACAAAGTATCTGATTCACCAGGGCTTCGGCAAGATTGAGATGCTCTCCTACAAGTTGGGCGTGACAAGCCTGACGGATAGGGAGTCAGGCTACGCAATGGCGATGGAAGAGGCTGGCCTGAAGGATGACATAAGGATTCACAAGATTGAATATGACGCCGAGGCTGCCAAGAAAGACGTCATTGAGGTTTTCCGTGACGCGGTCAAGCGCGGGACGGAGGCGTTCATCCTCCCTACAAAGAGGATCGCCATGTACGGATTCAATGCCCTCAACGTCCTTGGACTCAGTATGCCTAAGGATTTCTCCTTTGTCTGCTTCGATGAGAGCGATGTGTACGAATTGAACAAACCGGTGGTGCCTCACATCATACAACCTTTGTCGGAGATCGCCGACAAGTCGTTCGAACTTCTGCAAAAGATGATCGAGGAAAAGGCGTCGGAAGAGGAAAAGACCTCCATGCTTAAGGTCAAACTTGTGCTTGGAGGCCGTTTCGGTGGAGAATCGACGGAAGCGTCGTTCTAGATCGTGGTATTATAGATTTTTTCGGCTTGAGCCTTGCGGTAGGCATCCAGCTTTTCCGAAACCGTTGTGTCTTGGAGGGCGAGGATTTCTGCCGCAAGAATAGCCGCATTCTTGGCTCCGCCGATAGCGACGGTGGCCACTGGTATTCCTGTCGGCATCTGAACCATTGACAGCAAGGAGTCCAACCCGCCGAGAGCCTTGGTCTGCATCGGCACGGCGATCACCGGCAAGGTTGTCAGTCCCGCCGCCACTCCGGCCAGATGCGCGGCTCCGCCAGCCCCGGCTATGACGATTCCGAATCCGCGGCCTTTGAGAGCTTTGGTATATTCAAACATCAGCTCGGGGGTTCTGTGGGCACTGATGACCCTTTTCTCAAACTCAATTCCGAAGTCGGATAGAATCTGCTCGGCTCCGGACATGACATCGTAGTCACTCGTGGAACCCATGATAATCGCTACTTTCAGCATAGTGAATATTGTTGACTATTAATAAGTTGTGTCATTTTAAATGTAACGTAAAAAAGGAATGATGAATCGTGCGCAAAGCGCGAAGCGACCGAAGGGGATTCGGGGAATCCTTTCCCCGTACCCCTCAGGGGCTGTCACGAAGTGGCTGGGGTTGTCCAATGGATCCGGATTCCATCCTTCTCCATTCCCCTGAACCATGTCATCTGACGTTTCGCGAACTGGTGGATGGCATTGGCCAGCAGGGTGCGCATCTCTTCGTAAGTCAGTATGCCGAGGACGTACTGAGTGACGAATTTGTACTCAAGTCCGTAATAGACAAGATCTTCAGCCCTGATTCCACTGTCCAGCAGCCCTTTGACCTCCTCGATCATCCCACCGGCCAGCCTTTCATCAAGCCTACGGTCAATCCTAGCGACCCTCTCTTCCCGGCTCACCAAAGTCCCGATGTAGTACGGGTTCTTAGGCATGAAACCAGTCCGTTTCACTGGATGCTCCCGTTCGTACATCGCAACCTCCAAGGCTCTGATTATCCTCCTTTTAGACTGGAGGACACCTTTGTCCGGAAGTGGACCGTAACCGCTCAGTTTCGCGATAAGAATCTCGGTGTCGTACTTTTCGAGCTCTTCTCTCAGTTCCTCGTTCGGGGGCACTTGAGGCAAGGTGTAGCCGCAGGTCGCTGCCTGGATGTAGAGTCCCGTGCCGCCACACAGAATCGGAGTCTTGCCTCTGTCCCGGATGTCTTTGTAGGCATGTTCAAAGGCCTGCTGCCATTGGTAGAGGTCGAATCGCGTGCCGGCGGGCACAATGTCCATGAGGTGATAGGGGACATCACCATATTCATTCAGATCCTTTCCCGTCCCGATGTCCATGCCACGATAGACCTGGCGGGAATCGGCGGACAGGATCTCTCCGTTGCCGCATTTCCGGGCCAGATCCACAGCGAATCGCGTCTTCCCGGAGGCGGTCGGCCCGAGCACGACGATCAAATCAATCGCTCCGGAAGCATATTCATTGACTATGCCCTCGAAGTCGATGTCCTCTGGTTCAGGAAGTGGAGCCGGGGGAGGGATGGGGATCGCCTCCCGCAACTTGTTCTGAGGTTTCCTGCTCATCCGTTAGTAACCGAAATATTTTTGGATGCTTGCTTAGTAACCGAAAATATCCTCAAGAGTGAGTTCGGTGACAGGACCGAGCGAGCCGACGAAATCCATGTCCAGACCTTCCTTCTTGCCGAGGAATCCGTAGACGTACTTGCGACCCTTGATCCACTTCTCTTGGAATGCCTTGACATCGGCAAGGGTCATGCCCTGAACTTTTTCGAACACAGCCTTGTTCCGGTCTTCCGTAAGCCCATAGTCCTGGAGGTCAAGATATTCGTAAAGAACATCGATGCCGGTTGTCCTGCTTGTGCGGATGCCGGTCAGGAGGGAAGTCTTGGCCACCTCGAACGCTTTCTCTGATTCAGGCATCTCGTTGATGATGTTGTCGAACGCCTCGACGGCATCCTTGGCCTTGTCATTTTGGGAGGCGATGAATGCGTAGAAGAGGTAGTCGCAGTCTTTGTAGCCGAGGTCGGTGAGGAAAGCCGATGCTGAATATGCAAGGCCACGCGCCTCTCTCATCTCCTGGAAGACGATGGCACCCATGCCGCTGCCGAAGTAGCTGTTGTACATATTGACGGCTGGATCGTTGGCGGCGTTGAATTTTTCTCCTCTGTCAGAATATTGCAGGTAGTAGAACTGATTGGCATCGTACGGGGCGATGAACACCTCGCTGGAGGCAACCTGTCTTGCCTGAGGATAGGCCTTGACAAGAGGTTCAGGGTTTTCGCTGATCTTATGATGCTCCGCTATCATTTTCTTTGCGGCGGACTCATCGGACGGGCCGTAGTAAAGAACGTCATGCTTCTTCCCGTAGAGGTCCCTGATGGCCTGAAGAAGTTCTTCGGAGGTAAGGGCAGCCACCTGCTCGTTGGTGAGAGTGGCCTTCCTGATGAAATCCGGGCCGTAGAAGATGTACCTTCTGAGCGCTCCGAAGCAGGCGCTTTGGTTCAGTTTGTTGTCGGAGCGGGTCTTGAATATGTCGGATTTCAGTTCAGCGAGAATCACTGTGTCAGGCTGTGCGTTGAAAATCAGATCCTCGACGATGTCCATAGCCTTGCCGACATTCTCGTCAAGTCCGCTCACACCGATGTAGGACTGGGTGGTTCCGCAGGAAAGCCTCTGGAAGCAGGCAAGCTCGTACAGTTCTTTCTTGATCTGCTCTGCTGATCTGGCCGGAGTCCCGAGGTAGCCCAGGTAGTCGAATGCGAGACCCAGGCGTGGATCGCTCTGGGTTCCCCGGTCAAACACGTTGGTCAAGGTCGTGATGTCATTGATCTCGTTCTTCTTGTAGAGAAGCTCGATTCCATCGGCCAGACTGCATTTGGACATTTCCTTGGCGAAGTCCACGAACACAGGCTCGATAGGGGTGACCGGTGTGTTCTGAATCTCAGTCAGGAACTTGCTCTGCTTGTCGCGGTTGGTCTCTATCGGAGTGATGGCCGGAGCTGCGATCTTCTCGATGTTCTTATCTTCACCGATGCGCTTATAGACAGCCACATAGCTGTTTGCTCCGAGGTGTTCGTTAGCCCAATCCACGATCTGCTGCTTGGTGATTTTCTCAAGCCTCTGCATCTGGTGTGCATCGTCTTTCCAGTCGTGCCCGTTGATGAATGACTGAACGAAACTCATCGCTCTTCTGCTGTTGTCCTCAAGCTGACGCATGTTGGAGAGCTTGTAGTTGTTCAGCGTTGATTGGATGAGGCTCTCGTCGAAGTCCCCGCCGCGGAGCTTGGCAACCTGCTCAAGCATCAGGTCTCGTACCTCGTCAAGAGTCTGCCCCTCACGAGGGTAGCCAACGAGCATGAACTCACCGTAGTCCGGACGTGTGTAGTTGAAGCCATAGAATCCGTTGACCTTCTGTGCTTGAATCAGATTGAGGTCGGCAAGACCTGCCTGTCCGTTGTAGAGGATGTCTCCCACGATGTCTCCAACCTCGCTTCTGAGGTAGTCGTTCGCTCCCGGAACCCTCCAACCGATCATCACGAACTCTGCATCGAGTCCATAGACGGTCTTCTGGACTGGAGTGGTGATGGCCTGTTCGGGTTCATATTCAAGGAACTTGATGTCAGGATTTGGTCTCCACTCTCCGAAGTATTTCTCAATCGTGGCGACGAAAGTGTCCGGGTCGAAGTCTCCGGAGACGCAGATGGCCACATTGTTAGGTACATAGAAGTTGGCTCTGTAGTTCTCTATGTTGACGATTGACGGGTTCTTCAGGTGTTCCTGGGTTCCAAGGGTTGTCTGGAGTCCGTAAGGATGGTGAGGAAACAGCACTGAGTCAAGGGCCTCCATGGCCTTGCTGTTGTCCTCGGTGAGGCTCATGTTCTTCTCCTCGTAGACCGCCTCCAGTTCCGTGTGGAATCCACGGATCACAGGGTGTATGAACCTGTCCGCCTCAATCTTCGCCCAGTTGTCAATCTCGTTGGACGGGATGTCCTCCTGGTAGACTGTCATGTCGTTGGAAGTGAACGCGTTGGTGCCGTCGGCTCCGATGATGGACATCAGTTTGTCATATTCATTAGGAATGGCGATCTTTGAAGCCTCGTAACTGATGGAGTCGATCTGGTGGTAGATCGCCTTGCGCTCCTCCGGGTCGGTCTTTGTGCGGTAGATCTCGAAGAGGGCCTTGATGGAGTCGAGTTTCGGCTTTTCTGCCGCATAGTCGGACGTGCCGAAGTTCTCCGTGCCCTTGAACATCAGGTGCTCAAGGTAGTGGGCGAGTCCGGTGGTCTCTTTAGGGTCGTTCTTGCTGCCGACCTTGACCGCGATGTAGGTCTGCACGCGCGGAGTCTCCTTGTTGACGGTCATGTAGATCTTCAACCCGTTATCGAGGGTGTAGATCTTGGTTTTCAGAGGATCCCCCTTGACAGTCTCGTACTTGTACTTCGCGCATGAACCTGTCAGGAACAGCGCGATGACGGCTATCACCGCCAGAGTGAGTTGTCTTTTCATAATATTGAACATTAACTAATCGTCAAATGCGCGGCGAAATCTTCCCCGCTTGCAATACATTTGCACTGAATGGCTGTAATTGACAAACTTAATCAATTTTAGCCGCAACACCAAGAAAAGTGATTATCTTTGTGGACAATGAGTATCACCTAGCTTCACCGCGCACCGGTAAATGTTGTGACTAGGTTCGTAGCCAGGGGGTGATTCGCTGTAAATGAATTTTTGAATATGCCAAAGCAGAAGGAATATAAAGTTGAGATTCGCAACCGTCGGGCCTCGTTCGACTACGAGTTCCTTGAAACCTATGTTGCGGGAATATCCCTGGTCAGCACCGAGATAAAGTCGATCCGTTTGGGCAAGGCCTCTCTGGTCGATTCGTTTTGCTATTTCATTGGCAATGAGCTGTTTGTTAAGGGCATGAACGTGGCTCAGTACTTCTGGGGCTCTTGGGGACAACACGAGCCTACGCGTGACCGCAAGCTTCTTCTGACCAAGCGTGAGCTCCGTCATCTGCACCAAGCCGTGAAAGAAAAAGGCCTCACAATCGTAGCCACTAAGCTGTTTATCAATGAGAACGGCCTCGCCAAGCTTGTCATCGCCCTCGCCCGAGGCAAGAAAGTCTACGACAAGCGCGCCTCCATCAAAGAGAAAGACCTCCGCCGCGAGCTCGACCGCGGGGAATAATTCGGTCACTGAGCCTGTCGAAGTGTCGAAGCACCGAAGTGGCATCCTGCGAGGCGGCCAAAGAAAAAGACATTCCCGAATTTTGCGCGTTACCAAAATTCGGGAATGTCTTTTACTTATGGCCGATGGACTATAATCCGAAGGCTTTCTTTATGGCGTCCACAGCATCGAGTTTCTCCCAGCCGAAGAACTGGACGATCTTGTCGGTCTGACAGCCGGGTTTGCCGACCTTCACGGCTTTGGTGTACGGTTTGCGGCCGAAATGACCGTAGGCGGCTGTTGGCTCGTAGATCGGGTTCTTAAGCTCGAACTTGCGGATGATCGCGGCGGGGCGGAGGTCGAAGAGTTCCTCGATCTTGCGGGCGATCTGGGTGTCAGGCACGATGCCGGTTCCGTAGGTGTCCACGAATATGCTCACGGGCCTTGCCACACCGATGGCGTAGGCTACCTGGACAAGCATCTCCTTGGCGACTCCCGCCGCGACCATATTCTTTGCTATGTGCCTTGCCGCATAGGCCGCGGAGCGGTCAACCTTGCTCGGATCCTTGCCGGAGAAGGCTCCGCCGCCGTGCGCGCCTTTGCCGCCGTAGGTGTCCACGATGATCTTTCTGCCTGTGAGACCGGTGTCTCCGGCAGGACCGCCTATCACGAACTTCCCGGTCGGATTGACATGCAGGATGAAGTCATCCTTGAACAGGGCGGCGGTCTGCGGGTTGAGTGCAGCCTTCAATTTCGGCAGGAGGATATTCCTGACATCCGCCTCGATTTTGTCGTGCATCGCCTGGTCCACCTTGTCCTGGCCGAACTGGCGGACGGCCTCCGCATAGGATATATTCCCGAGCTCATCGCCAACGAAGTCATCGTGCTGGGTTGAGATGACAATCGTGTGGACACGCACCGGGTGATTTGATTCGTCATATTCAATTGTGAACTGGGACTTTGAATCCGGCCTTAGGTAAGGCATCAGTTCCGGGGTGTTGTGGCGGATGTCAGAGAGCACCTGGAGGGCTATCTGCGAGAGATAGAGTGGGAGAGGCATGTAGTCCTCCGTGTCCTGGCAGGCGTAGCCGAACATCATTCCCTGGTCACCTGCTCCTTGGTCGTCCGGGTTCTCGCGCACCACGCCACGGTTGATGTCCTGGCTCTGCTCGTGGATCTCGGAAAGCACTCCGCACGAGTTGCCGTCGAACATGTAGTCGGCCTTGTTGTAGCCGATGCGGTTGATCACACCGCGCACGACCTTCTGGATGTCCACGTAGGCATCCTCGGAGCGAACCTCGCCTCCGATGACCACCAGACCGGTCGAACAAAAAGTCTCGCATGCCACCTTGGCCTCCGGATCCTGACGGAGAAACTCGTCCAGGACGGCGTCCGAGATCTGATCGGCCACCTTGTCCGGATGACCCTCGGACACTGATTCGCTTGTAAATAAGTAATTCATAATGTGTTATGTTTATAATTTCAATCATTTCGCTAAGGTGGCACACTAACCGTCCCTATTTCTGGCGTCAAGTTTGGCTGGGTCGCACCGCGCGAAAATAAAAAAACTCCAACGTATGCGGAATACGTGGAGCGACACCAAAAACACAATATGAAAATTTTTTAGCATTTTTTAGTGTGGTTGCAAGCAGGCAAATCTCTCCACATGTTCCGGTTGCAAAGGTACTACTTTTTTTGAATATCCAAAATTTTCTTGAATGTTGAATATCCACGGTTGAATATCCCCCGGCCAGGAGACCTTCCGGAACGAGTGCCGATCATTCTTTTACCATGTAAGCCATTACAATCTTCAACTGTAAACGTAATGTAACTAAAATATATTTTCTGAACCGAAGAAAATGTGTTAATTTTGCAAGTTGAATGGTAGTGCGATGATAGTTAATTCAATACTTTATTTTTAACAAATCTATGGTTCAATTACTCAAAAAAGGATTTGCCGCATTGGTTGCAATCCTTGTCGGAATCACGGCTTTCGCGCAGGTGACCACGTCCTCTCTGAACGGTAAGGTCACCGATGCCAACGGGGCTCCGGTTCCTGGCGCCGCTGTGGTTGCGGTCCACACCCCATCGGGTACACAGTACTACGCAGTTGTCAATGCCGACGGTCGCTATGCGATCAATGGTATGCGTTCAGGTGGCCCTTACAAGGTTGAGGTCAGCTGCCTTGGCTACCAGACCGTGACATTCACGGATGTCACCCTCCAGCTCGCCGAGGCCTACAGCCTAAACGCTTCTTTGAAGGACGACACCCAGATGCTTTCCGAGGCTGTCGTGATCTCCACCGCAAACTCCAAGTTCGCTGTCGAGAAGACCGGCGCTGCCACAAACATCAACAACGCCCAGATCGAGGCTCTTCCTACGGTAAGTAGAAGCATCACCGACGTGACCAGGCTTTCCCCTTACGGCGGAAACGGAATGAGCTTCGCAGGGACTGACGGACGTACAGCCAACTTTACCGTTGACGGAGCGAACTTCAACAACAACTTCGGTCTTAGCGAGAAGCTTCCAGGAGGCGGCTCTCCTATCTCCATTGACGCCATCGAGGAACTTCAGGTTGTGATTTCTCCTTACGACGTGCGTCAGACAGACTTCATCGGAGGAGGTGTGAACGCCATCACCAAGTCCGGAACCAACACATTCAAGGGATCAGCTTACGTTTACCACCGCAATGAGAATATGCGTGGAAACACTGTCGACGGGACCGAGATTGCGGGTGCCCGCGACAAGGATCGTAACACAACCTACGGTTTTACTCTCGGTGGTCCGATCATAAAGAACAAACTCTTCTTCTTTGTGAACGCTGAATATTCCAAGACCCCGTCTGTCGCGGTACGTTGGAGAGCTTCCGAGAATGGCGTGGGAAACGCATCAAAGTACCTTTCTTACGCTTCCGTGGCCGATATGGAGAAAGTATCCTCTTATGTGAAGGAAAAATATGGTTACGACACAGGCTCATTCACTGATTTCCCTTCAGACGAGAGCAATGCCAAGGTTCTTGCTCGTCTCGATTGGAACATCAATGACGCGAACCATCTTGCTGTCCGCTACAACTACACCAACAATACTTCATGGTTCGGCCCTAATGCCTCCTCAATGGACGGTGGCACACGTTCCGCCTACGCGCGTACCTCACTTTACTCCATGGCTTTCGCCAACTCTATGTACTCGATGAACAATCTCGTTCATTCAGTGTCTGTTGACCTCAACAGCCGCATCAGCGACAATCTCTCCAACCAGTTCCTTGCGACATTCTCTAAGCTAGACGATGTGCGCGGAACCAACTCAAGCGAGTTCCCGTTCATCGACATCCAGGACGGTACCGGCACCAACACCCAGTACATGTCCCTTGGTTATGAACTGTTCACATGGAACAACGCTGTCCACAACACGATCGCCAACATCAAGGATGATGTCACGTATTATGTAGGCAGCCACAAGATCACCGCCGGCCTCAGCTATGAGTATCAGATGGCCGACAACGCCTACATGAGAAACGGTACCGGTTACTATCGTTACTCAAGCGTTGATGACTTCATCAATGGCGCCGCTCCGGAGGTTGTCTGCCTCACCTACGGCTATGACGGGGAGAAGAATCCAGCCGCCCGCGTTCAGTTCAGCAAGGTTGGACTCTATGCCCAGGATGACTGGAATCCTACAGAGAATTTCAAGCTGACCTATGGATTGCGTCTTGACGGTCTGTTCTTCAACAACAGCGACTTGATGACCAACAACGCCATCCTTGGTCTTGACTACTATGACAGCGACAACAATGTCCGTCACATCGACACAGGCAAGTGGCCTTCAGCCGGAATCACTGTGTCTCCACGTGTGGGCTTCAAGTGGGATGTGCTCAATGACAAGAGCCTTACTCTCCGTGGTGGTACCGGTCTATTCATGGGCCGTCTCCCTCTCGTGTTCTTCACGAACATGCCTACAAACTCCGGTATGGTTCAGTATCAGGCCCAGATCAATGCTAAGAACGCTGAGAAGAAGGGCTTTACTATGGATGCGTTCAAGGGTGGTCTCGTTACCGATGCGAGTGGCAAGGCCACAACTCAGGCTCTGCTTGAGAAACTCTATTCCCTTGGCTATCCGAAGACAATCTCTCCAGAGGATGGCACCGTCCCTTCATCTATCTCCGCTGTTGACTCCAAGTTCAAGATGCCTCAGGTTTGGAAGACATCCCTTGCGGTTGATTACCAACTTCCTGTCTCATTCCCGTTCACTGTCACCGCTGAGGGAATATTCAACAAGACGATCAGAGGCGTGACGATTTCTGACTGGAGCATGCTTCCTGTCGAAGGTTTCGCAAGATGGAACGGAGCGGACAACCGCCCTGTCTTCCCGGCTACTTTCAGGAACAACACGAAGGCTTTCGTTCTTGAGAACACAAGCAAGGGCTACGGTTACTCCGCCAACGTGACTGTGAATATGCGTCCTATCGAGAGCCTCAGCCTTATGGCCGCCTACACCCACACCGCCTCAAAGGAAATCACCGGTATGCCAGGTTCGAACGCAGAGTCAGCGTTCACGTATGTTCCTACGGTCGCCGGTCCTAACAATATCAAGCTCCACAACTCACAGTACGTCACTCCTGACCGTATCGTTGCTTCCGCTACACACCACGACAAGAGCGGCAACCACTACAGCTTGATCTACGAGGCTTGGAGAGGAGGCTACAACTACTCTTACATGCTTGCTAATGACATGAACGGTGACGGCTACAGCTACGATGCCCTTTATATTCCTACTGACAAGCAGGTTGCTGACGGTGAGTTCCGTTTTGCTTCTGAGGGAGACCGTGACCGCTTCATGGAATATGTCCACAACGACAAATACCTCAGCAGGCATCAGGGCGAATACGCCGAGGCCTACAGTGTCTACTCTCCTTGGGTTCACAGACTTGACGTAAGCTACAAGCACGATTTCAAACTCAACATCGGCAAGAGCGCCAACACTCTTCAGCTCAGCGTTGACATCAAGAACATCCTGAACCTCTTCAACTCCAGCTGGGGTGTAAGCAAGTATATGAACCCTGATCTCAACGAAGGACGAATTCTTAAGTACGAGAAGACAGACTCTGAGGGTTATCCTGTTTTCTCCACTCCAAAGAATGTAGTTTCCGGTGTCAAGACCTTCATTCCTTACACTGCGATCGGCCAGTGCTGGTATGCTTCTGTCGGAATCAAGTACATGTTTAACTAGTAATCCGGACTAATATTATGAAAATAATAAATATATTCTCAATCGTGGCTCTTGCTTCCTCGCTGCTTTTTACAAGTTGCGAAAAGGAAGATAATACAGTTGGCTCTTTTGACAACATCAAACTTGACAAGACTTTCCTTTCCTTTCCGGCAAATGGAGGTTCGTTAGACCTTAAGGTTACTGCCACTGAGGACTGGAAGTTTGTGGTTGATGAAAACTGGCCTAAGGTCATAACTTTCAATTCTGGTAAGAAAGCCACTCATGATATGTGGGGTAATCTTACCAATGACGCTGCGGACATCAAGTCAAGCAAGGATTCTTGGGTTCAGGCCGATGTCACTGAAGGCAAGGCCGGTGAGGTGACTGTCAAATTCACTGCGGGAGCCTTTGCAGGTGGCCGTGAACAGGCTGTGGCTATAGTTTGCGGTGGACGCAAGCAGCACCTTGTCCTCAGACAGGGCGACCTTGATCCTGTACAGATGACGTGCAAGGAAATAAAAGAAACCGCTGCTGTAGGTGCAAGTTATAGCACCAAAGGTGTGGTCACAAAACTTGGCGATTATGCCAAATACGGAGCTTTCTATATTAACGACGGCACGTATGCAGAGGATGTCCAGGTTTACAGCTCCACAAAAGATTCAATGAAGGAGTATCCAAAACTCGAAGTCGGCGATTCAGTCTATTTCTCAGGTACATGGAGCTCGTACAAGAACTTCGAGAATGTGACGATTACCAAGCATAAGAAATCTCTTGCCAAGGTGATAACCGCATCAAGGGAGGATGTCTCTATGGAAGGCGAAAGTTTTGAGATAGTTGTTGCATTCAAAGGAAAGGGTGTGAACCCTGTAGTGCCAGTGGCTTATCAGAGCTGGATTTCTGTTCTTGGAATCACCTCCAAAAACGGTGAGCCGACAAAGCTTGAGACAAACCCTGCGGACACGGCTTATGTGACGGTAAGAGTGGAGGCAAATGCTGGGGGTGACCGCTCCGGTGTTATTAATTTCACCTCGTCTACATCTGACGCGTCATCAGAAGTCAGCTACAGCTTCACCCAGAAAGGTGCGATCATCGACGCTACGGTAACTGAATTTCTGGCTGCTGCAGAGGGAGACACCCAGTACAGAGTGACGGGAGTAATTACAAGCATCTCGGCTTCTTCAAAATATCATAATGCCGACATCGTTGTTTCTTCTGGTGATTTCTCTAACAGCGTCAAGCTCTTCCGTGCTGTGACTAGCGAAGGCAACATTGAGGATCTCGGCCTTGCCGAGGGTGATATTGTCACTTTTGTTGGAAAGAGAAGTTCATACAATGGAACTCCTCAGATGGCCACCGGCGGTGTCTATGAGTCTCATAAACATTACAACAAGGTTTCTCTTGCAGATTTCCTTGCTGCTTCGGTAGGAGATGATGTCTATGCCGTTACTGGAGAGATTACCAAGGTTGCTGATTTGAGTGCTCAGTACAACAATGTCAGCATCACAATCAAGGATGATTCCAACACTCTTTATCTTTACCGTGTCACTACCTTTGACAAGTCTGGTATTGAGACCCTCAATCCAACGGTTGGTGGAAAGATTACCGTAGCCGGCAAGAGAGGGGAGTATAAGGGTTCAGCCCAGATGGCGGCAGGTGGGGTTGTCCTTGCTTACTCTGCTCCGACCGGTGGCGGCGAGGATCCGCAACCGGGCGAGAACCCTTACTCAATCGACTTGAAGTACTCCCTTGGCGCCAATGCCTACGATAATAATGTTGCCACGGTAAATGGCACCGAGAACGTTAAGTTCCTTAAGATTGGCGCTTCGAAAGGTAAGGTGGGAGATCTCACCATCACTGTCCCTGCCGGATCAAAGAAGGTGTCATTCTACGCGCTGGCATGGAAAGGTGCTGCCACCACATTGGAGTTCTCTGGTATGGGTTCGGTTCTCAAAACGTTGGACATTAAGGCCAATGAAGGAGTGACCGGCAACAGTGACTTTAAGTTCTCTGTCGCGGAGTCAGACTGCTACACCTTCGACATCCCGATCGAACTGACATCAGATCTTGACGTCAAAGTCACCACCGCAGCCAGTGCCGGAAACAACACCCGCGCGGTACTCTTCGGCATCAAAGCATCCAAATAACAATCGTTATTGAATATACTAAAAAGGGCGACCGCAATCAGCGGCCGCCCTCTTTGCCTTTGGGGTTTAGCGTGTCCGAAGGCTTCCAAGGCCGTCATGGCATCCCATCGAGTAACTTCTTCCCGTCAAAGGAACACGATTTTTCGGGCAGGTCACGCCAAAGGAACACGATTGGCATTTTAAAAGTTGGATTTAGGTGAGTAATGTCACTATCTTTGCCTTGACTGTAAAGATATGTGCCGACGGTGGTGGACACCGGCGGCGTGTGTTGTGGCAGACAACAAGATGATATAATATTAACAACATCATCCATAATAGCAATGAGAAAGAACAAATGTTATTTCGCTCTTGTGCCCTTGCTGGCGGCGTTTGCCGTCTCGTGCGGCAAGAGCTCTTCCGGCGAGACACCCTTCGACCCAGTCGTGAGGGTTGCCCCGGAGGTAGCCCCTCAGACCAGAGGCTCCTACACCACGGAGAACCTCAATGAGTTCGACCTCTTCATCCATAGCGAGAACAGCAGGTACTCCTACACCAACACCAAGTTCACCAAGAACGCCTCCGGTGAATGGGAACCTGCCCGTCAGATGCTCTGGGAGGGGAAAGGCAAGGGATTCAAGTTCCTTGCTGTGGCCCCACCGCTCCCGAAACGGGATGTTGCTCTGGCCTTGACAGGTGACATTTTCGAGTTCATGGTAGAGTCCGTGCAGACGGCCGAGAGCAAAGCTTCCGACCTTCTTTGGGCAGGTCAGGGCATGACCAATGACATCACTCCGTCAGATGAAAAATATTTTGCAGGCGGCAAACTTAAATTCAAATTCGGACATGCCCTCACCCTTCTCAAGGTGCAGCTTACCCTCGGTACGGAGCTCAACCATGGCGGTGTCCCGGAGAATAATCCTATAAGTGAACTGAAGATAAGCGGATTCAAGCCGAAAGCCAAGGTTGGTTATGGCTCTTTGAACAGTTCCGGTGATCCGGGTGAAATTCAGGCTTATCAGTCTGCCTGGAAGAAGGCTGAAGACAAGAACCATAACTGCGTAGCCACTTTCGAGTGCATAGTGATACCGCAGGGAATGGACAAGTTTACTGTGGATTTCGTCTGTGGCGGCAAACCATATACATACACTGCCACGCTGACGAAAAACGGATCGTCTTTCTCCTTTATGGGCGGCCAGGCCTACACCCTCCCACTAACCGTGGGCAAGGATGAGGTCATCATGAGCAGTGACATCACCGCGGAGTCTTGGAAGCCTGGTAACGGTGAAGGTGAAACCCTTGAAACAGACTAAGCCATGAAGAAACTGAAATATTCATTGGCGGCCCTTGCGCTCATCGCGCTCGCCGCCTGCAACAAGACAGAGATGCAGGGCTTCCTCTCCGACCCTGATGCCGTGCGCATCGAGGCCGCTGTGGGAGCACTCACCAAGAGCAATCCGCTCGGCGATTCAGAAGAGCAGGCGAAATTCAACGAAGGCGACCGCATCGCCGTCACCAATGCCGGCAAGACCGTGGTCTACAAGCTC
>DJQB01000020.1:0-13420 GCA_002439875.1 Bacteroidales bacterium UBA6397
AAATTTCATCGAACTCACGTTAACATTAAATATTTCTTCATCGCTAATGATTTTAGTTTCTCTTTTCATACCTGTCGGATTCTTCAACTCTCTTCTTCAAATCAGGCTTGATTCTTTCGTAATGCCTATCGAAGTCATCGAACTCACCTACAAGGCCATATTCATAAAGAATTGTAATAATAATTCTTGTGAACAGGTCAAGATCATCTTCATTCGGATTACGATTATCAGGACCTAACCGTCCATTATCCACAGTATCATGATAATCAAAGATTATTACTGAAGCCCTATGTATTACCAAGGATTCAGGAGGAAGCGATTCATTCGGCATTAAATTCTCCACGACTTTCTCTCTAACCTTATTCTTCCACCAACTCCAGATGCTATTATTCTCAATCTGAAGCCTTACTTGCTCAACTTTACTCATCGTATTCTTTCTTATCAACCTTCAACAGGATTTCAGGAATAAACGAGTCCGTCCTAAACGTTCCCTCATAGAACCAAACACATTCTACGTTCTTGTCAGACAAAGAACAAACCGTCATGTTCGGCCCAAGCGATTTGAGCCTCACGACATCACCAACTTTAAGATCCATAATAAACCTTTTCTCGGCACGACCCCCGATGCTGATTAAGTTTTATAAACAAAGAAAGTGTGGAGCCGATTCGTTTATCTTAACAGAGGCTCTGACAAAGCCCGAAAGTAAATAAACAGAAGCAATCCCCACACCTGTATCGTTGAGTGTAGGGTACACGCAAGCGAATACAGATGAAATGGTGTTGTCGTTTATCCTTACTTTCATGGAAACTGTCAGATTTCTGTTAAAGGACAGTGCGAAAACACTTTCACCTAATATGTACGTTTCTGGTCATTCGACCTAAAACGATGCTAATATAGCAATATTTTCGCAGATGACAACACCTGTGAGGACGGCTCCGGAGCAAAGATAATAGGACTGTGTGTCGAGAAAGATAGTGATATTCAATGCATTAAATGAATGCCTTTAGGTTAACTCGACTAAAGACATGATGGCTTTATGCTGATGTTCAAGGAATTAAGCGCCACTCATTGAGACTGAAGGTGTGGCAAATAAATGGCTGGTAATCAATGATAAGATCAATTGTTCTCAGTAAGGAAAAAATTTTATCATAAAATGATTATCATAAAATGATAAAATGCTATATTTGCAGTATAAGTTATTGTGAATATGATAAATCCATTCATCACGACCGGCTATGCCGGAGCCAAATATTTTTGTGACAGGGTCAAAGAAACAAGGGATGTTGTGGAACTGTTGACCAACGGCAACAACATCGCTCTGATCTCCCCGAGACGTTATGGGAAAACAGACCTTATCCGACACTGCTTCGCACAAAAGGAAGTAAGGGATAACAATCTCACTTTCATTATAGATGTGTATTCAACAAGATCGTTGGCTGAAATGGCTGACAAGATGGGGAAGACTATTCTTGAACAGTTAAAGCCGAGAGGAGAGAAAGCATGGGGAAAGTTTATCGGTGCCCTGACTTCACTCAAGGCGGGGATATCCTATGATGCTGCTGGTGTTCCGTCATGGACTGTCGAGATTGGTGACATCAAGCATCCAGCGGTCACTCTAGATGAAATATTCAAGTACATTCAGGATTCAGGCAAGCCCTGCCTTGTTGCTATTGATGAGTTCCAGCAGATTCTGAAATATGACGATAAGAATGTTGAAGCCACCATAAGGACATACGTCCAGTACTGCACCAACGCCAATTTCATTTTTTCCGGCTCGCAGAGAGAGATGATGGGAGCTCTGTTCACATCGTCCGCAAGACCATTCTATCAAAGTGCCACAATCCTCAACCTTCCACGAATCGAGATGTCGGAATATTCAAAATTCTGTGACAAACTGTTTGAAGAATATGGTAAGCATCTAGATGTTGATGTTGTCCCAGCCTTGTACAACGAGTTTGACGGCACAACCTTCTATCTTCAGAAGATCATGAATACTCTCTTTATGAGAACCAAAGAAGGAGAAAAATGTCACATGAGCAGTCTTGCTGAGGCAATTAACTACATTATTGACTTTAGTTCAGAAACTTACGAAGATTTAATCTACCAGTTACCGGAAAAGCAGAAGCAGGTCTTGCTCGCCATTTCAAGAGAGCGCAAGGTACAGAACATCACCTCAGCATCTTTTGTCCGGAAATATTCACTCACATCGGCCAGTTCAGTCAATTCCGCTGTCAAAGGGCTGCTTGACAAGGGGCTGCTCACCCACAACCGTGGTGTCTATCAAGTCTATGACCTCTTTCTGGATGTCTGGATCCGCGAGCGATATCTGAAATAAGGAGCGAGCGGAAACTTGGAAGCTGTTCGCAGAGGATGTCTTCGGAGAAAGGGTCTCAAAACTTCTTGAATATGTCATCAGTTGTCATTCAGAGACTTGAGGATCTCAGCAGCGAGGGTCGGGGAGACAAGTTTGGAGAGGTCTTCCAAGGGGGCAGCAGCGATGCGGGCAACGGAGCCGTAATGCATGAGGAGGCGTTTCTCGGTTTGCTCTCCAACGCCCTTAATCTCACGCAAAGCGCTTTGGATCTGGGCCTTGCTCCTGAGGCTGCGATGGAAGGTGATTCCGAAGCGATGCGCCTCGTCGCGGATGTGCATCAGGACTTTAAGGGCCTGAGAGTTACGGTCAAGGAACAGCGGATAAGGGTCGTTCACCCTAATCACTAGCTCCATGCGTTTTGCAAGGCCGATGACCATTAGTTTATCCATCAGGCCCAACTCAGCGAGAGCCTGACGGGCGAACTCTAGCTGACCTTCTCCTCCATCAATCACAACCAGTTGCGGAAGATCGTCCGGAGCCTCCTCCAGCATCCTGGAGTAGCGACGGTTGACGACCTCCTTCATCGAGGCAAAGTCGTTGGCACCGATGACCGTCTTGATCTTGAACTTGCGGTAATCCTTCTTGGACGGGACTCCGTCACGGAAAACGACACAGGAAGCCACAGGGTTGGTCCCTTGGATGTTGGAGTTGTCGAAACACTCGATGTGGGTTGGTAGTTCCTTCATCCCCAAGGCCTTGCGCAAGTCTTCAAGAACCATGCGGCGATATTCGTCAGGATCGGTGTGCTCCCTCTGTTTGATGGAGTTGAAAAGATATTCCTTGGCATTCTTGACGCTCAGTTCGAGCAGGGAAAGTTTGTCGCCTCGCGCGGGGATGCGGAACTCGATGCCGGCAATCTCAACATCCGGCTTGAACGGCACGATGACCTCTTTCGCCAAAGCTCCGAACTTTGACTCAATTTCAGCAATGAACGTGCTGAGAACCGACGCCTGTTCCTCCTCGATGTTCATCTTGAAGCCCAGATTCAGGGACTGAATGACAGAACCGCCACGCACCCGGAGGAAGTTCCCGAACGCCTCCTGGCCGTCGAACACCAACGAAAACACATCGCAGGAGGTGTCTGCGGCAGAGGAGATTATCGAATGAGAATAGTGCTTCTTCAGCGACTCGATCCGGTTCTTGCAGACCTGCGCCTCCTCGAAACGAAGCTCTGAGGCCGCACGCTTCATCTCGGCCTCATATTCACGGATTATCTCGTTCACGCCGCCTTTCAGCAGACGGGTGATCTCCGTTATGTAGGAGGAATATTCCTCCTTGCTGACCGCGCCGACGCAGCAGCCCTTGCAGCGGCCGATATGGAAGTCCAGACACGGGCGGAATTTGCCGCGAAGGATCGCCTCTCCAGTGATTTTCAGGTTGCAGGAACGCAGAGGGTAGTTCTTCCGAAAAAACTCCAGCAGATAATTGGCGTGTGAGACGGAGCTGTACGGCCCGAAATAGGTGCCGTTCTTCCTGTCCACGCGACGGGTAAGATAGACCTTCGGGAACTCATCGTTGGTGACAACGATCCACGGATAGGTCTTGGAATCCTTCAGCAGGATGTTGTAGTGAGGCTTGTACTGCTTGATGAGGTTGTTCTCCAAAAGCAGGGCGTCGGCCTCGGAGTCCACCACGGAAAACTGCGCGTCGGCGATCTTCGAAACCAGAATCCTTGTCTTCACGTTCAGCCTCTCCGGCGGCACGAAGTACTGTGCCACCCTCTTGTGCAGATCCTTGGCCTTACCCACATAAATCACCTTCCCCGAGGCATCGTAGTAACGATAGACCCCCGGGGAATGTGGAAACAGGGCAATTTTCTCCCTGACAGAAAGGTTCTTTTCGCTCAAAGCACTGAATATAAGAGATTAAGAGACCATCGAACGTTCCGAAGCGCCATATTACTTCTTCGCAGCCACGTACTTGGCGACCTCCTTCTCGATGTCATCACCACGAAGATCCCTCTTGAGGATGGTTCCGTCCGGACCGAAGAGAATGATGTGAGGAATGCCTTGAATGCCGTAAAGTCCGGTAGGGACAGTCTGGGCGTTGATGATCTCGTTCCAGTTCACGCCGTAAGCCTTGGCTGTGTCAACGGAAGCCTGAGGCTGATCCCAGACGGCCACGCTGAGTACATCAAAATCATCGCCGACATACTTGTCGTAGACCTTCTTGATGTTGGGAATCTCCCTCTTGCATGGACCACACCAAGACGCCCAGAAGTCAACGAGGACGTATTTTCCCTTACCGACATAGTCGGAAAGCTTCACACCGTCAACGTCGAAATCGGTGAACATCTTGCCTTCAGCGGTGTTCTTCTTGGCATCAATGGCCTTTCTCATCTTTGAGACAATCTGTGTCTCCTCAAGGGCAGGATCGAGCTGGTTCAGCATAGAATCCACCTGAGCCGGCTCAAGGTCATGCTGCAATGAGCTCAGCACAGCGGCACCGATTATGTTGTCCTTGTTCTCATCGAAAGCCTTCTTGTTATACTCAGCCACGGAAGACTCATAAGCATCGTAAACCTCAGCCTTCGCGGAATCATCCGCTTCGTCCCCAAGCTCTTCAAGTTTGGCCCTGGCGTCTTTCTCAAACTGAGCCATGGCGTCAGCGTAAGCCTTGTATTTTTCCTGGACGGAAACAGCAGGGATCTTGGAAGCGATCTCAACAGATCCGTCTTCTTTAACGACAACCGTCAACGGAGTTCCATCAGAAATGAATCTGGCTCTGACACCATCACCGCTCAATGTAGCCAGAGCGGTCTTGGATGCAGGAAGTTCCACAGCGAACTTGCCGTCTGTCACAGTGATCGTGGTGTCAATTCCCAGATCCTGAATCTTGATGCTTACCTCTTCAGGGGCGTTTGCCTCGAAAGAGCCTTCGATTGTGGTCTTGTCCGAAACCTTAGGGCCGCACGCGACAGCGGCAACAGCAGCCACGGCCGCCAGAATGAATGAATTACGTTTCATATTCATAAATATTAATGTTCAACCTTTCCAGTCTCGGCGCGGCACCGGTGAAAACAGGTCTGCTCCGACACGGAATGTAAAGTTATGAATATTTTCGAGATTATGAGTATCTTTGTTATACAGAATCGAATAATTATCAGAAATGAGCTTTAAGGCCTGCATAAAATCCATGCGGTTAAGGACATTGCCCCTGTCTTTGGCGGGCGTGATCCTCGGAGTGTGTCTTGCCTCCGGCAAAGACGATGTCAGTCCGTGGACAGCCACGCTGATCTTCCTGACAACGGTCTGCCTTCAGATTCTCTCCAACCTTTCCAACGAACTTGGCGACACCTTGAATGGGACTGACACCGGCGAACGTCAAGGCCCCCAGTACGCCCTGGGCAGCGGAGAGATGTCCGTGAATGACATAAAAAAACTCATCGGGATATTCATCGGACTTTGCATCGTCTCCGGCTTGGCGATGATTCAGATCTCCTTCGGAAGCATATTCAAAACCGAGTCGCTCTGCCTGGAAGCGCTTGGCGCGGCGGCGATCCTCGGGGCGATGAAGTACACTTTGGGGAAGAATCCTTATGGGTACAGAGGGCTTGGGGATGTGTCCGTGTTCATATTCTTCGGACTCGTGTCAGTGCTTGGAGGGTACTATGTCGCGGATCGGGAGCTGCCGCCACTGATCATGCTGCTTCCTGCTTCAGCCATCGGCTGCTTCAGTGTCGGTGTGCTGAATGTCAATAATATAAGGGACATAAAGACCGATGCGGCGAATCGTGTGACCGTGGCCATCAAACTCGGAATTAAAGGCGCGAGAATATACCAGACCATTCTGATCGCTTTGGGCTGGGCCCTGCTGCTCACTTTCTGCGCGGTCTATGACTTCGCGCCAGGACACTTCATAATCATCATCACATTGCCACTGTACATCAAGCATTTACAAGGAGTATGGACTCGAAGCGACCACAGTCTTGACCCAATGCTCCCGATGCTCGTGATCTCAACTTTCTTACTCTCCATCATCACTGGGGTGGGATTTCTTTTTTTCTAGGAATATGCCGACAAAATCAAAAGTAAGGAATATGTTCGACAGCATCGCTGGCGACTATGACGCTCTGAATCATATACTTTCACTGGATGTTGACAAGATCTGGAGGAGGAGGGCCCTGAAGCAGATTGTGGACGCTCCGGCTCCGGCACAGGTTCTGGATCTGGCCTGCGGGACGGGAGATTTCTCTATCGCCATCGCCAAGACGTTGAAAAGATCGCACAAACCGGTAGCCGAGCCTAACGAAGCGACCGGCGGTCATGTCACCGGAGTGGATCTGTCGGAAGGCATGCTGGCCGTGATGCGCAAGAAAGTTGACAAGGCCGGACTGAACGAGATGATAAGCATTGAGGAAGGCGATGGAGAGAACCTCCGATTCCTCGACAACACCTTCGACAGAGTCACCATTGCATTCGGAATCAGGAACTTCGAGGACAGACCAAAAGGCCTGAAGGAGATGCTCCGCGTCCTCAAACCCGGTGGCCGTCTCGTGATCCTTGAACTGTCCCGTCCAGAAAACAAGTTCATCCGTTGGTTCTATGACCTTTATTTTCTCCACATTCTCCCGAAGATAGGAGGAAAAGTCTCCGGAGACAAGGCCGCCTACTCCTACCTCCCCACCTCCGTTGCTGTCTTTCCCGGCAAGAAGGAATTTATGACTATGATGCGCGAAGCCGGCTTCCGTACCGTAACCCACAAAGCCTTCACCCTCGGCATCTGCCGTATGTACACGGGCGAGAAATAAATTAAAACTACAAGAATTATGAATATTAAAAAGTACCTTTTAATTGCGGTTCTGGCGGTGCTGCCGTTCTTGGCAGGGGCGCAGAACGGACCGGTCAGCGCGAAAATCGTGTGCGGACCTTATCTTCAGAATGTCACCACGGACAGCTTCACGGTGATGTGGATCACTGATGTGGACGCTGTGGCGTGGGTGGAGATCGCTCCGGACAATGAGGAGAATTTCTACTACAACGACAGGCCGAAGTACCACGACATGCGTGGTCACGGGCTCAAGCCGATTGGTAAAATCCACAAGGTGACGGTTGACGGACTGGAGCCAGGCACAAGTTACCGCTACAGGGTGATGATGACCGCTGTGCAGGACTACCATAACAACTACAACATTGCCTACGGAAAAGGTTCTGGCGCACCGGCCTACAAGGTCAATCTGCCTAAAGCCACAACCCTGAAGGAGGATTACAACGAGGTTAAGTTCGCTGTTGTCAACGATGTGCACGCAAAGGATTCACTTCTACGCAAGCTGTTCGAGAACAAGAAGAAAAACAAGGAATTCGACTTCGTTGTCTTCAACGGAGACATGACCTCGGATCTTGCCTACAGCGACAAGATCGTAAGGCACTACCTAAAGCCGGCCAGCGACCTCTTCGCGGACGAAACCCCACTCTTCATGGCAAGGGGCAACCACGAGTTCAGAGGCAAGGATGCCCTCAGGCTCTCTGAATATTTTGACTTCCCGGAGCACGGACCTTACTACACCTTCAAGTACGGCAAGTTCTTCTTCCTTGTGATGGACAGCGGTGAGGACAAGGTTGACAACGACATCGAGAACCAAGGCAGGCTCTGCTCTGAGCCGTACCTCGACCAGGAGGCCAGATGGCTAAAAGGCGTTGTGCAGAGCGATGACTGGAAGAACGCAGAAAGGCGGATAGTGTTCAGCCATATTCCTCCGCAGGTCAAGGACGCATGGCACGGCAATCTGAATATGTCGCAGAAGTTCCTGCCTCTCCTCAACGATGCCGGAGTTGATCTGATGCTCAGCGGCCATGTCCATGAATATACCTTCAGAGAAGTCGGCTCGACCGACGCCAAGTTCCCAGTCATCACCAACGACCAATGGCAAAGGATGGAGATCACCGTGAACGCCAAAAGCATCACCGTCAGAATCTACGACACTGATGGCAAACTCACCCATTCCGTTGATCTCAAGTGAATGTAAAACCGTTAATCGCAAATTAATAATTAACAAAGAACAGGAAGCCTCAGTTCTGAATTTTGGTAAGGTGCAAAATTCAGGTTAGAGGCTTCCTGTTCTTTCTGTATGTGATATTCTAGATTATCAGTCACTCCGGGCGCTTCGGCAGGCTCAGCAACCGGAACACTATTTCTTGTCCCCAAGGTCGAGGATGCGGACATTGCGGATTTTCAGACCCTCACCGTGGCCGCAGAACGAGATGTAGCCTTTCTGGTTGAACATTCCCGGATGGTTCTTGTGATCGACAGTGTAAGGGTTCTTCTTACTTCCGTCCGGAGCCACGTTGTGGCCCTTGCAGGCCCTGCGGATGTTCCCGTCCACGATGACCTCACCGTTGACGGTCACCTTGATGTTGTCGCCCTCGACACGGATTTCCTCGGTGCTCCACTCCCCAAGAGGCTTATGAACGATTCTCTTGGCCGGGATCACACCGTAGACTGAGCCGTGCACCTGATATTCACGGAGTTTGGCGTACATCGGAGCGTCGTGGTCAAGAATCTGGACCTCGCACATTCCGTCATAGGCCGCGTCAACCCCCATCGGAGTCCTGACACCCACACCGTTGTTCACACCCTCACGAAGGAAGCAGAACTCGAAACGATAGACAAAATTGCGGTACTCCTTCTTTGTATAAAGATTGCCGGTGCTGCCGTAGTTCGCTGACACATAGATCGTTCCGTTGACAGGAGTGTAACCTTCCAAGTCACCCTGCCACTTGTCCAGATTCGTGCCGTCGAACAACATCTCGAATCCCTGCCTCTTCTCCTCATCGGTCAACTGTGAGATCGGAGAAGGCTCGGCCTCGCTGAGAATCTTGCCGATCTCATCGACAGCGTAGCCGTCATCAGCGCCACCCGCGGCCTTGAAGATCACGACCGCCTTGTCAAGGTTGGTTTTCAAATCAGCATAGTTGATCTCCTCCTTGGTCTTGGAAGCGATTGTCCTGACACATTCGGCGGCGGAATGTCTGACGCCTTTATCTCTGTCATCCAGATACTTGCCGGCAAGCAGGAATGCCTTCATCGTCGGCACGGAAGCCAAAGACTTGAGGATGGACTTCTTCACGGCAGGAGTCTGGGCGAGATCAAGTGCCTTGGCGAAGTCAATACGTTTCTTGTCAACATTGGTCTCGTACTTAGAGACAAGAGAAGAATATCTCTTCACAGCCGCATCCGCAAGGCTCGCGTCCGAACCCGCTATCTTGACAAGAACCGGAGCCACCTTGAAATTGTCAATCCTCAACAATGAAGTGAAAGCGGACTTGTCACCGGCCTCGTAAGCAGCGGCCAGATCGTTCACAGCCTCGTCAGTGCCGGTGGCGGCAAGGACAGGGTAGTAAGCGGTGGAGTTCTTCGATTTCTTCATCAGAGCGCTTACCCTAGCATACCGCTCAGCAGGTGCGAGAGTGTGCACAGAGGCTATCAAAGCGTTCTGCAACGCTAATTCATCTGAAACGGAAGCGTTGTCAAGCAAAGCGCCAACCTTGTCAATGTCCTGAATCCCGACGATATCAGCAAGCGCAAGTCTCGCAAGCATTGAAGTCTCGGCATCATCCGAATCTATCAATGAATATACCTTCGGGGTCGCCGCGGTCATCCTTCTGGCCATCACGAGACCGAGGATGCCACCAATGGTCTTGCTGTCCTTAGCGCCGTCAAGAGCGGCGAGAAGTTCATTCTGGTAGTCACCCTTAAATGATTTCAGAGCGGCAATGGCTGCGGCGTTGTTCTCACCTCCGAGCTGTCCGACGAGGGCCTTGGCGGCCTTGTCACCTCCGATCTTGCCGGCGGCGGCAATGGCGGCTGAAGCCACGTCACCACCTCCGGAGAAGGAATTCAGAACAATGTCGGACACAGATGAGATCTTGTTGTTGCCGAACCAGTTGAGAAGATCAACCTTGACCGGAGAAGACAACTTCGCGAAATTCTTGGTGAACAGCGGAACCAGATTTCCCGCGCCAAGAATCAAAGTGGCGTTGTCAATCACGGAGTTCCTGTACTTGATGTCATCGCTCTTCAAAGCGGCTGACACGACTTTCAAAGCCTTCGCCGGATCATTTTTCATCTGTGCAAGAGCCCCGGCGGATTTGTAGGCGGACACCTCGGAAGCCATCAGATCCTTGGCGGCTTTCGCCACAGCCTTACTCTTTGAGCCATCCGCAAGCCTCACTGCCAGAGCGGCATAATCAGGAGTCGAGTTCTCTTTAAGAATATTCAGAGATGACTCGGAGCCGATGGCCGCAAGTGCGGAAAAGTAAGCGTTGTCGTGCATCGTGGAGTTCAGGACGGTCGGAATGACCCACTTCTGAATATAAGGCTCGGCGGCAGTGATTCCCTTCTCCGCAGCGGCCGTGGCCAACAGTTTCCTGTCAGCGGTGCCCGCCTTCACGAGATCAAGAATCAACTCCTCTGTGCCGGGAATATCCACGAGTGCGCCTATGGCTGTGGAGGCGAGTGCAGAATCGTTGACATATTCCTTGAACAATGTGGCATCCGCTGGTTTTGCGATCTGGCGGAGCAAGTTCAGCAGTAGAGCCTTGTTGTTGGTGTCAGTTGTGATCTTTATGGCCTGTGCGAATCCTTCGCGTACCTTGTCAACACACGCAGGATTGGCCGAAGCATAATTCGCGAGACCTGTGAGGGCATATTCATAAAGATTGTTCCGCACGCCTTCCGCCGCAGGTTTAAGCATCTTGGCGGTTTCCACCACCGAAGAAGGGGCAGCGGCGGCAAGATCCGCCATTTGGATGTCGAACTCCGATGAATTGTTAGCCGGCATTGCCGCAAGCACATCAGCCACAACTGTTTCAACGGTTCTTTGCCTTGCATCCTGGGCACTCAGGGTAAGAGTGACGGCAAGGAATAGTATGGATGAGATTAATTTCTTCATATTCAGGAACATATTAAAGGATCATTGAACCCCAAGGGGCACGCATAGGCTGGTTGATGAGTTGGTTGGCGGCGTCATCACCTATGAAGAGCTGCTTGTCCGGATCGAAGTGCAGTGTCCTGCCAAGGCGCAGGGCGCACGCTCCGATGTTGACGATCGTGCAGCTGTGATGGCCGTTGTCCTCGGCCAGCGCGAACTTCTGACGGGTCTTGACGCACTCCAGGAAGTCGGTGTGGCGCGGCTCAGGATCTGGAAGCGAGTTGATCACATCTATCACGTTAGGAATCGTGCACTCGAACCCTTTGTAAACCTTGCCGTTAGGTCCCTCGATGTAAGGCACCTTCCCCTTGCTCTCGAAGCCTTCGCCCTCAAGGATGATCTTGCAGCCGTCGGCATAGGTGTAGGTGATGCTCCTCCATATTCCCACTGCGTCCGGGTGCTGCTGCGGAGCGTCCACCTCGACTTTCACCGGGAAGGTATCGTCCTTTCCAAGAATATACTGGACTGGGTCGATGTAGTGCTGACCCATATCCCCAAGGCCACCGGACTCGTAGTCCCAGTAGCCACGGAATGTCTGATGCACACGATGGGGGTTGTATGGCTTATAAGGAGCCGGACCGAGCCACATATCGTAGTCAAGTTCGGCAGGAACAGACTGAGGCACAAGGTTTTCATTGCCAGTCCAATAAAATTTCCATGTAAAGCCTGTGGCTCCGGAGATTCTGACCGTCAAAGGCCAGCCCAAAAGTCCACTCTGAACGAGTTTCTTAAGAGGTTCGACTGTTGTTCCAAGACCGTAGAACGTCTCCTTGAAACGGAACCATGTGTCCAGACGGAAGATTCTTCCGTACTTGTTCACGGCCTCCATGACCTTCCGGCCTTCGCCTATAGTTCTGGTCATAGGTTTCTCGCAGAAGATGTCCTTACCCGCCCGGCATGCCTCAACGGCCATGATTCCGTGCCAGTGAGATGGGGTAGCAATGTGAACTATATCCACATTTGGATCGTGTACAAGGTCTCTCCAATCCGTGTAGGCCTGAAGCTTTGTTCCGAACTTCTCCACTCCTTTCTTCAAGGCATTATCAAGATGGTTCTTGTCCACATCACAGACAGAGACAAGACGGCAGCGGTCATCGCTTGCGAAATGAAGTCCGCTCATACCTATTCCTCCCGTGCCGATGATTCCACGTGTAAGTTGGTCACTTGGCGCGACATATTTCTTGCCACCGCCCATGGCGCCGAACACATTACGTGGCAGAATCGTGAACAATGCCAGTCCCGCCGCCGATTTTTTCAAAAAACTTCTTCTGGATTCACCCATAGTGCTATCGTGATTAAATTGTATTCTAAAATTTGAACAACCTTTGCAAATTTACGTTAATATTTCTATTCCTGAACATCACATAAGTCTCATTCCTATCAAAATCAAATCAAATTTCAGAATACGAAGCACTATTGATCAAAACGGCATCTAAGAAGCTGTTTTGATTTGTTTGTTTGAAGGTTTGAGAGTGAAAAACTTCAGGTTCGACCGCTTCTTCCAAGGAGGATAGCGGTGCTATCTGACTGAAGAAGCGGGAAGAANNCAAATCAAAACAGCTTCTAAGTAATCATTAAAAAAAAGAGTGGCGGAATTTGCTTTCCTGCCACTCTATATATTTTATATAGGAAAATATTCCTACTCAGCCTGACGGTCGTTGTTGCCACCACGGCGGCCACGTCCGCCACGGTTGCCGCGACGGTCGCCACGATCTCCGCCTCTGCGATCGCCACGATCTCCGCGCGCAGGACGAGAACCGCCCTGAGCGTTGGCCGCGGCCGCGGTGTTAGGAGTGAGATCCTGCTTGCCGTAACGCTCGCCGTTGCAGATCCACACCTTGATTCCAAGCGCGCCTACCTTTGTGCTTGCCACCGCAAGAGCATAGTCGATGTCCGCACGGAATGTGTGCAGAGGTGTACGGCCTTCCTTGAACATCTCGCTTCTGGCCATTTCAGCACCGCCTACACGGCCGCTGATCTGGATCTTGATGCCCTCGGCGCCAACCCTCATGGTTGATGCGATAGCCATCTTGATGGCCCTTCTGTAGGAAACACGTCCCTCGATCTGACGGGCGATGCTGTCAGCAACGATGTGGGCGTCAACCTCAGGCCTCTT
>DJQB01000020.1:13520-16934 GCA_002439875.1 Bacteroidales bacterium UBA6397
TTACCGATGATGAATCCAGGCCTTGCGGCGTGAATGGTCACGGTGATGAACTTGAGGGTTCTTTCGATGACAATCTTGGAGAGGCTGGCCTTTGCAAGACGGTTGGTCAGATACTTGCGGATCTCATAATCCTCAGCGATCTTCTCAGCATAGTTACCACCACACCAGTTAGAGTCCCAACCACGGGTGATACCGATTCTGTTAGAAATAGGATTTGTCTTCTGTCCCATATTACTTGTTCTCCTCTACTGTTGTTGGTTTCTTGACGTCGAGAATGATGGTGACGTGGTTCGAACGCTTGCGGATTCTTCCGGCGCGGCCCTGAGGGCAAGGACGGATTCTCTTGAGAGTGCGGCCTTCGCCTACCATGATCGTCTTGACATAAACGTTGCCGTTGTCCAGCTCCTTGCTCTGATCCGGGTTCTTGGCTTCCCAGTTGGCGATGGCGCTGCGGAGAAGTTTCTCAAGACGGATAGACGGCTGCCTCTTCGAGAAATGAAGAAGGTCAATCGCATGATTTACCTCCACACCTCTCACAGTGTCAGCGACGAGACGCATCTTGCGAGGGGATGTAGGAACATCATTCAACTTAGCTACTGCTGTATTCTTTTTGGCTTCCTTGAACTTCTCAGCCATTAATCTTTTACGAGCTCCCATAATGAATTCTCCTTAATTACTACTTATTGTTGCCCGAATGGCCTTTGAATGTTCTGGTCGGCGCGAATTCGCCGAGCTTGTGGCCCACCATGTTCTCAGTGATGTAAACAGGAATGAACTTGTTTCCATTATGAACTGCGACAGTGTGGCCTACGAAGTCAGGGGAGATCATGCTGGCGCGGGACCAGGTCTTCACGACCTCCTTCTTCTTGCTACCATCATTCATAGCAAGAATTCTCTTTTCCAGGGCTTCCTGGATGTATGGACCTTTTCTTAATGAACGACTCATAATCTTAAAGTTTAATTCCGTTTAATTACTTCTTCTTTCTTCTCTCGATGATGAACTTGTTGGAAGTAGCCTTAGGATTACGTGTCTTGTAACCCTTTGCAGGAAGTCCTTTGCGTGAACGCGGGTGACCTCCGGAGGCACGACCTTCACCACCACCCATAGGGTGATCGACAGGGTTCATAACGACACCACGGTTGTGCGGCCTGCGACCGAACCAGCGGCTGCGGCCGGCCTTTCCGTAAGACTCAAGATTATGATCTGGGTTGGAAACAGTCCCGACAGTGGCGCGGCAGGCCACGAGCACCATTCTGGTCTCACCGGAAGGCAGACGGAGGATGGCGTAGTTGCCCTCACGGGCGGCAAGCTGCGCGAATGTACCGGCGGAACGCGCCATCGCGGCGCCCTGACCAGGACGAAGCTCGATGTTGTGGACGAGCGTACCTACAGGGATCTCCGCGAGAGGGAGACAGTTGCCGAGCTCAGGAGCGATTCCTGATCCGGACTCTATGATCTGTCCTACCTTGATTCCGGCAGGAGCGATGATGTACTTCTTCACGCCATCCTCGTACTCGACGAGGGCGATGCGGGCGCTACGGTTCGGATCATACTCGATGGTCTTCACGGTAGCCTTGATGTTGTCCTTGGTGCGGAGGAAGTCGATGATACGATACATCCTCTTGTGTCCGCCGCCACGGTAACGAACGGTCATCTGACCGGTGTTGTTTCTACCGCCTGTGCTCTTAAGAGGTTCCAACAAAGCCTTGTACGGCTTCTTGGCAGTGATTTCATCGAACGCACTGATAGCCTTGTTCCTGGTACCAGGAGTAGTCGGCTTGAATTTTCTGATTGCCATTGCCTTGTCCCTCCTTAAATGTTACTGTAGAAATCGATCTTGTCATCACCTGCAAGGGTAACGTATGCCTTCTTGTAGTGATTGGCGCGGCCACGGAGCATTCCTGCCTTGCTGTAGCGGGACTTTCTCTTTCCGTGATAGTTCACGGTGTTGACGTCCACGACAGTCACGTTGTAGAACTGCTCTACAGCGGCCTTTATCTGAAGCTTGTTGGCTTCCCTGTCAACGATGAAGCCGTAACGGTTGTACTTTTCAGTCTGAGCCGTGAGCTTCTCGGTTACTATTGGCTTGATTAAAATTCCCATCTCTTTGCGCTTTTAACGGTTGGCCCTGGCTGCGAGGACATCCTGAACACCGTCAACGAGAACCATTGAATTGGCATTCATGATGGTGTAGGTGTTGATTTCGTCAACAGTGATGACCTTTACCTCAGGGAGGTTACGTGATGAAAGGAAAATGTTGTTTGAATTCTCCGGAAGCACGACGAGAACCTTTCTCTGACCAGCCTTGAGGGCGTCAAGGATGCGCATGAGTTCCTTTGTCTTAGGGGCTTCCATAGCGAATGGCTCAACGAGGACGATAGCGTTCTCCTGTGCCTTGTAGGTGAGGGCTGAGCAACGCGCGAGAGACTTCAGCTTCTTGTTAAGCTTGAATCTGTACAGACGAGGCTTAGGACCGAACACGCGACCACCGCCAACGAAGATGTTGGACTTCAAGCTACCGTGACGAGCGCCGCCGCCGCCTTTCTGACGACCTAGCTTCTTGGTAGAGTGCGCGTTCTCACTGCGATCCTTTGTCTTGGCGGTACCCTGACGCTGGTTGGCGAGGTACTGGACAACATCAAGATAGATTGCATGGTCGTTCGGCTCCACACCGAACACCTTCTCGTCAAGAACAACCTTCTTTCCGGATTCTGATCCGTCAATTTTCAATACTGGTAATTCCATAACTAAAACTCTAATGCAAGATAAGAACCCTTGGCTCCGGGAACGGAACCCTTAATGACGAGAAGATTGTTCTCAGGTATAACCTTGACAATCTCGAGGTTGAAGACCTTGACCCTTTCGTTGCCCATGTGGCCGCCCATGCGCATTCCAGGGAACACACGTGAAGGCCAAGATGAGGCGCCGAGAGAGCCAGGCTTACGCAGTCTGTTGTGCTGACCGTGGGTCGCTCCGCCTACACCGGCGAAATGATGACGGTGAACAACACCCTGAAAGCCACGACCTTTGGAAGTACCGACAACATCCACGAACTTCACATCGTCTGTAACGACATCAGTCACGGAGATGGTGTCTCCAAGCTTGAGCTCACCCTGGAAGTCCGCCGGAAATTCGACAAGCTTGCGCTTAGGGGTGGTTCCTGCCTTTTTAAAGTGGCCCATAAGAGGCGCGCTGGCGTGTATCTCTTTGATTTCGTCATAGGCAAGCTGTACAGCGGCATAGCCGTCTTTTTCTACTGTACGCAGTTGCGTGACAACACACGGACCAGCCTCGATGACGGTGCATGGAATATTTTTTCCATCAGCACCGAAAACGGAAGTCATTCCGATTTTCTTTCCAATTAATCCAGGCATTGGTTTGATTAATTAATTGTAAATAAATATTTTACGTTA
>DJQB01000010.1 GCA_002439875.1 Bacteroidales bacterium UBA6397
ATTGCTCTCGTTTTTCCGGCTAATGTAAGGGGATTTCCTGCGGGTCCAAAATTTGACCACTAACCCTTATGTTAGGTTCCGCAATGGGAAGATAGAATTTGTCAAAGGTTACGTCCGAAAGAATAGGGAACTTTAGGATGTAGCTATGACTGGCTTCGGCTAGTGTCTTACCGCATCCGTGCTGCCAAGGGGAGGTGTCTTTCGTCAGAAAGATGCCTCCCTGCGGTTATATAACTAGTCTTTGTTCATCATACGGTTCAGGGCGGCCATCATGCGGAGTTGCTTTGCGGTTGGGGGCTTCACTCCACGTTCGGCCAGATCCAGATAGAACGGAATGCTTTGGGAGAGAGATTCCCGCACGCTGTCAGGCATGATCATGTGCCATTGTTGGGTGCTGGAGTCCTCGTAGGTCAGGACAAGGCAATATTTCTGGAGCTTGTACAAGGTCTTGCGTGATTTGCGGATGACGTAGGTGTTTGGACCGCCCTTGACGAACTCGTCAACTATCTGCAATTCCTGCTTGCAGAGAGATGACAGGATTTCGATAGGAGAGTCCAGCAACTCAAGGGCGAGTCTTCTGGCGGTTTCCTCTTTCTTCAGATTGGGGCTGACATAGAGGTCGAGCCGCTTGCAGATGTCTATCATTTCGGCCTTTGTCAGAAGGACCAATATTCCAGCAAGGTCTATCTCTGAGCTGAAGTTCGTGTTGTTTATTGTTATCATGATTTCATTGTAGTTGTCTATTCTTTGTAGGTGTCATAGACATTGGCTCGCCAGTAGTCGATGCTTGGAAATTCATACATCAATTCTCATAAGTGCCGGTTTTTAACGGTTTATTGCAAAGAACCGTCTAGCCTCTTTCATGACCTTCGGGGAGAGGGCGAAGACAGCGATCATGTTCGGAAAGGCCATGAGGGCAAAGGCGAGGTCCATTACGCTGACAGCGACATCCAGGGTGATGACACTTGCGATAACGATTGTCGCGACATAGAAGTAGCGGTACTTCTGAGCGTGCCTTGTGCCCCAGAGGTAAGAAGTGCACATGGTTCCGTAGTAGGAATATGAAAACATCGTTGAGAAGGCGAAGATTACCACGACGAACTCGAGCAGATAGCGTCCAGCGAACGGAATCAAGGTGTCGTACGAATTCAGCGCGATTGTGAGTCCCTTAATGCTGTCTGTGTTATAGAGACCGGCCATGATCATCGGAATGGCGGACAAGGTGCAGACAAGCCCTGAGTCTATCGCTGGCCCAAGCATGGCCACAAGTCCCTCCCGCACAGGTTCAGCGTTCATCGAAGCTCCGTGCATCATCCCTGCCGTCCCGACTCCGGCCTCGTTGACGAACATCGCCCTTCTCGCCCCGGTCAGAGCCACAGCGGCTAAAGCCCCGAAACCAGCTTTCCAGCAGAAAGCTCCTTCGATGATGGACTCAAACACGGCTGGCAGACGGTCATAATAGGCAATCATGATGCCCAGCACCATCAGAAAATAAAAACCGACCATGAGCGGCACTATCCTCGATGAAACTTGCGTGATGCGTTTTATGCCGCCAAAAATGACGAGACTCACTATGCCGCCGATCATAAGGCCGATTACCAGAAACACCCATCTTGACTCCGGCACTCCCAACGGCTCAAGGATCACTGAATATAACGACTCGGAGAGTTGGTTTGCCTGCATCACAGGGAGACCACTGAACAGAGCGCAGAATGCGAACATCACGGCCAGCGGCCTCATCTTCTTGCCTAGTCCTTCGGTCAGGACGAACATCGGCCCTCCTTGTGCCACTCCCTTGTCATCTTTCCCTTTATACATTATGGCGAGTGTACCCTCAAAGAACTTTGTCGCCATTCCAAGCAAAGCGCTGACCCACATCCAGAAGATAGCACCTGGTCCACCGACACATAGCGCTATGGCGACTCCAGCGATATTACCCATCCCCACAGTGCTGCTGATGGTGTTCATCAGTGCCTGAAAGGAACTGACCTGTCCCTCACCTTTCTTCTTCATTTTCAGAGAGCTGACCGCCATCCCCAACTTCCTCAGCGGCAAAGCTCTTGAATATATAAACAGGAATATTCCTCCTCCTATCAGAAGTGTAAACAACGGCCATCCGCAGACGATGTCCGTGAATTTGATGATATACTCTTTAATCGGGCCCAACACTTTTCACACTGTTCTATGTCAGTTCCACAATCCCATTCATCACCTCGAATTCCCTCGCCACGGGGATCGTGTTCTAGCAATAATCAGGCCTACGAGCTCACAGGATTAGCGATTGTTAGTGGTTTGATTTTGGACTTGTTTTGCGGTTATGCACATGACTGTCTATCAACCTGTTGACCTACTTGCCGTCCTTGTCGGAGCCGTAGTAGGAGCCGCCCTTGTGCCCGTAGTAGCCGTAAGAGCCGTAGGTGCCGTAGCGACCGTAGTAGCCTTCACCAGAGGCGGTGCCGTTGAGGACGTAGCAGAGGGAGGTGTAGTCACCGCTCTTGTACAGGGCCTCGAGTTCAGGGACCATGGCCTTTTCGAG